>JAIBEY010000023.1 GCA_019459525.1 Prolixibacteraceae bacterium
ACTCGTTTTGCAGCTACGCTGCTTCAACGAGTAAAAGTTAGCACCACAGATTACACAGATAAGCACAGATTCAAAAGCTACCTTATATTTTAATCGGTGTAAATCTGTGTAATCGGTGGTAGAATAAATTTTAGGTACCCAGCTTGCCGGGATACCTTGTCAAAACTAAAATACGACATTTAATAGTTCTCATTACCTATATACTTTCGCGATTTCGTTGGCCTGCTCACCGTACGATCCGCCAAAAAGCAGATAATGATTGAGTATGTGGTACAACTGATAGAGGCGGATCCGGTCGGCCCAGCCATAAGGAAGCGGAAATTCTTCCTGATAGGCGTTCCAAACCCGGGAAGAAAAACCACCAAATAACTTCATCATTCCCAATTCCATTTCGCGGTCGGCATAATAACAGGCAGGATCAATCAAAGCCGGCCCGAAAGATGAAAACAAGCAATTTCCCGACCACAAGTCACCGTGAATCAGCGATGGAACCGTTTGGTGAGCCAGCAACTGCGGCATCCGGTCGATCAACCGGTCGTACAGTTTTAGCTCTTCGGCTGATAATCCACGCACATTCCGGATTTGTTGCACCAAAGCATGAATCCGCCGAAACGCATAGAATTCGGGCCAGCTATCGGTCCAGGTATTATCCTGAACGGTTGTTCCGCAATAATTATCCTGGTAAAAGCCAAATTGGGAATTCGTTTTGCGGTGAAGCTGAGCCAAACCCCGCCCTAAAATACGCTCCAAATCGGGAGTCGGAAAAACGGAAGGTAAATATTCCAGCATCAGGATTCCGGGTTTTTCATCGGCATCTTTATACCAGATCACTTTTGGGATTTTCAGCAAAGCATCATCCGGCTGTTGCATTTCAACCAATCCGGCCGCTTCTTTGCCAAACATATCCGGCGGGGCCGAGGTATTCCATTTCACAAAAAAGTCGCCTGCCGAAGTACTGATACGCATTGCCTGATTGATGCAACCACCGCCAAGCACCTGAGATCCGGTCAATTCAACCGGAAAGCCTGTCTGTTCAGCTAATTTTATAATACACAAGCCAATAACATCCGAAGTACTGAAATATGCCATAACCGAATTCAATAAGAACAGAACGAAAATAACTTAATTTCATAAAAAAAAAGCCGCTTTCGTGTCTGACGAAAGCGGCTTTTTATCGGATGTATAAATCTCTTATTGTTTCAATAAGAAACCTTTAAAATCATCAAAATCAGAACTAATTTCAATCGACAGTTTTTGGCCTTTCATAAATTCTTCCAATTTTTCGGGAAGCGTAACCGTTCCTTCTCCCAAAACCGACTCGACCGTTTCGGTAAATTTTGCAGGATGGGCTGTTTCCAGAAAAACACCAACTTCTCCGGGTTGCAGGTCAGCTTTCAACGCGCGATAACCCACAGCGCCATGCGGATCGAGCATGTAGTTTTCCGACTCGTAAACAGCTTTCATGGTCTCCCGAATCTCATCATCAGAATAACGGTAACCCACCATATCAGTACAAATATCGCCGTGCGATTGATTGTACAATTCCAAAATCCGGGCAAAATTACTTGGGGCGCCCACATCCATAGCATTGGCAATGGTAGCAACCGAAGCACGCGGTTCGTATTTTCCGGTTTTTAAATATTGATAAACAACATCATTTTCGTTATTCGCGGCAATAAACCGTTTTACCGGTAAGCCCATATATTTGGCAAATAATCCGGCAGTAAGGTTTCCGAAATTACCGCTAGGCACCGAAAATACCAGGTCTCCGGTCACTCCGGCCTCGCGCAAACGGGCATATGCATTAAAATAATAGAAAGCCTGTGGTAAAAAACGTGCTACGTTAATGGAATTGGCCGAGGTTAAAACCATCGCTTTATTCAACTCAGCATCCATAAATGCCGATTTAACCAACCGTTGACAATCGTCAAATGTGCCGTCAATTTCGAGTGCAACAATGTTCTTTCCAAGCGTGGTAAACTGCTTTTCCTGAATGTTGCTTACCAGCCCTTTGGGGTAAAGTACATAAACTTTAATGCCCGGGATGTCAAGAAAACCGTTTGCTACGGCACTTCCGGTATCGCCCGAGGTTGCCACCAATACATTAACGTCTTTTTTATACCCCTGAAGGAAATGGCCCAACAAACGAGCCATAAACCGTGCGCCAACATCTTTAAAAGCCAAGGTCGGACCGTGAAATAATTCAAGCGAATATATAGAATCGCTGACTTTTACTACGGGACAATCAAAGTTGAGAGTATCGAAAACAATGTTTTCCAATATATGCTCCGGAATATCTTCCCCAAAAAATTTATTGGCTACTTCAGCTGCTATCTCCTGAAAACTCATCTGGTGAATACCATTGAAAAATTCGATGTCAAATTCTTCAATCCTTTCAGGCATAAACAGCCCATTATCACTTGCTAAACCCTTTGTTACAGCTTCCATCAGCGAAACTGACAGAATGGATTTATTGGTACTGAAATATTTCATTTCTAAATTTTCAAAGTTTGGTCTTGACGGGCTAAAGGTAAGAAACTGACCGAATACAGAGTACTCTCAACCTTAATTAATTATTAGTTAATTGATAATTTTCCCTAAAAGAGCTTTCATAAACTCGTCGCCTTGTAAAAGACCATATGAACCTTTAACTACTTCAAATTCGTCGTAAAACCGAACATCGTCGGGTGTTTCTCCAGGCCGGTAAATGATAAACGGCACCGCATCGCGGGTATGAATCTTTGTGGCGCAAGGAGTTGGGTGATCGGGTAACACGGCAATAGTAACCGGTTCATCCATTTTTTCAGTTTCGTCAACCAGATACTTCACAATACGCTGATCGAGATAACTAATGGTTTTGGTTTTTAGCTCCACATCACCTTCATGGCCAGCCTCGTCACTGGCTTCCACGTGCAGATAAACCAAATCATGGTCTTTCAGCGCCTCAATGGTTGCACGGGCCTTTCCTTCGTAGTTGGTGTCGTACAATCCGGTTGCACCTTCTACTTTAATCACGTCCATTCCGGCATACACACCTATTCCCTGAATCAGATCAACTGCCGAAATAACAGCCGATTTTTCGATGCCAAACAACTCTTTTAATGTTGTCATCTGGGGTTTATAACCGGGTGACCATGGCCAAATGCTGTTGGCCATATCTTTGCCTGCTTCCTGTCGTTTTACATTGACTGGATGTCCGGCCAGTAAAGCCTGCGAACGCAAAATCAGGTAATTCAATAACCTGGCGGTAGCGACAGCGTCTTCGTTCTCCGGTTTGATTAAACATGGGCGGAATGGTTTTCCGGGGACATCGTGCGGCGGAGTGCAATTCATTTGCTTTTTTCCACCTTTAATCACCAGTAAATGCCGGTACGAAACCCCCGGATAAAAGCGGATCATTTCGTTACCCAGTTTTTTATTCAGGAAATCAATCAACTCATAGGATTCTTCATTCGAAATATGTCCTGCCGAATGATTTTTAATGTTGTCATTTTCGATACAAATCAGGTTGCAACGCAAAGCCAGGTCGTTTTCGCCAAGCGTTACACCTATACTGGCTGCTTCGAGTACCCCACGCCCTTCAAAAACGGTATGTACATCATAACCTAAAACCGACATGTTGGCGATTTCACTTCCGGGGTGCATATCTTCCGGAACCGTTTTTAATTGTCCGGCCCGCCCTCTTTTGGCCAAATCATCGATGACCGGTTTTTCAGCCATCTGGAGCGGTGTTTTTCCACCATATGCGGCCAACGGCTCGTCGGCCATTCCATCTCCCAAAACAATTATATATTTCATACGCGAATAATTTGTTTTTTAATTGTCGTATGGAACTCACATGTCGATATGCTCATATTCCTGGATGTAAGTATTAAATATTTTACATGCTCGTTTCATAACTACCTGTTCAATGTTTAATATTCAATTTTTCAACAAAAACAATCATTCAGCAAAGCTTCGAAACAACCGAAAAAAAAAGGAAATGAGATCACTCTATTTTCAACCTTCTACTTTTTTCAGTTCTTCAGTTCGGTCGGTTTTATATTCTGTTTTCTGAAATGAACCCGATTCCGGCAATTTCATTTCAAAATTTTGAATTTTATCAAGCTTCAGCGTTCCTGATTTCAACCGGAAATTGAGCAAATGCCCTCCTGAAGTTTTATCGTCAGACAAATAATGCAAATGGTAACCCGTGATGTTAATTCCTTTCACAAACTCCGGACAATAGAAGCCGGTTAGCTTTCCATGCGTTTCTGTCAGGTTAAATTCAGGTTGATTTTGGGTTACAACAACCAAAGGCGGATATGGTTTTTGCTGCCCCGGAACACTTCGGGTATGAACCAACTCAAAATTACCCTCCAACCGGATGGCAAAGAAGTAATTTTTGCTTTTCATCAAGCTATCAACCAACAATTTAAATTGATCGAAATTGAGGTTCTGAAGATTAACAGAATCTTCGGGGGCAAACCGAACAATTGATGCAAATGGTGTTTTCGTATCAGCCGAAGGCCGATATACTTTTCCATCGGACTTAACCTGGTAGAACTGCCCGTTTTCAACAACCAGCTCGCCATCCAGCGCATCAACAGTGCCAATCCCAAAATTACCTTTTGCTGAAAGTTCTTTCAGCGTGGTATAGCCATCGTAATCGCCCTGCAAAAGGGCATCAATCGTCGAAACCTGAAACAGGCTTTGTTCCGGAATCAATGGAGCCGGGTTCGACGTACATCCGGCTAACAACCCGAGCAACAACCCAAAGCAATTTCGACTGATCCTCATAATCAGATGTTGGAAACCCTGATTATGTCAGCGAATACGCCTGCTGCAGTAACGGCAGCTCCGGCGCCGTATCCTTTAATGATCATTGGGAATTCCTGATAGCGTTCGGTGGTAAACATCACCAGGTTATTTGAGCCTTGCAAGTCGGCAAACGGATGACCGGCAGTTATTTCCTGCAACCCGATCTCCGCTTCTCCCCGATCGAATTTGGCAACAAAACGCCACATACGACCCGATTCAGTAAGCTTTTTGCGGTTGGCTTCAAACTCGGCATCCATTTCAGGTATTGTTTCCCAAAAATCATCCACGCTGCCCTCAAAATAACCGGAAGGGATAAATGTATTGATCTTAATGTCTTTCATTTCGAACTGATAACCCGATTCACGGGCAAGGATCAACAATTTACGGGCTACATCCACCCCACTCAGGTCGATTCGCGGATCAGGCTCGGCATATCCCTGCTCTTTGGCCATACGGATAGTCTGGCTCAGCGGAACCGTTTCGCTGATCGTGTTAAAAATGAAATTGAGTGTCCCGGAAAGTACTGCTTCAATTTTAAGGATAGTATCTCCGGAATTTACCAAATCGTTCAGGGTGGTAATAATTGGTAAACCTGCGCCCACATTGGTCTCAAACAAAAATTTAACACCTTTGCGTTTGGCTATTTTTTTCAGAAGTGCATAGTTTTCATATTCTGAGGAAGCCGCAACCTTATTCGCGGTTACGATCGAAACATTGGCATTCAGTAACTCGGCATACAATCCGGCTGCCTGATCATTGGCCGTACAATCCACAAAAATGGAGTTGTACATATTCAATTTAATAATCTCATTTTTAAATTCTTCCAGGCTGGAAACCTGTCCTTCGTCCATCATTTTTTCGCGGAAAGTTGCAATATCAATTCCATCGCGATTAAAAAGCATCTTTTTTGAATTGGCAACCCCAGCCAGTTTAATTTTGAGGTGTTTTTCCTTCAGCAATTTAGGTTGCTGCTGTTTGATTTGTTCGAGCAAATTTCCGCCTACCAAACCAATTCCAAGCAGGAAAATATTCAGTTCAACATTTTCGGAAAGGAAAAACGACTCGTGAACCACATTCAGCGTTTTCCGAAGGTCGGAAACCTTTACAACCCACGAAATATTCAACTCGGAGGCGCCCTGGGCAATGGCAATGATGTTAACCCCGTTTTTGCCAATGGTATTAAACAGTTTTCCGGCAACACCGGTGGCATGTTTCATGTTTTCACCCACGATGGCCACAATAGCGAGATTATCTTCAATGGTTATTTTGTTGATTTGATCAAGCTGAATTTCCCGATCGAACTCTTGCCTGATTGCAATTTCTGCTTTGGATGAGCTCGACGAATCGATGGCAAAACTGATTGAGTTTTCGGAAGATGCCTGTGATATTAAAATTACGTTGATATTCTGGCGGGCCAAAGCTCCAAAAAGCCGTGCCGAAATTCCGGTAACGCCAACCATACCAAGACCTTGAATGGTAATAAGTGTAATATTGGAGATCGATGAAATACCTTTAATCGGCAAATCTTTCCCGTTGAGTTTACTTTCGGTAATCAATGTCCCTTCAGCATCGGGCTCCATGGTATTTTTAATCCTGACAGGAATCCCCTTTTTGTAAACGGGTAGGATTGTTGGCGGATAAATCACCTTAGCGCCAAAATGCGAGAGTTCCATGGCTTCCGAATAGCTAAGCATTTTGATGGTATAAGCCTTGCTGATTACGCGCGGATCGGCAGTCATAAACCCATTCACATCGGTCCAGATTTCAAGAGAGTCAGCATCAACGGCTGCAGCCAAAATAGCTCCGGTATAATCAGAGCCGCCACGCCCCAAAGTGGTATATTCCCCGGCATCGTTACTCGAAATAAATCCAGGAACAATGGCAATTCCTGAAAACGAAACGAACGCAGTACGAATCAGTTGATTGGTCAGTTCAAAATTAACAGCAGCTTTTCCGAAATTGCTGTCGGTGCGGATCAACTTACTCGAATCGAACCATTGGGCCGAAGGAATATATTCAGAAATAATCAGCGATGAGAGCCGTTCCCCGAATCCGCCAATTTTATCAAGCGTTTTGGGAGTAAGCTCACCAATTAACGAAACCCCATGGATGATCCGTTCCAGTTCGTCGAGCAATACCTGAACCTTTTCTTTGATTTCATCGCGTTTTCCGCCTTCAAACAATTTATCAATAGCCTCGAAGTGACGCATGTTGATTTCCGTTAATTCAGCCTGAAAGTAGCCGGTTCCGATCGCAGCCATTTTTGCTGCACTCAAAATTTTGTCAGTTATTCCGCCCAATGCCGACACAACAACAATCACATCGTCGGTCTGTCCCATCAGGATCTGTTTAACCCTTTGAATATTTTCAGCACTTCCTACTGAGGTGCCTCCAAACTTTAAAACTTTCATTCGTATAAATTTTCGTTTTTGATTCCTGCAATTTGGTATCAGCTTCAGATTTTCAATTCAATTCTCAACCTCATGGAATAGCCATTTAAACATTTCCAGTTGACATGAGATTTAGCTCTTATGGCTATTTCATCTGTGTATAATTTGTTTTTTAATTGCCAGATGGAACTCGCCATTACAGTCATTCTCCTGTGTGTGGTTATCCCTCATGACTCGTTTCACAACTCATTATTTAACGGAAGCCTTTGAATTTACTATTATTTGAAGCCTCCAGATTAGTATTTGTAATTTTTATGCCCGGAACTCTATCGATCTAACCATTTAAGGGGCAAAAGGTAGCATAAAAAAAAATCCGGGTGAAACAGCACAGCTGTCAAACCCGGACACAACTGTATTTTTAATCTTTACTTAATTTACCATCGTTGTCGTGGTTATCGCTTCAAATATTTTAGCTTCCAGTTCCTGCGCCAATTCAGGATTGTCACGAAGCAGCAATTTAACCGATTCACGGCCTTGTCCTAGTTTGGTTTCCCCATAACTAAACCATGACCCACTTTTTTTAACTACATTGAGTTCAACGCCCAAATCAACGATTTCGCCTGTTTTGGAGATCCCTTCACCATACATGATATCAAACTCGGCTTTTTTGAATGGTGGCGCCACTTTATTTTTCACCACTTTCACCCGTGTATGATTTCCCTGCGCTTCCTCACCATCTTTAATCTGACCAATACGGCGAATGTCCAGACGAACCGAAGCGTAAAATTTCAGGGCATTACCCCCGGTTGTTGTTTCAGGGTTACCAAACATCACCCCAATTTTCTCACGCAACTGGTTAATAAAGATGACACAAGTCTTGGTTTTGTTGATGTTGGCAGTAAGTTTCCGTAATGCCTGAGACATTAAACGAGCCTGAAGACCCATCTTAGAATCGCCCATTTCACCTTCGATCTCTGATTTTGGGGTCAAGGCCGCCACTGAGTCAATAACAATGATATCTACCGCACCTGAGCGAATCAGGTTATCGGCAATTTCGAGTGCCTGCTCACCGTTATCGGGTTGCGAAATCAGCAGTTCGTTAATATCAACACCTAATTTGGTGGCATATCCAGGATCAAATGCATGTTCGGCATCAATAATGGCGGCAATTCCGCCAGCTTTTTGAGCTTCAGCAATAGCATGAATGGCCAATGTTGTTTTACCTGAAGACTCTGGCCCGTAAATTTCAATAATTCTACCTTTGGGATAACCGCCTACTCCCATGGCAATATCAAGACCGATTGATCCGGATGAGATGGACGGAACTTCTTCGACCACGCGGTCGCCTAATTTCATAATCGAGCCTTTGCCATAGCTTTTCTCGATTTTATCCATTGTCAACTGTAAAGCTTTTAGCTTTTCCTTGTTCTGATTTGATTTTTCTTCGTTAGCCATATTATTTGATATCTAATGCTTTAATAATCTGATTGGTGTGATCTTTGGTGTCAACTTTATCGAAAATCTGTTCAATAATTCCATCTTCATTAATTACAAAAGTGGTGCGCAAAACGCCCATATAGGTTCGGCCATACATGCTTTTTTCGCCCCAAACGCCAAATGCCTGAAGAATATTGGTTTCAGTATCTGCAATTAGGTTAAACCCAAACTGAAATTTATCGGCAAACTTTTTATGCGATGCAACCTTGTCGGGACTAACCCCAATAACCTCATAACCTTTTGACAACCACATCTGGTAATTGTCGCTCAGGTTACACGATTCGGCAGTACATCCGGGCGTATTGTCCTTGGGATAGAAATACAAAATGAGCTTTTTACCCCGGAAATCGTTCGACGAAATTACGGTTCCATTTTGATTCAATCCTGAAAAATCAGGAGCTTTATCTCCTATTTTTAAAATTGCCATTACACTATATTTTTAGTTACACAAATATACTCGAAAATATCATACAATTCGGCAGGCCCTGATGTGATGTTCAAAAAAAAAGCCTGTCGATAAAAGGCTAAGCTTGATACATTTTTTGTACTTTTAAGCCCGAATCAATTCGATTTTCAATATGTTAATTCTTAATAAATCAAGCATAAAAACGGTTCTGTTCCTCGTATTGTTTTCTGCGGGATGTATTAATTTGCAAGCTCTGAATCTAAATCAGACAAATAAGCTGACAGACAAGGAATTAAAATTGAACAATCCTAACTCGCCTCACTCCTTTATTTTTCAGGAACAACAGATTCATACCCCTGACGATACGATTAAGGACAAAACTGCGCCTCCGACAGAAACCAAACAGGCTGATGAATTTACGGTTCCCGCCCAAATGGCAAACGAAACTTTTGTTTTCCAGATAAATTCAGAGATCAGTTACCTAAAATTCAGCCATTTTGTATTAAACACGTCCAAACAGATTTTCGTTCAGGCCTGGAGCAGAGAGAAAGAACTGGCACAGATCTCGATGGAAACCGACAGTTTGCGGAAAATCTATGGTCATTCGCCAAGCGAAGAAAAAGAGAAGATCGCTTCTGTAATCCTCAAAAATGAAGAAAAATCGGTTGCGCTAAACCAGGAAATCCCGGTTCTGTACCAGAAAGCACGCGACGAGGAAGACCGGTACTGGAAATCGGCATCTTCTGAAGACCTCCTTCAATTTCGAAAAAAAATAGACTTATATCGCGATAGCCTGGCAAGTATCAACCTTAAAAAGCAAGAACAGGCTACAGCTCAAATGGAGGCTGCTATTGATACCCTGGTGGTGTTTGAAGAACAAATGAAGTCTCAGGAGCAGAAACAGGAAGCCTCATCCGAAATTATTTATAAAATCCAGATTGCCGCTTACAAAGGGAAAATTCCGGAGCCGGCCAATAAACTGATAAAAAAACTTTCGGTAATCAGGAAAGTTGAAAACTATATCGATGAAAAAGGTGTTAAAGTATTCACAACTGGGCATTTAAGAATATATAACGAAGCTGTTACGTTACAAAACCAGGTGAAGCTTGAAGGTGCCAAAAATGCCATCATAGCGGCCTATCAAAACGGGAAACGAATTACAGTGAATGAAGCCAGAAAATTAAACAATGAGCTATGACTTTAAAGCAAAAGCCGAAAAAAGACATAAACGAAGACTTTGACCAGAAAAAATCGAAAGAAAGATTGCTGGTTTTACACAACGACGATTATCACACATTTGACTATGTGATTGACGCTTTAGTTGAAATTTGCAATCACGATTTAATTCAGGCCGAACAATGCACTCTTTTAATTCACTATAACGGCAAATGTGATGTTAAAAAAGGAAGTTTTTCGTATCTTAGACCGATGAAAAGAGCTTTAACTCAAAAAGATTTAAAAGCAACAATCGACTAATCTGAACTCATGAACCTTTTAATTATCGTTTTCCTTATTTTTCTGGGTATTGTATTATTGCTCATCGAATTTACCATTTTGCCAGGCATAACAATTGCAGGCATCGGAGGGCTTCTGCTGTTTGCTTACAGTATCTACCTGGCTTTCACAAGTTATGGTACACTTGTAGGATTTATTTCACTTGGCTTTGTGCTAATTGTATCACCGGTTTTAGTCGTGAAACTGTTTAAAGGGAGAAGTGGTAAAAAAATGGTACTTAATACAGTTCTTAGTGGTTTTACCAACGAAATAAATGAAGAGAAAGTAAAAATCGGAGATATTGGCATTACGGTAGGAAGACTTGCCCCTATGGGAAAAATAAAAGTTAACGACGAAGTTGTTGAAGTAAAATCAACCGGGACTTTTATTGATCCGGGAGAAAAAGTACGAATTATTCACATCGAAAAATCGCTCATTACTGTTGAACCTTTAAACTAAAAATAATGGAACAAATTGCAGGTCTTGGAATATTTGGATTGATCGTCGGAATTTTTATTCTCCTGATCATCATTTTGTATTACATCCCGGTTGGACTTTGGTTTTCAGCCCTTGTTTCCGATGTTCGGATATCACTGCTTCAGCTTTTCCTGATGCGTTTCCGGAAAGTTCCGCCATCTGTAATTGTCCGTGCGATGATTGAAGGAACCAAAGCTGGCTTAGTGCTTAACCGCGACGAGCTGGAAGCCCACTTTCTGGCAGGTGGTCATGTTGAAAAAGTGGTACACGCATTGGTTTCGGCGCAAAAAGCCAACATCGAACTTTCGTTTAAAATGGCAACTGCTATTGACCTTGCAGGACGTGATGTTTTTCAGGCTGTACAAATGTCGGTAAATCCAAAAGTAATTGACACCCCACCCGTTGCTGCAGTGGCAAAAGACGGTATCCAGCTCATTTGTAAAGCCAGGGTTACTGTTCGTGCCAACATTAAACAATTGGTTGGAGGTGCTGGCGAAGAAACCGTGTTGGCTCGTGTTGGCGAAGGAATCGTTTCTTCTATCGGATCATCACACACACACAAAGCGGTACTCGAAAACCCTGATTCCATTTCTAAAGTGGTATTGGGAAAAGGTCTGGATGCCGGAACCGCATTTGAAATACTTTCCATCGACATTGCTGACATTGATATTGGCAAGAACATTGGCGCAGGTTTGCAGATGGATCAGGCTGAAGCTGATAAAAACATTGCACAGGCAAAGGCAGAAGAGCGACGAGCCATGGCTGTTGCCCTCGAACAGGAAATGAAAGCAAAAGCGCAGGAAGCACGTGCAAAGGTGATTGATGCCGAAGCACAAATCCCGATGGCTATTGCCGAAGCATTCCGGAATGGAAATCTGGGAATTATGGATTACATGAAGTACAAAAACATCATGGCCGATACATCCATGCGCGAATCGATCTCGAATGAAGAGCAGAATAAAAAGAAGAAATAACTATCGGATCAAAATAAAATGCAAAAAACCTTGTCGAACAAACGGCAAGGTTTTTTTATGCTTTAAATTCTTCTGCTAACGGTATTATTTTCTGATATTACAAAATGATTCGGAGGTATTTGTTATAGGCCTCATCCCAATCCAATTCATCGGAAGGAATAAAATGTACCAAATCGAAAGAATTGGCAATTATCCGGCGAATTTCACTCAACGAACCAACATAACCGAGCGCTTTGGCCTGAATCAGGATATTTCCAATTGCAGTTGCTTCGGTTGGACCCGCAATAACTGGCAGACCGGTTGCATCAGCTGTTAGCTGATTTAAAAAGTGGTTATTGGCCCCACCACCAATAATGTGGATTACCTCAATTAACTGATCAGACACATCGCCAATTTGCTCTAAGGTATAACGGTATTTCAGCGCAAGACTGTCGTAAATGCACCGAATAGTTTCTCCATGATTCTGAGGCGTTCCCTGTGCTGTCTGATAGCAAAAATCCCGCACAGCCTGAACCATATCTCGTGGATTCAGGAACATCGTATCATCAGGATTGATGAGGAATTTAAACGGTTCAGATTTTCGGGCCAAGCCAACCATTTCTGTCCAGCTATATTTAACTCCCTCATCTTCCCAAACACGCTGCACTTCCTGAATCAGCCACATTCCCATGATATTCTTCAGGAACCGGGTAGTACCATCTACACCACCCTCATTGGTAAAATTCAATTGCTGCGTTTGCGCCGAAACAATTGGCTGCTTACTCTCAATCCCCATCAACGACCAGGTTCCCGAACTGATGTACGCAAAATTATTCAGCGCACTCGGAACCGAAACGATAGCAGAGCCGGTATCGTGTCCGGCAACTGCAATAACCGGAACAGATTTACTGCCGGTTTCTTCCGCTACTTCAGGCTGAATATTCCCAAGAATAGTGCCCGGAAGGATTATTTCATTGAGTATATGGGTTGGAATGCCTGCCTTTTCGAGCAAACCTGTATTCCAGGTACAAGTTCCGGGAACAATCATCTGACTGGTGCTTGCAATCGAGAATTCACTCTTTTTTACTCCCGAAAACAAATAATTCAACGCATCGGGCATAAACAGAATAGAATCGGTGATCTCCAAAAGCGAAGACTGATCCTTTACCATCGAATACAACTGGAATAAGCTGTTGAATTGCATAAACTGAATGCCAGTCTGCGCATAAACTTCTTCCTGCGGAATGATCTGGAACAAATCATCCATCGAAGTATTTGTTCTTGAATCGCGGTAAGCAAACGGGAGTGACAGGATTAAACCTTCTTTGCTCAGATGAACAAAATCAACTCCCCAGGTATCAATACCAATCGATTCAGGTTGAATTCCGTGCTCTTTCACACACTTCTTCAATCCGGTTTTCAGTTCGTTAAACAAGCTGAAGATATTCCAGAAATAGTGTCCGTTAATTCGTTGCATTTGATTTACGAAGCGATGAATTTCAACCAGCTCCAGTTTTTCATCCTCTAAAACACCCAGCATGGCTCGTCCGCTTGATGCTCCCAGATCAAATCCTAAAAAATATCTTTTATTCATTATTTCAGTTTTAAATCGGTTAACAAACAAAGAAACCCAAATTCAGAGGATAAGGTATCCTGTGCAATCCTGAAAACGAAAAGTGACTAAAGTTTAAATAACCCAATCCACCAGTTATTTGAAAAACTTATCAGCAAATTTGAGGTACTGTTGCCAGTCGTATAAAGTTAAATCGTGTTTTCCGGAGCGAATGTGGTATCCAATTGTGCCCATCACCGGTTGGTTTATAGCTGGCATCTCTTTCACAGGAAGTCCTTCCACACCAAGCAGTTCATAAACTGCCGATGCGTATTTTGCCGATAAAAATTCGCCTCTCGGGTCAGCCCATTTATCTCCTTCGGCGCTGGCCACATACAAGGGTCGGGGTGCAACCAATGCCAAAAGCATGTGCTGATCAACCGGAAGAATATCTTCATTACCATTGTATTTCAGAAAATTGTCGCAAAACCAGTGCGGAAACGAAGTATTGATAATCTGTACGGTTTCGCCAAACCTGCGGCGAGAAAGCGCTGCCCCACCGCAGCCCGATTCATTCGAGATAACCATTGCAAATCGGGTATCGGTTGCCCCAGCCCATAGTGCTGCTTTTCCTAACCTCGAATGACCTAAAACGGCAACTTTTTCGGAATCAACCTGCGGATCTTTCTCCAGATAATCTAAAACCCTCGATAAGCCCCACGCCCAGGCCGAAATGGAGCCCCATTCGTCGTAAGCTGGTTTATTCTGGTTATCCTTATAAAAAAACGGATGAATACCATCCGAAAAGTCATTTTTGTCCGGATCAACGTCACCGTAATACACCGTTACCAGGCCGTAACCAGCCTTTATAATTTCATCAACAGGCCAGCGGTCGGATGCTGTTGCCCTCGATTGTTCGGTAACCTGGTTGTTGATGATCCCAACCGAAGGATTGTTGGCCACCCATGATTCGGTCAGCCGAATATTCGGATCGTTGAAAACAGCATGATTTCCGGTAAAATTGTAAGCTAAAAAAACCGGTACTTTCTTATTCGTTTGGGGCAAATAGATTAGCACATTCACTTCCAGATTATGGTTATCCTTCTTGAAAAATAACGACAACTGTCTGCGTTTAGCCAAACCATCCAATGCCTGATCCGAGGTTTCCCATATTTTAACCTCCGATAGGTCAAGGTTACCGGGAACTTTCCCATAAACTTCGTTGGTAAACAACTTCAGTATTTCCGGACGTTGCTTTTTAACCCATACTTTTTCTGATTTGACTTTTCCTCCCTTAAAACGGGTCAATATATCGGGCAATTGATATTCAGGCACTTTTGATTCTTCAGAAATTACGTTTTCACGCTGAGCATAGGCACTTTGAAAGAGCAAAAGAAAAAAGAAAAGCGAAATGCAGTTTAAACACCTCATGGCTGGTTATATGTGTTAGTTAAATTATAAAGATAAAAATCTTCCAGCGTAAATCTATCGTTACGCCTGAAAATGGAGAGTAAAAATGTTGTAAAATAGAAGGCAAACGGACCGATTTTGGGACAGTGAAACAAACCAGAAGATTTCAGGACGCATGGGCTGGGGTATAATTAATTGGGGTACTCCAATGGCTCAATTTCACCGGTAGCAACACGCAGAGCATTCATAGCCAAAGCTTCCAATTCATCTTCGCCGGGATAAACATAAACGCCTGAAATAAATTCGACTTTTTTACTGATGAACTGCGTTAGGTATTTACTGTAAGCTAACCCTCCGGTAAGAATTATGGCATCAACATAACCATCAAGAACAACCGCCATCTCGCCAATAGCTTTGGCTACCTGGTATCCTAAAGCATCCTGAACTTTTCGGGCCTGTTCATCGCCAGCCTTCACCCGATTTTCAACTTCCAGCGCATCGTTGGTTCCGAGATAAGCCACATAACCACCTTCACCAATGACCATACGCCGCACCTCATCTTTTTCGTATTTATGACTAAAACACAACTCTATAAGCTGCCCGGCAGGCAAGGTTCCACTACGTTCCGGACTAAACGGACCTTCGCCGTCCAACGCATTGTTCACATCAATCACGCGGCCTTTTTGGTGCGCACCAACTGAAATCCCACCTCCAAGATGAACAACTATCAGGTTTAACTTTTCGTACTTGCGGCCTATTTTTTCAGCGTGTAACCGGGCAGTTGCTTTCTGATTTAAAGCATGAAAAATAGAACGACGCTCGAATGCCGGATGTCCGGAGAAACGGGCTATCTCGTCCAGCTCGTCAACAACAACCGGATCGGCCACATAGGCATGAGCCCCGGGAATCTGTAGAGCAATATAATCGGCAATAAGTGGCCCCAGGTTACTGGCATGTTGCCCGTAAATGCCAGCCCGGGCATGTTCGAGCATCCGGTTATTTACCAGATAAACGCCCGATTTTAAGGGATAAGTCAGTCCTCCACGACCTATGATGTATTTGATTTTATCCACATCAAAACCTTCTTCAACCAGCGAATCGATGATAAGGCCTTTGCGAAACTCAAACTGATCGATGATATTATCGTAAAGCGACAATTCTTCAATGGAATGACGTAAGGTTTTCTTTAACTTACACTCACCTTCAAAATAAACCGCAAACTTGGTCGAAGTTGAGCCTGGATTAATTGCCAATATTCGGATTTCGCTCATGAATCTGATTTATTTACTTAACAACGCTGCAAGCGCAATTGAGTTCAGTTTAGTACGGATACTATCGCCCCTGGAAGATAAAACAATGGGCACATGGGCTCCCATTACCACAGCTGCCTGTTCGGCATGGCAAAGTTTGGTATTCATCTTGTAAAAAACATTACCAGCATCAATATTTGGAAATAGCAGACAGTCGGCATCACCAGCCACTTCAGATGTAATATTCTTAATTTGTGCTGATTCTGAATCAAGGGCCACATCCAATGCCATCGGACCAAAAACCACTGCTGGTTCGAATTGACCGTTTTTAGCTGCATTCATAAGTTCAACCGCATCAGTACAAGAAACCATGTTGGGTAAAACCTGCTCGGTTGGAGTTATGAGTGCAATTTTGGGTCTCGAAATACCTAAATCAAGCGCCATTTGTTTCAAATAATGTGTCATGGCTATTTTTTGCTGAATTGTGGGATATGGAATTATAGCCACATCACTAACAATCAATAACTTGTGATAGCTCGGATTATCAATCACCGAAACATGGCTTAATACACCACCCAGAGGTAATAAACCGGCCTGTTTGTTCAGGATGGCGCGCATAAACTTATCGCTGCTAATCAGTCCTTTCATCAATATAGAACCCGGATTTTCGCGGGCTTCCTGAACAGCTATACTGGCCGCTTCTTCTTCTGTTTCGGCCTGAATAATCCGAAATAATTGATAATCAACCTGGTGTGCGACGCATTGTTTTAATATTTCTTCCTTGTTTCCGGTAACTGTTGCCGATACAATCCCGAGCTTTACCGCTTCTGAAATTGCTTCCAGACTATGGGCATCAACAGCGTTTACGGCCACCAAGGTCTTTTTTGCTACCAACCTGGTATATTCAAATAAATCGGCAAGGCTTTCCAGTTTCATGCGTTGTATTTTATATGAGGCGAAATTAGCATATCACAAGTGATAAATACAAAACAAAGATCAATAACATTAATGTTTTTAAACCACTGAAAAACAAAATGTCCGATGCTTTACAACACCGGACATTTCAATACATTTATGGAAGAAGCAAAAAGCTTCTGATTTATAGTCAATCGCTTAAAATCTGCTTACAATTTAGTAGTGCCAACAACAATCTCTTCGGTATCCAGTGCGATCATCAATTCCTCATCAGTAGGAACAACAATAATTTTCACCTTCGATTCGGGCGTGCTGATAACACCTTCACTCCGGAAACCTTTGTTTTTTTCGTGATCCAAAGAAATACCCAGAAAGTCCATTTCGCATAATACGCCTTCGCGGGTAGTATCTGCATTTTCACCAATTCCCCCGGTCATGATCAGGATATCCAAACCTCCCATGGCAGCGATATACGAACCGATGTATTTCTTCACCTTATAATTGTAGATATCAAGAGCCAAAGTTGCCCTTTCGTGCCCATTGGCCTTCGCCATTTCAATCTCGCGCATATCCGACGAAACGCCTGAAATACCTAACATACCAGCATGTTTATTAAAAAGTGTGCTGGCCGATTTAATTCCAATTTCTTCTTTTTCCATGATGTAATGAACCACGCCCACATCAAGATCCCCGCTGCGGGTTCCCATCACCAAACCTTCAATCGGGGTGAAACCCATTGACGTATCGAATGATTTCCCATTTTTAATAGCGGCTACAGAAGCCCCGTTACCTAAGTGACAGGAAATGATTTTTTGAGTGGTATAATCAACTCCCAACAGTTCGCAGGCACGTTTTGACACATACCGGTGACTCGTTCCGTGAAATCCGTAGCGGCGGATACCATATTTTTTGTATAGCGCATACGGAATACCATACATGTATGCTTTGGGCTCCATGGTCTGGTGAAAAGCTGTATCGAAAACGCCTACCTGCGGAATTCCGAGAATCAATTCTTCCATTGCCCTGATACCTTTGAGGTTTGGCGGATTATGAAGCGGTGCGATATCAATACATTTCGTTACCTCATCCAGAATTTCTTCGGTTAACAGCGCACTCGAATTAAAGCGTTCCCCACCATGTACCACGCGGTGACCAACAGCATCCAATTCTTCGAGGCTCTTCATACAACCATGTTTTTCGTTGGTCAGAATCCCCAAAATGTATTCAACACCTATTTTATGATCCAATATCTCACCTTCAAAAACAACGACCTGACCATCCTGACGGACGTGCTTGAGAAAACTTCCTTTCATACCAAGCTTTTCAACGCCCCCCTTGGCTACAACCGAACGATCGGTCATATTGAAAAGTTGATATTTAATTGAACTGCTTCCGCAATTTAATACAAGAATCTTCATTCGATTTCTATTTTATTTAATTATCAGACACTAAAAATCAGCATCTTTGATTATTCAGAATTATTCTTTTCCCGTTAGCATCGTACTTATAAAATCCCTCTCCAGATTCTATTCCAAGATGTTTAGCCCGAACTAACTTCCGAAGGTATGGATTGGGTTTGTACCGGATATCTCCAAATTCGTTGTAGATATTATCCATCCAGCGAAGAATTTTATCAAGCCCCATTTTGTCGGCTAATTCGAATGGGCCAAGGCGCATTCCGAATCCGATTTTCATCGTCTGATCAATATCTTCGATATTCGATATTCCTTCCATCAGTATTTCGCAGGCTTCGTTCAGAAGAACCACAAAAATCCGCACGCTAACCAGTCCTGCCGATTCCTGAACCGGAACAATTTTTCGGTTAATCAGGGTTACAAACTTGCAAACTTTCTGGTACGATTCATCGGTGGTATATAAACCCCTCACAACCTCAACAATACGGGCTTCCTGCGAATTAACGAAGAAATGCAGGCTAACGCACCGATCGCGATGCACCAAATCGGAAGAAAGCTCGGTAATAACAATTGTGGTTGAATGCGTAGCGATGATACATTCCTGATCGACCACCTCTTCAATCTTATGCAGAATTTCTTTGCGTTCCTTAATTTTTCCTCCCCGATCAACAGCACGAATGGCTTCAATAACAAAATCGCAACCAACAAGATCTTTGTAATCCAGTGAACCTTTTATTCTGGATAAAATAGCACGTTTCTCACCCTGGGTAATTCCCCAATGTTCAATTCGTTCATCCAATACTTTTTCAATGTTTTTATAAGCTTCCCGAATTTTATCTTCTGAAACTTCAATAAAAACAACTTCAATACCATAAAAACTGGCAACACGGGCAATATTTTGTCCAACCAATCCGCAACCTATGACCCCTATTTTCGAAAATAGCGATCTGCTTACATTTTTTTTACTTAAACCAAATTCTTCTATTGGTTCGTAAATCACTTCACTCGGCATATCTATTTGTATTGAATTTGATTATTCGAAAAGTGCTGCAGCCTGATTGGCAGTAATCGCAACCATGTTTACAATGTCGCTTACTGAGCAGCCTCTTGACAGGTCGTTAATTGGAGCGGCCATTCCCTGAAGCACCGGACCAACAGCTTCAGCTTTTGCAAGGCGCTGAACCAATTTATAACCGATATTGGCCGACTCAAGTCCCGGAAAAACCAGGATATTTGCACGCCCGGCTACTTCGCTGTTAGGAGCTTTTAAACGCCCAACTTCAGGAATCAAGGCGGCATCCAACTGCATTTCCCCGTCAATTTTCAGGTCCGGGTCCATCTCTTTGGCAATACGCGTTGCATTCACCACTTTATCAACCAGCGGATGCTGCGCACTTCCCATCGTAGAGAAGCTCAGCATAGCCACACGAGGATCCATACCTACAATAGCTTTGGCGGTTTTGGCTGTTGTCACTGCAATTTCGGCCAATTGCTGTTCGTTCGGATCGGGCATTACAGCACAATCGGCAAAAACAAGGATACCATCGTGTCCAAAATGCGGATCATTTACAAACATCAAAAATGCTCCAGAAACAACACTCACCCCAGGTAATGTTTTGATATACTGAAAAGCGGGTCGCAATACATCGCCAGTAGCATTGATTGCACCGGCTAATTCACCATCGGCATCTCCATTTTTAATCATTAATGGTGCAAAATACAGCGGATCGTTTAACAATTCCAGCGCAGCCTCGGTCGTCAACCCTTTTCCCTTGCGGATTTCGACCATCAGGTTTGCATATGCTTCCCTTCGTGGATCTGTAGTTGGGTCAACAATCGTAACACCCTCGATATTAACGCCAAGCTCTTTGGCTGTTTGATTAATTTCTTCCGGATTACCCAAAAGAATGAGTTGCGCCAGTTTCTGGTTCAGTATAATTTCTGTTGCACGTAAAGTCCGGGGTTCTGCTCCTTCAGGTAAGACAATCCTTTTCTGGTATTTTTGAGCGTTCTGATAGACACGTTTTAAGATTTCCATCGTTGATTTAAAGTTTAAACTTTAGAGTAAAAAATTCGACAGCAAAAGTACTTAAAATATACCGAGGTGTACCCGAAGTTTTAAAAAATTATTGGCTAAACTGACAAAACTCATACACGAAATGACATCTTTCGGGCCATTAAGAATTATCAAACAATCGATTGCGCAACTATTACGGATGAGTTAATTTATCTATTTTTGAAAAAACTTATTCATGAAGCCAACCGATCCGTTTTATCCGCTCAAACAATCGCTCGACGGCGATGTTTTTACCGATCAGGTGCAAAAAGTAATTTATGCTACCGATGCGTCATCGTATCGTGAAATTCCGCAGGCTGTTACCCGCCCAAAAAACAAAGAGGACATCGGGAAGATTATCAATTATGCCAGGCAGCTCGGGACTTCAGTTATTCCACGCGCCGGAGGAACCTCCCTGGCCGGACAGGTCGTGGGTCCAGGAATTGTGGTTGACATTTCGAAATATTTGAATAAAATAGGGGAATTAAATGTTTCGGAGCGCTGGATTGAAGTGGAACCTGGCGTAGTTTTAGCCGAATTAAACCAACACCTGGCTAAACACGGTTTGCAGTTTGCTCCCGAAACTTCAACGGCCAACCGTTGCTGTATTGGCGGAATGCTGGGCAACAACTCTTGCGGATTGCATTCGCTCATTTATGGCAGCACCCGTGAACACATCCTGGAAGTAGAGGGTGTTTTATCTGACGGTTCTGATATTACATTTAAAGCACTGACGACTAAAGAGTTTGAGGCTAAATGTTCCGAAAATACAGAATTGCTGGAAACTAAAATCTACCGGAACATTAAAGAAATACTAACCAATGAATTTAACCAGGAAGAAATCAGGAAAGAGTTTCCCGACACCAAAGTGACCCGACGAAACAACGGATATGCTTTGGATGTATTACTCGAAACCGATCCGTTTACCGGTAATGGAAAACCATTCAATTTCTGCAAACTATTGGCTGGTTCGGAAGGGACACTGGTTTTCATCACAAAATTAAGGCTGAACGTTGTACCACTTCCTCCAAAATTTCAGGGTTTGATTTGTGCGCATTTCAGCTCACTCGAAGATTCATTCTATGGAAACATTGCCGCCCTTCGCCACCGTCCGGACGCCATTGAACTTACCGATGATATCATTCTGAACTGCACACTCGAAAACATCGAACAGCGTAAAAACCGTTTTTTCATTGATGGAAATCCAAAAGCCATTCTGACCATAGAATTTTCGGCCAATACAGAAGAGGAAATTCAGGCAAAAGCCGAAAAACTGGAGAAAGACCTCCGGAATGCAGGTTATGGCTATCACTTTCCGCTTTTTACTGATAAGGAAAGCATTAAGAAAATATGGGAACTCCGGAAAGCTGGACTGGGTTTGCTCTCCAACATTCCGGGAGACAAGCGCAATGTTACGGTGATAGAAGATACAGCGGTTGCCCCTGAGTATTTGCCTGAGTACATCCGTGAATTTGACCAGATTATTGCCCGGTACGGATTGACTTGTGTTTATTTCGGACACATTGCCACCGGAGAGTTACATTTACGTCCGCTGTTAAACCTGAAGGATCCGGAAGATGTAAAAATTTACCATTCACTGGCCAAAGAAGTTGCAATGCTGGTAAAAAAATTCAGGGGATCGCTAAGTGGCGAGCATGGCGACGGACGTTTACGGGGTGAATTTATTCCACTTATGCTTGGACAGCACAACTACGAATTAATCAGAAATCTGAAATACACCTGGGATCCGCAAAACATACTGAATCCGGGAAAAATTGTGGATACCCCATCGATCACTCAGGACCTGCGAATCCTGATGGGACAACCCGCATTTAAGGCTACGACACTCTTTGATTATTCCCCGCACGGCGACCTGCTACGGTCGGTTGAAATGTGCAACGGATCGGGTGATTGCCGCAAAACCAACAAGATTGGGGGAACCATGTGTCCGTCGTACATGGCAACCCGCGACGAAGATAAATCGACCCGCGCCCGTGCCAATATCCTGCGCGAATACCTGACACGACCCCAAAAAGCGAACGTATTTGATTCTGAAGAAGTTCTGGAAGTGCTTGATCTTTGCTTATCATGCAAAGCATGCAAGTCGGAATGTCCGTCGAATATCGACATGGCTAAATTCAAGGCAGAATTTTTACAACACTACTACGATCAGCGCGGCTTCCCAATACGATCGCTGCTGATTGCTTATCTGCCAAGGATCAACAGGATTGGAATGCTGTTTCGACCCGTTACAAACCTGATTACCGGAACCGTACTGTTCAAAAAAGCAATTGGTTTTGCTCCTGACAGAAAAATACCCGGATTATCCAAACTCACTTTACGAAAATGGTATCGGAAACCTATTTCTCCGGACAAAGATAAAATTGGCAAAGTTTACCTGTTTGCCGACGAATTCACCAATTTTAATGAAAGCCATATTGGAGTTAAAGCCATTATGCTGTTGAATAAATTGGGTTATGAAGTAGTAATTCCGAAACACCAGGAAAGCGGACGAACTTATCTTTCGAAAGGGTTACTTCTAAAAGCTAAACAAATAGCGAACTTTAATGTAGCTCAACTTTCAAAAATAATTTCAGACCAAACACCTTTAATTGGAATTGAACCTTCAACTATTCTGACTTTCCGCGATGAATATCCGGAACTGGTTGACAATCAACTTCAGCAAGAAGCCCGAACCTTGGCCAAAAATGCATTGATGCTGGAAGAATTTATGGTTCGTGAAATCGAAAATGGCCATATCAGTAGTGATCAATTTACAAAAGAAAAAAAGGATATTAAGCTACACGGACATTGCCAGCAAAAAGCAATTGCCTCTACCCTACCTACCCGCAAAATGCTTGAATTACCAACTAATTATTCGGTTACCGAAATCAAAAGTGGCTGTTGTGGTATGGCAGGATCATTTGGCTACGAAAAAGAACACTATGAATTAAGTATGCAAATCGGCGAACTGGATTTGTTTCCGGCAGTGCGTAATGCCAATTCCGGTGAGATTATCGCAGCACCTGGAACTTCGTGCCGTAATCATATAAAAGATGGCACCGGACGTAACGTTTTTCATCCGGTAGAGCTACTCTGGAATGCCGTATTGAAATAAGAGGGTGTCAAGGTAAAAAACAAGAAACCCAACTAATTGAATAACAACTAATTGGGTTAATGCTTGGGTGGATGATGGGATTTGAACCCACGACCCCTGGAACCACAATCCAGTGCTCTAACCAGCTGAGCTACAACCACCATTTGTATTTTTGCGGTTGCAAAGATAGTATTATTTTTTTCAATTATACAATAGCCACACCAGCTTTTTCTGAAAAATTTGTATTGTTTTTATCATTATCCCTGGTTCAAGGAATTAGAGTTCATTCGCCATCAAAACATGGGAATTCCTAAGAAACTGACTATTCGAATATTATAAATGCACTTGGTTACTTTTTAACTGAAATTCCAAGTCTGAACTACAATTTACTTTTATGAATCAGTCCACCTTTTTCATTGAGGAGTAATGAAAAACGAATTAAATCAGTATCGCGAACAATAAGTTCATACCCAACAACCACGTCTTCGCTAATTTCAATTACATTCATTAATTCTCCGTGCAGAATCGCCTTTTCCTTTATATGTTCCGGCGTTGACTGCAACGAAAGATTCTTTTTAAGATTAAGTAATTTTCCTGAAGAATCGAAATGGGCAATGTGTTCAATGTCATCGAGATAAAAAATAGCTTCAAAGAAATCATCCGTTTGCAGCCATTCAATATTAATAGAATCTCCAAATTTTTCAAGAAAGGAATCGGTCACCTCTGGGGGCAGCGAAACATTCGAGAATTTAAAAATCTTACTAAAAATATTCTTCATAAGTACAATATTTATTTAGGGTTCAGGTTGGTCAGATACTTCAAAAGACATATATTGATCCTGTCCTTGTATTTCTATAGACGGTAAAAGGTGTCAATAGTAACGATTTACGAAAAGAATTAATTCCCGGAGTTAAACTGTTGCTTGTACATGTAAATAACCCGGGTACGTGCTCTTTTCAATCTCATTTTAACGGCGTCCTCACTAATTCGCAGCGTTTTTGCGATATGCTTGATCGAAAGATTATCCTGATATTTCATTAACAATAAAACTTTCTCTTCAGGATGGATCAATTCAAAAATAGTCATGAGATTATCGTAATTAGCCACTTCAAAATCAGCTTCCGATTCATCAATAATTTCGGGGATTTCGTTACTGTCGTTCCAATTCGGGTAGTGAAGTTTCTTTTTAAACCGTAAATAATCGATGCAATAATTATACGTGATCGAATACAACCAGGAGGAAAAAGAAGAATTACCTTTAAAGCCAGGAATTTTTTCGTATGCTTTGGTTAAAATGTCATTTGCAAATTCTTCCGATTGCTTGTTATCTTTCAAAAAACTAAAACACTTATCTTTTACCTTCTTGAAATAGCGTGCATACAATACTTCGAATAGTTCCTGATTGCCAGAGTCCATCAGTAAATGAACTATTTCTTCATCTGTTTTATGTTGATATTTAGTTTTTAATGCCATTGAAACATATTGAAAATGAGAAAACTCAGAAAAAAAGCAAAAAAAATATCAAATCTTGTGTTACTTCTCTCGAAACTGTCGTCACAATGATAAATTTGATTAAATTCGCTTTTTTAAAATTAGACGTAAAATTAGAAAATTATAAAAGTTTTTAGTTATTTATTTTAGAGAAAACCAAAATTAAAAATTGAGTATGAAAAGTAAATTAGTTATTGCTATTGCAGCAATGGGTATCGCAGTTTTATTTAGCTCTTGTGCTAAAGTTCCTCAAGCAGAAATCGATGCAGCTACTGCTTCTATCCAGGAAGTAAAAGATGCTGGTGCTGACTTGTATGTTCCAGAAGCTTATCAGGCTTTGGTTGATTCGATGAAATCAGCTAACGAAAAAGTAGAAGTTGCCAAAGCAAAATGGTTCCCTAACTACACTAAAGCTAAAGATTTATTAGCAGTAGTTAGCCAAATGGCTGTTGACACTAAAGCAAAATCAGAAGCTCGCAAAGTTGAATTGAAAGCTGAAGTTGAAGCTATGATCGTAGAAGTTAAAGCTTTGGTTGAAGAAAACAAAGGTTTAATTGCAAAAGCTCCTAAAGGTAAAGAAGGAAGAGAAGCTTTAGAAGCTATCAAAAGTGATGTAGCTGTTGCTGAAACAACTGTTACTGAAGTTGAAGCTTTATTAGCTAACGGTGATTTGATCGGTTCAAACGACAAAATCAAAGCTGCTAAAGAAAAAGCTACTGCTATCAAAGCTGAATTGGAAGAAGCTATTGCTAAAAAAGGTGGAAAATAATATTAACTCTTAGGAGTTTAAAATTTGGAATACCCGGGGCTTTCCCCCCGGGTATTTTTTTAATACAAAAGCAATGGTTTCAGTGAAGAAGAAAAAAACAAAATGGGTAATTGTTATATTACTGTCACTGGTTGTTGTTTCAATAACCATTAGTGTCATTATCGTTTCACAAAAGAAACTACCAACTGAAGATTTAAGAATAGCCCGTGAAGCTTTGTCGGAAGCCAAAGAAGCAGAGGCCAACCTTTATGCTGAAAAACTGTATAAAGAGTCAGTTCAGATGTACGACTCGGCTATGATTAACTGGTCAAGAGAAAACGAACGGTTTATACTTTTCCGTAGCTATGACAAAGTAATTAATTTCGCCAGGAAGTCGAAAAAAATAGCCGATGAAGCTAAAGACGAATCCATAAAAAAAGCCGATAACCTAAGCAAAAATGTTGAAGCAGCTTTTGTCAGTCTGACAAAAAAAATAGAACTCTATAATAAGTTATTTAAAGATTTACCCTTATCGAAATCAGTTTTTGATGCGCATAACAAATCTAAAATGTTTTTAAGCGAATCAAAAATTGCACATGAAACAGGTAAGTTAAAAGATGCTGAGGTTCTGTTTAAAAAGGCCGATATTTATATCAATCATGCCAATACAGCGGCGAGTAAAATGTTGCGCGACTATTTTAGCGATTATCCGAAGTGGAAAAGTCAGGCCAATGATGCCATTGCCGCATCCCGCAGTGGAAATAAGGTAATTTTGGTTGATAAAGTCGCTCACAAATTGTACGTTTATCAATCAGGAAAATCTATCCGGAGTTACGATGCCGAATTTGGCCCGAACTGGATGGCGCACAAAGAACGGAATGGCGACAAAGCAACTCCTGAAGGACATTACCGGATTACGAAAAAGAAAGAAAGAGGTAATACCATATATCACAAGGCATTGTTGCTCGATTATCCTAACGATGAAGACAGGCGTCAATTTGCAATAAAAAAGCAAAAAGGATTGCTCTCCAGAAGCGCCGGAATTGGTAATTTGATTGAAATACATGGTAATGGAGGAAAAGGATTTAACTGGACAAGTGGTTGTGTTGGATTGAGGGATAGAGATATTGATGATCTGTACCGCCTGGTTAGTGCGGGAACGAGGGTTACCATTGTGGGTTCAATAGAGCCTCTTTCGGTAATTACAGCGGGTTTAGATTTTTAAGAAGTTTCGGATCAATATTTTTAATGATTAGTGAAATAATAATACGAAGCCTATGATACGCACTTTTTTTATTAATCTGGCAATTTTGGTTGTTGGAATTCTGTTTTTTACATCGATGGTGCTCTTTGCAATTCCTGCACTTCAGGAATCGACTGTGGTTTTACCCGGGATAGCCCAAGGGGAATCTGGCAGCGGAGACGGCACTGTTAACCAGGCATCTCTTGAGAAAGATATCAGCAAACTTCAGGCTAAGCTGGATAAACTTACACCTGCTGATGCATACATTATTATAAACACTTCAGAGAATCATTTCTATTTATACAAAGGGAAACAACTGATTCGTCAAGGGCTGTGTTCAACAGGAAAAAATGAGCGCTTGGTTTCCGAAGAGCGCAATAAAGAATATGTGTTTTATACTCCGCAAGGGGTAAAAACGGTTAAGGGGAAACAAAAAAATCCGGTTTGGGCAAAACCCAACTGGGCTTTTATTGAAGAAGGATTACCCATACCACCTCCCGGAGATCCCTCTCGTTTTGAATCCGGAACATTAGGAGCTTATAAACTTACACTTGGCGATGGGTACATGATTCACGGTACCATTTACAAGCGATTTATAGGCCAAAGCGTTACTCATGGCTGTGTTCGGTTGCTTGATGAGGATTTGGAAGCCGTTTACAATGCATTGCAAGTTGGTTCAAAAGTTTATATTTACTAGTATGAAGGATCATTCAGATGAAGGCTTTGATAGCCTGTTCGAGAAGAAAAAAAGAAGTGGTGCAAAACTTTTTGCAATTCTATTTTTTGGAATTATTATCGTATCAACTTCTGTTTATACTTATTTGTCGGTTGGAGTCGTTCGGGATCGTATGTTGGTGGCAAAATCTCAGGTTGAAGGTGCCGCCCCGGTAGATCCTTCTTTAATCGACCTAATGAAAGAAAAAGCCTGGGTTGAATCACGTCTTAAAATGGCGGCAGGCGACTCGGTTGGACTGTCGATTGATTTGGAACAACATACCATTCAACTGGAGCTGAAAGGTGTTGTGGTCATGAATTCGAAGATTCGGGATTTTTCCACTTCAGGTTTCTTTAAACGTATGGATGGAAATGTTTATTTTGCCATGTTTGGAAGTCCGCTTACCATACAAAAATTTGAATCCTCCATCGAAAAGAATCCATTTAAAGTGGTGATAGCTCCTAAAAATGAGGCTGAGGCCGAAGCTGCTGTAACTAAAAAGGATTCGATCCCGGATGAGAACGTTTTCTGGACAGTGAAACTGGATCGTGATTTTGAATTGAATATCCAGGGAATCGACTCCGTAGCCGAATCGCAATCAAAATACAAACTGGGAAAAGGATTCGAATTTAAAAGGAATCTGAAAAACATTGTTAATTCATTTGAGCATATTGTCAAATTTAAAAAGCCAACCTATACTCCTGAAATATTGATTAGTATTCCGGAAAATGAGGCTAAAGCCATTTTAAGAGCATTACCACGAAATGCTTCGGTAACTATTCGGATATAAATCAGCGAATTGTTCAACATACGAAAAACGGGAAAAGCATTGTGAAATGCTTTTCCCGTTTTTTTTGTAGTTTCAATTCAATGTCGTTTAGTTAAGAAAACAAACTATAAAAGATCGTCATTGCGAGGAACGAAGTAATCTGTAACTTAATAGATTGCTTCACTTCGTTCGCAATGACGACCTAAACTAAACGACACTGAGTTTCAATTTGTAAATTCCCCGATAAGTTATCAAAAGCAGCTTTTTATTCTGGAAATGATTAGTTTCGGGGACTGTTTGATACAAATGAAATATGGAACGAAAACCTGAAATTTCCGGTTTTATTTTGGCTGGTGGTAAAAGTAGCCGAATGGGAACCAATAAAGCACTTTTGACCTTTCGAAATGAGCCTCTGTTAAAACACATGGCGAATTTAATTGAACCGTTTTGCAGCAGCATTGCCATTAGCGGAGCGCATACTGATTACCATGAATTTGGCATTAACATGGTTCCTGATCAGTATTCAGATTGTGGCCCTATTGCTGGAATTTATTCATCATTACAGTATTCTCAAACTGATTGGAACCTGTTGGTAAGTGTTGATGCTCCTTTCGTAAATGAAGAATTATTCCGGTATCTGCTAGCAAATATTGGAAACTCCGATTGTATCATTCCGAAGCATACTTCAGGAGTTGAACCGTTGGTTGGCCTATATCACAAAAACATATGGCCGGTTATTAACGGAATGATAGAGGATGGAGACTTTAAGCTGATGAATTTACTGTTAAAACTAAATACACGATTTTTGGATTGTGATGAACTGATCAAAAAATATCCCCGCTTATTTCTGAATATCAATCGTATGGAAGACTATCTTTCCATCTGAATAAATAATTATAATGCCCGGATTCTATTTCGTTTCGCGGGATAATGAAGAATGCTTTTAGTACTTTTGAAAAAAGAAAAATTGAATGTCACAGGTTTTATTTTATATCATTATTGGCCTTTTAGTGGCCGATTTTATTTTTGAACGAATTCTGGAATACCTGAATTCGACGCAGTGGAGTGATCAACTTCCGGAGGAAGTAAAAGACATTTATGACGATGAAAAGTACCGGCAGCAACAGGCTTATGAGAAGGTAAACTTCCGGTTTTCGCTGGTTAGTTCCTCGTTCAGTTTTGTGGTAATGTTGCTGATGTTTTTACTTGCCGGATTTGCTTGGGTAAACAGCCTGGCTCTTTCTGTTTCAGTCCATCCGATTCTGACGGCATTGGTATTTTTTGGAATTTTAATGTTGGTTTCTGATTTGATTAATACGCCATTTTCGATTTACGATACCTTTGTTATTGAAGAAAAATTTGGCTTCAACAAAACCACCCCAAAAACTTTTGTACTCGATAAATTCAAAGGATACCTGTTGGGAGCAATTATTGGCGGCAGCCTTCTAGCTTTGATTATTTACCTGTACCAACTCACCACCACTAGTTTCTGGATTTATGCATGGTTGGTTATCAGCGGATTTTCAGTATTTATGGTGCTGTTTTATTCCAATCTGATTGTTCCGCTGTTTAATAAGCAAACCCCGCTTCCTGAAGGTGAACTGAAATCGGCTATTGAAAATTTTGCAGCTAAAGCGGGTTTCAAACTCGACAATATCTATGTGATTGACGGGTCGAAACGCTCGACCAAGGCAAATGCCTACTTTACCGGCTTTGGCGCAAAAAAACGGGTTGTTTTATACGATACGCTGATCAATGATATGACCAGGAACGAGCTTGTTGCTGTGTTGGCCCACGAAATAGGGCATTATAAAAAGCATCATGTACTTTGGAGCTTGCTGCTAGGCATTTTGCAAACCGGGATCGTTTTATTCATTTTTTCACTTTTTGTTGGAAGTCCCGACCTTTCAGCCGCCCTGGGAGTTGAAACGCCCAGTTTCCATATCGGTTTAATCGCTTTTGGGATTCTGTATTCACCAATTTCGATGATTACCGGATTAGCTATGAATATCTTTTCCAGAAAAAACGAATATCAGGCCGATGCTTTTGCGGCACAATATTTTAGTGGCGAAGAACTCGCTTCAGCGTTGAAAAAGCTTTCAGTTAAAAATCTGAGCAACCTCCGTCCACATCCGGCATACGTGTTTTTTCATTATTCACATCCAACACTATTACAACGGCTAAACGCATTAAAATCAATTAAATAACCAATATCCAATTTCGAATATCCAATATTGAAAATTGAAACAAACTTGGAATTTGGAATTTGAAACTTGAGACTAAAAAAATGAAAGCAGAACTAATTACGATAGGCGACGAAATATTAATCGGGCAAATTGTTGATACCAATTCGGCCTGGATGGGCAAACAGCTCAATTTGCATGGCATCGAAGTTTATCAGGTCACCTCGATTCACGACGATCGCCACCACATTTTGACAGCTTTGGCCAATGCCGAAAAAAATGCTGATTTGGTGCTGATTACCGGTGGCCTGGGCCCAACCAAAGACGATATTACCAAAACGTGCCTGTGCGAATATTTTAATACCGAACTGGTCTTTCATCCTGAAGTTCTGGAGCATGTTCAATCACTTTTGTCGTCCAGGAACGTGGTCATTAATCAGTTGAACCGCGATCAGGCCCTGCTTCCGGCAAGCTGCACGGTACTGCACAATTCTGCCGGAACGGCTTCGGGAATGTGGTTCGAACATAACAATACCATTTTTGTATCCATGCCTGGCGTGCCTTTCGAAATGGAAGCCATCATGACAGAAGAAGTTTTTCCAAGATTGATCAAACTCGGAATTATGCAGTCGATTGTGCATAAAACCGTCCTGACCATCGGTTTACCAGAATCGATGTTAGCCGAAAAAATTGAACATTGGGAAAATGATTTGCCTCCATTCATCAAACTGGCCTACCTGCCCAGTCCTATGATGGTACGTCTCCGGTTGAGTGGTTACGGATCTAACGAAACCCTGATTCAGGATGAAATCGATCGCCAGGTAAAAGGGTTGTTAACGATCATTCCTGACTATGTTTTTGGTTTCGACGATGAAAATATGGGTATTGTTATTGGCCGGATGTTGGAAAAATCTGGTCAAACCATGGCAGTAGCTGAAAGTTGTACCGGAGGCAGCATTGCGCAGTTTATGACCTCCAATCCAGGAGGTTCGGCTTATTTTAACGGTGGCATAGTTGCGTATTCCAACGAAATAAAAAACAAACTACTCAACGTTCCGATGGAATTGATTCAAACACACGGTGCCGTGAGCCAACAAGTTGCAGAAGCGATGGCGCTTGGTGCCCAAAATGCGCTAAATGCGACTTACTCCATCGCTACCACCGGAATTGCCGGACCCGATGGCGGATCGGTAGAAAAACCAGTTGGTACAGTCTGGATCGCAGTTGCCGGTCCTTCAGGAGTGAAAAGTAAAATGTTCTGTTTTAAGCACAATCGCGAACGAAATATAATACGGACCACACATACTGCGTTAAATCTATTACGCACATTCATTTTAACCGATAATTCAGCCTCAAAATGAAACGGAAAATAGGAATCTTCATAGGAATCATGGTCTTGATTATTTTTGTATTAGCAGCATTGCCGTTTTTGTACAAAGACAAACTGTTAGAAAAAGTAAAAACGGCCATCAACCGGCAAATCAATGCAAAAGTCGATTTTGCGGCGTTTAAATTGTCCGTCTTTTCTGAATTTCCCAAGGTGAAAATGGAAATTCAGGGACTTACCGTTATCGGGATCAATGAATTCTCGAACGACACGGTACTTTCCGCAAGTTCTATCTCCACCAATATTTCGATCATGGAAATGATTCGTGGTGAAGACCTTGAACTAAAAGTACTGAACATTGACAACCCAAAAATAAGTTTAGTGGTTAACCCATCGGGAGCCGCAAATTGGAACATTGCCAAGACCAGCGAAACAGCCACTTCAGCTTCCCCGGAAATTGCCGGAACCAGCGATGTTTTCAAAATGAAGCTGAATGATATTCAGGTAAATAACCTGAACCTGCTGTATGATGACCGGCAAATGCCTATGAAGATGTGGGTAAAAAATACCAATCTGAGTTCGACCGGAGAAGTGGCTGGAACACTGACCACTTTTGACATGAAAGCCGAAGCTGCTGAATTTATTTTCGAATACGATTCCGTTCAGTACATCTCGAAAACCCGGCTCAAGGCAGAAACTTTACTGAAAGTGGATTACGACAAAATGAATTTTGCTTTCGACCAGGGAAAACTGTGGATTAATAATTTGCCTTTGGAAGTAAATGGTTCGTTTGCGATGCCAACCGATAGTATGTTTTTTGATCTGGCTTTCCGGAGCGAAAAAAGCGATTTTGCAACGATTCTGGCATTGGTACCCGCCGACTACCAGAAATACCTTGAAAAAGCCACAATTACCGGTTCTGCTGAATTTAAGGGTTCGGTAAAAGGTTTGTATTACAACGAAATTTATCCGGCAATTGACATTTTACTAGCTGCCAGCAACGCCAGTTTCAAGTATCAGGATTTGCCTGAAAGTGTTCAGGATATTCAGGTTTCTGCCCAAATTACCAAACCCGAAGGTGACCTGAATTTGCTGAAAGTGAATGTAGAAAAAGCTCACGCTTCGATAAAAAATAACCCGGTTGATTTGCGTTTGTTACTCAGTGAACTAATGACCGACCCGAACATTGACGCATCGTTTTCGGGAACCATCGATTTTGCTTCGCTCAAACAAGCTATTCCAGTTGACAGTTTGGATATTACCGGAATCCTGAAGGCTAAAATGCAGTTGGCCGGAAGAATGTCTTCCATCGAAAAACAGGAATACGAGAAGTTTCAATCGAACGGCGAGGCAACCATTCAGAATTTCAGGATCGAAAGCAATCAACTGACCAAACCGGTTGAAATTAGCCAGGGACAAATAAAGGCAAATACCAAACAAATCAATATCGAAAAATTTGACGGGAAGATTGGCCAAAGTGACTTCTCCCTTCGCGGCGTGGTGAGCAATTACCTGGCTTATGCTTTTAAAAATGGCGTTTTAAAAGGCGACTTCAATCTGAAATCCGGTTTTATGAATTTCTCTGAATTGTCGAACATTCAGAAACCAGCGAAAAAAACGACAGAACCACAAGCTGAAACAAAAGCTGTACCTTCAACTCCGACGGATTCTGTGACAGCTTTTCAGGTTCCGGAGAAGCTTGATTTAAGTTTTCAGTCGGTGATTCAAAAAGCAGTTTACGATAATATGCCAATCAGCAACATCAACGGACTGGTTAAGGTAAAAGATCAGAAAATGGACCTGACCAATTTAACTATGGAAATGCTAAAGGGAAAACTGGCGATTAATGGCTCGTACACCAGTAATAAAGCGAATAAGCCGCTTTTCGATTTTAAACTGAACATGGAAAACATCGATATCCCAACGGCTTATCAATCACTCAGTACGTTCAGGCATTACCTGCCCATTGCCGCCAAAAGTCAGGGAAAAATTTCCACACAATTTGGCCTTTCCGGGGTGATGAACGAGAAAATGAATATTGTACCAATCAGTCTTAATGGTTTGGGTGTATTAAATACTCAAAATCTGATGATTATCGACTCTCCTGTTTTTGATCAGATTCGCGGAATCATCAAAAAGGAGAAACTTAAAAACGTAAAGATTGACGATTTCACGGCCAAATTCCAGTTCGAAAACGGACAATTGAAACTGAACCCGTTTAAAACTACGGTGGCCGATCAGCAAACAACTATTTACGGAAGTCTGTCGGCCGCACGCGAAATAAACCTGAATATGGATTTTGTGGTGAACCGCGAGGATTTAGGCGCTGACATTAACAAAGGTCTGGATATTTTACCGGGTTCGCAAAATATAAAAATGGTTGACGCTTCGGTGATCCTGAAAGGCCAGCTTACCAAACCAGAGGTTTCGCTCGATTTAAGCAAAGCCCGCAAACAGATTGAACAGGAAGTAAAAAAAGCTTCGGTAGAAGAGATTAAAGGTTCGGTTAAAAAGATTGGCGACGAACTGAAAAAGCTGTTTAAGTAATTACTTCAAAGCCATTTGTAGTCATTTGTTTCACGTCATTAATGGCCATTCTATTTCTTTAAGAATGGCCAAATGCTCCACATGCCAGCAATAAAATAGGTGATTCCGGTAACCATCAGCGCGATTTGCAGGCTGAACGTATCGGTGAGGTATCCCAATGCGGGACCAATGGCCGCAAAAATAATACGAATCTCAAAATTCCGAATTGAGAGGATGGTTGCCCTGACTTTGGAATCGGTGTATTGATTGATCTGATCTTTGAGCACCGGAGTCGCAATTCCCCGAACCATGTAGAAACCAAACAGAATGGCAATTCCGGCCAGGCTAATTTCAACGGAAGTTAAAATAAAGCCAATCGAGATCAGAATAACAATCAGCAGCATTGTATTTTTATTTCCAAGCAGCCGCTCAATCCGGTACGAATACATCGAAAAAATGCCTGCCGAAAGATTGAGTAAAGTCCATAGAATACCGAAAACAGAAACCGGTACGCCAGCTTCCTGAAAATAGGGCTGTACAAACCACGCATAAGTTAGGGTAGCGGCTCCGGTAAACGACGAAATCAATATGGCGCTTCGCATCTCTTTCTGCTGATAGGTCAGCTTTACAATGGATAAAATCTCCTTCAGTTTTAAATGAATCCGTTCCTGAACGTGTTGGGGTTCTTTCAGGAAATAGGCTGCCGGAATGGCAATGGCTGCAATAACGATCTGGAAATAATAAGGTGTCCGTAAACTGATAGTAGCCAGCAAACCTCCGGCAACTCCGGCCAATGCCTCAGCAAAATTGCCCGCCGAGGTAATCCGACCTTCATATTTAATGTATTCGTCTTCTTTATTTTCAGCCTTTAACGAATCGTACAACATGGCCGAATCGGCACCTGAAACAAAACTGAACCCAATACCCAAAACGATTTCAGCAACAACAAAACTGGCAAAAGCGGCTGAAAAACTGTAAATCAAAATCCCAATTGTTCCCAATATGGCACCCAAAAGCAGAGTCCTGCGGCATCCCCAAACATCGGCCAGATAACCCGAAGGTAATTCGGTAGCCACCATGGCAATCGAGTAGATTGATTTCAGTAAAAAGATTTGCGACATGCTCAACCCGTTCTCCTGATAAAACAGAACAACGATTGGCATCACCAGATTAAACCATTTGGCCACTTTAATCAGGTACAACTGGATTGTATTTTCCGGAAGGTTTTTCAACATGGATTCCCTGCAAAAATAGGAATTCGAATTTACTTTACTGTATTTTTCACCTTGAACCCCTGAAATAGAAGGTTGAGTTCCCGATTTACCTATTCATTGCCTGAATTGGATTCTCATTGATATTTTTAGATTTTTTAATTTTAGTTATTGTAAAGTAATTCTATTTTATTAAAAAATTACAAAAAGATGCCCAAAATGATAAAATTCGAATTAAAATGATTAAAAAAGCTTCGAAATGATGATTCTGTTGCTATTTTTGTGACAAAAAATTGTATTATTTGATATTTCTGATTATTAACTAAAATAAAGGATTGAATTAATGAAACTATTTATCCCCCAAAATTACCAGCCTTTACTCGATGTCAACCAGACCGAAAAGGCTATTAAATTGGTAAAAGACAGTTTTCAGCAGGATCTGGCTGCCGAACTGCGCTTGCGCCGGGTTACCGCTCCGCTGTTTGTGATGAAAGGTACCGGTATTAACGACGATTTGAACGGTATTGAACGCCCGGTTACCTTCCCGGTAAAAGAGTTGGGCGACAATAAGGCCGAAGTGGTTCATTCGCTGGCCAAATGGAAACGCATGACTCTGGCTGACCTGAATATTGGCCTGGGCTACGGGTTATATACCGATATGAACGCCATTCGTCCTGACGAAGAGTTATCGAATATCCATTCGCTTTACGTTGACCAGTGGGACTGGGAACGCGTTGTTTCAGCAAAAGAACGAAACCTGGATTTTCTGAAAAAGATAGTCACCAAAATTTATTCAACGCTTTTGCGTACCGAATTTATCGTTTCTGAAAATTTTCCTCAGATCAAACCCATACTTCCTGAAGAAATCACCTTTATTCATGCTGAAGAACTGGAAGAGCAGTATCCTACGTTAACCACCAAAGAACGCGAACACGAAGCCGCAAAAAAATATGGCGCCGTATTCATTATTGGTATTGGCGGAGTACTTCCGGGAGGCGAAAAACACGATGGACGCGCTCCCGATTACGATGACTGGACAACTCCAACCACAGGCAACCGCAAAGGGTTAAACGGCGATATCCTGGTTTGGAATCCGGTAATGGAAACTTCGCTTGAATTATCATCAATGGGAATCCGTGTAGATAAAGATGCCCTTCTGAAACAGTTGGCGATTACCGGAACTGAAAATCGCAAAAACCTGTACTGGCATAAAAGACTGCTGAACGATGAAATGCCATTATCAATCGGAGGCGGTATCGGCCAATCGCGTTTGTGTATGTATTTTCTGCGGAAAGCGCACATCGGAGAAATCCAATCGAGCATTTGGCCTGACGAAATGAAGGCGATCTGCAAAGCAAATAAGATCGAATTGATCTAAGAAACTCAATGAATCCGGCAATTGCAGCTTTACGAAGCCTGATTTCCGGATTCTTTTTTATTTTTCAAAATTCGAGGCCGAAGGTTCACTAATTTTTATATATTTGCAACCGCTTAAAAGGATGCCTCGGTAGCTCAGTTGGATAGAGCAACGGCCTTCTAAGCCGTAGGTCATGGGTTCGAATCCCGTCCGGGGTACTTCAATAAAATTTAAAACCTTACAACTCTTCGGATTGTAAGGTTTTTCTTTTATGCGCAATGCTGGTCCCACGGACTAGCCGAATTGCCATCAACTCACCCTCCCGAAACAAAAATTCCAGGACTCCGGCAATTTTGTACCCGAATCCTGGAATTCTAAACAGTGACCTTAAACCGTATTAAACCAATTTTGCTTTCAGGTTGGCCAACTCCAATTTCAGTTTCTCCAAATCCTGCAACAGATTATTCTTCGAAGTCGAATCTTCCAGTTGTGCTTTGTACTTCTGAAACAAGTCTTTATAATAATCTACACCCTTATTCAGGTTATCCTGAAAAGTTTCGAAATGCTTCCTTTGCTTATCGGAAACAGGTTTTACTGTTTCTTCAATTTTATTGCCCAGGTAATCGATGTACATTTTCAGTTCTTTCACAAATAAATTAGGACGGTCGGTACGTTCCATCACATTGGTACGGCCATAAATATGATCGACCATCTTTTTTAACGAATAGGTTCCCGAAAAATAAGCCAGGTTCGGTCCGGGACAAATACTTACAGCAGTACCTTCCATTTTGGTATCCAAACCATGCGCCATCAGCGTAGATGCGGTTAAGCCATTGCAAAGACAGGCTTTATCTGTAATTTTATGGAGCTCCTTATCAAATTCCATCTGGTTCAGGTTTTGTTCCTTCAGCTCCTGAATTTTCTTTTTCTGGTATTCTTTGGATGCGGTACAGGTTCCTTCTTCAGAAAAGACCGGAAACAAAGCCAGGTATTTCTTTGTACAGGGGAAACCATATTTTCCCTCCTTGTTTTGAGCTTCTTTTTTCAGGTCCATGCCATTGCCGCGAACATTATTGAAAAGCACTCCCAATGGAGAAATTTCGCTCAAATAAAGATCTTCTTCTTTGGCTTTACACAGCACTTCCAAGGTTTGTTCGTCAACCGTGGAGGCTTCAGGAACGAGCAGGAACGGTGTTCCCCACCCTATGGAATCTAACTGGTAATAATTTAGCAAGAACTCGTGTTCGGTGTTTGAACCTACGCCACCCTGTGCTGTAATTTTCATCAGGAAAGGTTCTGCCGGAACTGGTTTTCCTTTTTCGGCCAAAGCTTTTACATAAATATCGTGGACAGCCACAATCAACTGCTCCCTGTTATTTTTAAATTCTTCCAGAACTGGCCCCATTAAAAAGCCATCGGTAGCAAAAGCATGACCTCCACAGTTCAGGCCCGATTCAACCCGATATTCTGAAACCCAGATTCCCTTTTTAGCCAAAAACCGTCCCTGAATCAAAGCGGAGCGGTAGTCGCTCACTTTCAGGATAACTTTTTTCTTCAGTTCCATTTCTGCATTCGGGAAAAAATCGTCAAACTCTTCCAGATAACTGTATAAACGAGGGTTCATTCCGGCCGAAAGCACTATGGATGAACTTAAACTGCTCAATGCAAATCCGCGTAAAGCTGATTGGGCATCGCTGTAAACCGATGGTAATTTTTCACCATTTTCATAACGGTCGCGATCCAGTTTCGACATGATATTCACATCAATTTCGCCTGCAACCAGATTTTCGTGTAACCAGTCAGTAAGTTTCTGCTTCATCTGATCGGTATTCACCATCTGATTAAACTTTTGCTTAATTTCCGACATATCAGGCAACATATCGATGTATTTCTGCACCTCTTCTTCGGTATGCGCAATCGAATTCTTTAGTTCTTCAAACTTGTGCATGACAATTTCCTGAACGGTATCCAGATAGGCAGTAATACGTTTGGCCCGGTGATCTTCGGTTTTGGTTGGAATAGACTGAAATGGCAAATTGAACTTTTTGCAATAAAATTCCCTCATCTTTTCCATTGAAATATCGTCAACCAGCGAAATAACCGAAGAAATGCCGTAATGAGCAACTTTTATCGGAGAATCAATGGTATAACCTAATCCCATTACCGGAATATGAAAAGTGTGTGGGTTATTATGAAAACTCATAGATTTTACTATTTAATTTTTAATGCGGTAAAAGTAGCTTATTCGCCCTAATAAGTATGAAACTTTAAGTGCATTAATCAAACGTTTTTTGTAAAAAAAGTAGGTTTTTGTAATAAGACATCAAGATACAAGTCTATTTCGCGCAATATTTTAACCTATAAGCCAGAAAGTCGAAAAAAATATTTTTTTTTCGACTTTCTTATGCAGGAAAAAGAATTCTGTTAGCCGGTTAATTCAAAGGTATTATTTGCTTGCTATATAGTTGATCCGACAAGCGATCTTCATTATTCTGAAGATAGGAATCCGGAAAAATGCCTGCGAAGACCCACTTTGGTTATTTTCGAATAGGCTCCCCATCCGCGTTTCATCCAATGACCGACAATTGGCATTGGAATGATAAACGACTTATTCGTATTTCTGAAGACAAATGCAGCGCCGTTTCCGGTATCCATCACGCACAGAATATTGGGCGATTCGTGGTAATGCTTTTTAGCACCAATGCCAGTTTCAGTAGAAATAATGTTGTGTGCCGCAACCCGGCCCATCAGTTCGGCCACATGCCCTTGTTTGGCAATCCATTCGGGACCTTCCATCGCAGAAATGTCGCCAATGGCATACACATTCGCCATCCCGCGAACCTGACAATGGGTATCAATCTGCACAAAACCAGCATCGGTTAATGGTAAATCGCTGTTTTGCAATACGTGGTGACCAGCCGAAGCCGGTATAAATAAAGTAAGATCAGATTCCAGTTTTGAGCCGTCTTCAAACACAACTGCTCCCGGTACAAATTCGGTAATCTTTTTACCAAAACGCTTCGTAATCTGGTATTGATCGAACATCTTATTCAGCATAGGCAAAGCGCCTTTCCCCATTCGGGCACCCGGCTCTTCCATAGGCGCAAAGAATGTCAATTCAAAATTTTGCCTGATTTTCTTCTTTTTCAGCAGGTTGTGGATATTAAACATCAATTCGAATCCTGGGCCTCCGCGAACGGCCGATTTATCTTTCGGATTTCCCCCAAAACCAACCGCAATTTTCCCACTTCCTTTTTCGATTAATTTGTCAATTCCATCACGAATGGAGAGCGAAACCTCAGGCTTTCCGCAAATCGACAAGGTATTTTCAATGCCTTTGTGTTTCATTTTATCGGCACCAAAAGCAACAACAAGGTAGTCGTAACTCAAGGTCTGATTTTCACAAACAACCTGGCGATCAGAAGCTTTTATTTCTTTTACCGAATCAACGATAACTTCAAACGGAAATTTCTCCCTGATATTTGCCAGCGGAACTTTGGTATTTTTGAAATCAATCTGGCGTACCGGAACCCAAATCGAAATCGGATAGAGATAAAGGTAATCGCGGTCGGATACCAGCGTGACCTTAAATTTCCCACTTTTTTGTAATTGAATCGCTGTTTGGATACCGGCAAACCCGCCGCCAAGAATTAAAACTCGTTTCATTCGAATAGATTTATCACAATTTATTATTCAGGCTCAGCCATCTGCCACCATTGTGGACGTTGACAAAACCGTTTGATTTCAAAATCCCCTTTGCCGAGGAACTTCTCATTCCTGATTCGCAGCAAGTAATTATAGTGCGGTTTTTATCTTTGAACTTTTGAAGATTCTTGTGCAATTGCTCAACCGGAATATTGACCGATCCCCGGATATGTCCGGATCCATATTCACCTTTGGTTCGAACATCTAAAATGATTGCCCCTTCTCTCACTAACTGGGCATAGTCGATTGTTTTTATTCCTAAAAGTTTCTTAATTGCTTCAATCATAGCTCTTTTTTTAATTGTTTTTTTTTATAATTTTTCTCCCGGCAAGCCGTAATTCATTATGGCTTTAAAGTAATCGCTTTCGTGGCAACCTTCCACCACTTTTACCAACTCCCCATTTTCAAAAAGCAACAACGAAGGTTCGCTAACGATGCGATAAACCGTAGGAATATCTAAAACCTGGGTGACATCAGCCACAAAAACTGAAATCGTTTGACTGAGGTGTAACGCTTCAGTTACACTTCGGAATGCGCATCTGGAGAATTCATTTTCAGGATTGTGAATCAACAGGGCCACCCGGTTATGCCCCTCCATTTTTTGCTTGAAATCGACATAAGAAAATACGTTTTGCATAGGGTTCAATTTTTATTGAATTTTATCGCTGCCTCATCATTTGCATGATTCCGCCACCGTTTTTTACTTGGGTAAAACCCAGTTGCTGCAGCACCCGCTGTCCGTAGGCAGACCGGGCTCCCGATGCGCAATACAAGGTAATGTCGCGCGATTGGCTGCCCAATTCGCTGATACGTCGCTGCAATTCATCCAATGGAATGTTGATTGCGCCAGGGAAAGCTCCGGAATGAAATTCCTCCGGAGTACGAACATCTACAATCACCGGTTCGTTGGAAGCACTTCCTGTAGCCGGTTTGGTGTTTCGCCGAGCCATCATCGCCCCAATTCCGCCGCCATTTTTCACATTGGTATAACCCACCTGCATCAGCATTCGTTGTGCATAAGCAGACCTTGCTCCGGAAGCGCAATACACTACAATTTCGCGCGAAGCATTTTCACCAAACTCGCTCAATCGTTCCATCAATTCATCCAGCGGAATGTTGATAGCATCGGGATAAGCGCCGTCTTCAAACTCTTCTGGAGTGCGCACATCAACAACCAGCAGCGAATTTTCATCTTTGGCTTTCGTAACTGTTTTTTCTTCCGTTTTTTCAGGTTCTTCTTCAAGCGATTTTAATTCAACAGGTAAAAGATTGACCTGTATGTGCTTAAAACCAACGGTTCGGGCCTGTCGTTGAAGAGACGTGTGTCCTCCTGAAATATTGGTAATATCCTTAAAACCTGCACCTAGTAAAGTTCGAAGTGCCTGATGTCCTTTTTTGCCGGTTTCGTCGTAAACAATCACCATACGGTTTGCCGGAATAGTATTGATTTGCTGTGCCAAAACTTCAAGAGGCAAATTAATCGCTCCTTTTACATGACTTTTCTCGAAAGCGAAAACATCGCGAACATCAATAAATACAGGATTTTTACCTTCGATAAAAGCATCGAGTTCGGTTACTGTAAGCGATGGACTGAATCCTGAAATCCGGTTTTCGGCGGTATATGCAGCCATGTTTACGACATCGTTGGCAGTACCAATGGGTGGAGAATAAGCAAAGTCGATATCCGCAATATCGCTGACCGTCAATTTTGCAGCAGTTGCTGTTGCAATCACATCCAAGCGTTTATCGACGCCTTTATATCCTGCTGTTTGTCCACCCAGAATAATTCCGCTATTGCGGTCGTAAACCAGCATGGTGGTCACCGTTTCGGCTCCCGGATAATAGGACGTATGATGCTCCTTATGAACGACCACGGCATCGGCATCGAATCCGGCTGCTCGGGCCTGTTTCAGTGAGAACCCGGTTATTCCGGCCACCGCTTCGAAAACTCGAACTACCGATGTTCCGATTGCTCCTTTGTAATTATGATTTCCTCCAAGCGCATTCTCCGCGGCAATTCGTCCCTGACGGTTTGCCGGGCCAGCCAATGGAATGCGTACTTTTTTGCCGTTTACCCGATGCTCAATTTCAACCATATCGCCAGCTGCAAAAATATCAGGATCGGAGGTTTGTAACTGCGCGTTAACCAGTAATCCGCCAGCCTCGCCAATTTCGAGACCCGCTTCTTTAGCCAGTTGCAGGGTTGGCCGAACTCCTATCGAAAGCAAAACCATATCGGCATCCAAAAGCTTTCCGTTATCAAGTTTTACTGAACGTCTCATAATTTCAGTAACTCCGGCACCAGTGTAAATACCCACTCCATACGAAAGCATTTCATTTTCCACAAAACCAGCTATTTCTGCCTCCATAATTGCCATCACATGTGGCATCATTTCCACCACATTTACTTTCAAACCACGTTTTACCAGGGCTTCAACCATTTCCAGACCAATAAATCCACCTCCAACGACCACTGCATTCTTCGGTTTTTGTTCTTCCAGGTGGTGCGAAATCTTATCCATGTCCTCCAATGTCCACAACGTAAAAACATGATCGTAATCCGATCCTGGCAATGTCGGTTTAATCGGACGGCCACCTTGTGCCAAAATCAACTTGGTGTATTCAAAAATCTTCTGTTCACCGCTGCGAGTGTCCATTGTTTTAACCTGATGTGACACCCGATCGATTGACGAAACAATGGTGTGCGTGTGCACTTCAACTCCATATTGTTCGTTAAAACTTTCCGGACTCTGAAGGATCAGTTTCGAACGGCTTTTGATGTCTCCGCCAATGTGATACGGCAGGCCGCAATTGGCGAACGAAATGTCCGGACCGGCTTCGAGCATTGTAATTTGCGCAGTCGGAGAAATGCGGCGCACTTTGGCCGCCGCAGTTGCCCCGGCCGCAACTCCCCCAATAATTAATATCTTTTCCATGTTCTTGTATTGTTTATTTTGTAATTAATTTTTGTTCTTATTTGTTTCACTCCAAACCCATAAAGGGGCTTTGTATTAGGGCATTGAAAATGCTCAGTAATGAGTTAAGTCCCATTTAGGGAATTTAGGGGTAAACGTCCATTGTTATCCCACTTTCGCCATCTCTTTCAGCAAAAACTCTTTCGATTTGATTCCCACGAAACGGTTTATTTCTTTTCCGTTTTTAAACAAAATCAGGGTTGGAATACTTCTCACTTTGAACTGATTAGCCAGTGATTGGTATTGCTGAATATCCACTTTTCCTACATGCAAATTTCCGTTCAATTCTGAAGCGACATCGTTTAAAACTGGCGCCATCATGCGGCAAGGAGCGCACCACGCTGCCCAAAAATCGACCAATACTACTTTCCCTTTTGTTTTTTGCTGAAAATTTGCTTCAGTAAGTGTAACTACTTTCTCATGATCGGCCACCAAAGGTGTATTTTTGATTTTTGCCATGGCATAAAAACGAAAAATAAAAAATGTAGCCAGTATAACTCCGAGTACGATTAATATTGTTTGCATACTATTCTCTTAAAAATGTGTTTGTTTCGTGAATTTAAGCGTTTACCGTTATTACAAATTCCTGATCTAAAATTGCTGTAATCTGCTCATTCGACTGAATACCTGTTGTGACTCTTACCACTTGCCCGTTTTTGTAATAAATGGTAAATGGAATACCTGTAAAACCCTGTACTTCGGACAAAGTTCGAATCACGGCCGATTCAGGATTATCAAACTCCATATCGAAGAATTTTACATGATGATATTCGCGTTCCAATTCTTCAACAACGCGATAGACCGGAACACACGCAGGCCCCATGCGGCCGCAAACGACTACTACATGCTCATGTTCGCTGATGATTTGCGCATGTTCGGAAGCTTTTTCGATGTGTTTTAAATTGGTGTACAGCATAACGCTTTATTTAAATTGTTGCGATACAAAACTACACCTGAAATAAAAAAGGATAAAGATTTTGGGGCTGAAGCAAATCGGCTTCTGAATTGAACTGCGACAACTTTTTTATTGATTAAATCCTAACTTTGCGGGCACATGTAATTTTCGATTGGTTATGAAACCCATTTTAGAAACAGACAGCGATTTTATTTGCGACCTTCAGGCTCCATGTTTTCAAACACTTACACCAAGCGAAGTAGAATTGGTAAGGGCGAGTAAAACGCAGGTATTGTTTCGAAAAGGCGACAACCTGACTAAACAGGGAACTTTTGCTTCGTATGTGCTTTTTGTAATGAAAGGCTTAGCCAAACAATACCTTGAAGGCGACCATTCAAAAAGCTTTAACCTGAGAATTATTCAGCCAGGCGAGTTTGTCGGTTTATCTTCGGTGTTTTCAACCAATACATTTAATTATTCGTCTGTTGCGCTGACCGATTGCCAGGTCTTTTTGGTTGAACGCGAAGCCATAACTCAAATCATAAAGCAAAACGGAACCTTCGGATTGGGGATTATTAAACGTTACTGCCAGCAAAACACCAATCTTTTTGATACCCTCAGAACGGTAATGTACAAACAAATGAATGGCCGTATTGCCGACACGCTATTATACATTGATAGCCTCAAACCCGAATATCCTGAAATTTTTCAACTTCTGTCGAGAAAAGACATGGCCGACTTTGCGGGTATTTCAACAGAGAGCGCAGTAAAACTCCTGAAAAGCTTTGAGAAGGATGGATTGATTGAATTGAACGACAAAGACATACACGTTCTGAATACTCCCAGCCTGGCTGAAATTAGCAAAAGAGGATAAAAAAGTCAGGGAAAAACATTTTTCCTCAACAAAAAGCGATCAAAACAAATCCGCCAATTTAACTCTGATCATTTCAGGTACTTTCATTGGTTTGCGTGTGATACTGTCAACAAAAACAACTTCCGATACTGCAGTACATATTTTCTCGTTCGCCTCGTTCCTGATTTCAAACTCGAAAACAGCGCGGGTTTTTGGCATTTCACGCAGCGTAGTTTGTATGGTCAGCAATTCGTCGTATTTGGCCGCTTTCAGGTAGCGAAGATTTATACTGATAACGGGCAACATTATCTGATTTTCTTCCAATGCCTGGTCATGAATCCCCAAATCGCGCATCAGCTCTGTACGTGCCTGATGGCAATAACTCACATAATTGGCATGGTAAACATATCCCATCTGGTCAACCTCGCCATAGCGGGGACGCAGATCTATCTGGCTTTGTATCATCTTAGCTATTTTTATTCTGTTTTGCCACAAAACTACCTTTTTTACGCCTAAATGTTGGGTTTGCAAATCAAATTCATACTGCCAAACAAACCAATAGCTGACATATGTTACTCACTTCACCTATTCCCGACAAAAGGACTCCGACTATATTTAGAAATAGTATAAATTAGTACCACTACTCTATTTATAAACGATCTAAACTACAGCCAAAACCCCATATTAATCACTGATATTAAGACTATTATAAATAAAACATGTAATTTCATTAATTTATAAAAAACTGTTAAATAGCAGTATCCTGACATCCCGACATATTTTTATATCTAGTTTTCTATATGTTTGCATATCATTAAAAATAACAACACCTGACATGGCTCAAAAACGTCGTGATTTTATAAAAATATCATCGCTAAGTGCCGCTGGATTGATCTTCGGGAGCCAATACCTGAGATCATCAGTTCCGGAGTATGCAAAGCAAAATTTGGGTGCGCTTGGCCCGATGAGCTTACACCGCACTCCTACTTATTGCGAGGTTTGCTTTTGGAAATGCGCCGGATGGATTTACAAAAACGATGAAGGTAAAATCCAGAAAATTATTGGCAACGATGAGGACGAAAACTGCAACGGTCGCCTTTGTCCGCGAGGAACTGGAGGTGTTGGCATGTACTACGATGAAGATCGTTTAAAAACTCCGCTGATACGTGTAACAGGCGCTGATGGGAAACAAACTTTCCGAGAAGCAAACTGGGACGAAGCACTGGATGTAGTAGCACAAAAACTTCAGAAAATCAAAGAAGAGCATGGCCCTGAATGTACGGCACTATTTACGCATGGCTCGGGTGGCCATTATTTTGGCAATCTGCTGAAAGCTTTCGGATCAGGCAATATTGCGGCACCCTCGTATGCCCAGTGCCGCGGTCCGCGAGAAGTTGCTTTTTTGGCAACTTTCGGTGCCGGACTCGATTCGCCTGAGCCAACAGATATTCGCGATACCCGCTGTTTGGTGCTGATTGGCTCGCATCTGGGCGAAAACATGCACAACGGTCAGGTTCAGGAAATGTCGGATGCCATTGACAAAGGCGCTACCATTATTACTGTTGATCCCCGGTTTTCGACTGCTGCGAGCAAATCCAAATTTTGGTTGCCGATCAAACCAGCTACCGACATGGCTTTGCTTCTGGCATGGATTCATGAAATCATATACAACGAATGGTACGACAAAAAGTACGTTGAAAAACACACCTCTGGTTTTGAGCAACTGAAAGAGCACGTCAAAAATTTCACTCCTGAATGGGCTCATGGTATTACCACCATTGCTCCGGACGTCATCCGCGAAACCGCACGCGAAATGCGGAATGCTTCGCCCGCTGTGATTATTCATCCCGGACGACATGTAACCTGGTATGGCGACGACACTCAACGGTTGCGCGCAGTAGCTATCCTGAACGCCTTACTTGGTTCGTGGGGCCGCCGTGGTGGTTTTTACCTTCCGGAGAAGTTGGAAGTACCCGAATTTCCTCACCCGCCATTTCCGAAACCAAACAAAACATGGCGCGATGCGATGGGCGGAAAGTACGCACTGGCCGATCTGGCCCTTGCTTCGGGAGTGTGCGACGCAACGATTCCAAGTCCCGATCTGAATTGCAACATCAAAGGATGGATTGTAAATGGAACCAACCTGATTATGACACTGCCTGACGAAAAGAAAACGCTGGAAGCCATTAAAAATCTGGATTTACTGGTTGTGGTAGATACCATGCCCATGGAGATTACCGGATATGCCGATGTGGTACTTCCCGAATGTACTTACCTGGAACGTTGGGACGATATTCGGGTTGTTCACGGAAGAAAACCGAACATCGCGCTACGCATGCCTGCCAGCGATCCGCTTTACGATACCAAACCAGCTTACTGGATTGCACAAAAACTGGCTCAGAAAATGGGATTGGGCGATTACTTCAACTACGAAAAATTTGAAGATGTGCTGGATTGGCAATTGAAGCAAATCGGAACTTCGCTGGACGAAATGATGCGGATTGGGGTGAAAAATTACCCAAGGGAATCAGGTCCGTTGTATTTTACAGAAGATGACACACCCATAGAATTTGGAACCAACACCGGCAAGATTGAATTATACTCAACGGCCATTGCTGCCGAAGGATTTGATGCTATGCCGGTTTACACTGCTCACATGACTCCGCCTCAGGGATTTTACCACCTCAACTATGGCCGTGCACCTATGCACACATTCGGGCGCACTTCAAATAATCCGAACCTGACTGATTTGATGGACGAAAATACGGTTTGGGTAAATCCGAAAGTGGCCAAAGAATGGGGCCTGAAAAACGAACAACCTGTTTATCTGGAAAATCAGGATGGAATTGTTTCTGATTTCTCAATCAAAGTACGTATTACAGAGCGAATCCGTTTCGACTCGGTTTATATCGTGCATGGTTTTGGCCATGCCAATCCAAAACTTAGCCGCGCACACGGAAAAGGCGCCAGCGATTCGCAACTGATTTCGAGGGTGTTGCTCGACCCGATTATGGGAGGAACCGGTATGCGTGGGAATTTTGTAACCTTCAGGATGGAAAAAGGAAGTGAGGCGAAATCATGAGATATGCAATGGCCATTGACACGAAAAAATGCGTCGGTTGTTCCGACTGCGTGGTAGCCTGTCAAACAGAAAATAATGTACCAATCGGGTATTGCCGCGATTGGATTGTGGAAGTTACCGACGGAACTTATCCGCAACTGGAAATTGAACTTCGTTCGGAGCGTTGCAACCATTGCGACAATTCGCCATGTGTGCGCTGTTGCCCAACAGGTGCCAGTCATTACGAAAAAGGCGGTATCGTTACTGTAACTCACAACAAATGTATTGGTTGCGGGGCCTGCATTGCCAGTTGTCCGTACGATGCCCGTTATTCGCACCCGGAAGGGTATGTCGATAAATGCACGTTTTGTTTCCACCGGATTGAAAAAGGTTTGAAACCTGCCTGCGTGGCAGTTTGCCCGACCAAGTGCATGTATTTTGGCGATCTGGAAGACCCGAACAGTGAAGTTTCGCTGGTTCTGAAAAAACGTAAGCACAAAACATTGATTCCGGAAGCAGGAACCAAACCACAGGTTTATTACCTAATTTAAACTGAAAAGGAATGAGAGAAGAAATTATAACAAGCGGACGTTTAAACCCACACATCGATCCGCACCTCGAAATCTGGCACTGGCAAATACCGTTGTATCTGTTCCTTGGAGGATTGGCTGCCGGTATCCTGTTTTTTGCCGCGCTTTACACCATCATGGGTAAAGAAGATAAATATCCGGGAGCTGTGCGCCGGGCACCAATTATTGTGCCTTTTTTATTGGTTCTCGGCTTGTTTGCCCTGTTTCTCGATCTGAAACACAAACTCTTTTTCTGGCAATTATACACCATCATCAAATTTGAATCGCCCATGTCGTGGGGAGCCTGGACGTTAATGGCCATTACCCCGCTTTCTATGGTTTGGGCTGCTTTGCATATTCGTGAATTCTTTCCGAAATGGGACTGGAAGTACGATATTTTAAAGGATATTGAAAAAGAAGTTCAAAAGTACAAAGTTCATATCGCCTGGGTGATGATTGTTCTGGCTGTAATTCTGGGTATTTATACCGGTATTTTGCTGTCGGCGTTCAATGCCCGTCCGCTCTGGAATACCTCGATTCTGGGACCATTATTCCTGGCATCAGGACTTTCAGCCGGAGCCGCTGCCATTATCCTGTTTGCAAAATCAGAAAAAGAGCGAAGACTGTTTACAAAAATTGACATCTTGCTGATTGTCATCGAATTATTCCTGATTACTCATTTATTTATGGGATTTATGGCCAGCACATCGGTACAAATTGATGCTGCAAACCTATTTCTGGGAGGTCAATACACTGCACCGTTCTGGATATTTGTAGTCATTCTTGGACTGATCGTTCCTGCCGGACTCAAAATCATGGAATTGCGGCACATGAAAATTCCGGTAATCATCCCGGTTGTACTGGTGTTGTTTGGTGGAATCATGTTCCGGTTCATCATCGTGTATGCGGGACAGATGAGCAGGTGGCTTTACTAAGTTGCGTGATACGAGTTTCGAGTTACAGAATACGCATTTAAGTTCAATATTGGTTCTTCGAAATTGGATATTGGACATTTGTGAATGTAGAACAATATTCTTTTTTAGGACAGAAATAGGAATAAATTCATAGAGACATTATGAAGTTTGAGACCAGAAAGCCTCTTTTCCCTGAAAGGGATAAATATCAATAACCCGGGGTAAGTGAGGGACGAACGCAGCCCCGGGCAAATAAAACAATTAGGTAATCCGTCCGCGATCATACCTCATTCAAAAAGAAATGTGATTTCGGACGGAATGGTAATAAACTTAAGAAAAAGAAATATCGAATAAGAAATAAGGAATAAGAAATATTAAATGTCAAACTATAAAAACACAAATATGACAAAAGAACATAAACCTAAAAAGTACATGAATCCCTACCTCGGAGGAGTTTTACTGGGATTGGTGCTTGTATTTGCATTCTGGGTTTCAGGGCGTGGCTTGGGAGCCAGTGGCGCTACTAAAAGCCTGATCATCGCCGGGGTTGAAACCGTAGCACCATCACACGCCACCACTGCGCCTTTCTACAAAGAATATGGAAGTGCTAAAGAAAATCCACTAAAAGCGTGGTTGGTATTCCAGATGATGGGCGTAGTTGTTGGAGGTTTTATTTCCGGAGCTATTGCAGGTCGCTTAAAATTTAAGGTCGAGAAATCGCCAAAAATTACAAATAAGACCCGTTTGATTTTTGCCGTAATCGGTGGAGTACTCTTCGGGTTTGGAGCTCAATTAGGCCGTGGCTGCACCAGCGGATCGGCCTTGACAGGTATGGCCGTTCTTTCGGTTGGTGGCTTCGTTACAATGGCCGCCATCTTTGGAACCGCATTTGCACTGGCGTATTTCGCACGAAAACTGTGGATCTGACAAGTTCCAAGTTTCAGGTTAAAAGTTTCAAGTTGTACTTGGATATTGGTTATTGATCATTGGATATTTAATTAGTTTCAAGTTTTTTGTCTTTAGTTTGATATCTGAAATCTTTAATTCAAAATAATAATTCATCATTTATAAATCATCATTTCCATGGGACCTTTAGTAGTCAACGAAATAATTTCAGCAGAAACCAACCTGTTCTTTGCCTTTATCATCGGTATCGGTTTTGGTTTTGTGCTCGAATCCAATGGTTTTTCATCGAGCCGGCGACTGGCTGGCATGTTTTACGGTTACGACACAACCGTGCTTAAAGTATTTTTCACGGCTGCCATTACCGGTATGATTGGTCTGTTATTCCTCAGCCTTTTCGGATGGCTCGATCTCAGCCTTATTTACGTCAATCCAACCTTTTTATGGTCGGCCATTGGTGGTGGGGTAATTATGGGCGCTGGGTTCATTCTGGGCGGATATTGTCCCGGAACATCCTTCTGTGCGGCATCCATCGGTAAACTCGACGCAATGGCATTCATAGGAGGTATGTTTATTGGCATTTTCATTTTCGCTGAAGGCTATCCGCTTTGGGAAGGCTTTTACAAAGCAAAAAATCTGGGTTCTCCGCTGCTGAATGAGCTTATTGGTTCATCGCGTGGTGTGTTAACCCTGATGATTATTGTGGTAGCCCTGGCCATGTTTTGGGTTGGTGAATGGTCGGAAAAGAAATTCGCCCGTGACGATTATAAACTTAACCAACATTAAAACCGAAGAACGATGAAAGCATTACAAATACTTGCAACAGCACTGGTTCCGCTTGGAATCATCATAGCTGCCGTTCCTGAAAATACGACACGACCATACAAATTAACTGCCGATGATTTACTGATTGAAGTAACCGAAGGCCGTCAATTTATGAGCCCCGATGAAATTGCACAAATGTTGATTGATAAAGACCCAACCCTGCAACTGATTGATGTCAGGAGCAAAGATCAGTTCGAAAAATTCAGTCTGCCCAATGCCATTAATATCCCACTCGAAAGTTTATTGAGCACTGAATTCGAAGAAGTGCTGAATCAGGATGTAAAGCTCAACATCTTTTATTCGAACAGCAGCAACGAAGCCAACCAGGCTTGGATGATCACACGGCAATTGGGCTACAAAAACAATTACGTGCTTCAGGGTGGCTTAAATTATTGGGCTACCACCATCATGAATCCAGAAAAGCCGGCAGAGGGGAGTCCGAACGAAGAAATTGCCAAATACAATTTCCGCATGGGGGCCAGTCAGGCTTTGGGCGGAGGATCGGAAGCTGCCGCAACAGGTCCTGCAACCAACAGCAATGTTCCCAAACCAGTCATTCAAAAAACCAAAAAGAAAAAAGGAGCATCCGGGGGGTGCTAATATGCCAGGAGCCATTCGAACAGAGTGGCTCTTTTTTGTTTTTCTTATACAGAAATTGGATTCTTGAGGGAAGAAAAAAGATAATCTATTTTTACTCAACCTTTTTTGTCCTCAAGCCGGACTGGCTCTTCCTTTTCCATTCGATGAAAAGGAAGCAAAAATCTATTCAAAACGAACCCTCTGCCGGGCGTTTTGACGGCCCTCGCACTTGCTTCTAATAAGGTAAACGCAAACTAACAGGACAAACTACCGCAACGCAATGCCTTGAAC
>JAIBEY010000095.1 GCA_019459525.1 Prolixibacteraceae bacterium
CGTCCTCCTTCGTCGGACTCGCAATGACGGAGGGTGAGGATTCACAACAGATTGCTTCGCTCCATTTCATTCCGCTCGCAATGGCCTTCGATTGAACTCAGGCACCAACGGTTCGATTAAGGTGTACGTCATTGCGAATGAAGCGTAGCGGAATGAGGTAATCTGCTATGATCATGGGATTGCTTCGCTCCATTTCATTCCGCTCGCAATGACGGTTGTTGATCGTCAGGGTTGAAACACCCAAACGTCTGACTTTCGGTTCCGGTCATCTTCGCCCCCGGCAACATATCCTTTGCCATTAATGGCAAAAACAACCATGTTCTGTCGTGCCCCACCGGGGAAATCACCGCATTTGGTCCATTTGTCTGTTTGCGGATCGTAACTGACTACATCTGAAAGTAAACGGCCTCCATTTAAGGATCCATTCCAGTGGCGGCCCAGCATGATGTATCCCTGCCCGTTGATGTTTACTCCTTTTGACAGAACGCGGGCCTCGGGTAAATCAGCAACCCGGTTCCAGCTATCCGTTTCGGTATGGTAACAGTAAAAGTCTTTATACCTGTCAATATCATAGCCTGTGCCTACATACAAGTCCTTGCCAATCGCAAATCCGGCAGTGCCTGTCCTTTTTACCGGACAATTCTTTAATTGGGTCCAGGTGTCGGTTGCAGGATCGTATTTGTAGGTGTCGCTATTAAACTGGGTAGCAGTAAAGCCTTCAGTCGTGTATATGCAACCGTCAATCACTGCATAAAATAAATCGTTTTTTGCCGGTCCGGGGAAAGAGGCCACCTGTTTCCAGGTATCAGTGGGTATATCGTATTCCCAGAAGTCGCTAAACTGGTTTCCTTCGTATGGTGCAATGGCCCCGAGGCCTACATAGGCTTTATCACCTACTACTGCGCCGACGGCTTTAACCCTTGGAGCCCCCGGAAAGTCCGTTTTACGGGTCCATTGATCGGTCTGGCTGTCGTATTGCCAGAGATCATTTAAAAAACCTTCCCTGGTGCCTGAGCGTCCGAGACAAATAAAGGCTTTGTCCTGATAAACAAAGGAGGTGGCTGATGCCCGTGCCTCACCCGGGAAGTCGTTCAATTGATCCCAGTTGCTGATGGGGGACCATTCCACTTCTTGTCTGCACGACAGGAGCAGGATTAACAGGATCAGGGTATAATACTTCATGGGGTTAATTTGTTGTTTCGTGTGGGTTATTGCGAACGAAGAGTTCAACCCGTCATTGCGAGGAACGAAGCAATCTGCTGATGTTTGTGCCTCGTTGTCATTGCGACGTCATCGTTTACAACAGATTGCTTCGCTCCATTTTATTTCGCTCGCAATGACGAGGTGGGGGTTTATAACAGATTGCTTTGCTCCATTTCATTATGCTCGCAATGGCCTTCGATTGAACTCAGGCACCAACGAGTGTTAGGGTATTCGAACAGATTGCCACGGTTTCGTTCCTCAACCTCGCAATGACGCTCTGATCATCGCATACCGTCATTGCGAACGCAGTGAAGCAATCTGCTGATGGTTGTGCCTCGTTGTTATTGCGATGTCATCGTTTACAACAGATTGCCACGCTCCATTTCATTCCGCTCGCAATGACGGTTCCTCGGAGCGTCATTGCGAATGAAGCGTAGCGGAATGAAGCAATCTGATGTCATCACGGGATTGCCACGTCCTCCTTCGTCGGACTCGCAATGACGTTTCGATTGAACTCAGGCGTCATTGCTTTTTTGTTCTTTTTTTTGAATTGAAGCTGGTATTTATTCATTTCTGACGAATACAGGTGCAATTCAAGTGAATATATGTCATTTTTCAGTAAATATTTGTTGAACTGAAGTGAATATATGTCATTTTTTGATTGATATATGCGAATTTCAACTGAATATATGTCATTTTTAAGTCAATTAAAATCAATTTAAAGTGAATGTATGTCAGTTTTGAATCGATATATGTCATCTTTTTATCAGCAATTTAAAATTTTATATAAATGATAAGGTGTTGATAAAATGCAAGTTGAATTGGAATGAAATAATTCAAAATGTTTATTGAATATATAAAAGTGTATTGACTTTTATATTTTAATTGTTTAAATTAGTACATAATAAATTTATGTGTACCCATTTCTAATTTAAACTTAACAACGATGAATCGAACACAGATTAACAAGATTCGTATGTATTCGGCTACCAACATGGTGCTTACGAATCATTCAGTTGTAGTATCAGATTTTCCTGAATTGCAGGAAGCCCATAACGAGCTTCAGGGTTCGCTGGGCGTTATTGATGAAAACCGGCAGGTACAGGAAACTGACACTACTGGTTTGACGGTTGAAAAGACCGTAATCAGGCAACGGGTGAATAAGCTCATTCTTCAATTTTCGGCGGCTTTGCTGGCTTATGCCACCATTAACAAAAACAATGAGCTAAAAGCGAAAGCCACGTATAAGAACAGTGATTTGATCCATGCGGCTGATCCGATTCTTTACGATATTGGATTTTTGTTACTGAACCTGGCACGTCCGATATCGAATGATATTCAGCGTTTTTCGCTGAGTCCGCAGGATTTTTCGGACCTGGAACAAAACCTGAATCAGTTTAAACAGTCGATCCCGCAGAAGCGTGTGGCAACCGGAACTTCCAAGGTTTCTACAAAAAATATCGATTTAATGTTTAAGTCTATTGATGAACTTTTGAAAGAACGAATTGATATTTTAATGCTTCATTATCAGTTTTCGAATCCGGATTTTTACAATGAATACAAAAGCGCCCGTTCGATAGTTGGCTATACCGGAGGCGGTAAAGGTGGAACCAGCACTGAAGAACCTCCGAAATAGTCGGATCATTTGGTTGGCCTGATGAACTTTCCGCCGCAGTCGTTAAAGGTTGCGGCGGTTTTGTTTTTGCTACCTGTCGTCATTGCGAACGCAGTATTGCGGAATGAAGCAATCCGTTGTTTAATCCGTCATTGCGAACGCAGTGAGGCAATCTGATGATGGTTGTGTCTCGTTGTCATTGCGAGTTCATCGTTCGCGGACAGATTGCTTCGCTCCATTTCATTTCCCTCGCAATGGCCTTCGATTGAACTCAGGCACCAACGAGTGTTAGGGTATTCGAACAGATTGCCACGGTTTCGTTCCTCAACCTCGCAATGGCCTTCGATTGAACTCAGGCACCAACGCTCGGATTAAACTCAGGCATTAACGTTCCGATCATCGCATACCGTCATTGCGAACGCAGTGAAGCAATCCCTATCTATACCTGATCAATCGGGGCAATATGTATTGTGGGATCTTACGTGCTATTTTACAGCCAAGAGTAAAGTAACCCCAAAGCTGATACCTGCGAATGATGTCCAAATCTTCGGTTGACTTTTTCTTTTGAAGACTTAGCGTAGTACTTTGGCCACCTAAACGCATTTTTACAACATTAGCTTTTAAGTAGTAGGTTTTTATTTGGGGATTAGTGAACCAACGCAGAGAGATATCATAATCACTGGCAATAGGGTACTGAAGGTCATAAAGTCCAGATTGTTGAAATATTTCACGCTTTACAAATATTGTCGTATGCAATGGTATCCATCCAAAAAGTAAATACCTTTTATTAAATGGTTTGGAGGGGTAAATGCGTTTTATATTTTTAGTATTCGCTCTGTCCACATATATGCCATTCGCATAGACCAAATCAGCTTTTGATTTTTCAAAGCCAGTAACAACTTTTTTGATTGTATCTGGCTCATAAAATAAATCATCGGAATGAAGAATGCCTATGATGTCGCCAGTTGCCTTCTGTATCCCTTTGTTAAGTGCATCAAAGAGTCCATTATCTTTGTTTGATTCATAATAAGCCAATTTGTCTTGAACTAATTCAATTTCTTTTTGGGTTCCATCATTTGATCCTCCATCAATTACAATGTATTCGATGTTTGGGTAGCTCTGGGTTAAAACAGATTGAAGACAATCTGAAATGCATGATTTATTATTGTACACTACAGTGATAATTGATACTTTCATGAATGTTTTGTTTTACGAATCCAATCAATAGTAGTTTTTACACCATCTCGGCGACTTACCTGAAGGTTTGGTGCAATTTCCTGGATTGGAGTCAAATCCTGAATATTGTTGGTCGTCATATTTTTTAACCGGAAAGAAGTCATTGGAAACTTAATTCCAAAAAATTTCAGGGCATCACCTCCCATCGCGGTTAACTGAAATAATTTAAAAGATATCCTTGGAATTCTTATTCCAATATAATCTGCAATTTCATCTGCCCATTCAGATATATCGTAAGGAGGCCAGTCACCTAAATAAAATACTCTTTTATTAATACTTTCTTGGGGTGCATTTGTCAGGGCAAGTATCTGGTGAATGGTATTGTCGATGTAGCCATAGGTTTTGGTACAAGCTTTTGCTCCCATATGAAAATATTTTTTCGATATAACGATGTGAAAAAAATTAGCATAGGGTTCACCAAAATATGGTCCCCAAATAGATGTCGGGCGAATAATCGCCCATGGATATTGCAAATCAGCCGACTTGATTATTTGTTCGGTGATAACCTTACTTTCTCCGTATGTGGTATGCGGTTTATAATCCTCAAAGTTTCTCGGAGAATAACCTGGTTCGCAGACATACATGGAGGAAGCAAAAACAGCGCGTTTTAAGCCTTCCAGTTCATTTAATACTTCGATTAAATTTGAAACACCTGTTGTATTCGAATCGTATTCTTCAATTGATTTACCATTTAAATCAGTACGAGCCGCTAAATGGATTACGATATTCGGATTGAAGTCTTTGATTACTTTTGATAAATGAGTTTTATCCCTAATATCAACTTTTTTCCAGATGGAATGATGAGTATTGATTTTTGGGGATGCAATATCCAGACTTAATACTTCATCCTGCGTATAAGTCGTAAGATATTCTATAAGATTTGAACCAATAAAGCCAGAGCCACCGGTAATTAGTATCTTTTCCATTATTATTGAGTTACAATTCTTTTTCTGATTGGTTTGGCTGGATAACCATAGCAGATCATGCCTTCCGGCATATCATTTAAAACAGTGCTTCGGGCACCAATTACACAACCTTTGCCGATTGTTACTCCAGGACCTATAAAAACATCATTAGGTAACCAAACTTCATCTTCAATTTTTATTTTTTGAGCTAAAATATCGAAGCTTTTTTTTGTATAATCATGATTTCCTGTACACAGATAAACCCGATGAGCTAATGCAACATTATTTCCTATCTCAATTTCACCAAGATTATATAAATCACAATTATCACCAATCCAACAGTAATTGCCAATTTTTAATTTCCATGGATATGTGATTTTTGTCGTCGGACGAATATTTACTTGTTTCCCAATTTGGGCCCCAAAGAGCCTTAGCAAAAAAATACGCCATCCATAGAATGGTTGCGGAGACCAGGCAAATAGTGTATTTTGAATAGACCACCAGATTATAACTATAATAGAGCTTCTCCCTCTAAAGTTCTTTGGAAGAGAAAACTTTGATAGATTTTGATAAATCATTATTAAATATATTAGTCAGATATTTTTTTTTGCTTTCACCGTCACAAGAATTTTTCATTCAATCTTTTAGCTAGAATTTATCAAACTTTGGTTTTTATACATAGGTCTAGTAATAATCGTGCTCTTTGGCTAGCTGAAGGAAAATCTTTTACTCTCTGTTGTCCATTAGAAATAAGTTTTTGATATATAGTCTCATCTGAAAGAACTTTCATAATTGTTTCGACTATATTTATTGGGGAAATCGGATTGAAATATAGAGCGGCATCTCTACATAAATCTTTGGCAAAAGGCAAATCGGAAGTAAGTATTGGCTTCTTCATGAACATTGATTCCGGATAAGTTGCGGTAAATGATTCTAATAATGTTGGTAAAAAAGAGAAATCAACCTCTCGATATAATTGAACACACCTTTTTATCGATAGGGGGCCGGTATTTAATACATAGGGTTTGATATGTGGTAATATAATCTTGTTATAATCAATTTGAGGTAATGTTGTTATAAAATGAAAATGTTTAATCTTTTTTTCCAATAGCGGAACTACTTGATTCAATATAGTTATATTCTTATTTGGTTGATTAGCACTAAGCAAAAGAAATCGTATTTCTCCTTCGTCACGTTTTGGTAAAACTAAGCTTTGAGTTTCTTCAGATAAGTACGATGCATTGTAGGTATTTCCAACTACAGTAATACAATTTTCAGGTATGCCTGAAACAGATGCAAACTTTTTTTTCGCATCATCAGTTTCTAAAAAAAATAATTGTCCCTCATTTTTTAAATGATAAATTTTGTATATATTTAATAATCTTCGTTTTATTCGTTGATGAGACGATAAGTGTTTATATGCAATAGAATCTGGATTGTAACACCACCCATCTGCAAAGCCACAGATATGAGGGACGCTCGGCTTCCAATATGATGGCCCAAAAATTGTTAAAATAACTTGTATTTTTTTTATGATCACAAATTGTTCGAGAATAAAGACGATTTTCTTCCTTTTAGAAATCTTTGCCGGAGAATTATCTATTAGTATAAGTTCAACATTGGATGGCAAATTAAGTTGATTAAGTTGTGTGAATAGTTCCTCTAAACAAAAAACAATATATTTATTTTCTCTCTCTATTTTAGACAATTCTTCTACAATAGAAAATGCTACTTGGATTGCTCCGCCGCGATAATGTGTAGTGACATTAATACCGATAATCATAGAGTTGTAGATTTACTTTTAACGTTAAATATTTTGAATATGAAATAGATTGGAAAAATATAACCACATAATTTGAACATTGTAATCGGATCGTAAGCGAGCCACCGTGGATAGGTAGATATTACTAATGCTGCGTAAAGGAGGAGATAGCTATTATTGCTAGTAATAAAAATGTTAACTATTTTACTGACAATATAGCCTGCTAAAATAACTCCCCAATAGGATAACCATACAAAAAAATAAACGGGCATTAAACCACCACCACCAGATTGATAAATTTCTTTCTTATATAAGGCGAGACTTCCCAAATCTGAGAATGTATAGCCTTTTGTAAATATTGATATTATATAGTAAAATAAAGAGGATATTCTATTCTCAAAATCAAGTATTCCAATATCAATTAAACCTATCATTCGAGCTGAAGCATGTGCAACATCTCCTTGATTGGTCATTAGATATTCGTTGTTCTTAAGTATAAAGAAGTCTTTATACGTAAAATTACCCGAAAGGAATAATAAAGGATTACTTCTGATTGTATTAAAGACTTCCATCGAAACAAAACCGATGCCGAAAATTAGATACACCCAAAGCTTCGGAATTTTATCCTCGTACAGAAAAATATATGTTAGTAATATTATCTGTATACTTGTTATCCGGCCTCCGAATAATAAATCTTTGGCTATAATTAAGAATAATAAAATAAGTAAAATTTTTATTCTATTTTTTTTTGAATTCAAATATGTATAGGAAATCGCAATAAAAATTAGTGAATACTCAAATAGTGTTGATTGCTGCTTATCAACATGACCATATGCTCCGTTCAATAGACTCTCTCCCTGTAAACCAAATATTGCTAATAGTAGAATGATAATTAATGAAAAATAAAACTTTGTGCCGGATGAATTATAGGTGAATCTTTGCCGCAAAAAGATGTAATTGACTACCGGTTTTGAAAAGAGAAATATTGAATATAGAAATAAGCAGTATATTAATATTACCTCACCTAAATACCTAGACTCATTAAACGAATCATATATTGCAACTTTGGTCCCAAAATAAAAATGATAGAAGAATGGAGTTATGTATGTAAACGAAAACAGAAAAAAAATAAAAACAGGCACTACATTTCTATATTGAATGAGTAACCGGATATTTAAATAATAAGTAAGTATAATTAAAAGTTTTGGTTGATTATATGCCGGAGACATCAAGGTTATGATGATGAAAATGAGGAAATAGATTATTCTTTCCAATAATCTATTAGATACCGAGGTGCTTAGCTCTTCAATATTTTTAGTAATTGATAATTTATCAATCATGTTGATTGTTAGTTAATTATTGTCTTCCGAATAAGCTTCATTTGTAAAAGGTTGTAGAAGAATATGAAATTTGTTTTATTGATTAGGAGTTTTGGGTTCATAAGGAAAGTTGATAATGAATTTAGCTTGTAATCTATATTGCTATGGATTAATAGATATATAAGATATTTACCGATAAACAAATCAGTCCAATTGGTGATTTCACTTAAATCATTATTGGAATTCATATTGCAGGTATTTTGAAGAATAAACTGAGATTCAAAATTTCGAATCTGTTTTATGATGTCGTTCAGCTTGTATTTACCATCATCGGGTAATTCTAGCCTCATTATATATGATATAATTTTTTCATCTATATAAAATACATTTGATCTGTTGATTGCGTTAAGTATATGTTGGGTTTGATTTTTTAATTGCAGATTTGCAAATTTTCGAGAAACACTTTCTTTATTTATTCGATAGTATAATAATCTATCTTCTATTAATCGAGCTCTATAATTCTTTTTTAATAGACGATGCCATAATTCTAGATCTTCGATATGCAAGTTCTCCTCTTTATTGGAGTACTTATTTTCTTTCAATAATGAGGTTTTTAGTAGTACCGATGGATGTACAAATGGAACTTGAAAAAAAGAAATATATAGAGAAGATAATGTCCCAGAATTAATAAACATAGATTTTCCAATAACGATAGAATCTGAGTTAATAAACCAAATCTGAGATGCAATGATGTCTACATTGTACGCAATTATTGCCTGAACTTGTTTCTCGATTCTATTTGGGGTTGAAATGTCATCCGCATCCATCCTTGCAATATATTTCCCATTACAAAGATCAATACCCCTATTTAAAGTGTATATTAATTTTTTATTTTCCTCATTTCTATAAAGTTTTATTCTATTGTCTAAGTGAGATAAATTTTCTAAAATTTCATATGTTTTGTCTGTTGAACAGTCATCGATTATAACTATTTCTAGATTTGAATATGTCTGGTTAAAGATTGATAAAATCGAGTTTTCAATGTAGTATTCACAATTGTAACAGGGTATAAGGACAGAAACTAAATCTTGCATGTCAAATAAAAATTACAGTTAAAATCGATAAATTTTAGATAATTAGATAATGTTAAATCATAAATTCTGTCAATAAATTATCAGATGTTGTTATGTTTTGACAAATAAATATTGGAAATAAGAATACTATATGCATATTGTCTAATACAAACAATATAAAAATATTTATCATTTTATTTTATTTTTTTTTAATATGTTTATAATGCAATTTAATTGGTCATTAGGGAAGATTATAAATAGACATATTACACAACTTTTTATTGGGAAAGTAAAAATTGTACGCAGAAATCCATATCTATTGTATATAAATTTAAACATATTATGATTTCCTCTGGCATTTAAATATTTATTGTTCCGATATCCTCCAATTAGCATAGACAAGTAGGTTGAAATGATAATTTTAAATAAATTTCTGTTGAGAAATTTTACTTTTTTTCTATCGAATATTTGAAATATTATTGAAGAGTATTTAATAAAATCTTCATGTGACCAACTAATTCCATTTTCTTTATATTCAAACACTTCACATTTTAATCGTTTAACAATTAGTGTTGGATTTTCCTCAAGGCATTTTAACAAAAATATTAATTGACCAATCATTGATGAAATGTTTTTATAAAAATATATCAAGTATGGCCTAAGGACTTCTATATTATAAATTCCTTTAGATATCCAAAAGGCATCACCAAAAGACTCTTTTGAGAGGCTAAGATCATTAACAAAAGCATCGAATCCAATCAATTCAATGTCTCTATTATGATCGATATTTATGAATATAAAATCTTCATATTTCTGGATAATTGATAATATCTTAGCGACTGCATTATCCAAAACAAAATCATCATCGCTCAATACCCAAATCCACTTTGTTTCACAAAATTCAAATAATCGAATAATATTTGCATCTGCACCAATATTAGTATGATTTCGTTCTATCTTAAAAAGTTCAAGTTCTTCAAAACTAAATAGATTCTCTATTGCCTCTTGACTATTATTATCTCTTACAATTAGTTTTACTTCCTCATTCAACTGAGGAAGTAATCGTCTAACTTGAAATAGAATTTGTGTATATCTATTATATGTTGGTATCGCAATTGTTAATTTAGGTTTCGTTAGTGCCATTCTTTTTTATTCGCTTTAAAAATTAAATAAGCCCAAGGTAGTCCAATTGGAATTGATAAAAACGAATAACCAATAATAATTCCCATTAGGCCGAATTGTTTTCCTAAAAATATGATTGAGATAGCGCACAATATGCCAATCACAACTGAACTAATCAAAAATGGTTCTTCTTTATGACAACGTAGGTAGGTTGCCCAAGAAAATACAAATTGATTTGTAAATGTTACTTGGCAAAGAAGTATTAAAGGCAGGATTGGAAGAAATCTGATTGCTAAGGGCAAGCTGAGAAGGTTAAACGTATATACTGTTGTAATAAAAATAGATAAAAGGGTTAAATTAACTGCGGTCAGTTGTTTTAAGGTATTATTGAATAAACGATCAAGTTCTACATAATTTTTTAGTGCAATTAATTGTGAAAAAGTTGGAACTTTTGTTGATATCCAACTCATTGATAAGGAGGATATTCCATTTAAAGCGGTTAAGGTCATTCCCATTTGTCCTGCTACTACAGGGCCCTCAGTAGCAAACAAAACTGGGTTAAACAATTGGAAGATAAAATAACCGCTAACCCAACTCACCGCAATTTTCCATTGATAGGGAAAGATCTCTTTTATGTAATCAATTTGCCATTCCAATTTGGCCTTATAGATGAAAGTTAATAGTTTTTTTCGGTATGAAAACAGAATTCCACCGAATAAAATACTAAAAGATATAAATGATGCAATCCCTAATGCCCATAGCTTGCCCCCTGAAACTAAAACTAATCCAATGGCTGTAACATTGAAAAGTTGTTGAAAGAACCTTAATTGCGCAATTTCTTTTACTTTTCCCAGACCTTCGAAAAACGCCAATACCGGATTGACCATGAACATTAACGATGTTGAAAAAGCAACAAGCATCCAGGGTAACTGCCAGGAAACAATCTCGTTCCCGTGATGATATTTAGTGAAGAAGATATATCCACTTATTTCAAGAATGACAAAAAGAAAAAATGCAACAGAAGTAAAAACTTTTACACAGAAATGAAGCAATGACGATAAGCGGGAGAGGTGTTGGGGATCACCGGTAAGCTTTGTTGCTGTTTCCCATCGTAAATGTGCTACTTCATGGGCGGCATATTGTGTGATAATACCGTTCAACCCTAATTCAAAAAAAACCTGAATGGCAATGATGCTACCAAAGGTATAAAAGTAGCCTTGCTCTTCTGTCGAAAGGAAAAGGGCAATAAAAATTAATGAAATTAACCCTCCAGATGCGGAGATTAAACGGGATAATACACTATAACCAATAGCTCCATCAATGCCAATATGCTGGCTGTATTTTTTTATAAAGTTCAAGTTCATAAAGAAAAACTCAGTTAAATCAGAAATAATAAATTAAAAATCACTTATTTCTAATTTAATTCCAGCCATTTCTCTTAAATATTGCTGAGAGCCTGCGACAGAGTAAAACTGATCGGGAATAGCAATTCGTTTGATTAATGGGAATTTGTTTATTTGTCCATTCGAATATAAATCATTTGCTGCTTCAAGGATAGCTGAACCAAAGCCTGCTTGAGCCTGATGCTCTTCAATAGTTATTATCTTTTTGTGCTTTTTAATCATTGTAAGCAATGCACCTTTATCGATGGGTTTAACGAACGGGAAGCTGTAAACAGATGCATCAATATTATTGTTTTTAATAAAATCGACCACATATTTTAACATGCTTCCTGTAGAGAAAACTGCCACTGGATAATCGGTTTCTATCGGAATAATCTCCCCGATAGCGAGTTTAATGGTTTTAGAATGAACAATGGGCTCTCCGGCCTTTCCTAACCGGATGTAGCAAGGCCCGATATGGTTAGAACAGAATGTGGTTATTGCTTTTGCCTCTTCCGGATCGCCTGGCGCACTGACAATCAGGTTGGGAATTGTTCTTAGCATTCCAATCTCTTCGGTTGCATGGTGCGATGCACCAAGGGATCCATAAGCATAGCCTCCACCTACAGCAACAACTTTTACATTTAAGTTGTGGTAACAAATGTCATATCTTATTTGCTCCATACATCTCAGGGTCGGAAAGTTACCGATGGAATAGATATATACACAGTACCCTTCCATAGCCAATCCTGCAGCAATACCAGCCATATTTTGTTCTGCGATTCCAACGTTGAGGTATCGATCGGGAAACTGCTCTGCAAAGGGCTCGATCACACTAAAACCCAAATCACCAACCAATAGAAATATTTTTTCATTAGTTTTTGCTACTTCAGTTAGTTGATTAATAAATGCTGTTCTCATTGTATGTTTAATTCGTTAATGGCTTCATTATATTGTGCTTCACTCGGTGATTTGTAATGCCACAATAATTTGTCTTCCATAAAAGAAATTCCTTTTCCTTTAATGGTATTCGCAATAATTACTTTTGGTTTTCCATTTAAATCACGGGCTTTCTCAAAAGTACTTTTTAGTACTTGATGATCATGACCGTTAACTTCATAAACTTCCCACCTAAATGCTTCTAGCTTTTCTTTTAGGGGGTGTAAATCAATTACTTCTTTGACAGTTCCTAAACTTTGTATTTTATTGTAATCGACAATAAGGATTAGATTGTCTAATTTATGTTGAGGAGCAAATAGGATTGCTTCCCAGTTTGAGCCCTCATCCAGTTCTCCATCGCTTACGAGACAATAGGTTTTCCAATCTGCTTTTTTACGTTTTGCAGCTAATGCTAAGCCACAGCTAACAGGCAATGCATGTCCTAAACTCCCTGCGGAGATTTCTATACCTGGTATATGATGGTTGGTATGCGACAAAAAGATACTTCCGTCCTGTGCATATGTAGTCAAATTTTCAATTGGGAAGAATCCTTTTAATGCCAAAGTAGCGTACAGGCCAGTGCAAGCATGTCCTTTGGACAACAAGAATCTGTCGCGTTGAGGATTCTTTGAATTTGAAGGATCAATATTTAGAATGTCATTATATAAAACAGCCAGAATATCAACCATTGATAAGGCTCCGCCAATATGTGAAGCTTTGGCATTATAAACCATTTGTAGAGACCATTTGCGGATTTCCTTAGCCAGGTTCTTGGTTTCGTAAGATTTATTCATTTTCTCGTTTAAGATTGTAGTAATTTAACGTTTCCTCTAATCCTTCATAAATACTATGTGCAGGTCTAAAGTCAAAAGTTCGAAAGAAGTGATCAGAATTACCCTCCATATGCATGACCTGATGAGGGCGATAGGGTATGATTCCAATTTGCAAAAGCTTTTGCTTCGGGGAAAGTTTATTTTCTAAGAAGGATAAAATATCTTTTAGCTTTATACTTTTTCCACTTGACATATTGTATATCCCAGAGATATTACTGTCGTTTTTAACGACACTTAATATTCCGTTAGCAAAGTCTTTGGTATATAAATAGTCGTATTTCTGTTCACAGGGTGTAAGATTCATTTCTTTCTTCTCCAAAAGATTATTTATCGTTGCAGGTATCAGCCAATTTTTTTCTTCTCTGGGGCCAAATACTGAAAAAATTCGAATCCAGTTCCAACCAATCTGGTTTAATTCTGCAAAGGTTTTTAGCAGAATAGAAGCACAAATTTTATTTGCACCATAGGCGCTGGTAGGATTGCATAGATAATTTTCATCAACGGAACCTTCAAAGTCGCCATATTCTGCCTGAGATCCTAACGCAATGATCTTTTTGATATTTGTCTTTTTTACTATATCTAAAAGCGAAACTAAAAAAGATAAATTTTTTTCTTGTTCATCCCAGTTATCCCGGTCAGTTGCTTTAACCCCATTCCACGCCGCATGTATTAATATATCAGGATTACATTCTATAATTTCTGGTTCTGCATTAACTAAGCTATCGCAATTAATCCATCTAATACGGTCGTTAAAACTATAACAACGCCATAAATTACTGGTGCTTCTCTTTAAAGCAATAACATTATATCCCTGATTTATCAGTTCTTCAGCGATGTGGGAACCAAGGAAGCCTGTGGCTCCAGTTATTAGAATAGTTTTCATAAAATACGAATTATACGAATTTAATAACAGAGATTATTCCCAATCATCAGTAAGTATATTTCCAAATGGTATACCTTTTCCTATCAATGTATTTTTAAAGGCTTTGATCATGGCTGGTGGGCCAGAGATAAAGTAGTTTGAGTTGGAGCCGTTATCATCGGCAATACCTTGTATATCAAGAACACCGTCCTTATCCTCGTAGTACAATTTTATGGATTTCCCTTCGACTGTTTCGCGCTCAGGGACCTGTGAATTATCCCGAAGTTGCATCATCCGATCTAACTCTGATTGGTAGATATGATGGTCTTTTGTGCGAAACCCGAGATAGATTCGTGGATTGATATACTCATTAAAGGATTCGTGGGTAAAGAGCGAGAGGAAAGGGGTGACGCCGGTTCCTCCGGCAATGAATACCGTGTTGGTTTTGTGGTGTGGTTGTTGAAACAAATCGCCGTAAGGCAGTTTGAGCCATACTTCAGAACCCACATTTAATTGTTTTTCCATTTGGCGGGTAAACTCGCCTTTCACTGCATAGGTAATCCGGATGGTTTCTTCGTTCGGATTGCTTTGCATGGAGAAACAGCGGGAGTCGGGCCACTGGCTGCTGCCGTCGTAGTCTTCATTGATGGCAATATGCAGGAATTGTCCGGGATGGTATTTGTATTTGCTCCCCAGTGATTTAAATTCGAGGGTATAAATGCCTTCGAATGGATTGTTGATTGATACTACTTCTGATTTATATTTTTTTTGTAGCATATTAATTGGATTTCACGGATCGATCGGATTACACTAAATACGAATGGCACGAATTTAGACGAATTACACTAATTTACGATGATTCGTTTGAATTTGCATCATTGCAAGGAACGAAGCAATCCATTGTTTGAAAAGATTGCTTCACTACGGTCGCAATGACGTTTTGAATGAGGATTCCTTTATTTTAGTTTGACAGGATTATGTTGCCCCTTCGTGAAATTCGTTCTAATTCGTGTAATTTTGCACAAAAGAATCTAGGACTTCCTCTACATAGTTGAACATGTTAGAAGTGAGCCCGGGATAAGTTCCCAGAAAGAAGGTGTTGTTCATGATGTAGTCAGTATTGTTCAGGTGGTCAGCAATACGATAGTTTTTATTCATAAAGCCTGGTTGTTTGGTCATGTTGCCTGCAAACAGGTTTCTGGTTTCGATGAATTTGGCATTGAGGTGTCCGGTGAGTTCATCGCGTTTAAACGGGGCGCTTTCTTTCAAGGTCACTATAAATGCGAACCATGCCGGGTCAGCTCCTTCTGTAGCTTCAGGTAAAATGAAAAAATCGGGATATTTCGAGAAGATACGAATCCATTCTTTAAAGTTTTCTTTGCGTCGTTCGCAAAACAAAGGAAGTTTATCTACCTGTGCAGCTCCGATAGCCGCCTGAATGTCAGTCATTTTTAAATTGTATCCGATTTCGGAATACACATATTTGTGGTCGAATCCAAAAGGAAGGTTTCCGAACAATTGAGAGAAGCGTTTGCCACAGGTATTGTTTTCGCCACCGGCACAGTAACAGTCGCGTCCCCAGTCGCGGAAAGCTCGAACCAATTGTGCCAGTTGCGGATCGTTGGTGCAAATGGCGCCACCTTCTCCGGTGGTGATGTGATGGGCAGGATAAAAGGAAATGGTTGAAAGGTGTGCATACGAACCCGTCTTTTGGCCACGGTATTCACTTCCAAAGGCATCACAATTGTCTTCAATCACCCACAGATTGTGTTCGTTGGCCAGTTGCATTACCGCGTCGATGTTGAACGGATTGCCTAAGGTATGGGCTATAAAGATACAACGTGTTTTTGGGGTGATGGCTTTGCGCATCATTTCTACATCGATGTTGTAGGTCGGGATTTGCACGTCAACAAACACCGGGATTAAGCCATATTGAATGATGGGGGTAACAGTAGCAGGGAATCCTGCAGCTACGGAGATTACTTCGTCACCGGGTTTCAAACGTTTGTCGCCTAGTTTTTCGGAGGTTAAGGCAGAAAAAGCCAGCAGGTTGGCCGATGAGCCTGAATTGGTGAGCAGAATATGCTCAACTCCCAGGAATTCGGCAATTTTTTCGGAAAACTCTTCGGAGAAACGGCCTTCGGTGAGCCAAAAGTCCAATGAGGCTTCCACCGCATTTACAATTTCTTTTTCATCGAATACGCGACCTGCATAGTTGACACGGGTTTTGCCCGGGATAAATTCTGTTTGGGCAAAACGGGCCTGATGGTATTCAATGGTTTTGGCAATGATTTCTTTGCGGATTTGTTTATGATCGGTCATGATTTCACTAATTTTTAATGGATTACAACAAATCACGAATTACGCGGATTTGTACGAATTGCACGGATTAATTAAAATATTGATTGATTTGATTGATTGTTACTGCACGGATGTCTTCATTTTTCAGATAAGCTTTGTTCCATTCGACAATGGATTTTAGGGTCGTTTCGATGTTCCATTTGGGAACCCATCCCAATTCGGCTTTGGCTTTGGAGCAATCCAGTTTCAGGTAATTGGCTTCGTGTGGCTGTGGGTTGGTATCGATAGCGAAAGATGCCCCTTCTCCCCAGAGGTTGCAAATGGTTTGGGTAATCCATTCCACATTTTGAGCGTCATTGTCATCGGGGCCAAAGTTCCAAGCTTGCGCATATGTGGCTCCTTCGGTATAAAGTTTTGCAGCCAGGGTAAGGTACCCTGTTAAGGGTTCCAAAACATGTTGCCAAGGGCGGATGGCATAAGGACTTCTGATTTTTACTTTCTCTCCTGTCGAAATGGCACGAATAAAATCGGGGATTAAACGGTCATCGGCCCAATCGCCGCCACCGATTACATTTCCGGCACGTGCCGAAGCCAGGGCAACGCCATGTTGGGCATATCTCGCAGGATTAAAATACGAGTTGCGGTAGGAAGAAGTCACTAATTCGGAACACCCCTTGCTGTTGGAATACGGATCATACCCTCCCATGGGCTCATTCTCGCGGTAACCCCAATGCCATTCCCTGTTTTCGTAGCATTTGTCGGTAGTTACGTTGACTATAGCTTTTACACTTGATGTATGTCGACAGGCTTCCAATACATGGACCGTTCCCATTACATTGGTGGAATACGTTTCGACGGGATTCTTATACGATTCGCGAACCAAAGGCTGTGCAGCCATGTGAATGACTATTTCAGGCTGAACCTGTTGCATGACCTTGAAGAGCTTGTCGTAATCACGAATGTCGCCGATGAAAGAAGTGATGATTTCCCCAATCTTTGCTTCAGTAAAAAGACTTGGATTGGTAGGCGGTTCGAGGGCGTAGCCATAAACATCGGCACCCAGTTTCTTCAGGAGCAGGCATAACCATGAGCCTTTAAAGCCGGTATGGCCTGTGATGAGTACTTTTCTTTTATTGTATATTCCGTTGAATAAGTTCTTCATTCCAATTTAATATTGATTGTTGTTGATTTCACGAATTAAGACGAATTGACAATCAGCATGTATTCCCGTCTTTGCGAGGCCGACGGCAGGAGGGCGTGGCAATCTGTTCAATACGCTTCCCTTCGACAGGCTCAAGGTACATGCTACTCAGGGAGCACTCAACTTTTGACAGATTGCTTCACTACATTCGCAATGACGCTTTGAATGACAGATTGCTTCACTACATTTCATTCCGTTCGCAATGACGTTCCGATTATCGCATATCGCATATCGTCATCGCAAGCGTAGCGTGGCGATCGGCCGGATTACTGTCATGATCACATTGTGCCTCATTTATTTTGAGGTAAGCACTCGCAATCACGATTTGACCAACAGTTTGCTTTGCGACCAATGATGTCACTTTCCGTGAAATCCGTTGGTTCCTGAGCGCGAAGCAGTCGAAGGGAATCCGTGTTATTCGTGATAATTTACCATTTAATCCAGGGCGCTTTGCCTTTTTCGATGAGTTCTTCCAGATGGAACTTATCACGCTGGGTGTCCATGGGTTTCCAGAAACCTTCGTGTTTGTAGGTGAACAATTCGCCTGCCCTGGCTAAGCCTTCCAATGGTTCACGTTCAAAAATAACCTGATTACCCTCCGGAATAAAATCAAAAACTTCGGGTTGGCATACAAAATAACCGGCATTGATCCAGGCTCCATCACCTTTGGGTTTTTCCAGAAAAGAAGTCACTTTTTGTTCGTCATTTACAACCAGCGAACCGTACCTTCCTTCCGGTTGTACTGAAGTCATGGTGATTGCTTTTCCATGATTTTGATGAAACTTAACGAGTTCCGGAATATTCACATCACCTACACCATCGCCATAGGTGAGCATAAACGGTTCGTTGCCCACATATTTTTTTACCTTTTTGATGCGGGCGCCAGTCATGGTATCCAATCCGGTGTCAATCAGGGTAACTTTCCAGGGTTCTGCGTGGTTTTTATGGTATTCGATGGAGTTGTTTGCCATATCTACAGTCATATCGGCCATGTGCCGGTAATAATTGGCAAAGTAGGATTTGATCATGTATCCTTTGTACCCGCACATGATAATAAAATCATTAAATCCATAGGACGAATAGATTTTCATGATGTGCCAAAGGATGGGCTTCCCTCCAATCTCAACCATGGGCTTCGGTTTTAGGGTTGTTTCTTCGGAGAGGCGGGAGCCAAGTCCCCCGGCGAGAATAAGTACTTTCATGGTATTGGTTTTAGATGATGCTATTGTATTTTCTATGACTGAGATTACACGAATACCTAAATGGTTGCGTATGCCGAAATGGCAATGGGGCACAATAATGTTGTGCTGAGCTTATTGCTTGTTTTGAATCAGATAGTTAAGAAGAAAGACCGGACATCAAAGACTTCGAAGATTGTTCACGGTCTGACCTTACAGCTTAAATACATTTTCATCCGCTTCCTGAATGACATTCCTCAAATCGACGATCAACCGTGCATGTTGCTGAATCATCTCGGCTTCGAATACGGAATGATTGGTGGTGATGACCACGCAATCGGCGTTCCGGAGGGTTTCTGAGGTTAATTCAACAGATTGTAAAGACGCACCATGGTGTGTCTCTATTGATGGGATGTACGGATCGTGATAGCTGACCCTGGCGCCTTTGCGGATAACGATATTCATGATTTCCAGGGCAGGCGATTCGCGGGCATCGTCGATATTCGGTTTGTAGGCCACGCCCAAAAAGAGGATGTTGCTGCCATTAACCGCCTTTTTGATGCTGTTTAAAGCGGTGGATATTTTAATCACCATGTAATGAGGCATCCGCATGTTGATGTGTCCGGCGGTATGGATCATACTGAGGTCGAAGTCGTATTTTTTTGCAATGTGTTCGAGGTAAAACGGATCGAGCGGGATGCAATGGCCACCAATGCCCGGGCCGGGATAAAAAGCCTGGAACCCGAATGGTTTGGTTTTGGCCGCTTCAATCACTTCCCAGATGTCGATGCCCATTTTGCCGGCCAGCAGCGCCAGTTCATTAATCAGGCTGATGTTAACCAGCCGGTACGTGTTTTCCAGAATCTTGACCATCTCGGCCACTTTAGGCGAACTGACCAAATGGAGCTGGTCAATGGCTTTGGAATAGATTTGTTTACCGATTTCCAGTCCTTCTGGAGTAATGGCTCCCAGTACTTTGGGTGTGTTTTTGGTATGGAAGCTGGCGTTACCCGGATCAACCCGTTCGGGGGAATAAGCGAGCCAGAAGTCAATGCCGTGTTTGAATGATAAAGCTGAAGAGGCAGGTTGGGAGGGGGGGGGATTGTTGTCGTTGTTATAGTTGTTATAGTTGTCGTTGTTGTTATGATTGTTGTCGTTGTTGTTTTGGGCTTCGGGCCTATTGAATGGGTTCTCCTTTGACGCTTCTTCGATAAGCGGGAGCATGAACTCTTCGGTAGTGGTAGGGTAGGTGGTGCTCTCCAAACTAATAAAGGTGCCGGGTTTCATGTGTTTCCCGATAGCTATGCAGGCCGCTTCGATGTAGCTCATATCCGGTTTCCGGAATTTATCGAGGGGTGTCGGTACGCAGATGAGCAGGGCATCACATTCCTTCATCCGGGTAAAGTCGGTGGTGGCACTTAGGGTGATGTTATCAACCACTTCACGCAGCACGGCATCGCGAATGTCTTTGATGTAGTTATCGCCGCGATTGATCTGATCGACCTTGCTTTGCGATTTATCGAAGCCAATGACTTTGATCCCGGCCTGCGCGAAGCTAACGGCAAGTGGAAGCCCGACGTAACCAAGCCCGACGATACCAATGGTTTCGGTGTTGGATGTGATTTTCGAGAGTAAGGTCGATTTCATGATTTACTATTTTTTATTCATTTACGGATGGGTCGCGTTGCTCCGGTTTATTCACTACAGATGGCACAGATACCCACAGATTTTTTCTTCTGACTTCGGTCTTCCATTTCTCCATGCTCATCATTCCGTCGCGTTGCTCGGTTTTTTTACCACAGATGGCACAGATATCCACAGATCTTTTTTTTCTGACTTGGGTCTTCCATTTTTCCATGCTTATCATTCCGTCGCGTTGCTCCTCTTTCACCACAGATTATCCTGTGATAAACTCAGGAACCAGCACAGATGAACACAGATTCTTTCTTCTACATGCCCTGCGGCTTCACTTTCTTATTCTTTGTTTCTTGTTCGATATTCCTATTAACCTGAGTTCGACATAAATAATTTAGTATGAGACTATAAATAAGGTAATAAGGGTACAATCATTGGTGTTTGCCCTGACTACTGAGGTTAAAAATGCAGGATAAGGTTTTAAAACCTTATTTTTCTCGGGCAACCTAAGTAGAAATGGTATGCACAAACATATCTAACCTTATTAATGTACTGTATTTCAGTCAT
>JAIBEY010000088.1 GCA_019459525.1 Prolixibacteraceae bacterium
CATTGCTAAACTGTTTGCTGAAGCAAAAACTCCGTTTGCAGTAACGCTGGGTAACCACGATGCTGAACCGGGTATCTCGCGCGATCAGATTTTTGATTTGCTTGAAACGATGCCCTATTTTGTTGGCAGTAAAGGCCCTGAGTTATACGGTTGTGGAAATTATGCTTTACCTGTTTATGCGTCAGGAAATAAGTCTGTTGCTTCGGTAATTTATTGTATGGATTCAAACGATTATCCGAAAGATAAAAAAATAGGGCATTACGATTGGATTCAGTACGACCAGATTGGCTGGTTCCGTGCAACAAGCGATAAGTTTACTGCGCAGAACAACCGATTTCCGGTTCCGGCATTGATGTTTTTCCACATCCCGATCCTGGAATACAATAACGTGGTTGGAAAAGAGACTACCATTGGTATTAAAAATGAAGGGATTGCTTCGGCAACTGTCAATTCAGGAATGTTTGCTTCGCTGGTCGAAAAAAAAGACGTAATGGGCGTTTTTGTGGGTCACGATCACGATAACAATTATATCGGTTTGGAGCACGACATTGCGCTGGCTTTTGGACAGGTTACTGGGGCCGATGCTTATGGCGACTTCGAACGCGGATCGCGAATCATTGAAATGCACGAAGGCGAATTCCGTTTCGATACCTGGATTCGGACAAAATCCGGCGTTCAGTTCAAATACAATTATCCTTCGGGACTGGCCACTGATGATACGAATCAAGAATATCTGCCTGCCAGGGATTTGAAAAATCTGAAACCCGGGGTTAGCTACAATTATTATGAAGGTAAATTTAAATCGACCGACGAACTTGCGACTGCCAAAATTCTGAAAAGCGGAATCCTGAAGAATATTTCGCTCGAAACGGCTACTGTTCCCGATTCGTTTGCATTCGAATTTAATGCCTTCCTGAAAATTCCAAAAAAAGGAGTTTACCGGTTCTACACCTATTCAGATGATGGTTCGAAGCTGTTCATCGACGGAAAAGAAGTGGTAAACAACGACGGATCGCACGGAGCACGGCGGGCCGACGGTAAAATTGCACTGGAAGAAGGGTTCCACGAATTCCGAGTTCTTTACTTTGAAGATTATATGGGCAGCGAACTCGAAGTTGGCTTTTCGGGCATCAGCATTCGCGAATGCAAAATCCCGGACGAATTTCTGTTTGTTAAATAAAATCGCGCTTCAAAAACTAATACGACGATAAAATGAAGAATACAGAAAATATCATTGGTGTTGATCTGGGTGGTCCCAATATCCATGCAGGAAAGGTTGTGGAACAGGCAATAATTATTAATAACGATGCCAATTGTTTTGTTCTTGGCGAGAAATATTTTGGGAAAGCTCAATCGTGCAAAAGCATCGTTGGATTGACCATCGGTACCGGAATGGGGAGCGGTCCTATTTTCAACGGAAAATTGTTTGAAGGGAAGAGTTGCGGTACCGGAGAAGTAGGAGATATTGCTTACTTGGATATCAACTACAAATATTATTGCAGCGACCAGTTTTTTGCTAAAGAAGAATCGGTTTCGGCGTGCGATGTCTTTAATCTGGCTGAATCGGGAGATGGAACAGCCATCCAAATGTTTGCCGAATATGGCTTTCATCTGGGACAAGCCATCAAAACAGTTTTGTATGCTCACTATCCCGAACCCATTATTTTAGACGGTTCGCTCACCAAATCCTACGAATATTTTAAATCGGCCTTGTTTGATGCCGTTCAGGATTTTACCTGCCAGAATGTTCTGGAGAACCTAAAAATTGAAGTGTCGGAGTTGGAGCATTCAGCCATTTATGGTGTCGCCTCTTTGTGTTTAATATCAACCAATTATATTTTTTGAGCTCGATAAAATGAAGTAATTCAACTGGTTATAGATGTTTTTGGTTTTATTGTTCTTTGAAAAGGGTGCCAGAGGTTCATTTATTGGGGTTTTGTTAAATATGGAGTTTGATTTCGTAGAGAAATAGGTCTGAATGGAGTTGCTTATTGCATAGGCAATTAACAAATAAAAACAAATCGCAATCCAAACCTGGGTTTTTACAGTATTGGCTGATGTTTACCTGAATGTCTTGATTCGTAGATGCTGTTTTGATCCATTTAAAGAACAATTTGCACTTTTCATTAATTTTATACTTGTCTTGCTAAGTTAATAATATTTTGAATAATATTCAGGATGTTAATTACTGTTACTTGTAATTGTCACCATAACTTCGTAAATCTTGGCATATGAAAATTACTAGGGTAGTTCGATTTATCTTTTTATTTTTTGTATTGCATTATATCCCCGGAAGAGTTGATGCACAAACATTCTTTTCGGTAAAAGGAGGAATTCCTCATATCCCTGTTTTTGAGAACACCCAAGAGGCAACCACAGCAATGCAAGGAAATCCAATTGTTGGTTCAGTTGTTTTTAGCAAGGCTACTGAAGATAATACGCTTATGATATTTACAGGAACAGTGTGGCAACGTATTTTAAATAGTTTAGATCAGCTTGTATTAGTTCAATCTCCAGGTAAGTTTTTCAGTGTTATAAATGGCATTCCCATATTTCCTCAATATAATTCACCGGTGTTTTCAACTGATATTAAGCATATGTTCATTTATTTGGACACCAATCAGAAAAAGATCATGGTTAATAAAACGACAGATTGGATGTCATTAAGTGAGTTCTTATCAACTACAGATTGGAATTTGATGGAATTAAACAGTTATACCTACTTTCAAGCTGGAAAGTTTACAGGGTTTGATGATGGTGGTGGAGTTGTATTTCCTGTGCTAACAAATGTACCTACATATAATATTTCAGAAGGAGCCGTATATTTTAACTCTGTTTTAAAACAATTGCTGATATTTATTAATGGGAGCTGGATGCCAATAACTTCTCTTTGTGGTCCGATAGCTTCGGGAGTAGCAATTTGGGGGATTGAAAATTGGGACATATCAAATAGCTTTCCGCTTAACGGGGGGTACGCTTTCTTTAGTCAAAATGCACCATATGAAGAAGGACCTTCTATTTATCGTTGGCATATAGCAGACAATGCGAATGGTTTAAATTCGGTTGTAGTGAAAGGTTCATCTAAAGATACTATTATGATTTCTAATAAATATGATCATAAATTCATTAGATTTGAGGTAATTCCTGCTTCTTCAGGTAATCCTGTTCGATACGGTGATCATTATTTTTCAGACTGGTATCACATTTCTTTACCCTGCGGACCAATTGTTACAGGTATAAACTTCATAGTAGATCAAGCCAGCAAATCTTTGGATGTGGGATATACGTATTATGACAGTAATGAAGACCACGAAGGTTCCACAACTTTTATATGGTATGTGGCGGATAGTAAATTAGGAAATAATATGTCAATTTTTTCAGGTCCATCCACGAGTAGCAAGATAACTATTCCTGAAAATCAATTAAATAAATCGTATAGCGTTACCATTAATCCCAGAGCCCTGACAGGAAATACCGAAGGCTATCCTGTACCTTCTGAATGGATAACTTATAACGAGTGTGAGCCACAGGTTGATGGTGTTCATATAATCACAAATCGAGACAACGCTACAGTGACTGCAGGTTACTCTTATTATGATGCTAACGAGGATGTTGAAGGACAAACAATGTTTAGTTGGGAGGTTTCGACCAATGCGGACGGATCGAACCCATCTTTAATCGCGGGAGCAACATCAGACACTTATAGTGTTCAGCCAGCTGACTATAATAACTATCTCAGGGTTACCATTACCCCCAAAGCCCAAACTGGCAAACTTGTAGGTAGCCCTGTTTCGTCCGCTTGGTTCTATTATCGTGAATGCGAACCACAAGTTGCCGGTATCAATATCAGTAATAATCGGACTCAAGAAACCCTAATTGCGGAATACTCCTACTTTGATTATGAAGAAGACCCAGAAGGAACCTCGACCTATCAGTGGGAGGTTTCGACCAATGCGGACGGATCGAACCCATCTTTAATCGCGGGAGCAACATCAGACACCTATAGTGTTCAGCCAGCTGATTATAATAACTATCTCAGGGTTACCATTACCCCCAAAGCCCAAACAGGCAAACTTGTTGGCAGCCCGGTTTCTTCCGCTTGGTTCTATTATCGCGAATGTGAACCACAGATTGCCGGTGTGAATGTTGAGTTAGACCGAATTTCGGAGACCTTATCGCTTAGAGGTTACGCGTATTACGACAAGGAAGGCGACGACGAATTAGCCACCTCAGACACATACCCTTCTTATAAATGGGAAAAATCGACCGATGCGACGAACGCTACTGATGGAACATACTCGTCAATCACAGGAGCCACAGACGCCACCTTAAACAATCTACCTTGGGGCAGTTGGGTTAAAGTTACTTTAACCCCCAAAGCACAAAAAGGTAATTCAATAGGCACAGCTACATCTTCAGTCCCAATACATTTAAGCCAGTGCAATCCCCAAGCTGTGGCGGTAAATATTGCCATCAACACAGATACCCAGACCTTGACTGCCGGCTACGCCTACTACGATGCCGATGGCGACGAGGAAGATGCAAGTCTTTTTGTATGGGAGGTGTCAGCTGATAAAGAAGGGCCATATTCAATACTCGATGATTTCACAGCCAACATCTATTCTATTCAAGAAGAGTCTGGTCTTAACAAGTGGTACAGAGTTTCTGTTATACCAAAGGCGAAGACTGGAGCTAAAAGTGGAGTTTTAACATTACCATCTGATCCTGTATATTTTGCTCAATGCGAGCCACAGGTTGCCGGTATCAATATCAGTAATAATCGGACTCAAGAGACCCTAATTGCGGAATACTCCTACTTTGATTATGAAGAAGACCCTGAAGGAACCTCGACCTATCAGTGGGAGGTTTCGACCAATGCGGACGGTTCGGATCCATCTGTAATAGTGGGCGCAACATCAGACACATATAATGTTCAGCCAGTTGACTATAATAAATATTTCAGGATTAGCATTACCCCCCAAGCCCTAACTGGCAAACTTATTGGTAGCCCGGTTTCTTCCGCGTGGTTCTATTATCGTGAATGTGAACCACAAGCCACAGGAATACTAGCGTCTTATAGTCCTTCATCGAACGATTTGAACATAGGTTATGCGTATTACGATTATGAAGATGACCCGGAAGGCATTGCCTCATTTAGATGGGAAATGTCGGACTTCAATGATGGCGCGAACCCTAGTACAATTTCGGGTGCGACTGAGAGCATTTTAAGTGTTCAACAAGAATCGATTGGCAAATATTACAAGGTTACTATTACACCCATAGCTACAAGAGGCATACTGGAAGGTAGTACTGTCTCTTCTGGCTGGATAACGAATAATGCACCCGAAGCAACTGATCTTATGATTACCCTTGATGTAGATTGGCTTAAAAGGCAGATTAAATACAATTACTTTGATTCTGAACTTAATCCCGAAGGAAACTCAATTTATCAATGGGAAGTGGCTGATAATGCAAATGGCGTAGGCTCTTCAATAATTTCGGGAGCAAATACAAAGACGATAAATATTTCATACGGTGATGCTGAAAAATATTATAGGTGTACGGTAACCCCAATAGCGCTTTATGGCCAACTAACGGGTCTCCCTGTAATTTCGGACTGGAAACAAATCCTCAATGCAGCGCCTGTTGCTTCAAATGTGGATTTTACCTACAACAGTGTTAGCTGCTCGGCCTCATATACTTATTCTGATGCCGAAAGTGATCCTAAAGGTACACCTATCTACAATTGGGAAATCGCTGATAACGCATCAGGCATGAATACAACAACTGTCGGAACAAATGGTACTGATTTTAACATTGCTGAAAGCCAGTTTAATAAATGGGTTCGTGTTACAATTACTCCAAGAGCGCTATATGGACAACTAACGGGTCTCCCTGTAATTTCGGGCTGGAAACAAATTATCAATGCAGCGCCTGTTGCTTCAAATGTGGATTTTACCTACAACAGTGTTAGCTGCTCGGCCTCATATACTTATTCTGATGCCGAAAGTGATCCTAAAGGTACACCTATTTACAATTGGGAAATAGCTGATAACGCATCAGGTATGAATGCAACAACTGTTGGAACAAATGGTCCTGATTTCAACATTGCTGAATTCCAGTTTAATAAATGGGTCCGTGTTACAGTTAACCCAAGAGCGCTCTATGGCCAACTAAAGGGACTCCCTGTGATTTCAGGCTGGAAACAAATACAGAATACAGTGCCTGTTGCCCGTAGTTTAGCAATTACTTATTACCGGACATCCGGCAGCAGTTATAACTGTTCAGCTTCAATCGATTATTTCGATGCTGACAATGATCCTCAGGAAACTCCGTTCTACTATTGGGAAATCGCTGATGACGGGTCAGGCAATAATGCCAAAAATATTGGATTCGCTGGTTCTGATTTCATCATAGCTGAAACCCAGTTTAATAAATGGGTACGCTTCACGGTGACTCCCCGTGCAAAGACCGGACTGTTAGCAGGTACCCCAAAAACTTCATCGTGGACCCAATTAATTAACAATGCACCGCGTTCAAGCTCCAGTGTATACCTTTTCATTAACTTAGGGTCTCTTAGGTTAAATTATTCTTATTTTGATGCGGATAGTGATCCATCAGATACTCAAATATATAAATGGGAAACTGCTGATGATGAGTCTGGTACGAATGTTGAGACTCTTCCTAATATTTCAGGATCTAATTATTTCGATAACTATTCGGGTAAATGGGTTCGGGTTACAATAACCCCGAAGGCAACAGCTGGGGTATTAACAGGAACTCCGGTTACAACACCTTGGTTTCATTCGGTTAATACTAAGCCTATTTGCACAAATGTTAATATAACTTCTGATGGTAACTATTGTTCTTCTACTTATACTTATTATGACTCCGAACAGGATGAAGAAGATACACCTTTATACACTTGGGTGATTTCTGATGAAGCGAATTATAACTATGCCCAGGTTATTATTGGAGAAAACAATTCTACATTAGATATCCAACCTTACATGTATGACAAATTTATTAGGCTAGTTGTTAAACCGAAAGCAAAAACCGGTGAGGCATATGGGGATTTTAGTGATTCAAATTTTTTATTCATCAAGAGACCGTCCACGACAGTGGCAGATGCAATCTATAGTTCGGAACTAAGCGGAGGTAAAATATTAAATAAAGGGGAATTTATTATCTCAGATAATAAAGTATATAAATTAATCATGCAGTATGACGGTAATTTGTGTTTAGACGACATATTTGGAAATAACTTATGGTCATCTGGCACTGACGGTAGTGGTGGAGTAAAAGCTATTATGCAAAATGACGGTAATTTAGTGATTTATAAAAGTAATGGGGACGCGGTCTGGGACAGTGGCACTGATGGTAATAGTTATTCGAGAATTGTAATGCAAGATGACGGTAATTTAGTGATTTATAAAAGTAATGGAGAGGCTATTTGGTCAAGTGGCACTGACACAGATACAGAATATGCTACAACATGGATGCAGGATAACCTCGATATCCTTGGCAATAAAAAATTAAACGAGATATGTATTCTGGGGTCACACGATGCCGCTATGTATGAGGCAACTTATCGCAACGAAGGTACCCCCGATTGTGCTGTAATTAACCAAAGTGTTAGTATTTTAGAGCAATTATGCTTTGGCGTAAGGTATTTTGATATCAGACCAACTTATATTGAAACTAATATTTATGGGTCGCGAGTTTACACTTCAGGTCATTATTCTTTTACTCCTTTCGAAGTAATCGTTGGGGCATCAGGCTGTAGTATTGCTAAAATTGTAAATGATATAAATACCTTTACAGAAAATACAAATGAATTAATCATATTAAATTTGTCTCACTTTCTAAATAGAAATACTCAATCCAAATTCGATCAATCGTATCCTACATGGGGTGGCCTGTTCGACCTACTTAAAGGCATTAATAACCTATATATTTACCCAAATCATGCAGGTTTGGATCATTTGATAATTAACCAAAAATTGGTTTCCTATATAGGGAATGGCAAATCTGCAGTTGTTATTATTGTTGATCCAATTGAATCTGACGATTTTCTTTGGGTTGATTACTATAATGGAGTTTATCCATATAAATCTATGCCGTATTTTGGTGAATACTCAAATACAAACTCTTATAATACGATGAAGACACGTCAAGAAGAATCACTGCGTCTCTCTATTAATTATCCTATGGAAACTATGGTACTCCTACATTGGTATATGACACAGAGTACTAGTGATGCAACTTCCTGTGGCTTAAATGGAACTATATTTACTGGATGGCAGGATATCGCCAATTCGGTATTAGATTATGCCGATATAGCAAATAGTCATCTTTATGAGATTCTGCCAATTGTAAAGAGAACAGTTAAGCCAAATATTCTTCTTTTAGATAATATCAAAGACATTAGTGCAATCCGTGTAGTTTTAGATATTAATAATCTGCCTTAGACTACTAATATACTTTCTCATGTTCGACTAGTTAAAAATCGGCAGTAGTATTCATCAATATAGATTTGTAGATTTTCAACTTGATGGTATATCTGTAATATTCGGTCAACTTAGTCCGGATTATCCAATATGTGTTTTTGAATTTTTGCGTACCATATTTGGTACAAAATAATATTTCCCTTAAACTTAAGTTTTTCCTTGTAAAATTGTGCATATCTGTGGAGTGATTTATGAATAAAAAGTTAAGTGACACGGATAAGGAGATTTGAATAATACCCACCAAAACCCTCACCAAATAATTCAGATACTCAAAAGTTAAAATAACGATTCAAAAAACACATCTCCTAAGATTGTAAGAGCTAAAAAGGGTTGGTTTATTGCTTTGTATCATGAATATCCGGATAACCCAGGTAAGTGCCAAGGGTTTTTCATATGTTGCCATGATAATCTCTTGCTATTGGGTTATTATAAACACTAGCTTTATCTGTAGCATATTTAGTATATGTAAATGTAGTATTTTTAGTATATATAAATGTAGTATTTTTAGTATATGCTGTCTGTTTATTTTAATCAAGGCTCTATCAGGCAGCAAAACAAAAAAAATGGTATCAAGTATTCTTTAGCTGTTTTTCTTGTCTGGAAATATTGCTTTTTATGGAATGAAACCTATCAATATCAAAAGGCTTAGTCATATAATCATCCATCCCAAAGAAGAGACACTTTTCTCGGTCATTATCCATTGAATTGGCCGTGATCGCAATAATTGGAGTTCTTCTTATATTTTTTGATTTCTCGATTTCCCTGATTTTAAGTGTTGCTGGAGATCAACCATTCGGAAAAACCTTTTGAACGCTATGCCGATGATGTGGTGGTACATTGCAAAACGGAGAAACAAGCTATTTTATATTAAAATAAATTGATGGTCGGCTTCGGAAATGCAAACTCACCCTTCACCCCGAAAAGACCAAAGTTGTAAATGTCAGGGGAAGATCAGATAAAAAATACCCAGGGAGTGTGATTTTCTGGGCTTCACCATTCGCCCACACTGGGTAAAGGTAAACGGTAAAATGATGCTGATGCCAAGTATGTTTATGAGTAGGAAATCTAAGAATAGCGTGATGGAAAAGTTCAGGGAACTGAATATTCACAAACGAAGAAAACCATTGGAAGTAATCGCAAGTGAGTTACGTCCTATTATACAGGGTATCATCAATTATTACTGTAGGTTTTCAACGAATCACACAGATGAAATCTGGTGTCAGCTAAATTTAAGACCACTTAAATGGGTAAAATGGGAGAAAGGACTTTACAAAAGGGCATCCTTGAGATGGCTGAAGAAAAAGCACAAGGAAACACCCTTACTTTTCCCGCACTGGCAATTGGTAAATCCATAAGGTAGCAATACTTTAGTGATTGAACAAGAAGAGCCGTGTGAAGCGAGAGTTTCAAGCACGGTTCCGTGAGAACGTGAGGGAGAAATTCCCTTGCGTGACTCGATTAGCAACAAGCCCAAAAGGGACAGACACCGCGATAGTTTTGGAGCTAAAGGACAAGAATAATGAACGGCAAACCCACAAAACAGCACATTTAAAAATCACACGGACTTACTCACTACCAAAATTTTTAAAAGAGCTGTTTTTTTCCTTCGCGCGTGCGAAAATAAAAAAATATTTTTATAACTTGCCATGAAATTAGCAAGACAATAATTGGCAAGCATGTAATATGGCAACTTTTGGCGAATTTCTAAAAAAAGAACGAAATAAAAAAGGCTTAAATCAAAGTGATTTCGGACAACAGTTTGGAATTATTATGACTGATGTGAGTAAAATAGAGAACGGAAAAAAGAAATTTCCTTCTGCACATCTGGATAAGCTTGCTGGATTTCTAAATATTGATGTTATAAAGATTAAAGACTTATTTGTTGCAGATATTTTGGTTGAAGAAGCTCATAAATACGAGTGTTCAGATGCAGTGTTTTCAGTTGCAGAGTCTCAGTCGAGATACAACAAAGAAAAGAATGTTAAACAATCAAAAATGAAATTCTAGTAATACTATGGATAACAAATTACTCCTACAAAAATTAGGTTTTGCACCAAAAGAGAATACGTTAGATATATACTTTAAAAAATATACTGACGGTTATTTTCTTGAAATAGATTTTGATAAACAAACTTTTTATTTTGGTGGTAAAATTAAAGTTCAAGGAAAAGATTTTCAAAATATTACTAAACTCGAAGATTGGGTAGTTTTAGAATGTGTTAACCGATTGCTTGAAACAGGATATAAACCTGAGAATATTTCTCTTGAAAAAGTGTATCCCGCAGGTCATGGATTTTCTGGGAGATTAGATATTTGCGTAACTCGTGAAGATGGTTCGGAATATTTATTGATTGAATGCAAAACTTACGGTAAGGAATTTGACAAAGAATTTTCACGAATAAAAAAAGACGGAGGACAATTATTTACTTATTTCAAATTTAGCAATAGGGCTGATTTAGTAATGCTTTATGCTTCACAATTAAGTAATAATGAAATAATCTATAGGAACGAAATAGTTAAAATAGAAAGCGAATATAGAGTTGGCGATGTTAAAGATTTTCATAACGGCTGGAACAAAATCACTAAACACCAAGGCATTTGGGAAAATAAACCTTATGATTTTAAAAGTAAGATTTTTACGAAGATCGATTTAAAACCGTTGTCAAAAGACCAAAGTGATAAAATATTTCACGGTTTTGCTTCCATTTTAAGGAAACATTCGGTTTCGGACAAACCCAATGCGTTTAATAAAATTTTCAATTTGTTTTTGGCTAAATTATATGATGAAGCCAAAGGCGACGATATGGAATTAGAATTTCATTGGCGAGAAGATGATAATCCAATTGATTTTCAGGTTCGATTGATTAATTTGCACAAAAACGGGTTGTTAGCATTTTTAGAAAAAGAAGTTGAGGGTATAAAAGATTCTGATTTTAAAGCCGAAACAGCAGAAGAAATTAGAGAATTGAAGAAAAAAATATTAAAATTCAACAATATTTTCGCCATTAAAGAAGTTGATGACAACGAAACTTTTGATAATAACCAACGAGTGCTAAAAGAAGTGGTGCAACTTCTGGAAAAATACCAAATTCGTTACCCAAGAAAACAACAACATTTATCCGATTTCTTTGAATTGCTTTTAACCACTGGATTAAAACAAGAAGTAGGGCAATATTTTACACCGCCCCCGGTTACTAAATTCATTGTTAGGTCGTTGCCTATAAAAAAAATGATGTTGCAAGAAATTAATAATCAAGACCCGAAACTTCCTGCAATAATAGATTATGCTGCGGGTAGCGGGCACTTTATTACAGAAGCCCTTGAAGAATATCAAGAGATCATCAACAATATCAACATTGAAAAGGAACTTACATTTCCGAAAGCAAAATCAGCTGTACAAAGTTGGATAGCCGACCCATATAATTGGGCTGCAAAATATGTTTACGGAATAGAAAAAGATTACCGTTTGGTAAAAGTGGCCAAAGTAGGTTGTTATTTTTATGGCGATGGCGTAGCCCAAATTATCCACGGCGATGGCTTGGATAGTTTTGCTACTTCTAAAACATACAAAGGTTTATTGAAAGACAATATTAATATTGAAGATTCTTCTAAAGCCAAGTTTTCGGTAGTGATTTCAAATCCGCCGTATGCTGTAAATGATTGCAAAGATGATTTAGAATATATTGGTGCTCAAAAGGAATTTACATTATATGATAGTCTTTCCGATAAAAGCAAAGATATAGAATGCTTGTTTGTAGAGCGAGCCAAACATTTGCTAAAAGATGAAGGCGTTGCCAGTTTGATTTTACCAAGTTCTATCTTGAACAATACTGGAATACAGACCAGAACTAGAGAAATTATTCTGCAATATTTTGACATTGTTGCGATTGCCGAACTCGGCAGCAATACTTTTATGGCTACAGGAACTAATACAGTAACATTATTTTTACGGCGAAGAGCCAATAAACTAAGCACCGAATGGAAAAAATCGGTGGCTCATTTCTTTGAAAATCTACAAGATATTACCATTAATGGGATAGAAAAACCAGTTTCTAAATATGTAAACCATGTTTGGGAAAACATTAGGTTCGACGATTATATTTCTATGTTAGAAAAAACACCTAACGAAGCCATACAAAGCCACGAAATATATAAAGATTACCGCAAGAAACTAAAAACCAAAACCGAAAAAGATTTTTGGAATGTCCTTTTAGACCGTGAAGCCGATAAACTTTTATACTTTATTATTGCCCTAAATCAAAAAGTGGTATTGGTAAAAAGTGGCGAAAAAGATGCCGAAAAACGCTTCTTGGGTTACGAATTTAGTAGCCGACGCAATAGCGAAGGCATGCACGCCATGCAACGAGGTAAAACGGTGGACGAATGCACACAAATGTATGACGCTAACCTATTTGACAACCCAGAGAGAGCAAGCACTTATATATTAAAAGCATTTACCAGCAACGATGATTTTGCAATTGATGCCAAAATGCAAAACTATATATCTCGCCACAATTTGGTAGATATGATGACTTTTGATAGAGTAGATTTTGAAAAAACTATTTCGCTTTCGGTTAAAAAAAAAGTAAAGATTGAAAGTAAGTGGGGGTCAAAACGATTTGACGAAGCGGCTCAAATAATAAGAGGAGTAACATACTCGAAAGGAGATCAAACATCTGATAGAACAGATAAAATCATACTAACTGCTGATAATATTACTCTTGATGGGAATTTTGAAATAAAAAAAGAGATTTTTCTTTATAATGATTTTGAGATTTCAAGTGAAAAGAAACTTGCTAAAAATGATATTTTTATTTGTTTTTCAAGTGGAAGTAAAGAACACCTTGGGAAAGTTGCATTTATAGAAATCGACACAGATTATTACGCTGGTGGTTTCATGGGTATAATTAGAGTCGGCAAAGAAAATGAACCAAAATACATTTTCCAATTATTAAACACTTTATTAAGACAAACCATTAGAGATATTGGCAGTGGTTCAAATATTAATAACTTATCAGGTGTGATAAATGATACCCAAATCCCATTACCACCATTAGAAATTCAGAAAAAAATAGTATCTGAAATTGATGTTTTAGAAGTAAAAGAAAAGTCAGCAAGAGAGAATGTTGAGATTTTAAAATTAAAAATTGATGAGTTAATTATTTCGAACAAAAAAACTGAAAACAAAAGACTCGGAGAAGTTTGCGACATGAAGGCTGGGAAATTTGTTTCGGCTTATGATATAAAATCAGAAAAAAAAGAAGGTTTATATCCTTGTTATGGTGGTAATGGTCTTAGAGGCTATACTAAAACATTTACTCACGAAGGTAGATATTCATTAATAGGCAGACAAGGTGCTTTGTGTGGTAATATTAATAAAGCTGAGGGTCAATTTCATGCAACAGAACATGCGGTTGTTGTAACTCCAAATTCAGATATTAATAATGAATGGCTTTATTACCAACTTTTAAAATTGAACTTAAATCAATATGCAACAGGAACAGCGCAACCAGGTTTGTCTGTAGAAAATTTAAAGTCTGTTTCAATACAAGTTCCTCCCCTTTCCGAACAGAAGAAAATAGTTTCAGAAATCGAAAAAATCGAGGGACAAATTAAAGTCATTGAAAAAGAGTTAGTTGAAATTCCCAAACAAAAAGAAGAGATATTAAAAAAATATTTAGAGTAAGCTGACACTTCATAGTCAAGCACATTGGCTAGTCTCACAAAAATCCGACACACGACCAAAACCAGCCAAAGAGCTTGCCTACCCAAACGCACGGCAGACACGACATTGCAGCTAAATGAGAGAAAGAAATAACCAAAGACGACGAAGGCCAGTTGCTAACTTCAGCTACCCGTGCGGCAACAGTGGTTTTCGGTGGGCATCTTTCCGCCCGGGCTGCTTTTCGGCTTGACAGGAAATTTAATTGAATTTAAGAAGAAAGAGGCCAAAATCCTTTGATCAGAATTGCGGGTTTTGAGTTTCGAGTTGCGTGTGTCGCCATTGATACTTTTTGTATTATTGTAACTAGAACCAATTTACTTTAGTCATGGAAGAAAAAGTGAAAACTGTAGCCGAACTGACTATTTTTTACAAGAAACAACGATTGGCAAGCCTTATCTTTGATCAGCAGGAAACTGCAGATAAATTTGTAGAGAGTATAACCCATTTCTTCAATGAAAAAGGAAGAAAGGAATTCTCTTTTAGTGGAGAGATTAAAAATGTTTACACACTGAAACCATCATCGGGCAATTATATGATTATGCGGAAGGCAATGTTAAGCCCCAAGGTACGATCCTGGAAATGCTGAAGGCAATAGAAGGACTAAACTGACACACTACTCCAGAATAGAAAAGTTGCAAAATCTCCGGAGAAGTTCATCCATCTGATTTGGATCAGGAATCAGGTAGGTATTAAAAAAGCAAGGTAGCTTTGGCCGACTTGGGAAGTGATACCAAATAGTTTATCCAGGAATGTTCCAGGGCGAAATTAAAGACACCCAAATGGCAACCGGCGCTTAGTTGAAGAATCAA
>JAIBEY010000019.1 GCA_019459525.1 Prolixibacteraceae bacterium
TTTTTTTTGTTTGAGGGGGACGTGCGCCGTGTTGTTAACTCCGGGCCCGGACGATTGTAACAAAAGACAAGCTGGCAAATGTTGTACCTCTGTTTATTCAGAGCTATTATTCCGGAGGAGGACAATTGGGCAGCATTGAGCAACCGAACCCAACGATAACCGGAGTGCCAAAACAACGTCTGACAACACTAAACTTCATAGACCAGCAGTATGGTATGTCTAAGCCATCGAGCGTTGAAGATCCGGCAGGAACGGTAACCGCTAATCCGAAACTTAACCTGGTTACGGCGGAACGATTTTTATTGAATCCTCAGTATTCAAATAAAGGTGGATCTCTTGATAAACCATGCTTCACTCTGATAGCTCGTATGGATAAAATGCCTCCTTACTTGGTTTCTACCAACTCCGGAAAGATTTTTGCAGTTCCGATTTTTGATCAGGAATCAGAAACGATGAAGAAGATTCGCATATTCATGGCTATTTACGGCATAGTCGATATCAAAATGCGGATGCTGGTCATCAACGAACTGTTGCGCATACAGGGTTTCCCGGAAGGTTACCGGTTGGAAGGAACCCAAACCGAACGCAAGAAGTTCATTGGTAATGCCGTGATACCTTTGGTTGCTAAAGCTTTGATCAAAACAAATACAAAATCTATTGAAATGATCTTTAATTAAGAGTATAATAAAACAAATAAACATGAAAAAATTACTTTCGCTACTATTGCTCATTGCATATGTCACTCTTTCTTCCGCACAAACATATGATAGAAAGTGGAGTGTTGGAATAGGAACTGGTTCTTGGGGCACATTCGGCGCCGGTGTGGATCTTAATCCTGAACTGTATATAAGTGCCTACTTAAATTCCAGATTTGATTTAATGTCAAAAAGTAATCTAGGAATATTTGATTCTAAACTTTCAAGTAGTATAAACCTCGTGTTCAAACAGTCTGATGAGAGCAAGAAGTTTAAACCGTATTTATATGCAGGACCGGGGTTAATGTCATATGGCTCGGAGGTGGGGCTAAACTTTGATGTTGGAGTTGGAACCAAATACTATTTCAATCCGGCTACGGCTTTTTATATGTCAGCGGGCTATGTCAAAGAAATCAAATCTATAATCGCGGACAACACAAAAAAGAATGATTTTTGGGAGTTAACGGTCGGTTTACAATTTGATTTTGGAAAAACTCATGATTCTGATATGGATGGAATACCCGATAAAAAAGATAAATGTCCTGATACTTCAGATGGTGTTAGTGTTGATGCAAATGGATGTCCGATTGATTCCGATGGAGACGGAGTATTTGATTACATTGACGATTGTCCTACTGATGCAGGATTAACTTCGCTTAAGAGATGTCCTGAAACAAAAAAGGTCGATGAATCTACAGATCCTGGCATTGTGGCTGAAATAAAAGTTATTCAACCAGAAACAAATAATAACGAAGTAACTAATGCTGATCACAGTCTGCCAATAACACAACTAAAAAGAGAAGATAATGCTTCTGTTAATAAACTTGGTGATGAAGTCGTGGCTGATCAAATTATTATTCAAAAAATAAAGACAACTCCTGTTCATTTTGTTTCAGGAAAAAGTTACCTGACAGACTACTCAAAAGGAATCCTGGATAAACTTATCAAGACTTTGAACTCTGATCAAGACTATAAAGTAAATATGTTTGGGTATTCCGACAGCCAGGGAGCTGATGAAGATAATGTAAATCTATCCCGGCGGAGAATCGATTCGGTAATCGTATATCTTACTTCAAATGGAATTAGCGCAAATCGCATTATTCACCAAAAAACATTCGGAGAATCTAATCCGATTGCGTCAAACGATACAGAAGAGGGTCGCTTAAAAAATCGACGTGTTGAATTCGAGATTTTTAAAATGAAATAGTAAGACAAATTACACAAATTTAAAGCCCTGCCTTCATTGCAGGGCTTTTCTGTTAATAAGACTTATGATCGTAAAAATACTGTCCAGTACAGCAACCTTCAATGGTGTTAGATATAACACCAATAAAATGGAGAAAAAAACAGGAGAGTTGATGAGTATTAAAAATTTCGGATCAATTGGAAGTGGGTCTCAATTAACTCCGGAAGAAGTTAAAAATTACATGAAAAGCTTTTGTGCCTCCAATAAGCGTGTGAAAAATCCACAATTTCATGCAACGATTTCATGTCAGGGCCGAGAATACTCAAAAGAAGAACTTGCGCAAATTGCCGAAAAGTGGTTAATAAAAATGGGATACGGATCAAATCCTTTTATTATAGTTCACCATTCTGACACTTCAAATAATCATGTACATATTATCTCAACCAGGGTTGACTCTTGCGGGAAAAAAATAAGTGACAAGTTTGAGGGGATAAGGGCGAAGGCCGAACTGGATAAAATAATGAAAGTGGAGTCCAGGCTGGATAAAAAAGAAACAATCGATAGACTCTTTTCCTATTCCTTTTCTACAATATCTCAGTTTAAGCTGTTGTGTGAAAAATCCGGATTGACTACTGCTGAGCAAAATCAAAACCTCAGTATTTATTATTTTAATGACAATCTAAAAACCTATTCAAAAAGTGAAATAGATCAGAAAATCGCAGATTACAGTAAAAAAGAAGCTGATATTAAACAAATATGGGCAATCATCAATAAATATCAGGCAGTAAGAGAAACAGACTTAACGCCAGACTACTACAAACTGACCGGAGGAAGGTCTGGTCAGGTTTCAGGTTATCATTCTGAGCTAACAAACTACTTACAACAAGCGTTCGGGTTACAGTTTGTATTTCACTTCAAAGACAATAAACCGCCATATGGGTACACAATAATTGATCACAAAAATAAGGTAGTTTATAAAGGTAGCGAAATACTAAAAATGAACTTGCTGATAGAAAATAAGAACCCAACCCAAAAGGTTGTTTCAAAAATCGATGAAAGAGCTGGTCTGGCAAATCGGTATAACATTGAATCTAAAGATCACATCCAGATCCTCGCAAAGTATTATAAGATTCCTGAATATAAACTACACCCGGAGGAACGTATTTTAAAAGAAACGGAAAAACAGTATTATAAAACCATGCTCTCCTATTTTTTAGAACGAAATCCGGTTCAGAGCTTACCCGAACTTAATATTACGCCAGTCAAAGAGGATAACAAATTGTTTCTACTTGACACCGGTTCAATGAACATCTTATATGCAGAGGAAGTACTTGATCCTGAATATGTAACTTCTTTAAGTGAAAATTTAGGGTTGGATACACCGTCTGGTAAAATCACAAACGAACCGGAATTTCACAATCATTTTAGTTTTGATGTCTTTTCCTCGGATGTGGATGATGAAAAAGCACATGGACGAGAAAGAAAAAGAAAAAGAAATAATAGTTAAAACTTTAAAGCTTATTACTATGATTTACACATTTGGAAACCAAAAGGGTGGCTCAGGAAAAAGTACCCTGGCAATTTTATTTGCAAACTACCTGGCAAAAGAAAAAAATAAAAACATTATCGTATTCGATTTTGATTATCAAAAGTCAATTTTTAAAAAGTATGAAGCTGCCAAATTAATCAACGACACTCCAGAACTGTATGGTGTAATGGAAGTTGAACTAGTACAGTTCCCATATCTACTCGAACAATTGGCAAAAGTAGATGATCAGGATTTTATCATTGATTTGCCGGGAAAACTCGATGATAACGATTTGGTTCCGGTACTGGAATCTACAGACGTTTTTATAATTCCGTTTGCATATGAAGAAATGAGCTTCCAGGCTACAGTAACCTTTACAATTATAGCAGAACATTTCACCAAACAACATGGTGAAAAAAACGCTAAAATGTTTTTTGTGCCCGGGCGAATTAGCAAATCAGTAAAATACGAACTTGCCGAATCCATTCATTCTGAATTTAGAAGATATGGTACTGTTACTGAGCCCTTTCACGAGAAGGTTTGTTTTCAGCGAATCACAACAAAAGACCTGACCAGAGAGCAACTGGAGGGGATAAGACCAATTTTTGAAGAAATTTTAAAAATCTAGTGATGGCAATAGACATTAAGACCCTTGCGGATTCTTTAACAAAAAAACCGCCGATTGCGAATGCTGAAATTCAGCAGATAAAAGAACAAGTTAAGCCTTATGCTGTGGATGCTCCTATATCAAAAAAGGAAAACTTAATCGCAAAAAAAAGAAAGGAGGAAAAAAAAGAAGAATCAAAACACCCGGTTGTGAACGGGATTATCAATCAAATATTGGATTTCAATAACTACTCGGAAGCTAATAGTGTTAATATTCGATTAAACGAAAAAGCAAGGAAACAATTAGCCTTATTGTCATTTTGCAAGATAAGTAATCAAAAATTTGTAGCTTTTGCTGTAGAAAAATTATTGGAAAATCCTGAAATTCAATCTAAGTTAAAACAAATAAAAAATGAAATGGAATAATCCTTTAATTTTGACTTTTGCCGTTTATGCGGCCTATTATTTGATTAATATCATTTTCGATCTGATCAGAAACAAATTTAAAGACGAAGCTGCACTGTCGGAAATGTTGACGATGGAAGGGGGCGTAAAAATGGTTGATGTCAACCCTGTAATTGTTAATGAGGATTTTTTTAACAAACCTCTAATTGTTAACGAACCTACCTTCGACACGGGCAACATACACACGAAACCCAGAGATGGGATGAAAATAAGCGAATTGAGCGAACTCTTTAAGATGAGCGATGCAAAAGCAGTTCTACTAGCATCACAAATAAACTTTCAAGAAGCCTAATTCGCTTATCATATCAATATTGAATATACCGCAACCCTCTCAGGTTGCTTTTTTTTTATCATTTTTTTCACATTTAAATATTTCATTATGAAAAACAAAGTTATTAAATCGATTTTGTGTTTTTGTGTTTTTGCACTCTTTGCAGAGGTTGTTTTAGCTGACGGCCTGCAATCTGGTATTTCTGCAGCAACAAGTCAACTAAAAGGTTACGTAGATTCAATCATTACTCTTGTGATGGTTATTGGTGGCATCGTAGGTATTGTTGGCGGTATTCGCATTTACACAAAGTGGTCACACGGTGATCACGACATTAATAAGGAACTAATGTCTTGGGGCGGAGCTGCTATTTTTTTGGTACTAGTACCAATTGTCATCAAGGCTGTCTTCAACCTTTAAATTATGCACCAATATTCTATTTACAAGGGGCTTCAAAAGCCCCTTGTTTTTAAAGGTTTCAAGGGTCGATATATGTACTGGGCCATTGGATTTATTATCCTCGGGATAGTGCTTGCAGCCGTTGTTGGCACTCTTCTAAATTTCTTATTTGGAGCCGCGGCACTAATAGTTACCGCAGTCGGCGGAATCATTTATACTTCACAAAGACAAAAAGGTGGATTATACGATAAAACCAAAAGTTATGGTATTTATATACTACGTGTTAATTTAAGAGGAAACAGAAATGTCAAAGAAAAAAATATTTAAGTTGCCTTATGTAGGCATTGAATCCGGGTTTGACGAGCATCTACATCTACTGCTTGGATTAAAATCAGAAATCAGCGCGGTTGTTGAAATTAAAAACCCCGTGTTACAATATTGCGCAGATCCTGACAGCTATTTGTCCTTTCATTCAAGCTTGGTGAACCTAATTAAGACAATAGGGGAAGGACACATTATCCAAAAGCTTGATGTCCTTTCCAAAACACAGTTTAAGAACAAAAATGCTTCATCTGAATTTCTCCAGAAAAAATATGATGAGCATTTCGAAGGCAGAACTTATAACAATCTCTATTCTTACCTGGTTATTACCAAACAGGGAGTTGATAAAAAAATAGAAAAAAACCTTAATGAGTTCAAAGAGTTAGTTCTAAAAGCAGTACAAAGTCTTCAGACATCAGGATTCAAACCCAGACTACTCAAAAAGGACGAAATTAATAGCTTGATTTACCGTTTTTTGTCAATGGATTTCAATTCAAGCACAATTGTGCTTGACAACATGAAGCCCACTGACCATTGTATTGAGGTAGGAAATCAGTCAATTAAATGTTTGTCATTAATTGATATTGATCGTATTGACCTCCCGGAGCAAGTTGCTCCTTATACAGAAAGAAACGATAACGAAGCGATCAAAGGCTTTCCTGTCGACAACATGTCCTTTCTTTACAGTGTGCCAGAATTTGAAACGCTCGTATATAACCAGGTTGTTGAGATACCAAAACAAGTCTTAACGGTCCAAAAACTTCAGGTGAAGCGCAACAGGCACACGGGGATACCGGATCCGGAAAATGACATGTGTGTCGAGGATATAGACAAACTTTTAATAGATGTCGCACGGGAAAATCAATTGTTGGTCAACGCGCATTTTTCAATATCTATCAAGGCGGATAACCAGGTCATTCAAAAGTCAATCAACTCCATCGAGAATTCCTTGTTTCTAAATGGTATTATTCCGTCAAGAAACTGCTATAACCAACTTGAACTTTTTCGTGCAACACTCCCGGGAAATGCAGTTGAACTTAAAAACTATGACCTTTACCTCACAACCTCAGATGCTGCGTTGACTTTTTTTTTTAAAGAAGCCCTGCCTGTTTCGGAACCAGCCACAAAAGGTTTTTCAATAAGGTTCACAGACAGGCAGGGCATACCGATTTCCATCGACCCTGCAGACTATTCAAGGGAAATAGGACGAATTAACAATCGAAACAAATTTGTACTTGGCCCATCAGGATCAGGAAAATCCTTCTTCATGAATGCCCTTATAGAGCAGTACCTGCTCTATAATATGGATGTGGTAATTGTAGATACCGGCGACAGCTATTCCGGTACTTCGGCTTATCTGGGGGGTAAATACATAACATACAGGGCTGACAAGCCCGTAACTATGAACCCATTTTTAATAAGTGAAGCGGAATATAACCTTGAAAAAAAGGACTTTCTTGTAACTCTTATTGCCCTGCTTTGGAAAGGAACAGATGGTTCTATTTCGCAGGTGGAAAGAGATGTAATCAATGATGTTATCGTTAATTACTACCAAAACTTCTTTAATAAAAAAGATGAACTTTGGTTTGAAAACGCATCTATACAAGCACTTGAAAAGCACCTTGAGAATTACGGAATCGCAATAGATACGCTTTTCGATCAAGCAAAAGAACAATTGCTAAAAGAAATAGGAAGATCTTCACAAGACCACTATGCCATATTGGGGATCGACAAATTTGCTACCATCGATGATATTAAAGGAGTTTACCGGGAGCTGGCAATGGTTCATCATCCTGATAAAATCAGAAATCAAAGCGATCAGAATCATGAGCTTTTCCTTTCAATTAAGGAAGCATATGAAACGTTGACAGACCTTGAGAGACGTAAAAACTATGATCTCTCCAGGCAACTGACAAACCTGACCCTTTATAGCGGCGGGCTTAAATCAGAACCGGTAGAAAATAATAAACTGAATGTCTTGTACAATTCACTTCTTAAAAGAAAAGCAATCGAACTTGACGAGAAATTTAAAGTTCAAAGCCTTAATTTCAATTCTTTCTATGAATTTGCCCTTTTTCTTATCCCCAGAATGATAGAAAAGGAAAACATTGAATTTGAATTCGATGTGTTCAAATTCGTACTTCGCAAATTCTATAAGGGTGGTGAATTTGAAACAATTCTAAACGAAAATTCAGACAGCAGCCTGTTCAACGAACGCCTGATTATCTTCGAGATAGATAATATCAAGGAAAATAAAATCCTATTTCCCATAGTGACTCTGATAATAATGGACGTATTTATTCAAAAAATGCGTTTTCGGAGTCAGCAGCGTAAGGCCCTTATAATCGAGGAAGCCTGGAAAGCAATTGCATCTCCGATGATGGCAGGCTACATTTTATATTTATACAAAACAGTACGAAAGCATAACGGTGAGGCTGTTGTTGTTACACAGGAACTTGATGATATTATAAGTAACGCTGTCGTTAAAGATAGTATTATCAATAACTCGGATACCATTTGCCTGCTGGATCAAACCAAGTTCAAGGATAACTATTCCGCTATTTCGAAATTGCTTTCCATTAACGAGGTAGAACGCCGGAAAATATTTACAGTCAACAACCTTGACAACAAGGTAAATCGATCACCGTTTAAGGAAGTTTATATCCGAAGAGGAACGACCGGCGAAGTATATGGAATTGAAGTTTCTTTATTTCAATACCTTACCTACACCACGGAAAAACCAGAAAAGCTGGCCGTAGAAACTTATGCAAACACTTTCAACGGCTATCCTGAAGGACTGGATTCTTTTGTGCAAGACTTTAAGCGATCACAACTACCTCTGTCAAACTTTGTAATGCTTGTCAATTTTGTCGAGAAGCCACTTTTTGATAAGGCTTTTGAATTACTGAAAATTTACAGAACCCAATGGGGAAATGAAGCAATAACCAAGTTGAAGGCCGATTTTAACCATAGCGGCTTTTCAAGATTTACTGACTGGATAGAAAATAACGAATTTAAATTTTGAACAATGAAAAACATAGTTATTCTTTTAGTTTTTAGCATTTTGTGCTTACACTCAAATGCACAAACTCTGTATGCTGACATTTTTACGCCAGGTCTATTGGCTACGGCAGGAAGTGATCTGAGAAACCGCCTTGATGAAACAAATGAAAATCTTTCAGCAATTAACAGGGCTCAGTTGGCCGTGGCTGGCACATTGGTGGTTGCAAACGATCTGCAAAATAAGGTTCTGAAGGGACTTAATACCGTTTCAGGCGTTGTAAAAGATGCAATTACAGTCAAATATATTGGCGAAACTGTACAGGATATTTTCGATGAAATTAAAGAAACAAAAGATTTGGTCTCAGATCATCCTGAATTTGCAGTCTTCGCAGCAAAAGGCGCCAGTGATTTTTTTGTGCGTGCAACAGCATTGGCAGCAGAAGTAACCAATGTATTAACATCAGGAGAAACAAACCTGATGAACGCAGGGGACAGGTATAAATTACTAAACCACATCTACCTGGAAGTCAGAGTTCTGCGTGCAAATGCCTTTCAAATAAAACATTCAGTAAAATGGGCCATACGTGCCGGGTTCTGGAAAAGCCTTTCTCCATTTAAAACATGGGTTAACCAGGATAGAATGATTATGGATGAAATCATGAAAAACGTAAAAAGACTCTAGGTTATGAGAATAACAATCACTGTTATTGCTGTTTTGTTTTCATTTCAACTATTTGGACAAGGAAAAGGATACATCAACTATCTGCTGATTCATACCGAGGTTAATAACAGCCGAAAAGAACATGAAATACAAAAAAAGGCAAAAAACAATGAAGCATTGGTTATGGCCAATGAATCGGTTAATAAGAAAACCACATCTGAATTCCAGGAAAAATATAAAAAAGTAAAATCAAGACTTAATAGCCTTGGAATCCTTATAGATGGAGCTAAGTTCCTTTACGATGCAATACCCCTTGTCAGCTCAATTAAAGATAGTCAGGAACAAATATTTGAAATGGTCAAGGATCATCCCAAATTTATCCCTATTGCCATACTAGGTGAAGAGGAATTCATTATAAAGGCAAGCTCCGTAGTAACTTTTATAGCTGGGCTTTGTCTTTCGGTCGGCGACTTGAACCAAATGGAACCTGCAAACAGAAAAATTCTTCTGGATTTCGCAATCTCCGAACTGCGCCATCTTGATGGGATGTGCCTTATTCTAAAACATTCGCTTAATACCCGGATTATAATGGATAATGCTGGGTTATTAAAGAATTGGGTAACTCCAGATAAAAAAATCGTTGACGATATTTTAAGGAATATCAAAAATTTCTGATGAAACGCTAAAAACTACAAAAATGAAAGCTCTCTCCCTTTTTATCATTTTAAGTTTATCCATCTCTTTACTTTCTAAAGGACAATATGTTACTTCATATTACGATCCCAAAAGGATAGAAAAAATGTCGTTAAACTATATTTCACGCATTCTAGCTGAAAAATCCCTGAGTTCGGAAACAGATACAATCAAAAAAAACGTCGAAAAAATTAGTTTAAACACAACAAAACTGGTTGCAGCGAAAACCATAATATACAAATCTCTTGTTACTGTAAACGAAGCAATTAAAGACGGTAAGGAAATAATGTATATCGGTCAGGCAATAACTGATATTATCAAACTTACTGGCGATATCCTGGATATTGCGAAAGACAATCCAGAACTTGTTTTGATTGCAACAAAAACAATATCAACCATCAAGCTACAGGCTATTGAACTCTACAATGAAATTTCTAAAGTAATTACCAAGGAGGGCTCTGTTGAAGTTATGATGGACTATAATCAGCGGGATGAACTGTTAAGGGACATTTCAACAAGGTTGTCCATCATCCGAGGTGGCCTATATGCTATCTACAACGGTTTCTATTATGCAAAAATGAATGGTATATGGAAATCTCTTAACCCCTTTCAGTCATGGGTTAATCAGGATAAACAAATTATTGATAACATTTTAAGAAACACAAAAAGGCTTTAACCACAAAACAAATCAATATGAAAAAATTCTTTTTGGGCGTTCTACTGAACGCCTTTTTTATTTCCGTTTACGGGCAGGCCGTAATCCAGATTAATGACCCTTATTTTAATGCCCAGGAGGATCGAATGGTAATAACTCAATGGGGAAATTTTCTTCCAAAACCACGCTATTTTCTTGGTGTTCAAACAAATGTTCATTATATGGCTACCTGGGGCTGGCTCGCTCCGGAATATAGCAGAGATTACAGAAATGGTCCGGATATACGACCGTTAGGCTTCTTTGGGCAACAAACCCAACGCATGATACTCAACTCAAGCCTTGTGAGTGTAAATAAGATCCACCGGGAGATCACTGATTCAATAGCAAAAACGGCTCAAAGCGAGATAATAAACAATTCCGGGCTGCTTTCTTCAGCCGACCCTCTGTGGTTGCTCTATTACAAAAGGGAGCTTAAAGGGGTAAAAGATTATGATTTGGACAATACTAAATCTGATTTGAGTAACAGCCAGCTCCAACGTTTATCCGAAACAGGAGTACTAGACTGGTACGACAACGAAATGACTCGCATGAAAGAACGGTTAGAGGGTGCTTTTAACTCTGATATGGAAAGAAGCAACCGCATAATGGCCTATCACCGCATTATGATGGAATATCGTAAGGTCAAATCAAAATGGAATAACTCCCTTGTATCTGCATCTAAATCATTTTCCTTTAACGAAACTTATAATAAAACAAAGAAAATAACGTCAATCGGTGAAAACCTTAAAGGATGGGATAACTCTAGCGATCGGCAAATCATGAATACTATTTTATTAAACGAAAAGAATAAAAGAAAATGAAAGCAATAATAGCAGAAAAACCATCAGTGGCCAGAGAAATCGCAGCAATTGTCGGAGCCACAGAAAAAAAAGACGGATACATGGAGGGAGCTGGTTACAAAGTAACCTGGGCTTTTGGCCATCTAATTGCCCTGGCTATGCCGTCATTATATGGCATCACAGGATGGAAGAGGGAAAATCTGCCAATTGTTCCTCCGGATTTTATCATTACTCCAATACAAAAAAAGGATACTAAAAGCGGTAAATACATCGAAGATCCTGGAGCGCTTAAACAACTTAAGATTATAGGCAGCATTTTTAACGAATGTGAAAAAATTATTGTTGCTACAGATGCTGGCCGGGAGGGAGAGTTGATCTTCAGATTGATCTATCGTTACCTGAAATGCTCAAAACCTTTCGATAGACTTTGGATTTCGTCGCTTACTGAAAAAGCTATCCGGGATGGTTTAAAAAATCTTAAGCCCGGACAGGATTACAACAACCTGTACGAAGCTGCCAGACAAAGAAGCGAATCTGACTGGCTTGTTGGAATCAATGCATCTCAAGCCCTTTCCATATCAGCTCAAAAGGGGCTGTTCTCTCTGGGGCGGGTCCAAACTCCTACCCTGGCAATGATCTGTAAGCGATACCTAGAAAACAAGAATTTCATTCCACTTCCATTTTGGCAGATCAAAATCTTCACAGAAAAAGATTCAATCCCATTTCACGCAATAACTCCGGAACAACTTTTTGAAAGAGAAAATGCTGAAAAAATTTATCTGGCTGTTAGTACCCAAAAATCTGTAGTAGTCCGGTCGGTTAACAAAAAAACAATAGTTCAGCAACCTCCCTTGTTGTATGACCTCACTTCCCTTCAACAGGACGCAAACAGGTTATATTCTCTAACGGCTGATACCACGCTTTCTATCGCTCAAAAGTTATATGAAAATAAAGCAATCACCTATCCCCGCACAGGAAGCCGGTACATCTCAGATGATGTATTCGAAGAAATCCCGGCATTAATAAACTTTGCAGCCAAACTGGGAAATTTTGCCATCTATGCTGCAAAACTGGCAGGCAAAGAACTTAATGTCAGATGTGTCAATTCGTCAAAGGTAACTGACCATCACGCGCTGCTACCTACTGGAACTGATAAAAAAGATCTGCAAGGAAATGACGAAAAGGTATATAACTTAATTATTGCGCGCATGCTTGAAGCCTTTTCTCCCCCTTGTATAAAAGACGTCACAACGGTTAATATTAATGTTGCAAACATCGATTTCGAGGCTAAAGGTTACCTTATTAAACAAACCGGTTGGCGCGAGGTACAAAGCGAAGCTGAAGCAGAAGATGAGCATGGAGGCCAGCTTCCCGAAATCAATTCGGATGACATCTTGCCGATAAACAAAGCTGAGCTCCTATCAAAACAAACAAAATCCAAGCCACTGTTTACAGAAGCTTCATTACTTGCATCGATGGAGAGCGCAGGGAAAGATCTGGACTCCGAAGAAGAACGGGAAGCAATGAAAAACTCCGGACTCGGTACACCAGCAACCCGTGCAGGGATCATTGAAACCTTGCTTTTACGTGATTACATTAGTCGTGACAAGAAGAACCTTATCCCAACCGATAAAGGACTACAGGTTTTTGATGTGGTAAAAGAAAAACAAATTGCAGATATCGCAATGACTGGGAAGTGGGAATACGCACTCTCAAAAATAGAAAATGGGGAATTGAAGCCTGTAGTTTTTTCCGAGAAAATAAGGGATTATACAAAGCAAATCACATCCGAGCTTCTTAACGTTCCAGTCCAAATTAACACTCCATCCATACAATACAAGCTATATAAATGTCCCAGGTGTGGTAAGGAAGCGGTTGGTATATTTAAGAATGTTGCAAAATGTTCAGACTGTGACCTTGTTGTTTTTCGCAAAATAGCGGAGAAAATGATAACTGACGCACAATTAATATCCCTGATCGTTGACCGGCAGACAAAGCTCATCAAAGGCTTTACCGGAAAAGCCAATAAAACATTTGACGCTTCACTCATACTTAACAATGACTTTAAGGTAATATTTGAATTCCAGAAAAACACTTGATACTTCGCTAATATGAAAACAATAAAAATAATGTTACTGAGAGGGTTGCTGTTTGCAGCCCTTCTTGTTTTTACAATACCAGTGTTTGCTCAAACAACTGTTCCAAACGACTTTAAAAAAGCAGTGGAGTATACAAATGGAGAATCAACATATGAGCCTTGGTTCATGGATTCGTTTGTCGTACAAATGAAAGAAATCATTTATGAAGACTTCGATGCGTTTATAGAATTTGCCCAGGTACTTGCCGCAATAATGTCAATATTATATTTTGCATTGCGCTCGTACCAGATGATGACCGGAGAGAAAAAATGGGAGATCCTGCCCCTTATGCGCCCATTTGGACTGGCAATGATAATCATCTACTGGATTCCATTTGTACAGTTAATTTCTAAACCAGCCGATGCATTAACGGAAGCCATGTCTGAGAAACAGCGTGAAAAAATGGTAGAAGTTGATAACCTATTTAAACTAAGAGCCAAATACCAATTGGCTATGTCCAGTATATTATGGGATAAAGCCGCCGAAATTGATGTTGCGGCAGGTCAGTCAACAGCTTTTTTTGCAGACCCCACTGTGGCAATAGGAGCAGCGGTAATGGAAGAACTCACAACTTTGTTTCAACCCATCCTTGCCCTCAAAATGAAATTAACAACACATATCAACCTCCTGGTTGCCCAACTTTTAGAAAAACTGGCACAGATGATCTTGCGTCTATCGGTTTATGTTGTTTTCATGCTACAGTTGATTTATATGGGAATCTTGATAATGCTCGGGCCGATCTCTGTTGCCTTGAGCATCCTGCCGATGTTCAGGGAAAGTTTTTCAACATGGATTTCAAGGTTTATTTCGGTCAACTTCTACGGTGTAGTCGCATACCTGGTCATGTACGTTGGCGGTATAATCCAACAAGCTGCATTAGAATCGGAAATAAACCGATATAAAGAAATTGTAGATTCTGATGGACATCTGGTGTCAATGGAAACCTTAATGTTTTTGATAAACAGTGGCATACTGACCTTTGGAATGGTAATTCTCGCATTTCTGATCACAGCCGTTTGTATGTTCACTGTTCCATCCATTTCAACCTGGATAGTATCAACTTCTGGAGTTAATTCCGCCGTTTCAACTACAGGGAGGGCAGGTTCAAAGGTGTTTGGCGCAGCCAAGGCCGCTGCAGGAAAAATATTCTAATTTTAAAATCACCACTATATTATGATACTAAAAAACATCGAAAGCAAAATCAGGCTGGCTACAACAATATCAATCCTTTCAATTGTCTTTAGTTTAATTGTTGTTATTATACTTACAGTATTTTATTCGATCCAATTAACCCAAGCAAGAAAAACAATTTATATCCTTGACAGGGATGTACCCATACTGGCTAAACAGACTGACAATGAGGTTAACCGCCCGGTGGAATATAGAGCACATGTTGACCTCTTTCACTCTCTTTTTTTTACCATCACCCCAGATGACAAATTTATAGAGTATCAGATGAAACGGGCAATGTACCTTGTCGATGAAACTGGAATACAACAATACAATAACCTGAAGGAAAAAGGATTCTACAACCAGATCCTATCGTCTTCCGCTGTTCTTACCCTACAAACAGACAGCATAACTGTTGACCCGGTCAAAAAACACTTCATTTTTTACGGGAAACAACGAATTGAACGAAAATCTTCAATCGTAATACGTAGCCTTATTACAGAGGGGGATCTGAAAGATATTCCCCGAAGCGCCAACAACCCTCACGGGGTTATTATTCAAAGATGGAAAACAATTCAAAATAACGACATTGACAATGAATCAAAGAACATTTTCTGAACCTGAAAATTCTATTGAGGAAAAACAATCTAAATTCAAGGAATACGCTCAAAGAAATCCGAAAGTAACATTTTATGTCATGATTGGCATAATGGCGGTTTCTATTATTATCTCTATTTCCTACAATAGTTACCAATCCAAACACCGAGAAAAAGCAGGCAGAAAAAGTTTGCCAGCTTTTTCTGTCCCAATTGACGATGGAATAAACAGCGCAAGTTCTCTTTTTGAGGTTTTAAACCTCAAAAAGGAGATTAATGAACTGCTCTCAAAACAGACGTTAACTCAAGAAGACAGTTTAAATCTGCTTCAAGCACTTAAAAAACTGGAGTCCCTTAATAAATCAATTATCAAAAAACCGGAAAAATGAAAAAAATAAGTTTTGCACAAAAACGGTACGTTTTTCCCTTGTTTTTTCTGCCACTCATTCTAATCCTAATCTTTGTTTATGGAGATGAAAAAGAAGAAGTAAAAATAACAGACAGTGAAAACTTACAGGCTTCAATCGCTCCTCCATCAAACGATGTTGTAAAAAAAGAAATACAGGATAAGCTAACCACTTACCGTGAGAATTTTCGCAATGCTGACGGTTATACAGCGGTGGATAATCTTAACGAAGAAGACCAAGAACAAAATAGCTTTGAAAATTTGTATTCGACAACCGAAAAATTAAGGCTCGACAGCATCAGGGAAGCAAATAAATTTAAATCCAGGTCGGAATCAATAAGCGATTCCGACCGTGAATTAATTGAATTGTTAAACGGCAACGGCGGAAGAACCCAAAAGGCAGAACCCGAAAAACGTCCAATTCCTAAAGAAGATCCACTAAAACTAATGCGCCAACAATACGCATTGCTGGACAGCTTCCAAAAGGCCAACAATCCTGATTACCAGATTCTGGAGGCTAAACAAAAAGCACGAATGGAATTGGAGAAAAAGCAGGAGCAATATAAACTGAACCGGGTCAGTGTCTATAAATCCAACAAAAAGAATCTGCACTTTAACACCATCACGGCAGAAAATAATGATTCGTTTATTAAGGCGATCATCGACGAACAAATCAAAGTCTATGCAGGATCTCGGGTCAGAATCCGGCTTCTGGAAGATGTTTTTATAGATAATATCCTTTTACCTCAGGGAGCTTACTTGTACGCAATTGTTGACGGATTTTCCACACAGCGGCTAACGTTTACAATTACCTCTATCATGATGAACAACAAAATCTACCCCGTCGAACTCAAAATTTATGACCTTGACGGTTTACCGGGTTTATATGTGCCAGCTTCAGCTTTCAGGGAATTCACCAAAGAACTGGGAGGAAACTCGTTCCAGGGAATGAATATGTCAACATCAACAGCAGAAAATCAAAGCCAATTCCTAATGTCAACGGCTCAACGATTTTTGCAATCTACCTCTCAGGCTGTTTCAAGGGCTGTGATGAAAAATAAAGCACGGCTGAAATATTCCACATACATCTATCTTGTTGACAATACGATGCTGGATGAAGCGACAAAACAAAATAATCCGGGAGGAATCTTCGGCCGCCCAGACCTTGAACTTATGAAAAACGATGAAGAATCTAATGGAAACTAAAATTTTAAAAGAAACAAGATGAAAACTAAAGTATTTAACTTCATAATCACATTGGTCTGTTTGTTCCTTTTTGCGTCCGCAAACGCACAACAAAAGACCAAGCCGGATTTGCCTTCCTTTCATATTCAGAAAGATGTGGCAATCCATTTCGTTTCACCAGAACCAATCCAGTTCGTAGATATCTCAACGAACTGGATTGTTGGAGACATTCCCGTAGATAATGTATTAAGAATTAAATATGTCGATTTGGAATCCAAAACAATAAGCGATTCTGCTGCTGCAATTATTACGATCATAGGACAAAGTTTCATTGCCCAATACAAAATGATCTATAACCCGGCACCTAAGTCTGTATGTTCGCATATTGAAGTATTACCTGAGCATATGAATCCCCTTGAGTTCCCTAAAATCACAATGTCTTTCCAAAAAATGAAAGATTTTGCAACCCAAATACTTTATAAGGAACCAAATTTCAAAAATGTGACAAACAAAAATTTGGGGATGACAGCTAACCTTAATAATATCTTTGCGTTAGGTGATTATATCTTTTTGGATCTCTCCTTTAAAAATAGCACCAATATTAAATATGATATCGACCAGGTGCGATTTAAAATAAGAGACAAAAAAATCACAAAGGCAACCAATGTTCAGGACGTGGAAGTCAAACCTACATTTACACTGTATAAGAATCAATCGTTCAAAAAGAGCTATAGAAACATCTTTGTCTTTCCCAAATTGACCTTCCCGGGGAACAAGACTTTTACTATCCAATTAACCGAAAAACAAATTTCCGGACGGGTTGTCGAACTAGATATTGATTACAGTGATTTACTTCAAGCTGATACGCTGTAAAAAAATAAAACCTAAAATATATGGAAGAAAGTAAGGAATTGCAGAAACTCTATAGTTTCATGCAGGTTGCAGTGTATTTTACTGTAATACTAGACGTCATTATTAATATTTTTCTGCCACAGGTGGTTCTTGGAAGGGTGTCGGTGATTTTCGCCAGGTTGACTACAATACCAGTCTTTGGTGTGCCTTTATACACCAAAATTTTTACTCTTGTCCTGATCTGTTTGGTAGGTATCGGCACAAGAGCTCAGAAAGACCTTGAGCTTAACCCCCGAAAGCAAATCATTATCCCAATGGCAATAGGGCTGGTAACTTTATTTACCAGCCTTTTTTTTATCTCAGAACAGCACCCACAAGAAAAGGTCCACGTGGGACTCGATGAAGCTTGTTACATTCTTTTCTCTTTCGCCGGGGCATTGATTACCAACATTTCCATTGACAACATTTCAAAACTCATTAAATCCGGATTCGGAAAAGATAAGTGGAATGTGGAAGAGGAATCATTCATGCAGGATAAAGAAGCATTAAAATCACCAACCTCGATCAACATCCCAATGAAATTTTACTGTGACAAGAAAGTCTATGATGGGTTCATTAACCTTAACCCTTTCAGAGGAACTATGGTGATTGGAACGCCGGGATCCGGTAAATCTTTTGGTGTCATTAACCCTACAATAAGGCAAATGTTGGCTAAAAATTTTACCATGTGCCTTTACGATTTTAAATTTCCTGATCTGGCACAGATAGCATACTATCATTACTTGTTAGCGAAAAAAAGAAATGATATTCCAAATCTGAAATTTCAGGTCATAAACCTTGACGACGTGACCAAAAGCTCACGAGTGAACCCGTTAAAAAAGGAATATGTCAAAACCCTCGCCGAAGCACAGGAAATTTCTGAAGCCCTTGTCGAAGCCCTGAAAAAGGGAAGCGGAAGCGGTGGCGGCGCTGACCAGTTCTTTACACAGTCGGCGATAAACTTCCTGGCGTGCTCTGTCTATTTCTTTGCTCAATATGATAACGGTAGGTATTCTACTCTTCCCCACATCATGTCATTTATCAATCAGCCATACGACAAAGTATTCCCGGTTTTATTCTCTAATCCGGAACTGCACAGCTTGTTGTCTCCTTTTAAAAGCGCTTTCGAAAAGAAAGCATTTGACCAGCTTGAAGGACAGATCGGTACGTTGAAGATTTTTATTTCGCGACTTTCCACAAAAGAATCATTTTGGGTATTCACAGGAGACGATGTAAACCTTAAAATATCGGATAAAGACAATCCGGGAATACTTATACTTGCCAACAATCCGGCTACCCAGAATATTAATTCTGCCCTCTATGCCCTTGTCATCAACAGGCTGGTAAGGCTTATCAATTCAAAAGGAAATCACCCCTGCGCCATCATTGCAGATGAAGTTCCGACCCTGTTCATTCACAAGGTCGAAAACCTGATTGCAACCGCACGAAGCAACAAGGTGGCCGTCATGATGGGTTTGCAGGAATTACCACAGTTTAAACAACAGTACGGACGCGAAACTGCAGAAACAATAAGCTCGGTTATCGGAAACATCCTGTCCGGATCTGTTCGAAACAAAGAAACGCTGGATTGGCTGGAAAGATTATTCGGCAAGGTTAAGCAAAAAGGTCATTCCCTTAATATTGACCGAAACAGAACTACCTCTGGGATGAGCGAAAAGATTGATTCTCTCATCCCTGCAGGAAAAATAGCAAGCCTGAAAACCGGTGAAATGGTCGGAATACTGGCGAAAGACGTACCAGACGAATATACCGGAGAATATGTTTCTTCTGCTGTAAACTGCAAAATCAACCTGGATTTAAAAGAAATACAATACGAAGAAAAAAACTATCCTCCCATGCCATATTATTACACATTCAAAGACAAGGCGGGCAATGATAATATGAACAGTATCTTAATCAAAAATTTCACAAATATTAACGAGCAGGTAGCGAAGGCTGTTGACTTAATCCTGACACAAATGCATGAAGGAATATGAAACTAATATTTGTATTCATTTTTTCATTTGTCATGTTAACCCTTTCGGGTCAAACATTTAACTCAGTTGTCAAACATCCTAAAGCCAAGGAAGTAAAAAAAAAGAACGTTAAAGGTCCGATTGCTAAATATCAACATTCTGATTCTTTATCGATCCAAAAAACAGATAACGATAAAGACAGTCTATCCATCGAAAGACGAATTTTATTTTCATCTCCACTGAACCACCTGAAACTAAATTCTGCTTTTGGACTAAGAAAACACCCGATTCTTGGAAAAATGAAGAATCATAACGGGATTGACCTAAAAGCAAGAGCAGACACCGTAAAATCAATTCTTCCGGGTGTTGTCAAAGATTGCGGCTATGATGCAGGAGGTTTAGGGTATTTCATTCGGATCTCTCATTCACATGGAGGATATGAAACTATTTATGGCCACCTTTCTAAATTCCTGATTGATAAAAACCTATTTGTCAATCCCGGACAAGCGATTGGCATTACTGGAAGTTCTGGCCTTTCAACCGGTGAACATCTCCATTTTGAAGTACTTCAAAATGGCAAGCCTATCAATCCTATAAATTTCTTATCAAGGATATCCATTTGCGCCAAAAATCTTGAGTAAAAGATTTTTACGGTGCGGTGTGGCTCAATTAACAATCAAAAATTAAAATTATTGCATATGAAAAAAGTCGTTTACGCCCTTCTATTGTCCGTCTTCTTATCGTTGACGGGTATTTCACTTCACGCACAATTTATCATGAAGTTTAATATTCCTTCCACTTCGCTTGGGCTAACCATCCCAACTACTGGAACCGGATATAATTACAATGTTGACTGGGGCGATGGAAACACCAGTTCCGGTCTTACCGGTAACGGCACTCACACTTATGCCGCTGACGGTAGTTATAACGTCAGCATTACCGGTAGTTTTCCACGGATTTATTTTAATGGAATTGCAGATGCCAAAAAGTTAACAGAAATAGTACAATGGGGTAATAATTCATGGTCAAGTTTCAACCATGCCTTTGCTGGCTGTCATAATCTAACAACGCTTAGTGCTTCTGATTCACCCGACCTAAGCAATCTTACAGACATAAGTAATATGTTTGCGAACTGCTTAGCATTTAGCGGTGATCTCAGTGCCTGGAATACTTCCAATGTTACCAGCATGAACAGCGTGTTTGTAGGCTGCTTAGCATTTAACAGCGATCTCAGTGCCTGGAATACTTCCAATGTTACCAACATGTCTTGGATGTTTAGGAACTGTCGCTCTTTTAACAGCGATCTCAGTACCTGGAATACTTCCAATGTTACCAACATGAGCCAGATGTTTTATGACTGTAGCTTGTTTAACAGCGATCTCAGTGCCTGGAATACTTCCAATGTTACCAGCATGAGCTGCATGTTTGGTTACTGCTGGGCATTTGACAGTGATCTCAGTGCCTGGAATATTTCCAATGTTACCAACATGAGCGGCATGTTTGTGTATTGTTACTCTTTTAACAGTGATCTCAGTGCCTGGAATACTTCCAATGTTACCAGCATGTATCAAATGTTTTATGACTGTAGCTTGTTTAACAAACCCTTCACTGTAAGCTTAAAATCGGTCACTACAATTGATCAAATATTTCATAGTACAAAAATAAGTACGTGCAATTATGACCAAACGCTTGAGGCATGGGCGGCTGATCCGAATACCCCAGCAAACCTTTCAATAAATTCAAGTAAGAATTACTGTATGGCGACAAGCGCAGTAGCAACGCTTCAGTCAAAGGGCTGGACAAACATAGGATCTCAACTGTGTATAACTATAACTGACAAGTCGATTACAAAATGTAGCGGTAATACCTTCACTGTCAGTCCTGTTAACGGAACCGGAGGTGATGTAATTCCATCGGGAACCACTTTCTCATGGTCTGCCCCATCTGTACCCGGAATAACTGGCACAACATCTGCAACGAATGCTAATAATATCAGCGGAACACCAACAAACACATTAAATATACCTGTTGATGTGGTTTATATTGTGACCCCAAAAGATGCCACTGGTTGCGAAGGAACCCCTTTTAAAGTAACGGTAACGGTCAACCCAAGTACTGGTACTCCAATTTTCACCACCGGTGCAATAACCCTTTGCCAGGATGCACCCGATGAAACTTATACCGCTACCGCTACCAACAGCACATCGATAACCTATTCGGTTTCGCCTGCAGCTGCCGGAACAATTGACCCTACCGGTGTGATGAATTGGGATGCCGCCTTCAGCGGATTGGCTACAATCAACGCTTCAGCTTCAGGTTTGTGCGGTACAACTACTGCAGATAGAACCGTTACTGTCAACCCATCAATAGGACCGGCCAGTTTCACCACCGGTGCTACAACCCTCTGCCAGGACGCTCCGGATGAAACTTACACCGCTACCGCGGATAACAGCACTTCAATCGTTTATTCCTTTTCGCCTGTAGAGGCCGGAACGATTGACCCTGCTACCGGTGTCATAAATTGGGATGCCACCTTCAGCGGAACGGCAACCATCTCTGCAACGGCTTCGGGTTTGTGCGGTACAACTACTGCAGATCGAACCGTTACTGTCAATCCATCAACAGGATCGATCAACTTTACTGCAGGCGCTACAACCCTTTACCAAAATGCACCGGATGTAAGTTACGCCGCGACTGCTGACAATAGTACCTCAATCGTTTATTCGGTTTCGCCTGCAGCTGCCGGAACAATTCATTATACTGTAGGGTTGATGAACTGGAACCCTGATTTCAGCGGAACGGCTATAATCACTGCAACAGCATCTAATTGGTGTGGCACAACCTCGACAGATAGAATCGTTACCGTCATTGCAGCACCGCCAACAGGATCGGTCAGTTTCCCAATAAGTGCACCAACAACCATTTACCAAAATGCACCAGATATTACCTATTCTGCTACGGCCAGTAACAGTACATCAATCGTGTTCTCTGTCTCGCCTCCAGAGGCCGGTACAATTAATCCAACAACAGGGGTTATGAACTGGAACCCTGATTTTAGCGGAAAAGCTACAATCACGGCAACCGCATCCGGATTAAACGGTACAACAACTTCAAACATCGTTGTCACCGTGATTCCGGCTGCTCCAACAGGAGAAGTCAGCTTCCCCACCAATGTGCCTACAACTATTTACCAAAATGCACCGGATGTTAGTTACGCCGCGAATGCTGACAACAGTACCTCAATCGTTTATTCCGTTTCGCCTCCTGAGGCTGGCACAATCGATCCTAACACCGGAAAGATGAACTGGAATGCCGATTTCAGCGGAACTGCAACCATCTCTGCAACGGCAACCGGACTAAACGGTACAACAACTTCAAACATCGTTGTCACCGTCATTCCCGCTGCTCCAACAGGAGAAGTCAGCTTTCAGTCCGGCGCAACAACCCTTTGCCAGGATGCACCCGATGAAACTTACACCGCTACCGCGGATAACAGCACTTCAATCGTTTATTCCTTTTCGCCTGTAGAGGCCGGAACGATTGACCCTGCTACCGGTGTCATGAGTTGGGATGCCACCTTCAGCGGAACGGCAACCATCTCTGCAACGGCTTCGGGTTTAAATGGAACAACAATCGGGAATCGCGTGATAACAGTAAACCCCAAAATAGGCACAATCAGTTTCATCAACGGTGCAATTTCTATTGATCAGGATGCTCCTGACGAAACCTATACTGCCATGGCGGACAACAGCACTTCAATCGTTTATTCCTTTTCGCCTGTAGAGGCCGGAACGATTGACCCTGCTACCGGTGTCATGAACTGGGATGCCGCTTTCAGCGGAACTGCAACCATTACCGCCACGGCATCGGGCTTGTGTGGAACAACTTCGGCAGACCAGCTTGTAACTGTCAATAAGATAGTGATACATTGTCCTGAAATATTTACTCCTAATGGCGATGGGAAACAAGATCTTTACCGAATCAGATCTATTGAAAACTATAAGAATGTTAGTTTCTGTGTATATAATCGATGGGGTGATCTGATTTATCAAAATAATCACTACGGAGATACCGATCTATCAGAACAGGAGGCCTGGTGGGATGGGAGTTCCTTGGGAAACAAACTACAATCCGGAACCTACTTTTACATCCTTGACCTTAATAATGGCTCAAAACCAAAATCAGGCTCAATTTACCTCAAAAGATAGCTGATTTACTTTTAATCATTCCATTCAGGGGACAGAAACGAAATTTTCTGTCCCCTTCTTTTAACTCTAAATTCAAAAAAATGAACTTTCTAAAATATAACCTGAGGACTCCTTGTCCTTTCAATCCTGTTGTATTCGTATTCGTCTTGCTGCTTATATCCTTGGGTTCTTTAAAAAAGACCTTCGCGCAACAAGATCCTATGTACACACAATACAACTTTAATACTCAAACGATTAACCCCGCTTACGCGGGAACATGGGAAACTCTTGGCTTTACTGTACTTGGAAGATACCAATGGATCGGAATTGATAATTCACCTCACACTTACTCTCTCTCCCTTCAAATCCCAACCGGAAAGAAAAATATCGATTTAGGATTAAACGTTGTCAACGACGAAATCGGATTGGAACAGCACCTTTCCATAATGGCGGATTATTCGTATCGGGTCAGGCTGAATATGAGCACTTCTTTAAGGTTTGGACTTAGGGCTGGATTTACTAATTACAGCAATCCTCTAGCAAATTATATTCAGGATGTAGATGTAACACAACAAGAAGTTTTTGAAAGCATGGATTCAAAACTCATCCCCAATTTTGGGGTTGGAGCCTTTATTTACAACCCGGATTTTTACCTCTCATTTTCAACCCCTAAAATCTTGGAAACAAAGCTCCAACCAGAATCATCCGACTTCAACTATTCTAACTATGCAGAACTAAGACACTTCTATTTTCAAGGTGCTTATGTCTTTCCTTTGGGCGACCTGATCAAATTTAAACCGACCCTACTGGCCAAGGTAACCATCAATGCTCCGATTGCCATTGATGTTACCGCAAATTTTCTCTTAGCAGATAAATTTTGGATCGGGCCTATGATAAGATCTTCAAAGTCTTTCGGCTTTTTGGCTCAATGGATAACTCCCAATAATTTAAGACTCGGTTATGCCATAGATTTTAATACCGCAAAATTAAGCCCTTTTGGTGGAACTCACGAACTCATGGTTTCCTATGAACTTAATTCTCGCTCAAGATCGAGAATGCCAAGCTTATTTTAAATGCTTAACTACAAAAAAATGATTCTATATACTCATTCTTTTCTACTTCGGGATACAATTACGCTTAATGGCGAAACATATGAAATAACCGGGCTTCTGCCTGGTAGGGAAATCCAGGTTTCTGAGCTAAGTTCAACAAAACTATTGAAGCTATCACCTCAGGATGATCTCTATAAGGCTTTGCTTAAAGAAAAAACAGAAAATTTAAATACCCAGAAATTTAAATCATTTAAACGTTAAAAGTTAAAACTAACATCATGGAAAAATATAAAATACAAGATTTATCAATTCAGGATTTTGAGGCCTTGGGCTTAGTTGAAAAAGGCATAATCAAGCTGGATCAGGAAACGCAGGATTCATTAATGAATGGGCAAGTAACTAACCTGATCAGGCTGGATAAATTAAAAATTGAAGGAATTAAAAATATTTCCCTCGATGCAAAACTTTCGTTGTATAAAAAAAATGATGGCAAAATGGGTCTTCTCGTTCACCCAATTTACAAGGAAAGAAAAAACCACACTGCACTAACACCGGAAGAAAACAAGTATTTTGCACAAGAAGGAGGAATACACCCTAAAGATACTGCCGCTTATGGAAAAATAACTCGGATTGATAAGGCTCCGTTTGGCTTTATCGATAAAAACGATCCATCGTTTTTTGTCGAAATCGAAAAGAACGGCGAAAAAAAAATATTTTGGGGTGAAGAAATAAAAAACGAGGTCGAACGATGCCGGCACAAAACTGGTGATGAAATCCAGATAACTTTATTGGGCGAAAAAGATAATAAGCTCCTTTGGAATGTTAAACCACTCGACAACAAAAACAAAAAAGAAGAATCCGTACTGTTTGAGTTCGATACAGATACAAATAGTTTCGTTTCTCTCAATACCTCGGACTTGGTAGTCCCTGACGAAGTTAACGGAATACCTCTTTCCTTGCAGCAAAAACAAAGGTTCAAAAATGGACAACCCACCCAAATTGGGGAAGATGGCCCTACCATCCAGGCATCTCCAACTGCAAAAAACAATATCAAAGCAGATCGCCGTATTCTGATCCTTTCAATTCTTGTGGACGGTGGTATCTCATACCTGCTTTATAAAGGAATTCAAGCCATTGTCCAGCACCGTCAGATGAAATCGCAAAACGAAAACCTGTATTCTAAAGGTTATATGGATGCACTTAAAAAAGTGCAGGTTGACCTGGAAAGAAAACAAACACGATTCCCTAACGACAAACTCATTTCCAAAGACATAAACGTCGTTAAGGATGAGATGGAACGACTGGTACCCGGCGGTTCATATAAAGGTAGTATCGAAGAACAGGGCGTTAATGATCCGGAACTCGAACAAGATGCCGATCAACGTATTAATAAAAATACCGAAAAGGAAATCAATACTGAGATGGAAAAAATGGGTGTCGAGCCGGAAGATTCACCGGAAGAAGCAGAAAAAATCATTACGGCTAAAACAAAAAGATGATTGACTCATGCATATTGAAAATGTTCGGTTTCAACCAAAATATTATTTGCCGGTTTGAAAACAACATCAGTGAAGCGAATGGGGAGATTGTTTTTACTATCCCCGAATCAAATACGATAGAAAAAATGTCCTGTTTAGGTGATATTACATTGCCGCAGGACTCATTCTTTCAACTTAACCCTGACAAAAGCCTTATTAATAAGGCTTTTGTCTTTTCTTCCGTGTTTGAACTTATTGCTTTTTACCAACTGTTCAAACCACAAAATTCTTTACTGTATGCAATTGGGAGTCGTCCGTCGGTTATTACGGTAAAAAGAATGACACAGAATAGGTTTATCCTGGCATTGGGGAATTCTTTGCAAGGTCGCCTCAGTGATATTCGACTAGCGTGTCTGATCAGCAAGAATATCGAACCACTGTTTAAAATAGAAAACGACATAATCTATGTAAAAGCTGAGAAATACCAGGCACAGGCAGATCAGGATAGAATAACTCTTTCAGCATTTAATAAACAAAGCAGGTTCAGGGCGAATCTCATTAAAACGATCAAACCACCGCCTACTGTCAACTCTTTTGTAGAACTCCTAATTAAAACGACAAATCCGAATTTTAAACCATTAATAATATGAAAACTCTTTTAATCTTTACTGCTATCCTTTTAATTCCTTTCTTCTTTAGCTGTAGAAGCAAACACCGGATGAAAGCCGGGAAAATAGATCTAGAAGTTATTGTTTACCACGACCCCGGTGGCGACCTGAACAACTCAAACAAACTGCCTGTATCTACTATATACTTTCTTGACAATGAAATTTTTGAAAAAGTACCGATCCTTGATTCTCTAAGCATCCCACTTATTTACTATATAAAAGATAAAAACTTTTATCAAACAAACACGGAAAATTATGAATTGAGCAAACCGCTCCCTCTTTCTCAAAAAAAAACAGGTGCTATGTTTATCGAAAAACAGGTACCTGAATTTGAAACAAGGGTAAACATGAACGATACTACAATGAATGGTGTTTTCTTTAAACGAGCAAAAATCGTTACTCCGAGCGAATACTCCGTTTTTTATATCCACCCTTGCGATTCAATAATTCCATATTCTTTATCAAAAGAATTTGATAAGGAATACAAAGGGATTCTGAAGCGAATTGACACTTATGACCGGGTCAATGATCGCTTTATCTCGCTTCGCCTTAACTACACAAATGGACTACCGCAAAACGTTTTCGAAATGTTTAAAAACTTAAAAAATGCCGGAAAACAATAAACTTATCGCAGAAATCAAGCCCTCAGGAATATATGCTGCAATAAAGGTCTCAAAATTCATCTGTGTGGCAATCCTTTTTGCGCTGATTGGAGCTTTCTTCAATTTCTTTTTTCTATTTGGTGTAGTTTTTGCCTTATTCGGATATCTGAAATTTCTTTTGATAATCTATACTAAGTATTCAATCTATGAAGAAACTATTTCAATACAAAAAGGCATCTTCTCTGTTCGGACAGATAACCTTGAATTATATAGAGTCAAGGATTATATTATTGAACAGCCATTCCTGTTAAGGCTATTTAAGCTTATGATCGTAAAACTCTATACAACGGATTTAAATAATGAAATAATCATTTTGGAGGGCCTTAAATCTTCAGATATTACGCAAACAATCAGGGAGCTTGTTCAGGTTGCCCGAATAAGAAACAGGATCTTCGAAATTAACTAAGGATTTATTAACCCTTAAATTCTATATTCATGAAAACTTTTAACTCTTTAAAAATTCTGACTTTCGTACTATTAACGTTCACTTTCTTCGCCTGCAGCAAAGGTGATGATTCTTTAGAAACCAAAATTGATGAAGAAAAAATTGTCAAATTGGTTATCAATTACTCTGGCGATGTGAATGCCTATTATGAATCGCTCGCCTGTCAGGCGACAACATATTTTAGTGTCTCAACAATTAATGTAACAGGAACACTGTGGGATAAGGTTGATCGGTATGATGTTGCCGCCGGGCAAGGAACTGCCGTATTTAGCAAGCTAAAAAACTTAGATGGAGCAACAAAAACGCTGGAAACATCCCAAAAAGTAACCGCCCTTACCTGGGAGGCATCTTATGGATTCGTAAATGTTAATGATTCGGGAAAGTCCATCAATGTCACTGTTGATGTATATGTTGCCGGTAAAAAGGTAACCACTAAATCTTATTCTATTACAGGAGATAATCCTAGTTTCAACGAATTAACCATTGTTTCTGATTATAAATAATCCACATAAATACATTATTATGAAAATGTTTGATGAGCTAAACACTGCTGATGTATTCCAAAACCGCATTTTTAAATACATCCTCGATTATCACCCTTATCTCCTGGAAGATCGGGAAGTGGCAAAAGAAATCATTATCACCAGAGCCAACCTGGCCAGAGAATCATATAAAAAGGCATCGCTGGATGGAAAGCCACATTACATGGCAATGGAAGAGGCAAACACGATTCTACATGCCGGACTTGAATTCTCTCCAATTTCATTTCTTCAGGAAATATATAAATCCGCCACACACGGCGAGGATCTGGACGACAAAAAGGCTGTTGAAATCTATAAAAAGACGAAAGACATCTTTGAAAAATTCGGCAACGATGTAGAGGGCACGGATCAAGAAGACTTGCTGGTTAATGAGCTTATTCCATTTCTAAATCTCAAATTATGAGTCCAAAAGATAAACTACTGACAAACATTGCCGCAATCGAAGCAATGTTTGCCCTGGAAAAGGGGGAACCACAAACGGATGAACGACGACAAAAGCTAAAGTCATACCTGGGATTCGGAGAACTTAAATGCATTCTGCTTGATCCCAAACAACCGGACCAGTTTACCGATAGTGAAAAGAATTTAATACCTTATGTAGATCAATTACATAAGGTATTATTTTTTAATAGCAAATCTGATCGTGAATTCAACATGTATCTGGATTCTTTAAAAAGTAGTGTTCTTACTGCCTTTTATACACCTAAAGAACTTGTTTCAGCTATCAACGACGCTCTCTCTTCAAATAAAATTTCTTTTCAAAACATTCTTGAACCATCTGCAGGATCAGGAGTATTTCTGGCTAACATTAAAGGGGAAAAGTTTACTGCCATTGAAAAAGACTTGTTAACCGGGAAAATACTGAAACATTTAAATCCTGATAAAGAAGTGCGTATTGGTGGTTTTGAGGAAACCCCAAAGAGTTTTAACGAAAAATTTAACCTGGTAATTTCCAATATACCTTTTGGTGATTTTAAAGTCTTCGATCCGGATTTAATGAGGCAGAAAGACTCAGAAAGAGCAAGGGCGTGCAATACGATTCATACCTATTTTTTCGAAAAGGGGCTGGATATGATCAAAGACGGAGGAATCCTTGCGTTTATCACTTCCACCGGTGTCATGGATGCCCGGAGAAATGAATTGTTCAGAAAACACCTGCTTTCCAGATCAAACCTGATCTCTGCGATACGTCTGCCTCAAAATACGTTCGAGGGAACAAAGGTGCAGTCAGATTTGATCGTCTTGCAAAAAAACAGCCACAAAAGGGAGCTTTCCGCAAGAGAAAATCAATTTATTAAATTAACCGAATCTGAACTTGTGCCTGGGTATTTCTTTAATTCTCTATACGATGATGATCGCAGAATAATTTATACCAAGGCCTGGGCTGACACTAACCTCTATGGCAAACCTGCCATGCTCTATGAACACCATGACGGAATCAATGGCATTGTTGATGATGTTAGAAAACTACTTTCAAAAGATCTGTCGATCAACTTTGACCGGAGCCTGATCAATATTCAAAGCGAAAAGGCGACTGCTCCTTTGCAACTTTCTTTCTTCGATCAGTTTGCTGAATTTGCAAATATTGAAGTTAAAGCACCCAAACAAAAAGGAATACAAAAAACCGGCATCGCTGTACCTATTGTTCCCAAAACATTCAGATATGAAAATGCGATCTTCAACCAAACAGGTTCTTTCCAAAAAAGCGGCAACCTGATAGGTATTGCTACTTCTGAAAGAATGGCGGATGTAATCCATTTTGAACCTCAGACTGCTGAAATTGTCAAATCTTACATCGATCTCCGCGATTGCTACCTCCGGCTGAAAGAGTACGAGAATAGTAAATTAACTGAAGCTCCGGAACTCCGTGAAAACCTTAATCTGGTTTATGATACTTTCTCAGCAAAATATGGCCATTTTACCGATCTTTCCGGAATTCTGGTTTCTGATGTCTCTTTCGCTGAAATCAAAGGACTGGAAATTCTTACAAATGGACAGATCAAAAAGGCCGACATTTTTAGGGAGCCTGTTGCCTTCAGTATAATAAAAAGCAAACTTACTCCAGAAGAGGCATTGTCGGTTTCCTTAAATAAATTCAATAAGGTAAACATTGATTTTATTTGTTCATTAACCGAACTTAAAGAGTTTGAAGTTCTTGAAAAACTTGAGGATAAAATATTCCTTAACCCTGAAACTTATCAATACGAACAGGCTGATGTGTTTTTGTCTGGAAATGTTGTTGAGAAACTAGACTACGCCATCGAGGAACTTCAGAAAAATGATACAAACCGACAACTTTATAACGCGGTTAAATCCCTTGAACGTGTTATTCCCTCTAATATCAGCTTTGAAGATATTGGAATCTCACTAGGCGAAAGATGGATTCCTGACGGCTTTTTCTCTGAATTTGCCTCAGAACATTTCCAACAGCCTGTCAACATTCGTTATAACTCAATAATTGACGATTTTAATGTAGATGGATGGGCTTCTTTTCAATCACGCGAAAAATACAGCGTAAAGTCCGAAAACCGCTATTATTCAGCATCAGAGGTTCTGCGCTTTGCAATGCTTGATAATACCCCCGAAATGACGAAGTCGGTCTGGAACGGGGAAAATAGGGTCAAAGTGCCCGATACGGAGGGCATTCAAAAAATGAATGCTGCAATAAATCTGCTGCAAACTGAATTTAAGACATGGCTCACAACTTTACCGTCAGAGAAAAAACAGTTTCTTGAAAATATCTACAACCGTCGTTTTAACTGTTACGTCAAAACCCAGTATGATGGTGGTTTTCAAACATTCCCCGACCTGGATAAGGAAAAATTAAACATCGATGACCTTTACCTTTCTCAGAAAAATGCAATCCTCATGCTTAAAAATAATGGGGGTGGCATCATTGACCATGAAGTTGGTGGCGGCAAAACACTTATTCAATGCGTAGCCGCATATGAAATGAAGCGATTGGGTCTTGCAAACAAACCTTGTATTTTAGGATTAAAAGCAAATATCAGCCAGGTGGCGGAAACATTTCAAAAAGCTTATCCTTTCGCCAAAGTATTGTTTCCAGGAAAAGAGGATTTTAGTAAAGACAACCGGGAGAGTTTTTTTAATAAAATTCAGAACAATAACTGGGATTGCATCATTATGACGCATGAACAATTTAAAGAGATTCCTCAATCGCTGGAGATCCAGCGCGACATTATTTCCGAGGAGATCGACAAAATTGAAGAATCAATCAGAGAATCAAAAAACGGGGAAACATCCAGTTTTAAACAGATCGAAAAAAACCTCTTAAAAAGAAAGGAAAATTTAACCGCGAAACTTCATTCGATCATCCACAACATCAACCTTTCAAAGGATAACGTTGTCGATTTTAAAACGATGGGAATCGATCATCTTTTTGTTGATGAGAGCCACAAATTCAAAAACCTGATGTTCACAACCAGGCACCAACGGGTAGCCGGATTAGGAAACTCAATTGGCTCAGACAGATCGCTTAACCTGTTGTTCGCTATCCGCACAATACAACAGCGCAGCGGTAAAGACTTGGGGGCAACATTCTTGTCCGGGACAACCATTTCCAATTCACTGACTGAACTGTATAATATCTTTAATTTTCTGCGTCCTGAAGCTCTTCGTAAACAGAGTATCTTCTCCTTCGATGCCTGGGCAAGTATTTATACTTTGAAGTCAAAGGACTTTGAATTTAATGTGACCAATGACCTGGTGCAAAAAGAAAGGTTCAGACAATTTGTAAAAGTGCCTGAGCTGGCCATGTTCTATTCTCAAATGACTGACTACAAAACAGCAGAGGATATCGGTATCGACCGACCGAAGAAAAATGAAATTTTTGTGGCCCTTGATCAGACCATTCAACAAAGAGATATGTTCGCAAGGTTAAAAAACTTTGCAAAAACCGGTGACGGAAAACTCATTTACCGACCTCCGCTTTCAGAATCAGAAGAAAGGGCAAAGATGCTAATCGCCACAAATACTGCAAAAAAAGCAGCACTGGATATGCGCCTAATCAACAGTTCCATCTTTTCGGATGAACCGGACAACAAAATAAATGTGGTTGCCGGTAAGATCTATGAGTATTATACAAAATTCAATCAACACAAAGGCACTCAGTTTGTATTCTCCGATATCGGAACGTATAAGCCTGGCAGTGAATTTAATGTGTATAGTGATATGAAACAAAAGCTTGTCGAAATGGGAATCCCTGCTAACGAGATACAATTTATCCAAACGGTCAATACGGATAAAAAAAGATTGGAGCTATTCAAAAAAATGAATGCCGGAGAATGCAGGGTTCTTTTAGGAAGCACTGAAATGCTGGGAACTGGAGTTAATGCTCAGGAAAGATGTGTTGCTATCCACCATTTTGATATCCCCTGGACTCCAAAAGACTTGGAACAACGCAACGGCCGGGGGGTCAGAACAGGGAATAAGGTGGCTAAGCAATACGCCGGGAACCAGGTTGATGTCCTTGTTTACGGTACAAAGGAAACGCTCGATACATACAAATTTAATTTACTCAAAAACAAAACGTTGTTTATCTCTCAAATCAAAAATAACAATATCGGCGTTCGCTCTATCGACGAGGGCGGTATTGACAAGGATTCCGGGATGAGCTTCGCAGAATATATTGCAGTGCTTTCCGGAAATACCGACCTGCTGCAGAAGGCTAAACTGGAGAAGGTTGTTACTCAACTCAAGGCAGAAGAAACCGTTTTTCTAAAGCAAATCAGGGAAAAGGAACTAAAGCTGCTGAATTTGAAACAGGGCGTTCAGGATAAAGAAAAATACCTGGATCTTTTTAAATCAGACCAGAAAACCTTTGCTTCCTTTCCAAAAGATAATGACGAAAAATGTATTGTCGAATATACACTTGGAACCCAAAAATTCACAGATACCAAACTCTTTGGAGATGCCTTGGTGAGAATAATGGAAACGCCCAATCTTGTCTCTGATTATAAAAAAATCGGTCAGGTTGGCGGTTTTGATCTTGTTACAAAATCAGAGAAAATTCTTAGGGATAGCGAGCTGCCACTGATTAAAAACAAATTGTATGTTCAGGGTAATCTGAAATATTCATACAATTCCGGGGACGTAGCAAAAACACCAGAGCTGGCCGGAAAATACGTAATAAATTCTTTAACCCGGATTCCTGGACTGATTGAATCTTATGAGGCTAAAATCAAAGAAGAAAACAAAAACATCGGGGATTTGGAAAGTCTGGAATTAGTATTTCTTAATAAAGAAAAACTGGAATCCTCAGTACTGGAACTTAAAAGGCTGACAGAAAAAATAGATCAGGAACTAAACAAAACAATGGATTCTGTACAACACCAAGAGGAAACTCCTAAAAACAAGTTCTCAAGATAAGTTCTTTTGGAAGAGGCCGTCAGATTAAATAATCTCCCGGTTTCTTTTTATTCCAGACTGAAAATTATCCATTAATCTACGTTACAACATTGAAATCTTTAATTCTTCCCTACATTATGACACATACAAGCGCCAATTATGCTGTTGCCCTTTTTAATTTCTTTTCAGACAACGAACAAGGCGTGAACGATCTTATTTCACACCATCAATCGTATAAACATTTCTATGATGAATATATCAAAGTGGTTCAACCCCTGAAGCCTGAAATGTTTGCCCTGTTGCTTTCAAAATCTTCCTACGGACAAATTGCCCTGGCTTTTAACTCTGTCTATCGAGAGACTCATAATACTGATCCAGATAAACTGATCGCAACATACATGAATCAATTGATCTCTGTTTTTGCAATGAACTTGTTTTTCAGCAATTTCATGGGAAATGGACTACGTGAAATATTTGATAAGTTTCCCAGTTTTGAAAAAGAGTTTCTCTCTTTAAAACAACATGGTGTAATCAACTTCCTCTCCTCAGATAGTTTCTGGAAATTATTTTTCAAAGCATCTCCCCCTCTTCAACAGGAATTAACCAATAAAGCTCTAGAGTTATACGGACAGAAAATTTTAGCTAACATCTATTTCAACCTGAATTCATAAACTCGCTGTATTCAAATTTGAAATAACTCCAGATAACTAATACCTTAAAAAAACTCGTTTAAAAGATTCCTGACAGGGATTTTTTAAACGAGTTTTGGAACATGAGCGTACGTTTTTTTCCAATCAATTTCCAGGGGTCTCCGAAATGAGGAGATTTTCGTACATCTGAATCAAAAAAACTAACTGATATTTGGCCAAAGAATCGATAAAAAGTGGGCTACCATTGTATTTTTAAGTTTCTTATTTCGAGATTTCCATTTGAGTATGAGCCTCCACCATCAGCATTTCGAAATCGATATCTGAGAGTCAAAAACTTTAAAATATCGGTGCTTGGCATTATGTTCCTAAAAATAATATAACTTTTCGTTGGAACACCTGAAGGTACTGTCGCACAAATTCGGTAAGTCGTAGTTTGATTGGCAATTGAAGCTTCTTTAGCGGCAAAGAAATTTCCAAGTTCGTCAGCAGCTTGTGCATCATCTGTTCTGATACCCATACAAACTTCCTGGTGTGGTAACTTGTGAGAAATCAAAACTTCAACCATAACAGTTTGAAGTCCCCTGTCTCCTTTACAGGATAAAAGCTCTACATTAAAATCTTTACTGAAAGATACCAGTTCAAATTCTTTGGGCTGATTAAAAAAATCGCACATATTAATCTTTTTATTCAGAAAGGCAGTATCCTGCTTCAAACTATTGATAACAGCTTTCAAATTCAGGTTCTCCTTTTTTATAGCATCAATATTTTGTGCCGTTTGCCCAGCAGTATTAATCGTTATTAAACCAACAAATGCGAGAATTACGAATCTTTTCATTTCTAATTAATTTAAAAATTTAACAACACTACTGTCTCTTTTAACGAGACAGTAGTTAGGTGTACAAATCAAATGCAGATTATACATCATGACTTTCGTTGCTTATTCTAACTACAACGGTATGAGCTATAAAATCATGAATAGCACGTCGCTTAGGATTACTCAGCATTGTAACCAATTCGAGCAACAACCAAAGGAACGACCAGGGACTCATAAAATCGTCGTAATTCTTAGTTATTAACTCTGTATTTTGTAACGAGATAATAAAATAAACCAGTGCTACACAAGTAATCCCAATTCCAACTATATCGCGCATAATAGCCTGCTGAAATGTCACCGGGCAGGCTTCAGATACATCCACCAGCTTCACTTTCAGAACCATTTTCCCCAACGTTTGGCCATATCTGGTATGCATTATTACCGAATAACCGCACGAAAGGATTACACAAAAGATTTGCCACAGGATAAACCCGACTTTGTTTTCCGTTGATAAAAACAGGTGTTTTTCAACGATAACAAAAGGTAAGAAAACCAGTCCATCAATCATAGCAGCCCAGAATCTGGCGCCACCGGTGGAGTATTTTTGTTCCATATGTTATTTTTAATAGTTCATATTTTTTGTATTCGACCTATACACTAATGTGAATATTCTCCTAAGGACGGGAAGGTTATCTTTGTGTTTTAAACTATTTTGGGTTATAAATCCAGAAAAGTAAAGTTAAGAGGTTAAACTTAAAACCCTTTTCGAGTTTATTGCGGCATGATAATTTACATAGGATAATCTATTTATTTAGTTTCTTCATCCATTGAGAAACTTGCATTATTAAATTCATCAATCAGTCCTTTTGCGCGTACAAAATCAGAATCTTTAACCTTAACCTTCACAGGTGCAACTCCGCCAGAGCATATTTGCGATGGTATAATACTCCCCATCAGTTCATTTTCAAGAAATGCAAGAGTTCCATTATCTTCAAGGATTTCTTTGATCATTTCAGCTTGCCATAACTCTCCAGCAAATATTTCAACGAATTCAAGTTTGTTTTCCATTGCTTATGTATTTTTATATTAATTATTTAAAGATAATTAATGAATTACATTACTCGAAAGTAAGCAAAAAGGCGGGAAGATTTCTATTACTTATAAACAGGAAACGAGGTAATCTTTGTATAACTTTAATCGTAACACTGCAAGTATTTCTTTAAGTTTTTTTGTGTTCCGAACAAGTAAAATCCACAGAGAATAAAAACAATAGTTGAAATGGAATATATAGTCAATGAGTATTCATTATATATGCTTAGTAATGAAGAATTTAAATTATCGTGATTAAAGATGTCCGATGCTAAGCCAGAAGCGTTTGCTGTTACGTGTAATAAAATACATAACAAGATACTTTTGGTACGATAAAAGAAGTACCCAAAAACCAAGCCCCAGAATAATGCAGGTATTACCTGTATTATTTTTACGTGGATTAGACCAAAAATTAATGCAGATAATATTATAGCTTTTCTACTATTCTTGTAATTATCTAGCATTCCATTTAAGATTATTCCTCTAAACATAAGCTCTTCAACAATTGGGCCAATAAGAATTGCTCCTAAATAATAAATGAAACCTATATTAATAACAGCTGTGTGGTTTGGTGAGAAGTAAATAGATAAAAAATTAATTATTGGGGAAATAACCAATTGATAAGAAATTACTGTAAGCAAAATTATTAATAGGTCTCGATTTACTGCTATATGGCAACTAAAGGAAAGTGAAAAACCATTTCGTATATTTATTAACAGTGCTAATAAAAAACCAATAACACCAAAAACTGATCCAACCACAATTTCATATATCTCCTTCGAAGATTCCTTAAGTAGTTGTTCTTTAAAAGAAAACAGTAGAGTTGTAAAGGCTAAACCAATAAATAACAAAAGGATTGATTGGATGATATTTGAAGGAAATCTCTTTTTCATAAAATCTTTTTTACAATTTTTATCGTCGGATTAACCCAATCATGGCTATTTTCTAGATATATAAAGATATGCTAGCGCAATTTATACTACGCTAGCAATAATTTGACAAAACTAGTCCCCAAAGTAATTTCTGATTGCAGCGGCTCCGTTATGAATTAATACTATTCCATTACACAAAGCCTCAAAAGCGTAAGATGCTCGATTTTGTGTACCAGACCACTGCGTATCCCAATATGCAACTTTGCCTCCATCAACCCCCATTAACTCATTTTTTTCTAACTCTTTCATTGATGTAAATTTAAAATAATTTTTCCTACTCGTATCTGGCTTTTCGGAACCCGCCTAAGTTTTTGTGCACGAAACTCAGGAGTAAAAGTAAAGCGGCTCACTCTCAAATTTTGAGAGTGAGAAAATTATTTTTGTTAAAATTAACGAAACAGGCCAAATTAGTAAACCCGCCGTTTTCTTTTTGCAGTTCATTGTACGATAGTTCTTTCCGGAAGAATACCGCTCCTCCAGGTATAATACCTTATTGTTCGGCATGGCTGACTACGGATCTGTGATCCGGATAAAACTACGCGAACAAAATTTCTACCAGCCATTTTTGCCCGAGAGAGCACGGAGAGTCAAGGAATTAGAAGTACTGTTTAATTAGGCAGAACCAGTATTTTTATAGTATGGCAGAAAGTTTTCGAATTTGATTGAAGCGTTCGGTAAGTGTTTTGTCGGCACGTGCTATTTGCATATTGTAACGTGTTTGCATGTTCACCAATGTATCTGGATCAACCCCAAGTGCGGCTTCAATGAGTAGTGCAAATTCAGTATTTACGGGGCGTTTGGCGTTCAATATTTCATTTAGCAAGGTGTGGGATACGCCTATTTTTGCAGCAAGTTTGCGCTGTGATATTCCGCGATACTCAATTTCATCTTTAAGTATTTCGCCCGGATGTGTTGGGCGAAGTGGTGTCATTTTATTTGCAGTAGCATCCATAACTATTTTATTTATAGTGATTTGATAATTCAATGATATTACAAACGGTAACAATAGTGTCGGTTTCTTTCAAGCTTGTTGTGATAAACTCCATACGATAATGGTCGTTTACCCGAATAGATGAAATGCCTTTTTTGTTTCCTTTCAATACCTCATAATTCAATGAATTGAATTTGTAAAGGGCTTCCAGGTTAGGGGCGCCAACCAGCATGTCAACACAACGAACGTATTTTGAAACAACCTGAGGCTGGAAACGATGTTTCTTATCAGTTGCCTTTTCTGTTTCGTACAATTCCCGCAGATACTCTTTTCCGAATGTGACAATCATTGTTCGTTCGATTATTCGGTGCAAATATAAGGCAATTTTTCAAGTGTTCACAAATAAGTGAACTTTTACATGTCTTGTTGAAGTTACGCTATAAATCCAGAAGCCCCAGCTATTCCGGATATAATGCCTTATTGTTCTGCGTGGCTGGTGTTAATTTGTAATCGACACCTCTTGATCGCGGATCTGTGAGCCGTATTTACCTAAACGAAGAGTATTTCTACCAGCCCTTTTTTGCCCGGATAATGGCGTGCCAAAACGGTAAAGCACTCAACGTTGTTTAGCTGGATTGAAAATCCGGAACCTAAAAAATCTAGCTCCTGCAAACCTTGGGATATATCCGCAGAGCAGGGATTGTTGAGTTTTTTGGTTCAATTAATGGCTGAAAATTATAAACAGTTATACTATTTATTATAAAAAAGTGGCCTTTTAATTAAATGGTAAAGGCGAGTAGAATTGTTTAACGTGAGATTTAAAGAGTTCCCACTATGCATTTCGGATTGAATTATCGAGTATAATCTACACTTTTCGTATCTTTCTTTAAGTTTTTCAATGTCTATATCATTAACTGATTTAATCTCGTCTCCTAAATTAATGCCTTCAATTTGGGCACTTGATTTATCCCAAACATAATTTATGAGTACCATATTTGAATCAGATATTTCAAAATTGAATCCAAAGGATTGAATACTTTGAAATGAAGGTACGAGAGGATTTCGTAGGATATAAAAGCGTTTTTTGCGAAAATCAAGTGTTAAGTTTAAGTAATCGAGAAGGCCTAGACCAATCGATGATTCTTTATCAACAAAAGCAATGGGATTTGTAATAGTATCTTTCCCTATTATAAATAAATCGCTTTTACATAGTTGGTTATGAATAGAATCATTGATATGACTAAAAATCAGTTTCACAGATTTGCCTTTTCCCTCAAGTATTTGAGATTTTCGTAAATAAGGCAGCATTGTTTGGTTGATAGCGATAGCGGCATCATCTCCCAGATCAATTAATGTTGTAAAACGTGGACGGCTGAATGTGGAGTACAAATACGGGTAAGAATTACCTAATCCTTGCATAATTAACTTCCCTCCAAGATTGCCAATATTATCCAAAGATTCAACTCTATTGGAAATAATAACACTATCTTTAGAGATTTGCCAAATGCATTTATTCATTAAATTGTTCCCAATTATCCCATCAATATTACACAGATTATCGATTCCAAATTCATAATCATTGATACTTGCAAAAGCAATGTTGATAAACTTAACCCCATTTAATGAAACATTCAGCATTCTGTACTCAGCATTTCTCCTCGTAATTCCATCTGAAAGACTGTCTTTAGCATAAACTTTAAGACCCAATTCATTAACAATGGATGCTGAAATAATGCTTGGCGAGCCTGAATCGAGAATAAACCTATATCGTTTTTGAGATCCTTCGATTTCAACATTTTCGATTAAATATTTCTTTTTTTCAATTACAGAACTTAGTTGCGTTTTAAACTCTTTGTTAGCAATATATCCCTTTTTTAGTAACTTATGCACTGTTTGCCCGGAGAGAGTAATAGAATGCAATAAAATAAAGAATAAAAACAGAAACCCAATATTTCTACTTGCCGCAAAAGTATATTTACACTCTCCAAACTTGAGTCTTATCTTTGATTTGAACATTATTTAAATAGTTAGTTATTAATAAAATTATTCGCAGGTATGATTTGACGATTTAATCCTTGCTACAAATAGTCTCACCAAAGATTATTAAGCATCATTGATGAGACCTGTAGATGCCTGTGAATCAGTTTTTTAGACTTCAAAAAAAGATTTCACTGCCAAAATTGAAAAAAATTGTTGTTATGCCCATCTGGATTTACATTTAACTTCGCCATTGTTTCTTACAACAACTTTAAGATCCCAGGTTCCGTCGCCGTCAATGTCCAATCTATTTTTTAACGAAATACCGCCAACAATTTTCTTTAATGTTTGCTCCGTATTTACCTAAACGAAAAGTATTTCTACCAGCCCTTTTTTGCCCGGATAATGGCGGGCCAAAACGGCAAAGCACTCAAGGTTATTTGGCCGGATTGCAAATCTAACTCCTGCAAACCTTGGTATATATCCGCAGGAGCGGGGATTCCAAGGAGCGAGGGAAGTTAATCAATCCTTGTAGCTTCCACATAATCGATAGAATTTTTATCAAATTTTTCTGGCCGTTCTCCGCAAGAATTTGGGTTAATCTGTAATTGAATCGTATTATCATTGATTAATTGAATGATACCACGAACTGTAACATTAGAATAGTCAGATATAATATCTATCTTATATGGTTTTCTTTTCCCCGTAATCTTGTAAGTAAGCTTCGTTTTTTTTAGCAGCTTATCACTAGATTCAACAGATTTATAGGTTTGACTATCAATGGATATACGATATTCAGAATTTGAATCAAATTCTATAATTACTTCCTTTTTTGCTTGATTTTGGTATGTCCATTTGCCAATAAAGTTTTGACCAATACTGGAAAGAATTAGAAAATTAAATACGATTGTAATTATTGTTCTCATGAGTATTTTTTTGATTTTAATTTGTCACACGGAATTCGTTTGATTCGCCAACTATCAAATAATCATTTCGATTGGTCTCATCTTTGTCGAGATGCTCATCGTATTCGTATAAAATATTTTTGCCATGTTAAGATTAAGAACGTACTCATTGAGTGGCAGTATGCCAGCTAGTATAAGGTTTGTGTGAGCTTTCACTCTCATGGTGGGTTCCATATAATAGTAAATGTTATGAATCTATAAATAAATACGGAAGATAATCCGTATTTATTTTTAAATGAATAGCTATGGATATTGTTTGGGGAAGGATTCTACCAATAATCGAAAACAATCTGGCCAAGAATATTAGATAATTCGCCTGTTTCATAATTCAAGAAAAAGATTTCCTTACAACCACAATTGCCATCTAAGCCAATCAATTTTTGAGTAAATCCGCCATCAACCCCCATTACCTCATTTTTTTCTAACTCTTTCATAGTCTTAAAGTATTAAAATTTCTCCTACTCGTATCTGGCTTTTCGGAATCCGCCCAAGTTTTTGTGCACTAAACTCAGGAGTAAAGTTCGGTTCACTCTCATAAAAAAGTAGTGAAGCATTTTTTAACGAAATACCACCAACAATTTTCTTTAATGTTTGCTCCGTATTTACCTAAACGAAAAGCATTTCTGCCAGCTCTTTCTCGTCCTGGATAATGGCGGGCCAAAACGGTAAAGCACTCAAGGTTATTTGGCCGGATTGAAAATCCGGAACCTAAAAGTGGTGATTTTAAGTCAGCACTGGCGACTGCAAAATTTTTGTGTATCCGGAGGATCAGGAGAAGTTTGACAAACTTCCAGGAAGTTAAGGAATGTTCGCCTCAAGCGAGTTACAAGGAGCGAAGATGTAAAATGCCTAGAATTTCATTTCCAAGCCGATTATACTTCCCTTAAAGCTAAAGCAGAATTCTCGATTGTCGATTTGTCGGGAAGAACTTTGTTTAAGGGTGGAGTTATACAAACCAACTGCACATAAAGCTTTTTTGATAGAATGTTTTGTAAAGGTATTGATGCAAGGGCTATACCACTTCCCAGCGCAACTATTTCCCATCTGGGCGATTGGCCATCAATAGAACGTCCAACCTGGCTGCCAATTATAAATCCACCAACACATGCTGTAATAACTCCGGTAGAGTATAATTTTTGCGATGACTTCATTAGTGAATAAGCTGGTTCATAAGTCTTCGTCACTAATACCAGTTGTTTAACTGATAGTTTTTCACCGTTTTGAATGAAGTTATATCCGCCAAAAACTTTCTGTATTCTGATCGTGTCAGATTTCAAGTTTCGAGCAGCTCCTTGAAAAACAAAAGCAATGATTAGAATAAAAATAAATAATGTCTGTTTCATAGTTTTATTATTTAAGGTTTGGTCGCACTTAATAACGTTCATTTCAGCAGTTCTATAACTTTTTTTTCTTCCGAGGTTAATTGTATTGCATTTTGCCTTTCCCAAAATGCTGACTGATAATTATTTCCTAGAGGGTATAATGATTTTTTTGTGTAATTGCTTTTGAATGGATGAGCATCAGGTGATTCATTAACAAACTTGTTAACCAATAAATCACTTGAAAAACCAAACGTTACATTTAGCTTTTTATTGTTCCACATCCTAATCTCGGCACGTTTACTAATGTACCAGGGTTGATAGATACCATTATTTACGAGGAACAGGGCAAAAATCTCCTGTTGGAGAAGTTGTGCCTTTAAAACAATCATATTGGTTATCTTTGGCGTTTTTGAATCATTTTGTTCTAAGCTATATGAACATGACAAGATATATTTACTTTGTTCGTCAATAATAATTTTACCCTGAAGAAGAAGTTCTTTAATATTTTCTTTTGGTGTAAAAGTAATTTGCACCTGACCTTTTATGTTTTTCTCAGCTTTAGAGCCAACATGGAATTCATACTTATCAGCGTTCTCGATAATTTTACTAATCGCATTTAAAAAGAATGGACTAATCATCTTTTCTATGTCTAGAGGAGAATTTAAATTCCAATCGATCTCCTTGTCGGCTTCAGTATTTAATTCATTTGCCCGCGATTGTTTAACAAAAACTTTTGTTTTAGGATCTACTGCTTCTCCTGATAAATCATAATCTATAAGTCCATCAGAGAACTTGGTATATTTGTTGTTTTCCTTCACAAATTCGCGATAATATGTTTCTAATCGAAAAGGTAATTTAAGATTGGCTTTAGATATAGATAGAGCTTCTTTCAGTTGATCTAAAGCACTATTACCATGAATAGTTACTTCATCTATTGTAAATGTTTTGGGGGTAAGTTTAATAGTTTTATGCTCCTTTAACTCTGAAATAATTATAGTTTTCGGCTCATAAGCTATATGACGAATAAGGATAGAATCGCAGAGGGTAAAGTTTCCCAAAAGAATAAAATATCCTTCACTATTTGTAATTGTATTGGTGTTTTTGCCCTTAATCATGATCTGGGTGTAAGCCAAGGAATCTCTATCATTTTCGGAAACTACGATTCCCTCGACACTTGCCAACTGAGCAAAAGTAATGTTGATAGATAGAGAAAAAAGAATTGTAAAGAAAAAGCAATAATTCTTCATCGCATAAAATTTAATGATTAAATGCCTACTATTTAAATTAAGATAATGGGTTGAAGGTATCAACCCATTATTAGAGAACCCTTAAATATCAAATGTCATATCTCCTCCCGAGAAGATAAATCCGATGGCAAGACTTGCGGCAAAACCAAGTAATGCCTGCCACCATTTCATACCACCCTGTACTTCTTTGAGTTCTTCACAAGAAAGTTCCTTAAATCCTTTAGTTTCTAAATTATTCATTGCTGTAAATTTAAATAATTTTTCCTACTCGTATCTGGCTTTTCGGAACCCGTCCAAGTTTTTGTGCACCAAACTCAGGGGTAAAAGTAAAGCGGCTCACTCTCAAATTTTGAGAGTGATAAAATTATTTTCATTAAAATTTACCAAACAGGCTAAATTATAAAAACCGCCGTTTACTTTTTGCAGTTCGTTGTACGATAGTTCTTTGCGGAAGAACCCACACATAAAATTAACTTCGTCGGAATATACATAGCTTTGGTAGCGTATGCTGAACTCAACCGGGGCATCCATTCCTTTAATGGTTTCAATCAGTCGGTAAAGCGATGCCTCCGAAATGTCAAGCCGTTGGGCAAATTTCTTTGGTGTTCCGGTCGATTTAAGGCGAATCAGTTGGTCGATCCGCTCAATTAACTCGATTTGCTGAAGTAGTTTGTTCATAACTGTTATGATATTAGACTTTAGACAATAGATATTAGACTTTTTTATTCCTGACAGGTTTTAAAACCTGTCAGGTCTGAATTCCCCTCCCTCGGAGTTGGCTAGGGGAGGCTTCTTTGCCGCTGCCACATCTGGTAATAGTAGCCTTGCTGCGCATACAGTTCAGTATGGTTGCCTTGTTCGGTAATCCGACCTTCGCGGAGTACCACAATCTCATGGGCATCGACTACTGTACTGAGGCGGTGGGCAATCAGAACAACAGTTTTGACTTCAGCGACCAGTTGGCGGATGGTTTGTTGTACCACTTGTTCCGATTCGGAGTCGAGGTTCGAGGTTGCTTCGTCCATCACCAAAATCTCGGGTTGGCGGTACAAAGCACGGGCAATAGCCAGGCGTTGACGTTGCCCGCCCGAGAGTGTGGCTCCATGCTCACCTATGTATGTGGCCAGCCCGTTGGGCATTTTATCGATAAAGCTGAGCATATCCAGTTGCCGGCAAATTTTCAGCAGGCGTTCCATATCGGGGGCGAATTCGCCTACTGCAATATTTTCTATCACGCTTCCGGCAAACAATTCGAGGTTTTGGGGCACAATGCCCACCACTTGCCGCAAGCTTTCGGCGCTGGCATAACGTATGTTAATCTCGCCAATGGTAATTTGTCCCTTATTTACGGGGTACAGCCGTTGCAACAAGGCGGCTATGGTGGTTTTGCCCGAACCGCTCTCGCCAATAATGGCAGTGAGTTTGCCTTGTTTCAGTTCGAGGTTGAAATTTTCGAACACATCAACCCGTGTACCGTAGCTAAACGAAACTTCGTTGAATACAATGTTCCCGAGTAATTGGGGTGTAAGTTCAACGGTTTGCTCAGGTTCGTCGTCGCGTTCCAGGTCCATGATTTCGAACAGGCGGTCGGCAGCAATGCGCGCGTTCTGCCAGGTTTTGTTCATTCCGATCAGCGAACTTACCGGTCCGGTGAAATAACCGATAAGGGCATAAAACGACATCAGCTCGCCCGGAGTAATGGTATGGTCGATCACGAGCAAACTACCACTCCAGAGTAAAACGATGGTAAACAGGCGGGTAACCAGTTGTGAAGCATTACCGGTATAAATCCCGTTCAGCCCCGACTGGTAAATGTTGTCGAGCAGTCGCATAAACCGGGTTTCGGTTTTCAGGTTATTAAACTCTTCAAGGTTCAATTGCTTGATGGCCTTGGCTGCGTTAACCGACTCAACCAGTTGTGTTTCCAACTCGGCAGCGTTTTCCATGATTTTGCGTTCCCGTTTTTTGTTGAGTTGGTTGGTAACCCAATAAAGCAAGGCATATAGTGGGATTACAATCGTCATGATCAGCGCCAGCTTCATGCTGTAAATAAACATCAGTACAAAAGAGAACATGAGAATGAACAGGTTGACCAGGATGTTGATCATGGTATCGTTGATGAATGCCCGGATTTTTACTGCATCGTTGATGCGCGAGATGATTTCGCCGGTACGCATGGTATCGAAAAACCGCTGGGGCAACTTCAGCAGGTGTTTGTAGTAACCCAAAATCAGGCGGGCATCGATCAACTGTCCGGTTCGCAGCACGAATACCGATTGCAGCGAGCCAATCACGATTTGCACCAACAGAATAACCACCATGCCCACGCTGAGTAAGTTGAGCAGGTTTTTGTTCCCGTCGGGCAATACAAAATCGGTTATTTTCTGGATATAGATTGACGTTGACAAGCCCAGCACGGTGTAAACAATTGCCCCGATTAATGCCTGAACCAGTATTTTTCGGTGTGGGTAAAGCAGATAACGGAAGCGCGCCAGTACCGGCACTTTCTCGTCGCGGGCAATAAACCCCTGATCGGGCGACAGCAGGATGAGTACGCCAGTCCATTCTTCAGCAAATTCGGCGTGGGTTTTCCGGTGGATTTGACCATCGCCGGGATCCATAATTTCCACGTAATTTTTTGTGAATTTATATACCACTACATAGTGTTGCAATACTTTTTTTACTACCACATGGGCAATGGCGGGTAATGGAACTTCGTTCATCGCGTCAAGTTCGCCTTTCACCCCTTTGGCTGAAAAGCCTAATTTTTCGGCTGCCTTGATGAGTCCCCAGGCATTGGTTCCCTTTTTATCTGTTCCGGCCCACTGGCGGATGCGCGCGATGGGGATTTTCAGGTTGTAATGTGCCGAAATCGAAGCCAGGCAAGCCGCACCGCAATCGGTAATGTCATGTTGTTTTATTTTTATGCTCATGATTTTAGTTACTATTTGATTATTTACTATTTACAATTTTGAGCCGCGAACATTAAATGGTAAATCGTCAATGTTTTAATGGTCAATAAGTTTAGGGTTTAGCCAGTCATCGGCTTTGTCGAATAGCAATTCATATAAGCTCCGGCGGTTTATTAAGAAACGTGAGGTAAGAGTCAGTCCATTTTTCAGTTTTCCTTGATAACCTGATTTTAGAGAAAGACAATCCTGATTAAGTTTGCATTTCACCTTAAAATAAACCGATTCCTTTTCCTGATAGGGTTGATTGGAAATATCAATAATTTCGCCGGTAGCCAGTCCCCATTGGTTGTAGTTGTAGGCATCAACCTGAAATGTTACAGATTTGCCCTTTTGTAGATATCCAATATCGTTTGGGCTGACGTAACATTCAACAATCAGGCTATCGGACGGAGTTATGGCTGCAATGGTTTGGTTTAGAAAAATGAAGCTACCAGTTTGTACTCCGGTAAAATTCGAAATATAGCCATTGGCTGGGGCAATCACCACGTAAAAACGTTCTTCAAATCGAAGTTGATCACGGTTATCGGTAAGCGATTGTAGTTCTGACTTGTATTGAAACAGTTGCTGGTGCCAGCTTGCCTTTTTCTGGCTGGTATAAAAATCACGTTCCTTAATCAATTGATTCAATTCCAACTCTTTCTTCTCAAACTCGGCAGCCGCAATGACTTCTTTTTCGAACAACGACTTGGTCCGCTGAAAATCCTTACTGGCGGTTTCAAGACGCATCTGGTATTCTCTTAATTTCTGATTGTATTCAGCAGAACTGCTTTCCAACAATTCGCTCTGAACACGAGTACTCTTACCGTTCACCAAATTTTCAAGATCACGTATATAGCCTGAATACAATTCTATTCTATCATCGAACATCCGCAGTTGGTCATCAATTTTTTCCGGGGCGAGCCAAATTAAGGTATCGCCAATCGTAACCTTCATGTTTTCGCGGATGCATATTTTTTGTACTTGCCCTGTAACTGGAGCCTGAATACTGGTTGGCTCCGTTTGTGAACGGATAATTCCGCGGGATTGTGCAGTTACATCAACTTTTAAAATGGGAAGAGCAACTAGTGTAGCAGTTATGACTCCGATAAGAACAAGGTAAACTGCGATTGAATGCCTTGAAAACCGTGCATAATGGCTCTCAAGCGAGAACATGATAATTTCCTTTGGGAAAATGGTCTGTTTCATGGGGTGGATAAATTAATCTTTGCCTGCCTTTGGTTTAATTGTAAAGAAAAACTAATACGTTAATTTCATCTTATCAGAAGTACACTTTCTATTAACAAAATGATACTTCCTTATTAGACCTTGACTATTATTCATTTCTCGAAGCAATTTCTGAAAGTTTGCTTTTCTATAGTATATTTTAGTATATCCTGCTTGTGATAAAAAAGTAACCCGCTTGCTTCTGTGCATTATACCGAATGGTTTATATTTTAGGTTAAACGGCCGATTAAGTACGTTGAAATTGATTATTAAGCTATACTATTCATCAAGTATTAGCTGCCACTATGCAGAAAGTGGAAGTAAAATAAGTCGCCCTTTCTAATCAATACTTCTTAAAAATAAAATCGATTTTTTTTCAGAATAACACCGATAGTTTAAACGAATGCTTAATCTCACGACAATATGATATTTAACGAAGAACAAAAAAAGAAAGCCGAGTTTATACGAAACAGCCAGTTTTCCAGACTGTCAGACCTTTTACCTAATGAACTTAAGGACCTGGCGGTTGTATGGTGTTATTATTCCGGAAAGATTGAAGGG
>JAIBEY010000071.1 GCA_019459525.1 Prolixibacteraceae bacterium
AACCATTTTCACGCCGGAATTGACATTAAAACTCAAGGGCGAACCGGGGTACCTATTTATGCGGCGGCCGATGGTTATATTTCCAGGATTGCTATTTCTCCGTCAGGATACGGGAAGGTGCTATATATAAATCATCCGAATGGAACGACAACGGTTTATGGCCATTTGGAAAGCTTCTCGCAGGCAATCGACGATTATATTCGTACGATCCAGTACGAAAAGGAAGTTTTTGCGATCGACCAAAATGTTCCGGAAGCGCTATTGCCGGTAAAAAAGGGTGAGATGGTAGCTAAAAGTGGTAATTCCGGAAGCTCTGGCGGGCCGCATCTGCATTTCGAAATCAGGCGAACAAAGGAAAATATGCTGCTGAATCCGTTGCTGTTTAATATGCCGGTAAAAGACAAAACCAAACCAACGATTCAGGCATTAATGGTTTATCCGGTTTCTGATGATGCCAGTGTTTCTGCCAAACAAACCCCTCAGAGGTTCGAGACTATTTTGTCGGGAAATGCCTATAAACTAAAGACAGCGCAGACGATCCAGGTATCTGGCAAAATCGGATTTGGTATCCAAACCATTGATTTGCTCGATGGCAGTCCGAATAAATGTGGCATATATTCAATAAAACTCAGCATTGATAACGAATTGATCTATTCATTTACGATGGATGATTTTCTGATTGAGGAGTCAAGATACATCAATTCGCACATCGACTATGAACGCGCCGTTCGTTCAGGTCAACGTTTGTACCGTACCTGGCTGGAACCAGGAAATAAACTGAATATTTACGAAAACGTGCTGAAACATGGTATTTATAAAACAACCGACGATCAATTGCATCAGGTTAAGTATGAAATTACGGATGTGTATGGAAATGCAACCAGTTTAGCATTTAAAATTCAGTCGAAAGAGGTTAAAATTTCTCCGAAGGAAACCAAAGGGGAGCTTTTCAAATACAATCACAACAACCATATACGAACTGAGGAGTTGGAGTTCTCTGTTCCGGAAGGAGCATTGTACAACGATGTCGATTTTCTGTTTGTCAAAAAAGCAGTACTCCCCAGGTTTTATTCACCGGTATTTCAGTTGCACAATCCTTATACAGCTCTGCACTTCGCCTGTCCGCTGCGGATAAAAGCCATTGATCTTCCGCAGCATCTTCAGGAGAAAGTGATGTTGGCGCAGATCGATCCGGCAACGGGAAAAATCTATTCGGCGACTGGTAAATTTGTTGACGGTTGGGTTGAAGGGAATATCCGGGTGCTGGGAAATTATGCCCTGGCTGTTGATACAATTGCTCCGCAAATAACTTCTTTAAGCATTGCTGATAAGAAGACACTGAATGATGGGAATTCAATCAGGTTTAAGATTACCGATAATCTTTCGGGAATAGAAACCTACCGGGGAATGATTGATGGCGAATGGGTGCTTTTTGAATATGATTTAAAAAACAAACTGATTACTTATGTGTTTGATAAAAAGAGGTTTCGATATAATAAAAATCATGAAATAAACCTTGAGGTTACCGATTTTAAAGGCAACAGGAGTACTTACAAAGCTAACTTTTACAAATAATGCAAAGCTATTTAAGCATAGGTTGTATGTCGGGCACTTCGTTAGATGGACTTGATTTGGTTGCCTGCAGGTTTACCAACGACCAAACATGGAAATTTGAAGTTGTTAAAGCGGTTACCATTCCATATTCGCATAAGTGGGTAAATAAACTAGTTGCTGCTGCTGAATTAAACGCTCTCGAATTCTCACTTTTAAACAATGAATTTGGAAAATTTATTGGAAAGCAAATTGCTGATTTTTGTGCAGAACTTCCGGAAAAACCCGACCTAGTTTCATCGCATGGTCATACCATATTTCATCAGCCGCACAAGAAACTAACTGTGCAGATCGGAAACGGAGCTCATATTGCCGCAGCTTCCGGATTACCAACCGCCTGCGATTTCAGGTCGTTGGATGTTGCTATGAAAGGGCAAGGAGCGCCACTAGTTCCGATTGGCGACGAATTTTTGTTTGGAGAATACGAACTTTGCCTGAACCTGGGAGGAATTGGAAATGTATCCTTCAGGGAAGAGGGAGAAAGGCGTGCGTTTGACATTTGTCCGGCCAATATGGCCTTTAATTATTTCACCAAACAGTTGGGGTATGAATACGATCTCGACGGAAACCTTGGCCGTTCGGGAAGTGTGCAGGAAGAATTGCTAACACTGCTGAATGAACTTGATTTTTACCAGCAAAAAGGGCCAAAATCGTTGGGACGGGAATGGTTTGAAGATGAGTTTTTGCCTTTAATATCTTCTTTCCAATTGGCTACCGTTGACGTTCTCCGGACACTTTACGAGCATGTTTCTGATCAGTTGACTGTTGCTGTAGATCAATATCCGAAGGGACAAATCCTGATTACGGGAGGCGGCGCGCACAATGTTTTCCTGATTGAATTGTTCAGCGAAAAAACCAAGCATAAAACCATTGTGCCTTCCGCTCAAATTATCGATTTCAAAGAGGCTATTATATTTGCTTTTCTCGGTGTCCTCCGGATCCGGAATGAGGTCAATTGCCTGAAATCGGTTACAGGAACCAGTCGCGACCATTCCGGAGGTGTCATTTACCTTCCCTGATGTTAAACAATTGTGGCTTTGCTTGAAATAAGTCATGCCATTCCAGTTCCGAAAAAACAGTATATTTGCCGCCTGTAAATTTAAAACTGGAAAAATGAAAGCATACGTATTTCCCGGACAGGGCGCTCAGTACCCTGGGATGGGCAAAGACCTGTACGAAAAATCGCCATTAGCCAAAGAACTTTTCGAGAAAGCTAACGACATTTTGGGTTTTCGGATTACTGATATCATGTTCGATGGAACCGAAGAAGATCTGAAACAAACCAAAGTAACGCAGCCTGCTATTTTTCTGCACTCGGTTTTACTGGCGAAAACGCTTCCTGATTTTGCTCCTGAAATGGTTGCCGGTCACTCATTGGGCGAATTCTCTGCCTTGGTTGCCAATGGAGCCCTAAGTTTTGAAGACGGTTTGAGGCTGGTGTCGAAACGTGCTTTAGCTATGCAGAAAGCCTGTGAGAAAGAGCCTTCGACTATGGCTGCCATTGTTGGGCTGGATGACGAAATTGTGGAAGAAGTTTGTGCTTCGATTGATGAAGTTGTAGTTCCTGCTAATTACAACTGCCCGGGACAATTGGTCATTTCAGGTTCGATGGCGGGTATCGATAAAGCCTGCGAAGCTTTGACTGCCCGTGGCGCCAAACGCGCGTTGAAACTGGTTGTTGGTGGGGCTTTCCACTCGCCGTTGATGGAACCTGCCCGAGAAGAACTGGCAGCAGCTATTGACACAACTCCATTCTCAACTCCGGTTTGCCCGATTTACCAAAACGTAAACGCGGCTCCAACTTCTGATCCGGCTGTAATTAAACAAAACCTGATTTCGCAACTTACCGCACCTGTACGCTGGACTCAAACCGCAAAAAATATGATTGAAGGAGGTGCCACTTTGTTTACCGAAATTGGACCTGGAAAGGTACTTCAGGGTTTGATTAAAAAAGTGGATAGGAATGCTGAAGTAGCAGGAGTAAATAGCTTTGAATAGTTGATCGGCTAAAAAGATACTTTTTTAAATAAAGACTGCCGGCATTTGCCGGCAGTCTTTATTTTTTTGAATAGTACTAGTTTTGTGTTAACAATGGAATAACGGTTTAGACTCCTTCGTCGTACCTCCTCGGAGTGACGTCACTGCGAAGACGAGGAACGAGGATGAAGCAGTCTCAAACAAAAATATGAGCCTTAACACAACACTAGTTCTGAACGTATTAACTTGTAGGGAATTAACTATTTAAGTTTATCCTGAAGTTTTGACGTCCCTTTCACCCGAAACCTGTATGACTAGGATAGTCGGCTGTTATAACCTGCTTTCCAGGATCGTGCGAATTTCAGCAGGTCCGATATCGGCCTTTTCACCTATTTTATAGCCCCTCTTTTCGAAGCGGGTACAGATGGTATCAATGGTTTCTGTCGGTACATCGTAATCAGGCAACCGGGTTGGCAGTCCAACCGACTCAAAGAAATCAACGGTTTTCTGAATGGTTTGGTCAATTCTTTCATCGTCGGTGCCATCGATTATTCCCCAAACACGTTCACCCAATTGCAAAATCTTATCTTTTTTAAGGGTGCGTTTAATATTCATTACACCGGGAAGCACGATGGCCAGTGTTCGGGCATGGTCAATTCCATGGTAGGCTGTTAGTTCGTGTCCGATCATGTGAGTGGCCCAGTCCTGCGGTACCCCAACTCCGATTAATCCGTTTAATGCCATAGTTGCGCTCCACATGAAGTTGGCAGCAGCCTCGTAATTATTTCGGTCGGCCAGAACTTTGGGGCCTTCTTCAACTAATGTTTTCAGAATACTTTCAGAAAAACGGTCCTGAATGGGCGAGTTGACCGGAAAGGTGAGGTATTGCTCAATTACATGAACAAAAGCATCGACCACACCATTGGCAACCTGTTTTTCGGGCAACGAGAAAATAACTTCAGGATCGAGGACTGAAAAAACTGGCATAACTTTTTGTGAGGCAAACGATAGCTTTTCTGTGGTTTCGATTCGCGTTACTACCGAGTTCCCATTCATTTCCGATCCGGTTGCCGGTAAGGTTATTACCGCACCAATCGGGATGGCATCAACAACTGGCGCTCTTTTGGTTAAAATAAGCCATGGGTCGCCATTCTGAAAACAAGCTGCCGCAGCAATAAATTTGGTTCCATCTAAAACAGATCCGCCTCCAACGGAAAGCAGAAAAGTGATGTTTTCATTTTTTACAACTTCAACCGCTTTCATGAGGGTTTCGTAATGCGGATTGGGTTCAATACCGCCAAATTCCACCACCTCGAAGCCTTTGATTGCTGCTTTTACCTGCTCGTAAACACCGTTCTTGAAAATGCTTCCGCCGCCATAGGTCAAAAGAATTTTAGCTCCTGATGGAATATTTGTCCCTACTTTTTTGATTTCACCTTTTCCGAAGATGATCTTTACCGGATTCTGATATTCAAAATTATACATGATTGAATAGTTTGACTTGTTAACACTAGTATTTGTGGATCGAAATTACATCTATTTCTGAAAACTGCATTTTATTCGTTGTTAATAAATTCAAAGACCTATTTTTGTATAAAATCAACAATCATCCAAATTAAAAAGGAAAAGCGGAAAATGAATTTTTACGAGCAATATACAACCTATAGTGATACCCGGATTTTTGAGATACTCAAGAATCATAAAAATTATCAGGAAGCAGCGGTTGACGCTGCTGTGAAAATTGCAGTAGAACGTAAGCTGATTAATTCGGAGCAGGATTTAATGTCGCCCGAATTCCAAAATGGTAAATCTTCTGGTTTTTCTATTTTCCCGGAGATTACCAGTGAATATCACCGGCAACGGCTGGTGGGCAGCATTTTTAGATTTTTATTTTTGGTTTCGCTTTTGCCATTCATTTACGGTATCCTGAACTACTCCAAAGGCGAAACAACCCAAACCTGGCTTGGGGTTGGCGTAGGTTTTACTTGGTTTCTGTTTTGTTTTCTACTGAAAAAAACACAAAAATCTGTTTTTTTTATACTGCTGCTTCTTCTGATATTATCCGTTTCGGTATTGATTGGCAATAACCTGATCGAAAAAGAGACTACCAAATTACTCGATTTTGTGATGCTGGTGATTGGTGTTTTGTTACCGGTATATTTGCTCGTCTATCAGAAAAAATTGATCAGGCAAATTTAAGCCGGGTTAGTTTAGTTTATCTTCAATGTTCGCATTGGCTAAAAAGGGATTAATCCGTTAAACTTTCCTTTCACCTAAAGAAATCTGCTATTCATCGAAAAGAACAGCACTTTAGCATCTGGTTTTAATAGTTTTGATTCAGAAATTAAACGCTTTAAAACGGATTGTATGTATCTTCTTCGAGTAACCAGTTTAGTCTTTGCCCTCGGATTAATGATTTCCAAACTTTTTGCAGCTCCGGTTATGCCTGTTCAGCAACCTTGGGACGATACGAACACAAAAACTTACCAGGTACAACCATTCACCAAAATTCATCTCGAAGGTGCCTATAAAGTTATTCTTGAACAAGGTTCTGAACCCGGATTGCGGATTAAGACTGATGAAGATAATTTTAAGTACATTGATGTGCTGTCAGATAGCCGGTCTTTAAGCCTGAAGATTACCAAAAAACACTTTGATTTTGATGAGTTGATTTTGTATATCACGTTTAAAGATTTGGAAAAATTAGTTATTGAGGGTGGCATGAGCCTTGAAACCAAAGGGTATGTTGAACTGAAAGATTTTTACCTGCATGTTTCGGGAGGTGCCAATATTGAAATGAACATGAAAGCTAACGATATTAAAGTAATTGGAGAAGGAGGCGTAAAGTTTGAGTTCGATGGAATTGCCAATTCGATGGACGCTTCTATTTCAGGAGCTGGTTATTTGAATGCCATCGATTTAAAAACAAAAAAAACGGACATCAAAATAGAGGGAGTGGGAACAGGTAGCGTTTATGCCACCGATGTTTTAAATGCGACCATAAGCGGAGTGGGTAAAGTTCGTTATAAAGGTGAACCTCAGGTATATAAAAAAATAGAAGGTATTGGTTTAGTCTCTAACGATTAGATTTAGTTTAGTTTTATTTAGTTTGGTTTAGTTTGTGGTAAAAGGGTTATCTGTTTCAGGTAGCCCTTTTCGTTTTACAGGAAATGTCTCCTTATAAAATCTTAATACTCCCCTTTATAAACTTATAAAACCTTTACAGAATCCAGCGCAAATTTGTATCGTTCAAATAACGAAACGATATGAAGACAATGATTTTTATTTTAGGGGTTGTGCCAGCCGCGATTGAGGGAGGTTCACAGACTGGCGGGATGAATAGTCCGGCAGGATATGTTATTGGAGCGGTACTCGCTATTTTTCTTTTGGCATATTTAATATATGCACTCATAAAACCTGAAAAATTCTAAAAGCTCCCACCATGACTACCCTGGATTATTTTCAGATATTTCTGTTTATTGCCCTGATCATTGGGCTTACTCCTGTTTTGGGAACTTTTATGTACAAAGTTTTTACAGGAGAAAAACATTTGATGCACCCGGTTTTTGGCTGGCTTGAAAAGCTAAGCTACAAAGTAATAAAAGTTAACCCCAACGAGGAATCGAACTGGAAGTCGTATGCTTTTGGTTTGCTCCTGTTTAATTTGGTCGGGATTCTTTTTGTATTCCTGATTCAACTGGTCCAGGCGCAATTGCCACTGAATCCGGCGAATCTGCCCAATGTTTCGTGGCATTCGGCCCTGAATACGGCAATCAGTTTTGTGACCAACACCAATTGGCAGGGATATGCCGGTGAAACAACCCTAAGTTATTTTGTGCAAATGGTTGGACTGACCGTGCAGAATTTTGTAAGCGCCGCAACCGGAATAGCAGTAATTATAGCACTCATCCGCGGATTGTCGCGCAAAACGACTGATAAATTGGGCAATTTCTGGGTCGATTTAACCCGCTCAACGTTGTATATCCTTTTACCGCTTTCCATTTTGTTCGCAGTTGTTTTGGTTAGCCAGGGCGTTGTTCAGAATTTCAACTCCTACGAAACGATTCAAACGTTACAGGGAGCAGAACAGGTTTTGCCAATGGGACCGGCGGCTTCACAGGTTGCAATTAAAATGATTGGCACCAACGGTGGCGGCTTTTTTAATGCCAACAGCGCTCACCCGTTCGAAAACCCAACGCCTTTCAGTAATTTTCTGGAAATGCTGGTTATCTTCCTTATTTCAGGAGGATTAACCTACACCTACGGCAAAATGGTAGGCTCAACCCGCCAGGGGTGGACCATATTTATGGTGATGATGTTTTTATTCGTGGCTGGTTTGGGAATTTCACTGTATAGCGAATATGCTGCCAATCCGGTTTTGGGCAACCTTAGCGCCATGGAAGGCAAAGAAACCCGTTTCGGAATTACCAATAGTGTGTTGTTTTCAGTGGTTACCACCAATGCTTCGTGCGGTGCGGTAAATGCCATGCACGACAGTCTTTCGCCGCTTTCAGGAATGGTGGCAATGATCAACATGTTGCTGGGCGAAGTCATTTTTGGGGGCGTGGGCGCTGGATTATATGGCATGGTGGTGTTCATTATTCTCACCGTATTTATTGCCGGATTAATGGTGGGGCGCACTCCCGAATACCTGGGTAAAAAGATTGGGGCTTTCGAGGTACAAATGGCCATCATTGCCAACCTCTCGACCAGTTTCGCCATTCTGGTTTTTACAGCCTGGGCTTCGGTTAGCAGTTACGGTTTATCAAGCCTGAATAATTCCGGCCCGCATGGTTTTTCCGAAATTCTATATGCCTTCACTTCAGCCGCAGGAAACAATGGCAGCGCATTCGCCGGGCTCAATGCCAATACGCTGTTTTACAATCTGGCACTTGGCTTGGTTATCCTCATTGGCCGCTTTGGGGTTATTATTCCGATGTTGGCTATTGCCGGAAGTTTGGCCGGGAAAAATATCACCCCGACATCGGCAGGTACCTTCAGGACTGACAACTGGCTTTTTGCCGGACTCTTAATTGCAGTTATCCTGATTGTAGGTGGGCTGACTTATTTTCCTGCTTTGTCGCTGGGACCGGTTGTCGAGCATTTATTATTAATGAAATAATTAATCAACCACATAGGCACATAGAACACCATATTTATTAACGATTAACGATCAACGATTTGCGATTTCGAAAACCCGCTACTCGAAACCCGTAACGAAAAATCATCAGCAGTCAACAAAATCTATATAGTGCAAAAAATAAAAGATTATGAGTACTCGACAAAATAATAGCCTATTTAATAAAAAGATATTGATTCAGGCAACAAAAGATAGCTTTACCAAATTAAATCCGGTTATCCTGATTAAAAATCCGGTTATTTTTATGGTTGGCATCGGATCGGTTTTAACAACCATTGCCGTAATCATCGGAATATTTTCAGGAAACTTTTCAGGATTCAATTTACAGATTGCCATCTGGTTATGGTTTACGGTGCTATTTGCCAATTTTTCGGAAGCCATTGCTGAAGGCAGGGGCAAAGCGCAAGCCGATAGTTTACGGAAAAGCCGAGTACAAACCATGGCGCGCAGGCTGGTTGGCGATAAAGAAGAAACGGTTGCCGCTCCCGAATTGCGGAAAGGTGATGTGGTTATTTGCGATGCCGGCGATGTCATACCATCGGATGGTGAAGTGGTTGAAGGTATTGCCAGTGTTGACGAATCGGCCATTACCGGAGAATTCG
>JAIBEY010000004.1 GCA_019459525.1 Prolixibacteraceae bacterium
AACACAGGCTGATATTGATGCTTCCATTAATGCCATTCGTAATCGCCCGTTGGATGCTACAGCCATTGCAAAAGGTATTAAAAAAACTGCCCCATTATCTTTGGCCAGCCTGCCTGACGATCCGGATCGCGATTCTGATGTTCCGGCTTTAATTTGGGAAATCAGACGTGAACGCCGTATGGAGTTTGTTTTTGAACATACGCGTTTAATGGATATCAAACGCTGGAAAAAGATCGATTACATGAAAAATACAGATCCGGACAACATGCTTGGGTTATGGATTAATTTCCAGACTGAATATCCGGAATGGCTGGTTGCCGCTAAAGTGAATAAGCTTAAAGTAAGAAAAGAAGATGGCACCGTGGTTACCTATACCGGCACAAATGCAGCCGATATGGTTGGCTATTATATTCCTGAAAACATATCGAACAGGGATGTCTTTACCGATCGGGTTTATTTAGCTCCGGTAGGTAATACTCAAATTAGCGAGTATTTGGATAAAGGATATAAATTAACTCAAACTGCCGGGTGGTAGTTGGTTATTCTTTAATAAGAGCATTTTTCACCGGGCGATTCGATATCGTCCGGTGAATTTTTTTTGATTTTTATTGCCAAAACTATGAAACAATTATTTCTTCTGATCTGCCTCATTCTTGTAGTCCAGGTGCAGGCTCAAACTTTTCGTTTTGCCCATGTAACCGATACGCATGTTGGTGGAAGTACGGGTGCAGAAGATTTAATCCGTACCGTTGACGATGTAAACCAACTAACGGATATCGATTTTGTGATTTTGTCGGGCGATGTGACTGAATTTGGCTCCGAGAAAGAACTTCTCGAAGCCAAATCTATTCTCAGCAAGCTTAATAAACCGTGTTACATAACACCGGGAAATCATGATTCGAAATGGTCGGAAAGCGGGAACAACGATTTTGTCCGCATTTTGGGAGCCGAAGGTTATTCGTTCGAAAAGAATGGATTTTTATTTATTGGTACCGCCAGTGGTCCAAACATGCGAATGGCTCCGGGCTTGGTGCCGCGCGAGCAAATGTTTTTTCTGGAATCGTCGCTGAAAAACATGAAAGATCCGAAACAGCCCATTATTTTTATCAATCATTATCCGCTCGACGAGTCGTTGTCGAATTGGTACGAGGTGATTGATCTGCTCAAAACACGCAACATTCAGGTGAGTTTGCTGGGGCATGGACATTCGAACAAACCATTTAATTTTGAAGGGATTCCTGGAGTAATGGGACGCTCGAATCTTCGGGCTAAAAATGAAATTGGAGGATACAACCTGGTAACCGTTACCAAAGACACCCTGTATTATGCAGAACGGACTCCAGGGATAAAAACCTTACCGGTTTGGTGTAAAGTTCCACTCGGGATAAAAAACTATCAGTCAGAATCGGGTAAATGGCCCCGTCCTGATTTTTCAATCAATGACAAATATCCGCAGGTTAACGTCAAATGGCAATTTCAGGATCAAAGCGATATTGGTACCGGAATTTCGGTTTCGGGCAAGCTGGCGGTGTATGCCAATACAAAAGGCGAAGTGGTAGCTGTGCAAAGCAAATCCGGAAAGGTTGAATGGCGGTTTGTTACTTCCGGGAAAATCTACTCTACTCCGGCTATTTCCGGGAATCGGGTGGTTTGTGCTTCAACCGATAACCACATATATTGTTTGAACTTAAAGACCGGGAAACTGGCATGGAAGTTCGCCACGCAAAAAACTATAGTTGCAAGTCCGGCTGTCGATAGTAAAACCGTTTTTATTGGCTCTTCCGACGGTGTTTTCAGGGCAATCACTCTGGAGACTGGTCAACTGAAATGGCAGTTTGATGGAGTAAAAAACTTTGTAGAATCGAAACCATTGGTTTACGACGGTGTCGTGTATTTTGGCTCATGGGGAAATACATTTTACGCGCTCGATCAGCAAAGTGGCCAACTCCTTTGGAAACGCGAAAAGTATGCCAACCGGATGTTGTCGCCTGCCGCAGTATGGCCGGTTGCCGCAAACGGAAAAATTTTTATTGTTGCCCCCGACCGGCGAATGACAGCTCTGGATGCTAAAACCGGGAACGAAATCTGGGATTCAGGAGAACACTCGTGCCGCGAAACGATCGGGATTTCGGCTGACGGGCAGCAGGTTTACATTAAAAATATGACTGAAGGACACGTGCTTGCTTTTTCTACGGAAGCATCGGTTCAGGAAATGGTTTGGGATTGCCCTGCCGATTTGGGCTATGAAATTGGCCCGTCGTCCATTGTTGAAAGCGGTGATTTGGTTTTTGTGCCAACCTGTAATGGAGTAGTGGTAGCTATCAGTAAAAAAACGCATCAGGTGGCCTGGAAATATAAATTATCGAATGCATTGATAAACGGGGTAACACCTGTCGGGCGCAACCAATTGCTGCTTACCTCGTTGGATGGCAGGGTAGCAGCTATCCAGTTTGATTTACACAAGCCTGAATTATTGCATCAAAAAAATGAAAAATAGACTGAATTTCAATAAACTGTTCATAGCTTTGTTGCTGGCTTGATTGGTTATAGTTAGGATTCAAAATAAATGTGGAAATGAAAAATACAATCTGTAAAATAACAACTGTTGTTCTGATGGTTTTATCTGTCGGATTGAGTTCTCCGGCTCAGACGACTTCATTTAAGTCAGTAATCTCAGAACTGAATTCGGTTCAAAAGCAACTGGTGCCCGACAAACGGGTTGCTATTCTGGATATTTCGCTTCAGGATACTTTACAGCCAACCATTGTTCTGAAAGGAAAAACCGATTTGCCGGAGGCCCGGACGAAGGTGCTGGATTTGTTGAAAGGTAAAGGGATTCAGTTTGTTGATTCGGTAGAAGTATTGCCTGAAATTTCGCTTGGCGACAAAAACTGGGCATTGGTAACCCTTTCAGTAGCACATATGCGCTCAGGTCCCGACCATGCTGATGAAATGGTAACCCAGGCGCTGATGGGAACCCCGCTACGGGTTCTCGAATATGAAGATGGGTGGTTCAGGGTTCAGACTCCTGATCAGTATATGGGTTGGATGGAAGGGAACGGCTTGGTTCGGATGAGCCAGACTTTGCTGAATGTGTGGAAAAAATCGGACCGGTATATGTTTAACCAGATTTCGGGTGTGGCTGTTGATGCGCCCGACGGAAACGGTTTGGTGGTTACTGATTTGGTATTGGGCGATTTGTTTGAGGTTGACGGTGAATCGAAAGATTATCTTCAAATCAGGCTTCCCGACGGACGAAAAGGATTTGTGAAGAAAAAAGACTGCCTTTCGTGGAAAGACTGGACTTCGAAAACTCCTGATGTACAGGCCCTGTTGGCTATTGGCCGGCAAATGCTGGGGCTCCCGTATTTGTGGGGTGGAACCTCAACCAAATCAAACGATTGCTCAGGATTTTCGAAAACCTGCTACTTTTCGCAGGCTGTTATTTTGGCCCGCGATGCCTCGCAACAGGCTCGTTACGGCGAACATCCCGATGTTAAAAATATGGAATCCCTTCAACCGGGCGATTTGCTGTTTTTTGGCCGGAGCATTCAGCGGGTTACGCACGTTGGCGTGTATATGGGAAACGGAAAATATATTCATTCATCGGGTTATGTGCGTATAAACAGCATTGACCCGAATGCCCCCGATTATAATTTGACCGATAGAAAAGAACTGGTGACATCAAGCCGAATTCTGAATTCATTAAATACAGCAGGAATTACTTTGGTGAAAGATCATCCGTGGTATGCAATTGCTCCTAAAAATTAATCCATTATCGATATGAATACCCGACGTCATTTTTTAAGAACTACCGGATTGACGGCACTGGCCGGAGCTGCCGGAATAGAAACCCTTTTTGCAGCTACAAAAGCAAAATCCGGTAAAACATCAGGAAAAGGACTGGTTTTGCGCTTCGTTCCATACGAGTTGCAGTTGCGGCATGCTTTTAACCTGGCTACCAGTTCGCGTAAAACCACGCCTGATGTGCTGACCAGTATTGAATTTGAAGGATTGACCGGCTACGGGGAAGCTTCTATGCCGCCTTACCTGGGCGAAAGTGTAGAATCGGCAACTAAATTTCTTTCGTCGCTAAACCTGAGCCAGTTTAAAGATCCGTTTCAGATGGACGATATTCTGAAATATGTTGATGCTGTGATGCCCGGAAATTGTGCCGCCAAAGCTGCGGTTGACATCGCCTTGCACGACCTGGTCGGAAAAATCATGGGGCAGCCCTGGTACAAAATATGGGGATTCGATCCGGCCGATACGCCAAACACTTCGTTTACTATCGGCATTGATACGCCCGAGGTGGTTCGTCAAAAAACGGAAGAAGCTACTCCGTATAAAATTCTGAAAGTAAAACTTGGCCAGAAAACAGACCGTGAAATGGTGGAAACCATTCGTTCGGTGACCAATGTCCCGCTTTGTGTGGATGTGAATCAGGGTTGGACCGATAAAAATAAGGCGCTGGAAATGATCCACTGGCTGAAGGAAAAGGGAATTGTATTTGTAGAACAGCCAATGCCTAAAACAGCAATCGACGATATTGCGTGGCTCACTGAAAACAGTCCATTGCCGATTATCGGCGATGAATCGGTGCAGCGCTTGCCCGATGTAATAAAGGCTAAAGGGGTGTATCACGGCATTAACATTAAACTGATGAAATGTACCGGGATGCGCGAAGCCCATCAAATGTTGACTTTAGCCCGTTCGCTCGATATGAAAGTGATGGTTGGTTGTATGACCGAAACTTCGTGTGCCGTATCAGCAGCAGCGCAGTTATCGTCGAAATGCGATTGGGCCGATTTGGACGGTAATTTGCTGATTTCGAATGATCCGTATTCCGGCGTTCAGGTTGTTGATGGAAAGATATCGTTGATTGACAAACCGGGAATCGGACTCTCTGCACACGATTCCAAGTGGAAGATTTAGGGTTTATAAGAGGGGTTTCAATCGGTTTTAAAGCGTGTGGCTGGAGCTAGGTATCTGAAAAATTAGTTTCTTTGAAGAACTAATCATCAAAACCTGTATCCATGAAGCATTTACTTTTCTTTTTCTTTTCTGTTTTTGGCATACTGCAAGGGTTTGCTCAATCAGCCCATTCGCTTTGGTACAACAAACCAGCAGAGTATTTCGAGGAAACGCTGGTACTTGGCAACGGAAAAATGGGCGCTTCTGTTTTTGGAGGCGTTTCTTCCGATAAAATTTTTCTGAACGACATTACGCTTTGGTCGGGAGAGCCAGTCAACGCCAACATGAATCCCGAAGCATACAAAAATATTCCGGCCATTCGCGAAGCGCTGAAGAACGAGGATTACAAACTGGCTGATGAGCTTCAGCGCAAAGTACAGGGTAGTTTTTCACAATCGTACGCCCCGCTGGGTACTTTGTTCCTGAAATTTAAAGGAGATGATGACGCGAAGAATTATCGTCGTGAACTGGATATTTCAAAAGCCGTTTCAACAGTAACCTACGAAATTGGCGAAGTAAAATTTACCCGGGAATATTTTATCTCGTATCCGGATCAGGTTATGGTGATCAAACTAACCAGTTCAAAACCGGGCGCTTTATCGTTCGATGTGAATTTTGACAGCCAGTTGAAAAATACGGTTACAGTAGCCGGTCAGGTGATGAGCGCTAAAGGATACGCCCCTGTAAAAGCTGAACCCAACTACCGCGGAAATAAGCCCGATGCAGTCGTGTTTGATGAAAACAGGGGAACCCGGTTTTCAACTCAAATCAGGATTAAAAGCAAAGATGGGCAATTGATTTCGACTGAAAAATCAATTGGACTATCAGGCGGAAGTGAAGCGTTAGTTTACGTTTCAATAGCAACCAGTTTCAACGGATTCGATAAAAATCCGGCTACCGAAGGATTAAATGCAGAATTGCTTGCCAACAAACAGCTAAAGTCGGCTTTTTCAAAATCGTTTGACCAGCTTAAAAAGTCGCATTCGACCGATTATCAGCAGTATTTTAATCGGGTTAGCCTCAATCTGGGAGAAACGGATGCTCCTGATTTGCCAACTGATGAACGTTTGCGCCGCTATGCGGAAGGAAAGGAAGACAAAAACCTCGAAGTGCTTTATTTCCAGTTTGGCCGGTATTTGCTTATCAGCAGTTCGCGAACCATGGGTGTTCCGGCAAACCTGCAAGGGCTCTGGAATCCACATATACGTCCGCCCTGGAGTAGCAATTATACGACCAACATCAATGCCGAGGAAAATTATTGGCTGGCAGAGAATACAAATCTTTCTGAACTACACAGGCCTTTGCTGGGTTTCATTAAAAATGCAGCCACTACAGGCGAAATAACGGCAAAAACATTTTATGGAGTGAACGGGTGGACTGTTTGCCACAACTCCGACATTTGGGCGATGAGCAATCCGGTTGGTGAATTCGGGCAGGGAGACCCGGTTTGGGCCAACTGGAATATGGGCGGAGCCTGGCTCAGTACGCACTTGTGGGAACATTTTATTTTCACCGGCGACAAAAAGTTTCTGAAGGAAGAAGCTTATCCATTAATGAAGGGTGCTGCACAGTTTTGCCTGGAATGGCTGGTGGAAGATAAAAATGGGAAATTAATTACTTCTCCGTCAACTTCACCGGAAAATAAATATAAAACGCCTGACGGTTATGTTGGTGCAACCTTGTATGGGGGAACTGCCGATCTGGCTATGATTCGGGAATGTTTTTTGCAAACCATCGAATCGGCTAAACTATTGAATCAGGATGTGGAATTTCGTGGGAAACTGGAAGCTGCCCTGGCTAAGTTGTATCCGTATCAAATCGGGAAAAAAGGAAACCTTCAGGAATGGTATTACGATTGGGAAGATGAAGATCCACAACACCGCCATCAGTCGCATTTATTCGGGCTTTATCCGGGAAATCACATCACACCTGCACAAACGCCAGAGTTGGCTAATGCCTGTCGCAAAACGCTCGAAATTAAGGGCGATGAGACTACGGGATGGTCGAAAGGCTGGCGGATTAATCTTTGGGCACGTTTGTGGGACGGAAACCATGCGTACAAAATGTATCGCGAACTCTTGAAATATGTGGAGCCCGACGGCGTTAAAACCAATTATGCCCGGGGAGGGGGGACCTATCCGAATTTGTTCGATGCCCATCCACCTTTCCAGATTGATGGTAACTTTGGGGGCGCAGCCGCCGTGGCCGAAATGCTGGTACAATCAACCGGGAACGAACTTCGATTGCTTCCGGCTTTACCCGATGCCTGGAGCAATGGCTCGGTAAAAGGAATTTGTGCCCGTGGTGGTTTTGTTGTTTCGATGGAATGGACCAACAAATCAGTTAAAAGCCTAAGTATTTTCGCCAGAACAGGCGGTAAAACAACCTTGTATCGCGGAACGGAGAAACGGGAGATTGTTCTGAAAAAGGGACAAACAATGGAACTGAAGTGGTAAAACTTTAGAAAACGAAAAGAGGCGCAGAAATTTGATTTTCTGCGCCTCTTTTCGTTTAAGCGACATCGGCCCCGATTATTCCGCAATATCCTGATTGTCGATGATTTCGCCCATTTTTTTCTCAGCATACCATGCCCATATTATCAATGCAAAAATCACGATTATAGCCAGATACAGGGCGTTTGGAATTGGAGGCGGATCTCCTTGTGCATAGGAATGCATTCCGGATAAGTAATAATTTACGCCAAAGAAAGTCATTAATACAGAGCTCAGTCCGATTAAAGCCAGGCTGCTTAGGGCGAAGATGCTTTTTAATCCGGGAATTTTACGAAGGTGCAGGATTATTGAATACACCAGCACCGTCACCAGGGCCCAGGTTTCTTTCGGGTCCCATCCCCAATATCGTCCCCACGATTCGTTAGCCCAAACTCCTCCAATGAATGAACCAATGGTTAACATTAAAAGTCCGATCATCAGAGCCATTTCAATAATGTATGAGATTTCCAGAATGGTAAAGCTGATGTTTTTTTCGTTCTTCTTATTCCGCAGAATAATCAATGCCAGGTTTAACATGCCGAGCAAGGCTCCCATGGCAAGAAATCCGTAACTGGCAGTTATGATGGCAACATGAACCACCAGCCAGTATGATTTTAGTACCGGAACTAAATTGGTGATTTCCGGATTCATCCAACTCATGCCGGCCACCATTAAAATGATGGACGTTAAAATGGTGGTAACTGCCAGGCTAATTGGCGAACGCTGTGCAAAAATGAAACCTGAGAGTAAGGTTGCCCAACCGATGTAAATCATGGTTTCATACCCATTACTCCAGGGAGCGTGCCCCGAAATATACCAACGAATAATTAAACCGGCAGAATAGAGTAAAAAGGCTGTAAAAACAAGTATTTTCCCAATAGTTATATATTTTAACAGGTGTGCAGCCGGTTTGAAAATGAGCATAAAATGAAATACGAGTAAAATAAATCCTAAAATGCCCAGTATCTTCGATAATTTTCCGAATATATTAAACTCGTTGTAAAAAATCTCGAGACTAATTTTGGACGTTGGAGGTAATATATCGGAAGCATATTTCATTTGGTATTTTTGAATGTATCCAAGGTATTCGTCAGGCTTCGACCAGTTACCGGATTCCATGGATTGGAGTACTTCACTGTAATAAAGATTCAGAATGCCACCTGCAAAATCAGCATCTTCTTTATTCATCGTGGCTGGTATTTTTGATGGTGCAACCCAGGTCTTCTTTTCGTCGTTCGGTACCGGAAAGATTCTGAGAAAATCACCGGTGAAAATCTGGTAACAAATATTTACCCGCTCGTCAACATTTATAATTTCTTTATCGAGCTTATTCCTGAGAGTCTGTTTTTTGTTGTACGACTGCTGTACCAGGTCATTCAGCCGATAATTGCCAGCCTGATCAAACAGTTGATTGAAGGATATAAACCCGGTTGAAACACCCAGCATCCGCTTTAATTCGGGGTTGGCTACTTTAATGATCGGAACACTTTTCCATTTATCCGGATTAGCGCTCATGTCGAGGAAAAATTCAACAGCCGGCATTCCTTCCCAGTTGTTTTTCTTTGCGATTTTTCGCATTAAGTCGGATGCCAAAGTGTTCACAGGCTCAATCCGTCCCTGGTGATCCTGCACCAATAATTTGCTGAAGGAATCCATGTGTTTGTCTTTCGAGGCAGGGTTGGCTCCTTGCGCCATATTTCCGTTGCTGACGGCTCCTAAAATTACCAGTCCGGTAACGAGTATTTTGGCTGTTTTACGCAGCTCCTGAAGGTGTGAACTCAAGCGAACCAGTTTCTGAAACCGGCTTCCCGGGCTGAAAACAGTAAATATCATACCTAATGTCATGAAAAAGTAACCTAAATAAGAAATCATTGTCCCCCAATAGTCTTGGTTTACAGAAAGAATTGTTCCTTTCTCATCCTGGTCGAATGAAGATTGAAAAAAGCGGTATCCGTGGTATTTAAGGATGTTATTCATAAATACACGAAATGGTTTTTCTACGGAAGACGATGGATCTTTTAGGGTGATTTCGCTGGCGTAAGACGATGGACTGTTTGAACCCGGATAGCGTTCGAGTTGGAAATCGCGAAGAAGGATGCTGAAGGGTAATTCGCGGGCAACTGATCCGAAAGAAATCTGGAGTTGAATGCCATTGACAGTACAGGTTGCCGGTTCTGAAATTACACCGTCACGTCCGAAAACGTTAATGGTTCTTGTTTCATTACCCGAACTCACTTTGGCCGAGAATCCGTCAACACCAGTGTCTTCAGGAATATGGATCATGGACGCAACAGCCTTTGGCATATAATCCTTTACCACGAAACCCGCATGCCCGATTTGATAAAACGCTTTCTCCTGAACAGGATGACTGATTCCGGGAGCCAGTTTTTCTATGGATTGACCATTCATGGACGAAACCAAAACCGTATCGGCACAAATCATGGTCAGGCCATTTTTTGCCTGTGAAAACTGAACAAATGCCTGATTTTCTTTGCACTCAAATCCGAAACTCAACTCTTTTTTTATTTTCAGGTCGTTCGGATACAGCAGAAAATCAGAACGTTGATTATTCTCGTTGGCAAACAGCAGGGAAATTACTGGTAATCCCGAATTACTGGCAACCAGTGTTTCAGAGGCTGATGGTACAAACATTTCATTGGTTACCGTTAGTTCTTTTCCATCAATCTGTACTGTTTGGTTATACCGGTTGGACGTATTTGGTGTAAACCGGACCCGTTCTTCAACTGAAACTTCATGATTACCTGATTTAGCTTTCAATGTAATATAAGTTGCTTCAGAAATAACCTGATTGGTCGATTCACCTTCACGGATGTGCATGCTGCCTTCAAATCCAAAATATCGGGTAACTCCAGCTCCAATAATAATCAGGATAAATGCCAGGTGAAACATTAAGATGGCCCACTTTTTTCGGTTTACCAGTTTGTACCTGAAAACGCTTCCTGTCAGGTTAATGATACCTACCGCAAGCAGCAATTCGAACCACCATGCCTGATATATAAGCGCTTGCGCTGTAGCTGTTCCGTAGTCATTTTCGATGAACGTGGCATAGGCTATTGAAATAGCAAACATGATTAACAGCAACACGGTGAAGAGCATTGAAGATATAAATGATACAATTTTTTTCATGCCGTTTTTTTCAATTGATATCTAAAAAAATTCCTTTGTTTTTTCGTAAAACAAAGGAATTCAGATTAATTTTATTTCAGATCCGATTATTTGGTTGTCGGATCGTCGTGCATTACCTTGGCGAGATACTCTTTGTAGTTGAACCCTTTATAATGTGGGCTCTGCTCGTTGTGGCATTTTTTACATGTTTTTTCATCCGGAATAATCATCCCTTTGGCCATCGCTAATTTCCGGTCTTTCATGGTTGTTGCAACTTTGTATGCGCTACCTGGTCCATGACAAGATTCGCATGAAACGCCTTCGGCAACAGTAATCGTAGCAACCAATGCCTGGTCAACGCCAGCAGCAGTAGAGTGACATTTTAAACATTTTGGGTCTTTGGCTTCGGCACCTTTTAAACGAGCCATGGTCTTAGCGTGAGGACTTGCAGCCCATTGTGTAAACTGTTGACCTTTTTCGGCTTTGTTATGGCACATTTTACATTTGGCAGCTCCAATATATTTAAAATCCTGAGCGTTTACTACGGCAATGGAACATATGACCAATCCAAGTAAAAAAATAATTTTCTTGTAATTCATAGTTGTTGTTTTAAATGTTATGTTTTTGCGTTTTTAGTTTAAAATCATCGGGTTAAAACAGGTTAACTGTTCTAGCCTTAACAAAAATGCACTTAATTTTCTGTACCACAAAAAAATATCATTTAATATTTGTCAACTCTGCCAGCCGAAATTCGAGACTTGGTAAAATTTTTCAAATATTAGTAAAGTGCTGAATGACAACTTGAACAAAGTTCGGTTTTCCAGGCATCGTCAATTTCTGCCGGATGTTTAAATTCCAAAGGCTTAGCCGAATCGGAATACCGCAAGCTGTCGGCAGTTCCCTGAGCCATGATGTGATGGCATAAATTACAATCTTTCGAAATAACTTTCCCCGATTCGGTGGTATGACGGTCGTTGTGGCAGCGGTAGCACCCATCTGATTCCAAATGCCCGATATTATTGGGATATGCTTTCCAGCTTGATTTCATGAACGGAAATATGTTATTGGCGTACCCATTTTGAATTTCCTGAATGGCACTTTCAATATCCGATTTCCGGCTACTCATCAGGTCCGGATAACTGGTTTCATAAAACGCTTTAACCTGAGTGTTTATAGCCAGAAGGGCAGTGTCTTTAGTTCTGTATTCGGGATACAATACTTCCATGGCTATTTTCTTTATTCCCGGAAGTGTTTTAGCTATTTTGCCTTCGCTAATCAGTTTGTCAATGAAATTTTGTGGCGAATTATAGTTATGCGATGGCCGGTTGTGGCAATCCAGACAATCCATAACCCTTGTTTCCATCGAATCCAGTTTTTCCTTACTTAATGGGTTTTCGCTATCTGTAAATATTTCGGTCTGGCCTGTTTGGGTGTTGGTGTATCTCACCCACGGTATTACCTGCCGGTTACTCTGAGAGGTTTTGTATTCGATTTTAACATCTGGGCTAATGTGTTGATGAATGCCCTTTTCAAAGCCTGAAAGCGTGTGCATCGAACTGGTTTTCATTTGGAGATGCAAAATCTGTTCTGAATTTTGATCGTCAGCCAGGTACGAATGTTTTATTTTTAATTTTCGATCGTAAAATTTGTCTGGCCAGTGGCATTTTTCGCAGGTTTCCTGAGCAGGCCTCAAATTCGCGATTGGAGTAGGTATGGGTTGCGGATATTTTTTTGCCAGTACCGAATAAACCTGATACAACCCCGACATTTTACTTTTAACGTACCAACTGGCACCGGAGCCAACGTGGCATTCGACACAGGCTACCCGTTCGTGCGACGATCCATGGTAAGTGGTATATTCAGGTTCCATAACCTGGTGGCAAAGTTTTCCGCAAAATTCGACTGACTCGGTATAATGAAAAGCTTCGTAACTGCCAATGGAAGATATGACCAACAAAAAAACAGTTCCAAAAATGAATATTATAGAAGCATTCCTGGTGGCGATGTTATTGAAGTCAACAATGGGCCACTTTGATGGATGTCCTTCTTTTTCAGCTTTTCTTGATCTGGCCCTGTTTAGCCTCATCCCGATAGGGATGAGCAATAGGCCTGCAACCATAAAGGCCGGAAGTACTATATAAATAAACAAACCTATGTATGTTCCACCGAAATTAAAAAACCAGTTCAGGATGATTAGTGAAAGTATGGTTGCCAAATTAAAAACAGCGAGTACAGCTCCGGTTATTGACACCCAATTCTTAATTGATGAAGGTAGTTTCATAATAGGTTCAATTTAAATGTTAATCAACTGTATTTTCCAACAACACATTTATTCCAGGCAAATTCTATTCGGAAGGAACTTGCTTGGCCCGTATTTTTATATCCCAATAAACGCGAGAACGACTCTAATCATTTTTAATCGGTGACATAATCCATTGAGCTATTGTATGATGTGCCTAAACATGATGCCAGCCCGAAATAATGCTTTTAAAGTTTTCGGCGGGTGATTTCCCGATTGATGCCACATATAAATGGATAACCAGAAAGATCGATATAAAGAAACCCATTGCCGAATGAACCACTGCCGTAATGCTAATTCCACTGAACGCGAATACTTTTTCGATAATCAGTTCCGGAAAGAAAAGTGCAATGCCGGATACGATTACTAACGGAACAGCCATGTACATAACAATCACATAAAAGTATTTCTGAAGTGGATTAAATTTGCGCTTTTCAGAAAGGGGGTAGGGGGCACTCATCCCGTGGAACATTCCCCAGGCATAATAATAAGCCTGTTTAACCGGACGTTTAAGAAAACCACTAATCTTGATTAAATAGTATCGCCCGTTCTTCGTAAAAAGATTTCCAAAGAAAAATACAAGGTAACTTAACGAAACTATAATACCCGCCACATTGTGTAAATTAACAGCTGTATTAAAAGCAATGAGCGACGATTCGATACTTGCCTGCATAGATATACCCGTAATTATCAGGACAATTATACCTATAGCATTGAACCCATGCCATATTCTTAACCAGATTGGATAGAAATATATTTTATTTGATCCCATTTTAGATTACTTTTTGAAAATTCTGAACATACTATGAATTACAATTCCTGCAACTACTGCTAAAAAGATAATAATGCTTGCAAGTTGCAACAACGGACTTTGATGGGTACCTATAATATAAGATTCATTGGATAATACAGATAGTAAACCTCCATCTTCAGAACGTTTCTGAAGATTTTGATATTTGTATAGCGAGGCTTTTAGTTTCGAATCGGCACTGTGACATTCCACACAGTTTTTTAAGGCCTGTTCTTTAGCAAGAATATTGTGGGATACCATTAAGCTATCTGTTACTTCGGTGTGGCATTCAATACAACGCACATGTTGAAAATGCAATTCCTGATTGGGAAGCCAATCGTGAACTTTTACCAGTTGTGGATTTTCATGACCCGAAACCAGTTGGTATTTCTTCATATCGCTGTGGCACGAAAGGCACATTTTATTACTGTAATCCACAATGTCTTTAACGCTGCTGCTATTGCGTGCCGTTGCCATATAAGTATGTTGGCTATGGCATTTTGAGCACGAAAAATTATCTCCGTAAGCCTTATAATGGACACTTTTCTTGAATTCTTCTTCAACACGTTCAAAATGATAAGATGCAAAAGATTCATCTCCACCGTGACAATCCAGACAGGAATTCATGGGTTCCAGTTTCAGGTTCCCGTTATGAGGGTAGGAGGCATACTCAGACGAATGACAATCGGTACAATCAAACTGTTTATGCACACCTGAAGCCATGGCAACGGTATCCAGTACAAAATAGGGATTCATTAAACGGTGTTCTTCCTTTCCCTTTACGGTATTCATATAGGTATAGGAATTCTTTGAGTGGCATTTTAAGCATTGGTGCTGGCTGGCATTCTCATACGACTGGGCTTTCAGGGACCATACACCAATCCACAAAATTAAAAGCACTCCAATGAAACGATGGTTCATTTTTAAGGTTTTAGAATTATCAGAACTGTGTAATTTCATTTCTCCTCTTATTATCCTATTTTCAGAGCGAGATTCATTCCGGAAACACCTGTTTCCACAAAGTTGCTACTTAATTTAAAATGGTAATACCCAGGCACGGATACTACCATTTTTTTTATTTTTTTTTATTTATAAATATTTACGTTTAAAATGCCCATAATCTGGTCATGGTAAAGCCAATAGCAAAACCTTTATCACCCATGTCAAGTTGATTCCACATGATATTATCCTGTGGTAACAACGATTGAGTTGAGCCCATGTAAATCTGAAAGGCATGTGTTCCTGTTGAAATTTCATAACCAAAAGAAAGATTGGTTTTCGGATGATTGGTCCAAGAAATCTGTTCAGAAATTTGTTTGATCTTTAAAGGTTCATCGTAATTAAAGATTATGGAGCCCTGTGGTGAAACTTTTATCCGACCATTAAAATGTACACCAACTTTGTCGTGATCATATAATGTTCCAACGGCATTGTAATGGGTAAAACTAACTCCGGCCTGCAATGAAAGCCATTCGTTGAACTTCCGGCTCACAATCAGTTGTGAGAAATAATTTAACCGGTCGGGAAACTTGAACGAGCCAACTGGGCCACTGTACGCTTCCCTTACTTCCCCTGATTCAAAGACACTGATATTTCTTCCGTCAATTCCCATATTTCCGTACAGAGTTACTGAAACAGGTATCGTATTTTTACGGGTTTGCTGCAAAACGGTCCATTTGGCATTTAGGTCTGTTGTCATTTGCCTTTTGGTAATTCCGGCACCTATCTGAAGATTTTTTATCGGAACGAAGTTAAGGCCTAACCTGATATTGGAGGAACCATAAATTCCCCATAAATCAGCACTTCCTTTTTCTATGGTTCCAAATTTGTGCTGAATAACAAATTCCAAAGTTTTTACTTCAGGAATAACAGTAGTTTGTGCATCGATCAGATAACCGCTTTCAAAAACAGCACTAACCGGATAATCTTTTTCTTTTACGTCCACAGTATCAGTTGCTTCTTCCTGTGCAAATGAAACGATAGAGATCAAGGAAAAAAGAAATAGTAATAGATTATATTTTTTCATTTCTGCGAATATTAAATGTTTGCACTAATTGTTCTTAGTTCCTTCTTGTATCCATTTCAGAATTAGGGCAGCCTGTGTAGCAGTAACCTTGGCATAGTGAGTTCCAGAGGTAGGATAGGTATAAATCTTACTGCTGGCTGGGGTAGTGGCATTGATGTACTTCGGTACAATTTGAGTATATGCATTGGTTGCTGTCAGGTCGGGTGAAGTACTTCCTGGTTTGTGGCAGGAGATACATTTTTCAGCAAAAATCGGAGCTATCTGACTTGAAAAACTGATGGGGTCGCCTCCGTTATCAATTGGCGGAACTTCTTCAGGTAAGATGAAATCATATTTACATCCAACAGTCAGTAGCGAAAATATAATAAGTAATAAAAATATCGAACGCTTTTTCATAAATGCTCATTTTTAAGGTTTATATAAAAAAGACTTCTCTTCCTGAAAAAAGAAGCCTTTTCTTATCCAATTATATGATTACCTTAATCAAGTGCCTCAAGGGTATTTACCAATAAAGCTCTAACATATTTAGGATTGTGAACACCTAAACTGCGATCTTCCTCAATACCGAAATAGTTAAATACTGCTTGAGCCTGAACCATTGGAACTGATTTTTTATCGGCGGGCGCATAAGTATCAACTCCGTCAACTGTAGTTTTATTTATAGCTCCCAGTTCCACTAATTTGTCGCGTAATAATTCAAGTTTGGCATGAACATCTGATTGAACTCCACCATAGTTGTAATTAGTTATATCTGCACCGTCGTGGCATGAGTTACATTTAGCTACACTCGGAATATAGGAGTGCCCCCCCTGTTTAGCTGTAAATGTCGCCATATGACAGCCAACACAAGATCCTCCCGTTTTTGTGAGGTGGTCTGCCGTACCTTTTGCCGGATAGGCAACAGAGCCAGGGATTTCAGCAAATCCATTTCCAAACAATACATTTCCTTGAGGTCCGTGGTGTGGTCCAGTCCGCACCGATAAGGTGAAATTGGCTCCAGGTGATGCTACATTTGGTTCTGGACTTCTTGATTGGTGGCAGGTTCCACATAAATTGCTGCCTCCTTTTAAATCCATTGCCCCATTGCTGGCAACAGCAGCGACAACAGGGTCAGTGATTCGTAACGCGTAATCAGTTCCTTCGAAAGTTTTATGAATACTATGACATGTCGAACATTCCCATGCACTTGGGTTTGTTATAGCAAGATCTTTAATCCCAAGCGTAGTAAATTGAACAAATCCTTGATGTGAATGACATTGTGCACAACCGGCGCGACCACCAGCATATTCAACGGCAATGGCACCAACACTATGTTCGGACATTGCAAATTCGGCGGATTTTTGTGCCATATTATTACCAGAGTGGCATGCCAGACAAGTTGCAGTACCAGCATCACCGTCTTGTCCATTTGTCCCATTTGTTCCATCTGTTCCGGCAGGGCCCATAGGACCTTCTTTTACACATGATGGAGCTACACACATGATAACAAATGCTAAAAGCAAAAGTCGGGTAAGATTGTTAAGTTTCATAGAATAAGTATGTTAAGGTTACTAATTGTATTCATTCGTTATAGTATTTTTTTAACGATTTTACACACGGCTAAAGTAGAAACCTTGTACGATTATTCCAGAATCAACGAATTGATGTTTACAAGTTTATGGCTTGATTAAAAACAAGAGGTGTATTGACATTTGTCAATAAGTGAATGAAAAAAATTATCCTTTACGGCTTATCAGAGAAAGGGCATCTTCATCGAGTATATGAATTTGGCTTCCATCAACCGAAATAATTTCGGATGTTTTAAACTCTTTTAAAATGCGAATGAAACTCTCCATAGTCATTCCGGTCATGTCTGCCAATTCCTGGCGCGATAACCGGGTATCAAACGGATTACAAAGAAATATTTCATTTTTTAAGTATAACAATAAGTCGGCTACTCGGCCAGGCATATATTTTTGAGTTATCCCTACCAGATTATTCAGCATCTGGATATTTTGCCTGTTGTTTAGCTTTAATAATTCAAAAGCAAATTTGCTGTTATTTGATACCAGCTCGTATATTTTGTCTGAATCAATAAAGCAACATTCCACTTCGGTTACAGCCTGTACAGTAAAGTGTCTGATCTCTTCGATAAAAATTCCTCCCCCGGTAAGTATAGAATGTGTGGCAACCAAGCGCAGGATTAGTTTTTTATCGCCGTCTCCCTCCGCAATGATTTTGGCCAGTCCACGTTTAATGCAAACCACGTGGCTTGCCGAAGTATTTTGTTTTAGAATGGTTTCGCCTGCATTAAAATGAACGTGCCTCTTTTCTTTTACTAACATTTCTAATTCATCTTTAGTCAGGCAATTAAATATGCTGTCTTCCCCTTCATCAAAACAACGTGCACAACACCTATCCTTACATTTCGAACATGCTTCTTCAATTCTCCTTGGCTCCATATAAATATGATTTGTAAGGTTAATTTATTTGTAATAATCCGAATAAAAATGATAAAATCAAAATACACAATTAGGTTGCTCAATTTACTTAATCTGTTTCAATATACAAATGACTATAGATTCGGATTATTATGCTTTAAAACTAGTAGATCGGATTGAACAATCGAGTAACAATTGAAATACCTTATTTTTCGGTTTCCTGGTGAGATTTTCTTAGGCTCAATATTTATTTTGAAATTGCAATCGATTGGATTATTTTGGTAATTTTGAAAGGATCAGAAAGTAGTTGAGGTCTTTTGATGTACAGAAAATTCTATGATCTTTTGAGAACTAACGTTAACCAACGAATATCATTATGAAACGAGCATGTTCGTTAAACAAAAATAAGGATGAAAGTCTCACATGCGAGTTCCATCCGGCAACTAAAAACAAATTATTTTCGGATGAAATCATCTTTTTTAACAATCGTTACAGTATTGGTGTCGGTCTGCTTTGCTTATGCAGCCAAACCCTTAAAAGTTGAGTTTAAAAATAAAGTCCAGGATAAAAAAGTAGAGGTATTTGTCGGGGGCAAGTTTTTTACGGCCTACATTTATCCGGACAACATGGAAAAACAGTCGCTTTACCCGATTGTAAGCGCTTCAGGAAAAAGCATTACCCGCGGTTATCCGTTGAATCCGCGCCCATTTGAACGGACGGATCATCCTCACCATGTTGGGTTGTGGTTTAACTTTGGCGATGTGAATGGTCTTGACTTCTGGAACAATTCGTTTGCCATTAAAGCCGCCGATAAACCCAGATACGGAACGGTAAAGTTTAAGAAGATCGTTTCCGAAAATCCCAAAAAGGGCGAATTGGTGACTGCTTCAGAATGGGTTGATGTAAACAACAACGTTCTGTTGAATGAAGAAACGACTTTTATTTTTGCCGGAACAGGCAATCTTCGAACGATTGAACGTACATCAAAACTTACCGCGGCACAGCAGGTTACTTTTACTGAAAATAAAGAAGGATTGCTTGGACTTCGTTTAGACCGCGCTTTTGAAGAACCGGCAACTAAACCCGAAAAATTTCTGGACGCAAACGGCATTGAAACTGAAGTTCCGGTTTTGAATAATACCGGTGTGAATGGCGTATATCGCAATGCTGAAGGTATTTCAGGAGGAGCTGTTTGGTCGAAAAGAAGCCCGTGGGTTGCACTCCGGGCCGATAAGGAAGGCGAAATTATCACTATAGTAATTCTTGACAATCCGAAAAACCCCAATTACCCGGCCTGGTCACACGCGCGTGGGTACGGACTATTTGCCACCAATAATTTGGGCGGACGTGCATTTGATAAGAATGCAGAACCGGTTAAAATTGTACTTAAAGCTGGCGAGAGCATGGTAGTTAAACACCAAATTGTTATTGGAGGTGATTTGACCGACGCTGAAATTAATGGAATAGCTAAAAATTTCAAGTAGTATTTGTTAGAACTCTTTGTAATGAGTACAAATTAGTGTCAAATCCGGTCAATATTATATCAGTGCTTGAAGACCGGAACATATAACTTTAATCCTGAAATTTGAAAAACTAATTTATTAACCAATAAATCTTTGATAATGGAAAATAACGAAACCAATTCGAGAAGATCTTTCCTGAGAACTGCCGCCACAGGTGCTGTTTTGGCCGCAGTTTCGCCTGCCGCCCTGGCAAAAGATCCGGTGAAAAAACCGGTGATTATACCTGCCGGTGCCAAAGGGGCCAACGATCGTATCCGGGTGGCTGTCCTGGGCGTTAATGGTCGTGGAAAGTCGCACATCGAAGAAATTATGGGCCTTTCAGAAAAATCGAATGTTGAGGTTGCCGTATTGTGCGACCCCGATATGAATATTCTTCAGGATCGTGCCAACGAATTCGAAAAAAAATACGGCAAAAAGGTGGCGATTGAGCAGGATTTCAGGAGAACTTACGAGGATAAAACCATTGATGCCGTATCGTTGGCAACACCCAATCACTGGCACGCTTTGCAAACCATTTGGGCTTGTCAGGCCGGAAAAGATGTGTATGTTGAAAAGCCAGCCACACACAATATTTACGAGGGTAAAAAAATGATTGAAGCTGCCTACAAATATAACCGGATCGTTCAACACGGTGTGCAGTTGCGCTCATCTGTTGCGATCCGCGAAGCGGTTAAACATCTGGAAGAGGGATTGATTGGCCGTGTATATATGTCGCGCGGATTGGTTTATCGCTGGCGACCGGATATTGGTAATAAAGGTATTTCGCAAACTCCAGCCGGATTGGATTACGATTTATGGTGCGGACCGGCTCCTATGCGCCCCTTCAGTAAAAATTTGGTTCACTACAACTGGCATTGGCATTGGAATTATGGTAACGGCGATGTGGGTAACCAGGGAATTCATGAGACCGATTTATGTATGTGGGGTTTAGGCGTAGATCATTTGCCTGAACGAATAACTTCAATGGGCGGAAAGTTTTTATGGGACGATTGTAAAGAAGTGCCTGAGATACAGACTTCTATTTACCATTACCCGAAAGAAAAGAAAATGATTCAGTTTGAAGTGCGTAACTGGTGTACCAACCTCGAAGATGGTGCCGGAGTAGGCAATATTTTCTACGGAGATAAAGGTTACCTGGTGGTTAAAGGCTATGGAACCTACGAATCGTATCTGGGTGAAAAGCGCGAAAAAGGACCAAGTCGTTCAGAAGATGGCGAATTGACTTTGCACTTCCAGAACTGGTTTGATGCTATCCGCGCTCGCGATATGAGTATCCAGAATGGCCCTGTTCAAACCGGGCATTTGTCTTCTTCATTGGCTCATTTGGGAAATATTTCGTATCGTTTGGGCCGTCAGCTCGAATTCGATTCGGTAGCCGAACGATTTATAGGCGAAGGCGAAAACGAAGCGAATTCTATGCTTACCCGCGATTATCGCGCGCCTTATTTGTTACCTGAAATTGTATAGCTTGTAGTTTATTGACACGATAAATTTAGGATCGTCTGCCAGTCAGATGATCCTTTTTTTGTGGTAGGAACTTTCGCTTACAAACTTGATGAAAAGGTACTGCGATTTATGAATTCTGATCTGCATTGGTGGCACAGCAGATGCTCCTTCTGGTCGATATCTTCCACGTAAGTGCTTGACCGCATCACACAGGTAGGGTTGGAGCAATGGATCAGTCCGAAAGTATGGCCAAGCTCATGGATCACTTCCTTGCGAATACGATCCACAAAAATGGTTTGGTCTTTTTTTATGCCATAACGCTCATTACTTAGCCGGTAAATAGAAGCAATGCCGCTTCGTCCGTTTAAAAAAGCCTGTCCGAAAATGTAGGTTAAAATGGGGATAAAAAGATCAACATTAAAAAGTCCGAGCGTTTTGGTTGTATCGGTGGCAAACCGCAACTCTATTACTTTCAGGAGTTCATTTCCATTGTATTGTTTTCGGGCCGGATCGTAATATTCGCTAAGCGCCAAATACCCATCCCGGATTTTTACTGGAACAGAAAACTCATGTTCAACGTCGTCACAGATTATTTCAAGAAGTCCTTTCTCGAAATACCCAAATGAAATTAACGTGATGTTTTCCAGATTCATTCACAATCAGTTTAAAAACTCTCAATATCATATAAAACTGTTTAAACTTCATATTTTTGATTTTTCGGTTCACCCCGATCCCTGAAGGGAGTCCGAAAAATCAAAAATCACCCTTTAGGGTCGGGGTAAATTTTTGATTTTGATTGATATCTCAAATCTTAAGCAGTTTTTTATTTTGCTGGTTTTAAATCGTACTTCTTAATCTTGTTATAAAGCGTTACCCGGTCAACTTTCAGGGCTTTGGCCGAAACAGAAATGTTCCAGTTGTATTTGCTGAGTATCTGAAAAATGTGATTTTTTTCCAGGTCGTCGAGGCTTTCAACGGTAGTATTTACAACAGTTTTCCCTAGCGGAAGGTCTTTGAGGCTGATCTTTTTTCCGTTTCCGACCACAATGGCCCGCTCAATCATGTTTTCGAGTTCGCGGATATTTCCGGGGAAAGGAAATTCTTCCAATCGTTTCAGTGCGGCAGTTTCTATTGTCATAACTGGCTTGTTCATGCTGATGCAGTACTTTTTAATGAAATAATCAACCAGTTGCGGAATATCCTCAATCCGTTCGCGCAAAGGCGGCACATTGATGTTTACCACGTTCAGGCGGTAAAAAAGATCTTCGCGAAAAAGTCCCTTTTCAACCATCGTTTTCAGGTCGCGGTTAGTAGCACAAATAACCCTGAAATCGGAAGTGATTTCCTTGTTACCGCCAACACGAACAAAACTTTTGGATTCGAGTACGCGCAGCAACTCAACCTGCATTTTGGGTGAAATGGTTGCAATTTCGTCCAGAAAAATAGTGCCGCTGTCAGCCATTTCGAAACGGCCTTTGCGATTGTAAACAGCCCCGGTAAAAGCACCTTTTTCGTGCCCGAACAGTTCACTTTCCAGTAAACTTTCGCTTAATGCGCCGCAATGCACACTCACTAACGGGAAGAATTTACGAGGAGAATTGGCATGTATGGCCCTTGCAACCAGCTCTTTGCCTGTGCCGCTTTCTCCGGTTATAATAACCGAAGCGTTTGACTGGGCAACACTTTCAATTTCGCGAAGTACTTGCTGCATGGCTTCACTGGTTCCAATAAGGTCTTCAACGTTTTCGAGCGAAACCATTTTTTCTTTCAGGATTTCATTTTCTTCAAGCAACGAAATTTGTTTCGACGCGTTGCGAATCAGGTGTGAAAGGTCATCCGGGTCAAAAGGTTTGGTTACGTAGTCGAAAGCGCCGTCTTTCAATGCCTGTACAGCCGTATCAACAGTTGCAAATGCAGTCATGATGATCACGATGGAATCTTTCCGGAGGGATTTAATTCGTTTCAGCATTTCCAAACCATCCATTCCGGGCATTTTGATGTCAGCAAGTACAATATCAAAATTGTCGGATTCGAGCATTGACAATGCTTTTGTTGCATTTTCGGCGCATTCAACGCGGTAGCCGTCTTCGATAAACCAGTTGTACAATGAATCTCTTACCGATTCCTCGTCGTCAACGATTAATATGGAGATTTTTTTTGCCATAGTATGTTTTTCTTAATCCTTTAGCAATGGTAAAGTTATGGATATGGTGGTTTCTTTTCCTCGTTCCGATTTTACGCCTGTTTTTCCTTTGTGACTTTGTACAATGCCATGAACAATGGCTAAACCGAGGCCAATTCCGCTGGCATTTTCCTTGGTCGAAAAGAATGGTTCAAAAATATGCGGGATGTCTTCCGGCGAAATTCCCACGCCATTATCGGTAATTTCAATGCAAACGTGTTCTTCATCCGGATTAATCGTTCTGAACAGCACTTCTCCATTCTCCGAAACGGCTTCGGAAGCATTGACTAATATGGCTACGCAAACCTGCTTAATTTGGTTGGGGCTGCAGTAAATCAGATCTGATTTTGCCGAAAAGTCGGATAAAAAATCAATGTTCGCGACTTTCATCGGGTGCGACATCAATTCGTAGGTATCCATCAGGATTTCGTGCAGATGTCTGGGCTCAAAGCCATTCTGGTCTTTTCTGGAAAAATCGAGTAATCCTTTTACAATATCTCCGCAACGTTTGGTTTCATTTTCAATTAGTTTCAGATGCTTCAGCATCGGCTCTTTCTTCGCCGGGTCTAAATCCTGATTATTTAGTTGCTTGTATATCAGTTTGGTGTAAATCAATATTCCTGAAAGCGGGTTATTGATTTCGTGTGCTACCGATAAGGATAATTTTCCCAATGAAGCAATCCGTTCGATGTTGATGAGCTCGTTTTGCGCCTGACCCAGTTCTTCCGACTTTTTCTGTACTTTATACTCCAATTGTTGCGACCAGTTTTGCAATTCGTTGGTTGCCGTTTGCAGATTATCGAGCATTTCGTTGAAGGCATAAGAAACCATTCGCATATCAGAAAGCTGATGAGGTTTTATTTCCAACCGGGTGCTTTTATCTCCTTTGGCAACGGCTTCGCTAGCCTTAATGATCTCATTGAGTGGTTTTTTAATCTTCTTGTTGGTGAAGAATATTAAAAACAGGATGAGTACAAAAGTCATAAGTGAAGCCAGCAAAAAATAATCGGTTGTTGATTTTTCAAGAGCAGTATCCAGACCTTCCAGCGGCATTTGAATGATGAGTGATCCCAAAACTTCTTCTTCAGGGCTGTGTGCGTGGCATTCGCTCGTAGAGCAGGTTTTGTTGTTCAGAATTGGTGATTTTATCATCAAATGACGGCTGCTGTTATTGCCGGGGTTCATAATACACTCACTGTCGATATCAATAATCCGGTGCGACTTTTCTTTGACTGCAAACATGGCGTTGAAATCTTCGTGACAGCTTTTGCAATCCGGATCAACATGATTGTTTGGCTCTTTCGAAATGGAGGTGTAAACCAGGTTATTTTGGTTGTCGTACATGTTTACATCATCAATGCCAGACATGCTATTGATTTGATCGAGTGTACTTTGAAGCGAAGTGCGGTCGTTTTCGAGCATGGATTTATACAGCGCACCTTCAACCAGGAAACCGATATTATTTCCGTTTTCGCTGATTACCGATTTCATGTATTCTTCATTTACCGACCGGAAAATGACGCCAAACGACAGGAACAGGAAAAAAGATGAAATGGTGATGATTAAAACCACGCGGCCATAGATTGACGACCGAAATTTGACATACCCGTTAAATATTGGGCTGCCAATGCTATTTTTTTCTTTAAGTTTTTTGAACCAAATCATGGGTTTGGCATATTTAGTTAGTAAATGCTAAGTTAGTTGCAAAAATTTAAAACAGCTTCAACTATCCGGTTTTGTTTGCGAAATCCTTTTGAGAAGGATATGATGGTTTTTTGAATTACCATAAAACAGTCAGAGCGAGGCATATTGCGCATCGCTCCGGCTGTTTAATCGGATCAATTGATATTTGGGGATGATCCGAAGTTTTATTAATTCTCCGATCGTGCTAGCTTTTCTTTTGATTTTCCTGATTTCGCAAACAGCCCTTGTTACGGTGCAATGTCTTTTTGCCCAGAAAATCTTCCTGAAACTCTTGCCAGGCTTCTGGCGGAAGTCCTGAAAGTGGCTGGTCAAGCAGTTCACCTCCATCTTGTAAAATAAGCATCGATGGTTGTGGTGAATATTTCCCTAGTGAAGCAGAGATGAATTCTTTAAATTTATCCAATTCTTGTCTGGAGAAAAGTGTTGCATCTTCGGCCAAATAATAGGAATACGTATCAGCAGTCCAGCTAATTGGTTTTATTTTGTACAACCATCCTTTTACATACGGATCTTCATTTAGCAATTCAGGATTGGTGGTTAAAACAGGGTTTGCTTCCATGATCTCACCTGAAATAGGAGAAAATACTTTAAGAATATTCCCTTTGTGCTCAATCCTGGCCAGTAAGTCACCCTTTTTGATTTTTTCGCCCGGGGTTTTTATCCGATCAAATTTTACCTCGCCAATCATATGCAGCAACAGATCATCCAATCCAACGCGGGCAACTCCTGAAACTCCCAAATGAGTCCAGGTGTGAAACTTGCTAAAGAACACTCCCTGAGGTATTTTTAGCGTATTGATGTTTAGTATTCCGGCAGATTTCTGACTTTGTTTTTTAGTTTTAATCTGCCTGTTTAGCAGGAGCCAAAAAGGAATCAGGATGGCAAAAAATGCAATAGTCGCCAGATATTCTATCCCTTTTGTTTCGAAAATGTTTTTGTAAGTAAATCCGTCCATAACTTTATTTTTTTTTGCTGTCGTTAGAATATTTCTAAACAGCTGATTAATGATTGTTTTCTTTTGCCCATGTGGGTGATTCGCTAAGAACCGGCATTCGGTTAACAACCCACCTGAAAATCCATATTTCAGTAAAAATAACTGCCATTGTAACAACGATCTCCATCCATGATGGGATATAATGAACCGGCGCGTCCCACCTGAAACCAATTACTGAAACATTCAGCCTGTTTAGGATAACGCCTATCATGGTTAATACAGCAGCGAATTTTATCATGAAGATGTTGCCTGAGCGGTGGCTGTAAAAGAACATCATCATTGGAATAAATACAAATCCAATTAGTTCAACCAGAAACCAATAGCCCATAGGTGTATTCAAATAATTCCAGTTCTTGTCGTGAATAAACACAAGAAATTGCAGGAAAAAATAGGCAAACATGGTGACTGCACATATTTTTGATAATCCATGAATGATGCTGTTATGAGCCTTGTGATTTTTTTCACTGATTTGGTTGAAGAATACTTTGTTGCTGATTGAGCCTTCGAAGATGACCATTGAGAGTCCGGCAAAGATGCTGGAAACCAAAAATAATATTGGAATAAATTCGGAATACCACAATGGATAAATTTTGTCTTTTGCCATTAAAAACAGGGCTCCTAATCCCGATTGGTGTAGAGTGGATAAGGTGATACCCAGAATAACTGCCCCGATAGTCATTCCTGAAAGAATTTTATGAGCGCGTTTGGCTCCAAGCCATTCAGCAATTGCAGGAGAAAACTCGAATAGTTCGGCAAGCATATAGAGCAAAAAATGCCATGCAACTAAAAACATCACCGAGCTGGTGCCATAATTGTTTCCTATTATCGGATTAACTACATTCCATGGGCGACCCAAATCGATTAGTAATGCCCCGGTGTAGAAGGCATAAGCCAAAAAACCATTCAGCACAGTTACTCTGACAATGGAATGATACTTTTTCATGTTCAGAATATAAACCATGAAAGTGACCACATAAGCACCTCCAGCGAAAGCTACTCCGGTGACTACATCAAATCCTATCCATAAGCCCCAGGGAATTTCCTGAGTCAAATTAGTCACTGCGCCCAGTCCTTTCCAAAATCGTAATACGATCAGGGCCAAACCCAATAGCATAATGGGTAAGGAAATGATATTAAATGGAGTGAGCCATTTACCTTTCGGTTTTAATTCGTTGAACAAAAATTGCCAGTTGAATTTGCGTTCATTTTCAGCGATGGTAGGGTAGGCAGGATTATTCATTTTCATCTTCTTTAGATTGGTTGTTTTTTGTGGCGGCATAAATTCCCAGCAATAGCGGCGGCAGAAGCACATCCACTGAAGCAACACTGTAAAGGAATCCTTTGGTCAGTTCCGGATAGGAACTGTTCTGAAGTTTAGTATTCAAGCCAATTTCATTAAACGGAACCGGGGAAAGATATAACCAACCGGTACCTCCGGCAACATTTTCACCGTAAATCTGGTCGAAATAAAGTTCTGGGTTATCTGCAATTCTTTTACGTGCCTCAGCTATCAATTCCCGACGTGTACCAAAAGTTATTGCTTCGCCCGGGCAGGCTTCAACACATGTAGGCTTTTCGCCTTTTAATATCCGGTCGTAACACATGTCGCACTTCTGAATTTTGGGATTGGCGCTGTTATATTCAAATTTGGGAACATCGAAGGGACATGAAACCATGCAATACCGGCAACCCATACATTTAGGTTCTCTCCAAATAACCGGACCTTCTATTGTTTTGTGCATAGCCTCGGTAAGACAGGCTGCGGCACAGGCAGGTTCGTTGCAATGCATACATTGTTTTCTTACATAGACTTCACCTTTTGTTGTGTTGAAAAGATTAATTGCGCAACGTTGGGTTTCGCTGGTTTTTCGCAAGACACCAACTTTCAATTCATCCTGAGGTTCAGGTAGATTATGCGCGATAGCACATGCTTTTTCGCATTCCAAACAACCAACACAACGAGTTGAATCGTATAACATTCCACGAAATTCGACTTCAGTATTCTCTGGAGTGGATTCTCCAAAACTTTTTCCAACAGCAAGGGATGCGCCAATTAGCCCGGCTGTTTTAAAAAATATTCGCCTATTTAAATTCATTGCTCTGGGTTTAAGGTTTTATTGAAAGTTCTCGGTTTTAGTTATTTTGCCGTATTAATGAAGTTGTTTTGAAAATCTTCCCAAACTTCCGGACCAAGATCAGCCAGTACATTGTCGGTAAGTTCGCCTCCATCCTGAAGAATAACATGGGCATAAACATTGGTATTTGATCGTATTGAAGCGGCAAGAAAGTCTTTTAGCCGAATGAACTCATCCTGAAGCCATTCTTTATATTTTTCGGCCATAAACATGAATTGAATTTCGCGCAACCAATTTTTGGGTTCGATGAGATACACCCAGCCTTCAGCATACGGAGCAGCATTTAAAATGGAAGAATTGGTGGCCAGTGTTTGATTTTGCTCTCTGATTATTCCTGAAATAGGCGAGGAGATGTTCAGTTGTTTGCCATTTTGAATGATCGTCAGTATTTTTTCACCTTTTCTGACCTTTTCACCCGGTTCTTTCATTTTTATTCTGGTGATCGAACCTGTAACGTGCTGCAGAAAATCGTCCAGCCCAACTTTCACATTTCCATCTTGTTGCATAAATGCCCAGGTATGCGATTTGTCGAAGTAGATGCCTTTGGGTGCAAGTATCGAATTCTCATCGAATGCAGAAGTTATTTCAATATCCTCGTCAATTACATTTGCTTTTATGTTTTTTACATACCTCAGGGCTCCTGCTAAAACGATCACTGCTGCTACAAAAGCTATGATAACCATTAGCCAGGTGCGCGACATCAATGGTTTTTCTGCCCGATCGACTAACATTTCCGGATTTGACAATGCATCAAGATTTGCCTGTTTTTCAATGCTGGCAAGGTCGCTATATCCATTGGCGTTCAGGTACTTTTGTCCGTCAGCATTGATCCAGCTTAAGAAATCCAATGCATTTTTATCGGTTGGTTTTGAAGCAGCGATAGCGTAAATATTTCCGCATAAAGCTCTGGGATGTTTTCCAATCCAAACTCCACGGGTTAACGCATCCATATTGGTGTAAATATTTTCAAAGCTGTCCAGATGGCCATTTTTGTTTTTGTCAATCGGAAGTACCTTGATGTTAGTCCGGAAATTATTAGTGTTTGCATCACGAACGTCAGTCAATTTACAAAAACCGATGGCATAAATATCTTTTTGAACGACTGAGAGGAGTTCTTCTGCTGTTGCAACAGAAGCTGTATTGCTTGCCACTAAATCGGTTTTTGCAAAATTTTGGACTGCTATTTTTATTGCAGGATTATCTACGATGTAATAATGAATAGGCGAATTCTGATCGGTTAAAATCAAAGATTTCCATTCTTGTTTTTCCGGATTCGCTATAAGTTGAGCTAGTTTTTCGGTTGAAATTCCCTGACGATAAATCTCATTCAGCAATGGATTTTTTGCATTAATGATCGGAACAACAGCGTCGCGACCAATCACCATCTTCCATTTTGTTTCGTCATTTATTAATTCCTGATTCTCGTCTGAAACAAAACTTAAAGAGCTGCCTTCCGGAATTTGATTTTCTGGCAGGTCTTTAACCGCGATCTTTAGAGTTGGGTTTGTCTTGCCAAATTCGTCAGCCCAGTTGGCGGCGAGCTTGTTCAGTTCCGGGGAACTCAGGATATTTAATGTATTCGCGGTTGAGGCATTGTTTGGGCTACCTGTTTGGCCGTCGGCGTTTGCATTGCACAGTCCTTTATTGCAAAAGAGCAAAAGAGACAAACTGATAATGAAGAATGAAAAGGTTTTCATGATATTGATATTTAAATTGGTTTTTGAATTCATCGGATAAATAGGTTTGATACATATATTCCTACAATCCGGATACAGCCTTTTCAAATCCAATGCCATGAAATATTTAGTATTTTAATTAATTGAATATCATTTATTTGTATTTGTTTTGTGTAGATAAAAGATGTATTGAAGTGTTGAAAAAATATACAATTAATTTCGATGTGTAGTTTATGTTGTTGATATGTTGATGATTAGCTGAATTGTATATTTATTAAGCAGTGTTGAAAAATGCAATATTGGTGTTGTAACGTGCATGTAATCAGTAACTAAAATTGTTGTTAGTGCCACGTGAATTATGTTGCTTTCAGTATTTGTAATAAGTGGTCTTTAATTTCTGGGATCAGATGACATTGTTGTGGGGATTTTATATTTCTGAATTAAGCACAATAGAAGGAAACCTTACCTTCTTTTACCTTGTCCTTAGGCGGTTCAAGGCATTGCGTTGCGGTAGTTTGTCCTGTTAGTTTGCGTTTACCTTATTAGAAGCAAGTGCGAGGGCCGTCAAAACGCCCGGCAGAGGGTTCGTTTTGACTAGATTTTTGCTTCCTTTTCATCGAATGGAAAAGGAAGAGCCAGTCCGGCTTGAGGACAAAAAAGGTTGAGTAAAAATAGATTATCTTTTTTCTTCCCTCAAGAATCCAATTTCTGTATAATAAAAAAAAAAAAGAGCCACTCTGTTCGAATGGCTCCTGGCATATTAGCACCCCCCGGATGCTCCTTTTTTCTTTT
>JAIBEY010000015.1 GCA_019459525.1 Prolixibacteraceae bacterium
TGGCGATTTAATAAAAGCTCACGCAAACGATTATACTCGTTTGTTTAACCGGGTTTCTCTGAATCTGGTCGGCGAAGTGAAACACGACATTGTTCCGACTGATAGCCGTATTTTGCAATTTGCACAAAACAATGATCCCGATCTTGTGGAGTTGTTGTTTCAGTATGGGCGATATTTAATGATTTCAGGATCGCGCAAAGGTGGTCAACCGTTGAACCTCCAGGGAATCTGGAACGATTTGGTTATTCCTCCCTGGAACAGCGGATACACCATCAACATCAATACCGAAATGAATTATTGGCCTGCTGAAGTGACCAATCTGGCCGAATGCCAGGAACCTTTATTCCGGATGATCAGGGAAATGGCCGTTACCGGAACCGAAACTTCCAAACTCATGTACAACCGTCGGGGTTGGGTGGCACATCACAATGTTTCAATCTGGCGCGAAACATTTCCGAACGATGGCAGTCCGGGCGCTTCTTTCTGGAACATGTCGCCCGGGTGGTTTTTGAGTCACATGTGGGAGCATTACCTGTTTTCGGGCGACCGGAATTTCCTGAAGAATGAAGCTTACCCGCTGATGCGCGGTGCTGCTATGTTCTATTCCGACTGGTTAATTGAAGACGGGAAGGGAAATCTGGTTACCGCTGCCAACAATTCTCCGGAAAATTCATTTTTGAATGCCAGCGGAGAAAGAGCTCAGATTAGCTCCGGGCCAACAATGGATATGGCCATTGTTCGCGAATTATTTACCCGTACCATTCAAGCTGCTAAATTGCTAAACTGCGATCAGGATTTGGTTGGCGAATTGGAAGCGAAATTGGCGCGGCTTGCTCCATACCGGATCGGATCGAAGGGGCAACTTCAGGAATGGCAGACGGATTATGCCGAGCCGGAGCCTAAACACAGGCACATGTCGCATTTATACGGGCTTCATCCCGGTAATCAAATCAATGCTGAAACGGCGCCCGAACTGACAAAAGCGGTGAAACAAACACTGCTTTTGCGCGGCGATGAAGCAACAGGCTGGTCGATGGGTTGGAAAATAAACATGTGGGCCCGTTTGCTGGATGGAAATCATGCTTACCAGATTATTCAGAACCTGTTTAAGCCCGTTGGATTTGGCGAAATCAAATATACCGGTGGTGGTTTATACAAAAATCTTTTCGATGCGCATCCGCCGTTCCAGATTGATGGAAATTTTGGTTTCACTGCCGGAGTTGCAGAAATGCTGGTTCAAAGCCACAACGGGTACATTCATTTATTGCCAGCCCTGCCCAAAGCATGGGCTTCGGGACAAGTTACAGGGTTGGTCGCCCGTGGCGGTTTTGTAATTGATATGAAATGGACAGAAGGCAAAATTGAAGAGCTTACTGTTTTTTCGAGGTTAGGCGGAAATTGCCGGATTAAAGTCTCCGGAGAATTGTCAGGGCATGAAGTTAAATTAACCGAATCTTCTTCTGAAAGTTACAATCCGTTGTTGCAGAAACCGATTGAGGTTTCTTTTCTGAATACTTCGGGAGCTAAACTGATTGATTTACCAACGGTTTCCGGGAGAATATACGAACTGGCTACTGTCTCTGGAAAAGCTTATCAATTTCAAGTTAAATAACCGATTGATTTAAGCGGAATTATCGGTTATGAATAGCCCTGACTTTTAGGTCAGGAGAAGATTAAATAATTGAATGTTTAGGCTAAAGCCAAAATACGGATTATTCATCTTTCAACGGCATAAATGCCGTTGCTATTCAAATCAACCATATATCCGATAATTCCGGTATGTTTTTTTGTTTGTAGTTTCTAAAGCGTACTGATTTTGGTCCTGTTACTGTTACGCTGAGCTTAAAATGCAAGAGCAGTCAGGCAGTAAAAGACCGTAATGTTTGAATAAAGCGAATGTAATGACACCCAATAAGCATCTTAAAATGAAAAGCTATTCAATCTTCATCCTTGTTGTTTTATCCGTTGCAAGTTTTCGGGTTTGTGCCGGGGATCTGGTTAAACAGGTGAACCCTTTTATCGGGACAAGCAATTCAAAACAGCTTACCCGGTGGGGAGCCGAGGGTGGAACCTATCCCGGCGCAGTTGCTCCTTTTGGTTTTGTTCAACTAACGCCCGAAACCCGTGTCGGCGATGCAAATGGATACGATTACCGGGATAGTCTAATTTACTGTTTCAGTTGTGTTAACCATCATAGCGGGTATCCCGGTGGTTCTGGCGGAAACGTTAAAATTATGCCAATTTCGGGTAGTGGAAAGAAAAAGATAACCGGTTTTGGCAGACCGTTTTCGCATCAAAATGAAAAAGCTGAAGCCGGATATTATCGTGTTGGCTTTAGCGATAACCACACCTTGGCTGAAGTTACTGCCTCGGCGCGAACAGGTATGTTCCGGTTTACTTTTCCGGCCCAGGTCAAGCCGCAGATTTTTATAGGTAACATGGGACACATCGATACAAAATCGAAACGAATGATCCAGGGTTCAGTATTCAATTCCGTAATTTTGTTGAATGCGGATTTTATTGACAGGGAGGATGTGGATGACGGTTGTATTTTATCGTTTCCGGTTAAGAACAACGGGGAGAATGTGATCCTCATGAAGATCGGTGTTTCTACTGTCGATTTTAAAAGCTCTCTCCGGAATCTGGATGTGGAATCGGATACGTGGGATTTTGATCTGTTCAAGAGTAAAAACCAGCAGAAGTGGAACGATCTTTTAGCTACAATAGAAGTTGAAGATCACTCGGAAACCAATCGGTCTATTTTTTATTCAGCGCTTTATCATTCGCTGCTTCTTCCGTGGATTATCTCGGATGTGGACGGATTTTACCGTGGATCAGATCGTAAAATTCAGCAAACCAAAGGGACAAATCAGTATGGGGCCTTCTCGCCCTGGGATACCTTTCGCTCGCTGCATCCGTTACTGTGCCTTGTTGCTCCGGAAAGGCAGAACGACATGATCCGGTCTATGCTCGATCAGTTCGGACAAACCGGTAAGCTGCCCAAGGGCCCGATGACCGGTTATCATTCCATTCCGGTAATTGTAGATTCTTACCTGAAGGGAATTCGGAATTTCGATAGCGCATTGGCTTACAATGCCATGAAAGCTTCTTTGGATTCCTGTGCCGGTGACCCCGATTTTGCTGATTACCTCCGGTCTGGGTTCGTTTCTTTTAGCCATTCGGAATCGGTTACTAAAACCGTTGAATTTGCATATAACGATTGGGCTTTGGCTCAGTTTGCCGAAACCGTAAAGGACACTACTGGTTACCGGCAATTTCGGCAGCGTGGGTTTAATTACCGCCATTTGTTGCATCCAGAATCGATGTTTCTGGTTCCGCGACGAGCCAATCAGTATATTCCGGAGCCCGAAAGCCTGGGCTACAAAGAAGGTGATAAATGGATTTATTCCATGTTTGTTCCCCACAATCCGCTTGATTTAGTTAACCTGATGGGTGGCGATAAGGCATTTACGCTCAGGCTTGATTCTGCGCTTTCTGACCAGTCGATTATTTTCGATAATGAACCGGCGCTGCATGTTCCGTATTTGTTCAATTTCACCCAAAGCTCGTTCCTGACGCAAAAATGGGTTCGCGAATTTATGCGAACGAATTATGCGAATTCGGCCGACGGACTTCCCGGAAACGATGATTTGGGTTCGATGTCGAGTTGGTACGTGTTCAGCGCTATGGGTTTTTATCCGTTTTGTCCGGGGCGACCTATTTACGAGTCGGGATCACCAATTTTCGAAAAAGTAACCCTTCATCTGGCCTCAGGAAAGAAATTTACAATTAAATCCGTAAATAATTCTGAGCAGAATTTCTATGTCAAAAAGTTAAAAATGAATGGTTTATACTATCCTAAACTATGGCTGTCGCATGCCGCAATCCTAAATGGTGGGGAACTTGCATTTGAAATGGACTCCGCCCCGGCTTTACAGGCATTTAGTCGTGTGGATTTCTCCGGAAGGTCGGAAACCGCGGAGGCCTCGGCAATTGCAGTTGAAAGTTTCAGTTTTTCTCCGGGAAAGGTTACTCCCGGTCAGGTTTTTGGAATCAGGTTTACGCTTCAAAATAGGGGAAGTGATGGAACAAAAACGATCAGGCTCTACGTGGATGGTAAAGAATATGCCCGAAAAAATGTTTGGGTCAAAGGGCGATCGACGAAACAGGATTCGCTGGAATGCAGGCTTTATCCTTTAGGAAAGAGAAAGATTCGCGTTGATAACCTGGACGAAAAATCAATTCAGGTATCGGATTCTGGTGATCGACAGGTTAAAAGGAGCCAGGCCAGCCGTATTTTATGCCCTCCCGTTTTCAGGAAACAACTCAACCCAATGTATCAATATTGGGTTCAGAATAGTAGCGGTTACCGCGACAGCTCGGCATTTCAGGTCTTTTTGAATGATTCACTGATTCAGGAAGACTGGGTGGGAACAAATCCCGGAGAATTGAAGAAGATTGAACATCAATTGAATGTTCCCGATACCGGTATGTATTCATTAAAAGTTGATAAGGTATCGACCCGGATAAAGGTGTACGATTCGAATGCCGGGTCAGGAATAATTGATATTTCGATGAACAATAGGATTGGACGGGATACTATTCCCGACAGTTCAGGATTGAGTAATCACGGTATTTTAGTTCAAGAGGATGAGCCTGTAAATAATCAAAAGTTCATAGAATTTAAGCCGGCCCGAAGTCTGGATCAAATGCAGGATAAAATCACTGTTATGGCATGGATATTTCCGGTAAGGCAACAGGGAATGGCTGATATTATTACCAAGGGAGATTATATTGTTTTTCAGCAGGATAACCGATCTCTTACATTTTTTGCAGGAGGGTGGGGGCAGGGAACCTGTACCGTCCCTCTTCCTGAAAATTGGGAAAATAACTGGCACCACATCGCCGGAATTTGCAATCACCGAAAACTACAAATTTTTATGGATGGCAAAGAAGCCGGAACCTTTATGCTCGATAAACCTGTTAATCTTTCGTCGCGGGCCAAATGGATGATTGGACGTAACGAAGAATTCCCCGATCAGCGATTCTTTAATGGTAAAGTCGGTGATTTCAAAGTCTTTGCAGAACCCTTGACCGAGTCTGAAATCCGTTCGGAGATGGAGCAAAGCAAGGTAAAATGGAAATAATCAGCACTTTCCGCCAACATATTTTGTCGAAATTTTAAAATACCAGCATTACGCTCACAACTTTACCTGTAGGCAAGAGTTCAACACGCTCTTCTCCGTGTAGCCAGTCCAGGGCTAATAAAACATCGTTTTCTTCCAGGTTGGTAAGATCTTTTAACTCTTCCAACGACATAATTCCTTCTTCTTCCAGAGTAGCTGTTATGGTGGTGGCAACCGTTTTTATTTTTTCAAGTTCCATATTCTTATGTATTAAGTTAACTGTAAGTGCTTGAATTTCTGTTTATTTTGTGTGGTCAGGGGTAGCAGGACCATACCCGAAGGTGTTAAAATAGATCTGAGGTCGTAGTAAATTGTTTTTTCAATTAATTCTGCAATATCAAATTCTGCTTTAATAACCTGAGTCCGGTTGGTGATATTCAGTAAACTATTGGTTGTAACATAGCAAAATCCGCGGGGATCAACTTCTTCCAGAATCAGTTCTTTATCGATTCCGTCTTTAATAACCGAGCAGGTGGTATTCTGCAAAACCATCCACAGGTATTGGTAAAAATGCTCGTAACACGTGGGATAATATTTTTTTAATGTCCAATGTATTAGTGAGTTATTTGTGTTCGATTGTCCGAAAATGTTGAAATAGACAAAATAACAGGCTTCGAGACAATTGTCAGACTGTTTCACAATGGAGTCTGTCATCTTTCTGATATTCAGTCCTAACTCGTCAAGCACATTTGTAATCAGGCTTTCTTTATTACTAAAATGCTTGTAGATTGTTTTCTTTGAAATATGTCCTTCGCGGGCGACCGTGTCCATTGTAATGCTCTTGAATCCATAACGAAGAAAGAGCTTAGTGGCCACTTTCGTGATGGTCTGCTTCTGTTTATCCATTACTACCATTTTATTTGCACCTAAATACCAAACTTCATTTTCTCTTTTGGGGTAGTGGTACTCTTTTTCAGAAAAACGAAAAAGCTCGTTTCCATTTTGTACTTGCGCTGTCTTCCCTGTCTGGAGCTTACCAGACAAGGAAGGACTACAACAAAATCTGTTTTCTGAACTTATCTGAGTTTTTATGTTTGTTAACCGGTTAATTAAGCGATTTTACTTCAGGAACTACATGCTCTATTTCTGTAATTTCCCTGAAATGTTTCTTCGCATTCATTTCATCTTTCTTCAGCATTTTTGAAATCAGCACGTAAATAACCGGAATGATAATCAGTGAGAGGAACATCGAGCTGCTCAAACCACCAATCAGTACCCAACCGATACCGCTTTTCCACTCGGCGCCCGCACCACTCGAAAGGGCCAGCGGGAGCAACCCGAAGATCAGGGCCAGGTTGGTCATCAAAATCGGGCGGAAACGAAGGCTGGTAGCTTCAACAATGGCGTCGTAAACTTTGTGTCCTTTTTCAACCAAATCGTTGGCAAAGTCAACCACCAGGATCGCATTTTTGGCAACCAGTCCCATCAACATGATGATACCCATAATGGAGAACAAACTCATGCTTTTCCCGGCCAAGGCCAGCGCCAGCAAAGCGCCGATAATGGACAACGGCATGGAGAACATAACCACAAACGGATAGGCGTAGCTGTCGTAAAGGGCAACCATGGTCAAATAAACCAGCAGGATCGAGGCAATCAGGGCAACAAGCAAGCTGCCGAACGATTCAGTTTGGTTTTCCAGGTCACCGGCGTAAACGACATCAACACCAATCGGTTTTTCAACCTGAGCCAGTTTTGTCTGAATTTCTTCACCAATGGTACCAATGGTGTTTCCGGCTACCTGCCCGGTAATGGAAACTGAAGGCAATTTATTGAAGCGGTTTAACATGGCCGGACCTTTCTTTTCGGTTACACTGGCAATCTGTTTCAGTTTAATGATGCTTCCGGAGCGGGTAATCAGCGACATATTTTCCACATCCTCTTTGCTCTTTTTGTTGAACTCGTCGAGAATAATGTTGATGTCGTATTCTTCGCCTGATTCTTTGTATTTCAGGTCATTGTCTCCGGCAAAAGCGATACGCAGCTCTGCGCCAACTTCACCAAGTGTCAGGCCGACTTTGGCCAGTTTATCCCGGTCGATTTCAATGTTCAGTTCCGGATTTCCTTCTTCGTCCGAAGTTTCAACGTCGGTTGTACCCTGGGCATTTTTGGCAATCTCGAAAACTTTGGCTGCATACTGCCTTACTTCATCGTAATTGTTGCCACGCACGATTAATTCAAGCGGACGGGTCGTTGTTCCCATGATACTGACTTCGTTCACCGTAAATTTAGGCCCTGCGAACATCTCCGACATGGCATTTTTTGCCTGAATACTGAATACTTTGGACGAAACATTCCGTTTCTTTTTGTCAACAAGTTTAACATTGATTTCTGCCGTATTCGGGGTTTCGTTGAACGACATGCTTCCACCTTCAGAACCTACTTTGGTGAAAAGCAACTCAACTTCAGGATATTTCATCAGTTCCTCTTCAACTTTAGCGCACATTTTGTTGGTTTCGTCGAGTGTTGCATTTTTTTCAAGCTCCACTTTCAGTATAAATTCACCGCGGTCGCCGGCATCCATAAATTCTGTCTGGATATACCCATTTGACACCAGTGAACACGAACCGAATAAAAGCAGTACCACCGAAACCAGTGTTACTGTTTTATGACCCAATGCCCAGTGCAGGGCCGACATGATGTAGCTTTTTATGCCGTTAATCACCGACTCGAATCCCATCAGGATACGGTCGAGCAAACTGCTTTTCTTTAGTATTTTAATTTTTCCGAAGCGCGAAGTCAGTAATGGAACCAGCGTGAAAGATACCAGCAAACTGATTAAAATGGAGAACACGATAACCAGTGAAAACGAACGAAGCAATTCGCCGGTTATTCCGCTGGTAATACCAATAGGCAGGAACACTGCAATAAGTACGATGGTTATTGAAACGACGGTAATCCCAAGTTCTTTGGTCGCATCGAGCGATGCCTGCCAGCGTTTTTTACCTTCCTCCATGTGGCGGTAGATGTTTTCCAGAACCACAATGGCATCGTCAACAATTACCCCGACCACAATTGACATGGCCAGCAAAGTGAGCAGGTTAAGCGAGAACCCGAAGATGTTGAAGATGACAAAAGTTGAAATAATAGAGGTTGGTATGGAAACGACCACAAACAGCAGGTTCCGGAAACTGTGCAGGAACAACAACATGGTGATTGATACCAGGACGATAGCAAAAATCAGATCGACCATTACACTGTTAACGGCATCTTTCGTAAATACTGAGGAGTCGCTGGCAGTGGTGAATTTCAGGTTTTGGGTGCTGTATTTGGTCTCAAAATCCTTGAAAAGTTTTTGAACCTCATCGCTGATTTCAACCGCATTGGCCCCACTCTGTTTCGTAACCGACAAACCAATGGCCGGAGTGCCGTTGATACGTGCCAGTTTGGTACTTTCTTTATTTCCATCAACTACGGTGGCAACATCTTTAACTTTGATGGTTGATCCATCGGCCGATGTACGAAGGATCAGCTCCCCAATTTCGTCAACCGAAGCAAATTTTCCGCTTAACCGGATCAGTGAACGGGTTTGATCGTCTTTAATATTTCCGACCGGAAAATCGAGATTCGATGCTGTAATCATCTGTTTCAGCAACGACAGTGAAATGCCGTATTGCTGCAGTTTCTGGGCGTCGGCTTTAATCTGTATTTCGCGTTGATTACCACCTATGATTTCAACCTGGGCAACACCTTTAATCTGAGAAATATAGGGAACGATATTTAAATCGATCAGATCATAGAATTGTTGTTCCGGCATGTTCGACGAAGCTGCGATACTCATGATAGGCATCATGTTCATGTCCATTTTCATAAACTGGGGCAGTTGGGCATCTTCCGGCAAATCGCTTTGAATCATGTTTACCTTGCGTTCACAATCCTGAAGCGATATGTCAGCGTCCATGTCGTCTTTCAACTGAATAACTACGATTGACATGTTCTCGAACGAGTAGGAGTTGAGCTTGTCAATTCCTTCCATGCCCGAAACAGCATCTTCAATCGGTTTAGTTACCGAGCTTTCCACCTCGCTGGGCGCTGCTCCGGGGTAAACAGTCATTACCACATTCACAGGAATGTCAATGTTCGGGATCAGTTCAACATTCAGGCGGGTGTAGCTGTAAATACCAGCCAGTGCCAGAATGGTAAAGATTACGACCGGAATGGTCGTTCTTTTTATTGAGATATCGGTTATATTCATGGTGTGCTTATTGAATAATTTTTACACGGTCGCCATCGTTCAGGTTCAACTGTCCGCTTACAACCACAAGGTCTTCCTTGTTTAGGCCACTTATAACTTCAACGAATTTCTCATCACTCTCGTTGATGATGATTTCTTTCTTAACTGCTTTGTCGCCTTCAATCACAAAAACTGAAGGATTTTTCATACTTCCCGTAATCGCAGTTTTTTCAATCAGTATGGTTTCAGAAGCTTCAACCGGAATCAGTACTTCGCTGAAAAGTCCGGCTTTCAGGTGCTGGTCGCCGTCGCGGTTGTCCATCACTACTTCAGCATCAAACTTCATGGCATTGTCAGCTTTTTCGCCAATCGAATTGATCTTTCCGGTGAATGTTTTTCCGGGTAAGGAAGGGATGGCTACGTTAACTACTTGTCCCTTTGCAAGTTTAAAAATGTCTTTCTCCGGAACTTTAACCCATATTTTTAGTTTTGACGTGTTTACAATTTCGCAGATGGGCATGCCTCCGGCCACAAATTGTCCGTTTTCAACCAATCGTTTGTTGACGATACCTGAGATTGGCGCCTTTATTTTGGTGTCGCGCAAGGCTTTGCGGGCAGTAATCAAATCGGCTTCAGCTTTTTTCAAACCGATGCGTGCCTGTTCCAGATCGTGTTTCGGAATGGCGTTTCCCTGTTCAAGACGCTGCAAACGTTCAATATCTTTGGTTTGCTGCTCGAAGTTGGCTTCGGCAACCAGCACATTGGCAGCTATGGTTTCATCGTCAACCTCAACAATCACCTCGTTTTTCTGAACACGGTCGCCCACGTTTTTGTGTATTTTTTTCACTTTCCCCTGGGTTTCCGATAAAACCATCAGTTCTTCGGTAGCGCTCACCGTTCCGGTGGTCGAAATTTGTTTGCTGATGGTGCCGGTTTTCGGCGAAACTATTTTTACAGGAATTTCGGAGATGGTTTGCGAGGCCAGTTCTGTTGTTGTCCTGATTTTTTCTTTGTTCGAATTTAATTTATACGCTGCCAAACCTACGATTACAAGGATAATCAGCGCAACGGAAATTTGTTTTACAGTCTTCATTTTCTATTTTAGTTTATTAATGTTTTTAGTTTTCCTGTGGCTTTGAGTAGTTCTATTTCGGCCAGTTTATATTTTAAAAGCTGTTGATTAAATAAATTTTCGGCATCCAAAAGTGATGATTCGACATTCAACAGGTCTGTCAGCGAAGCCATTCCTTCATCAAACTGAAGTTTTACCTGTCCGTAAACCTGATTGGCCAGCGCCTTATTTTCCTGCTGATCCTGGAGGTTCGACCAGGAAGAGAGTAGCGAATTGACTGAATTCTGATAGCCTGTTTCCAGGTATTTTCTATTCAGGTCAAAGTCTTCCTGATTTTGCTGAAGTTTCAGTTGCGATTGTTTTACTTTATTTTTTCTCATTCCCGAACTGAAAATCGGGATCGTTGCTTTCAATCCGATGGTATTCATGTTGCTGAAATCGTTGAATTTAAATTCGGTAGCATAACTCGAATAGGTAAATTGTCCGAAAGCTGCCAAATTGGGATAAAAGGCCGCTTTGTCTGATTCAATTTGCAAGCCAGCCAGCTCATTTTGTTTTTTCAGTAATTGATATTCGGGTAATACGTCGAGCACAAATTCAGACATTACCGGCTGGTGGTATTCTATTTTGCCAACGATCGCCGTATCCAGTGTTATTTCTTTCTCAACCGGAACACCCGAAATAATTTTCAATATCCGTTGTTGAACATCAATTCCGTTTCTGAGGGTTTCGCGTTGTGTTTTCAGGTTCGTCAGGGTTACTTTCAGACGGCTGACATCAGTTTGTTTCACAAAGTCATTCTCATACTGAAGTTTCAGAATCTGGTAGAGTTTTTCCAGGTTGGCGATGTTATCATTCAATACCTTCAGGTTCGAATAGTTCATCAGCACCTGGTAATAACCTGCCGAAACATCATGAATAATGTCTTCTTCGGTTTTCTGAAGCATATAATTATACAGTTCTTCAGCTTTGCGGACCTGTTTAACTCCGGTTAAAAACGATTTGCTGTAAAGCAACTGACTAACGGTAACTCCGGCAGAAGTGGTGTGCAATGCCTTGATGTCAGACAATCCGCTTACTATGGGAGCAATTTCTTCAGGCAGCATTTCAATCATTTCAGGAGAAATGCTGATTTCAGGGATGCCCATTCTGGAATAATTTAAACTACCATCGACCTGAGGAAGCCCGTTGGCGATAACTTCCTTTGTTTTTAATGCACTTTCAGATTGCTGCAAGGCAGCTTTTTTTACCTGATGACTATTTTCAATAGCCTGTTTCAACAGGTCATTCAGCGAATATTGCTCCTGGCTTTTCCCTTCCTCCGGAAAGGCGAGAAGCGCGAGTAATAATAAAATTGTTAATTGTTTCATTTTTAGTATATTGTTCTGATTTTAATAATTAGTTCTGAATAAAACGAACCAAATGGACAAAAAAATTAATGTTCTCTTTTATATTGAATTTTTAATTCCTCCAGGTTCTTAATAAAGAATTCCATCCCTTTTAAAACATTTTTTAGAAAAGTTGCATTTCTCGAATTTGGATCTTTTTTTAATTCGATGATCTGGTTAATGGTTGCCAGGTTTCTTATCATCTTGTTTTCCATTTCATCAATCATTCCAACAATTTCTCCGGAAACAAAGCGGAAATACCGTTTGCGATCGCCTGAATAGGTAACGTACTCGATGATGCCTCGTATCTCCAGATTTTTAAGGGCGGTACTTGCCGAACTTTTGCTGATTTGCATCTCTTCAACAATCTCTTCAAAGGTATATTCTTCCTTATCCATCACCATTAGCAAACCAAGAATTCTTGCCGCTACAGGCTGGAAACCTTCCTTTTCATTTTGTCGGCCAATCTGTTCGATTAACTCCTTTTGCTTTTTAAGTCGTTCAGAATCTTCCATTTTTTTGAATAATTATGGCACAAATATAATCAGTTTTTTTAGTTCGGCACTAATCGAACTAGATTTTAACATTTATTTAAACTTTTGAGTCCTGTAATGATTATGTTGTGTTGGTATTTCAACAGAAGTTGCAATGAATGAGAATAGTAAACCCGGAAATCTTTCCACCAACTTCCACATTTAAAGTGAGTGTGAATATGGCTATCCGTAACGAATTGAAGTGAAATAAAAAAGAGAGTTATCTCTAACTCTCTTTTGGTGCACTTAAGCGGAGAAAGGTCGAACCATTTGCTTGAAGATTATCATACTGTGGTAAAGTTTATGAATGAAGAAACACAGAAAAAGAAACTACAACTGAGAAGCTGATAACACGGAAACTAATTTTTAATATTTCCGATCTAACTGTAGTTGACGAATGCTCACTAATCTGTAGGAATGTACAGTGTTTCACCTCGGAGCTGATATGCCTCTAGGATCACCCCAATCAACATTCTTTTCTTAACATTGTTGCTTTCATATATGCGAGATGCAAAAAATCTTATATCTATGAAACGCCCAACAGACCAAAATTGATTGGTGAAGAAACCTGAGGCTCAGCAGGTTCGCCATTAGTGGTACCTGGATTACCGGGAGGAGGATATGCCAGAATTTGTACCAGACGTATTTGCTATCCGATAGGCGAAAAAAGATTTGTAAACAGTGGTGTTAAGCCTGACATTGAAGTAAACAAACGATTGATGATTACATGAATAAAAAAGATTCAGTTCTGGAACGTGCGATTAACGAATTGAAAACGCCCTATAACTTCAGTAGCCGATGGCAACGGTGGTTTTCGGTGGGCATCTTGCCGCTCGTGCAGCTTTTCGGCTTGATCTCGCCTTAGTCGAGACAATCTGCACCTGCGTGTAGCTTCCTAGTTTGTGTTTAATTTTAAATGAAAGCAACCTTAACCATAAAAAAACTATCTGTAAAGAAAACCTATATTGAAAATCAAATATTCATGAAGACATTAAAAATTTTGCTTTTCGCTTTCATAATAACATTGACAAGTTGTATTAAAATATTCAACAAGGATGATGATTATGATTTTACTTACGAGACAATTGTAACTGAATTGCCTGTAAATCTGGAAAATATTAACTCTACTTTTGATGATTATAACTCGAATCTACCATATCCAGGATTCAGACAAGGAATTTATTTTTCTACAAATAGAAATAGTTCAGGGAACAATTTTGATATCATCCATAAAAGCTTGGACATTTCTTATCACCCCAAAGATGATATTTTAAATATCTCATTTGTTAGTGACATGAACAGCAATAATGAATACGCCAATAAAGTTTTAGAAACTATCAATAGTGAGTTTGATGAATTTGGACCATTTTATTTCTTTAGCGATGAAGCTTTTGAATATTTTTTCTATGCAAATAATGAATCAGGCGACTTTGACATAAAGTATGCCTCAACAAAGAAGTTGGATTTTGGCACCTATAGTGCAAAAAAAATAATTAACGAGCCCAAATCTTTTGTTTCTATTAATTCCGGGTATGATGACATGTACCCTTGCATATTTAGCGGTAATAAAAGTCTTGTATTCTGTAGTAACAGAGAAATGGGAATATTTAATATTTATGAATCAACTTTCAAGGAAGACGCAATTAATCCCAATTATCAAAGTGCCATCACCCAAGAAATTATAAAAGTGAATGCTTTGTCAAGTGATTTTAATGATAAATGTCCATTTGTGTTAGGGAATATAATGGTCTTCACATCAGATAGGGAGGGCGGTTATGGCGGATTTGATTTATATTTCTCACAGTATTTGAATGGAAAATGGTCTCAGCCACAAAATTTGGGGGATAAAATTAATTCAGAATATGACGAATATCGTCCGATTATTGTTCCATTTGGTGAATTTGATGATACAATGTTGATTTTTTCATCTAACAAACCAGGAGGGAAAGGAGGTTTTGACTTGTATGCCGCAAGAACAAAGACATTGCCGAAACTAGATTCTTATTAAGTAATTTGATTCTAAAATATTGAAAACTAGAAGAACTAAACATAGCATAAGCTACCCGTCAAGCCTGGCAGCAGTGGTTTTCGGTGGACATATTTCCGCTCAAGCAGCTTTTCGGCTTGATCTCGCCTTAGGCGAGACAATACGCCCTGCGTGTAACTTCCTACTTTATAGTGTATTTAAACGCAAGTTGTTTAGATCGTTTTGCTGCTATTCAGAAGGTCCGTGATACCTATGAAGTGAGCTTTGTGAGACAGATAGAGTTCAATTATCTGAGAAAAATTCAAATTAAGTAGAATAATTATCACATATTTATTGAATTGAGTATGTGATATTGATACAAACTATAGGCCAGTCGGGCAAAATTGGCTCGTCGCCAGAAAATTAGAATTTAAAATTCACGCCGCACGAAATTTATCGAAAAACTACTGCCCTGTAGTCTGGCGGGACTTTGTGCCACTTCTAGTTATCACCAAACACCTGTAACATTTCCCTTTTGAACTCGTCATAAAGAAAAATTAAAGAGAATTATGAAAAAAATCGTTTTAGCACTTGCTCTAATAATCTCAATATTTAGCAATTCCTATGCTCAAATATCAAAAGTTGATGCATTCATTGATTCATTTACGGTGAAAAATAACTTCAATGGCACTATTCTTATTAAGCAAAAATCAAAGATTATTTTTGAGAAAAGCTTTGGATTTGCGAACTTGTCTTTTAAAGTACCCAATATAATTGACACAAAATACAAGATCGCTTCCATCACCAAGGCATTTACTTCCGTTTTAATTCTGCAATTAGTTGAGAAAGGAATAGTAGATTTAGAAAAACCTATTGTCTCCTATTTGCCTGAATATAAAGGAGAAGGTGGCAAAAAAGTGACAGTAAGAGAGCTTTTGAACATGACTTCAGGTATGCGGAATATGGATGAAAATGGTGCATCTTTGGACAGTGTTCTGAAAAATGGCATTCTGCAATACCAACACCCTTTCTCTTCAGATCAGTTGCTGACTAAATTTTGCAGCGACGCACTGGTTAAAGAGCCAGGTAAGGAATTTGATTATAACAATGCCGATTTTATTATTCTTGGAAAGATTATAGAAAAGATGACCGGTAAATCCTATGAGCAGAATTTGGAAGAAAAGTTACTCCAACCTTTGCAAATGACTAATTCCGGTTTATTATCACAAGATAAGATCATTGATAAACTGGCGGACACTTACTTTTATAGGTCTGATCTCAAAAGGCTTGTTTGCGATCTTCCGGTTTATATGGAAAATTGGTATGCCGCAGGAGCGATGTACTCTACGGCAAACGATATCATGAAATTTTCAGATGCGTTGTTTGCTGGTAAACTATTAAAGCAAGAAACCTTAAACCAAATGTTCACGTCGGGACTTGGTGAATATGGTTTAGGCGTTTGGGTATATTTGAAATATGAGATCAATCATAAAATGTACACTATTGTTAAAAGACCTGGTAGTATCATGGGAGCACAGGCAATGCTTTTTCATATACTTGAAGATGGTTCTACAATAATCATCTTATGCAATACTGGCACAGTCAGCCTTGACGATTTAGCAGCTGAAATTGCCAAGCAAATCATCCTGTAAATGGAGAACAATATAGCACATAACCCCAACATTTTATATAAGGTCACTTCACAGAACATGTAAACGCACGTCACGTTGAATACATCGACTGAAATTTTATTTGGTTAATTATCACATGTTTAATGAATCGAATACATGCTATAATAGCAAGCTATCCGTCCAAGTGCTGTAGCAGTGGTTTGCGGTGGGCATCTTTCCGCTTAGGCCGTTTTTCAAGTTGATCCCGAGAATTCGGGACTTTCAATTCGCCCCTGCGTGGAGCTTCCTACGCTGTGAGCAACCCAGCAGTACTTCCAAAACAATAGCTTACAAACCTGATAGGTTTTCTGGTCTTTTTATAATGAGAGATCGCAATTGTTCCTGATTTTCATCTCCCCATTGACCTAAAACTGCAATCACAGGAATTAATGTCTTCCCAAATTCGGTTAAACTGTATTCCACTTTTGGCGGAACAACAGGATAGATTTTCTTTGTGATCAATTCGTGGTCTTCCAATTCTTTCAATTGCATATACAAAACTCTACGAGAAGCATCAGGAATTTTGCGTTGCAATTCACTTGGGCGTTTGTAACCCTCGTTGATGAACCACAACAATCGGATCTTCCATTTCCCGTAAAGTACTTCACCAATCAGGTCGAGACCACAATTCAGGCTTAACGGTATCTTTTTTTCATACATATGACAAAATTAATCCAATGTTCTGTATGGTGCAATAGGAGAAGAATTTATCACTATGCAATTCGTTTTTCAGTACTTGTGTAAACCAACCATACGCTCTAATTTCGCACTAAAATAGTTCAAGAATGGAGCAGATATTTAATTTCAACAATGAGTTATCGGGCCGGATTGCTTTGGTAACCGGTGGTACAAAAGGAACAGGAAAAGCCATTGCAGAGCGATTGTTAAACGCAGGTGCCACTGTAATTATTACGGCACGAAATGCACCCGAAGCCGCTAACGAAAACCTTCGTTTTATTGCTGCGGATTTAAGCAACCCGGAAGGCACTCAAAAAGTAGTTGACGAAGTTTTAGCAAAACATGGACGTCTTGATATTTTGATAAACAACCTTGGAGGTTCGGAAACACCGGGTGGAGGTTTTGCCATTTTAACCGATGAAGATTGGGAAAGCACTATCCAGACAAATTTAATTGCACCCGTTCGTTTGGACAGGCGGTTTTTACCGCAAATGATTGAGCGGGGAAGCGGTGTTATCATCCACATTGCATCCATTCAGGGAAGGTTACCCTTGTATGACTCTACATTGCCTTATGCAGCGGCAAAAGCAGGATTAATCAACTACAGTAAAAGTTTGTCGAACGAAGTTTCACCCAAAGGTATTCGGGTACTCACAGTATCTCCAGGCTGGATAATGACAACATCTGCCATCAAAATGATGGAACGGATAGCTGAAAGTTCGATGAGCACAATTGAACAAGCCACGCAAAGCGTAATGGATGCTTTAGGTGGAATACCATTTGGCAGACCTGCAAAGCCCAAGGAAGTGGCAGAACTGGTTGGCTTTTTGGTGTCGCCCCGAGCCAATTACCTTACAGGAACAGAATATGTAATCGACGGAGGAACAATACCAACTATTTAATAACACTAAAAATTAGACGCAATGAATTTACCAGATGTAGTGTCAGAATTAGTAAAAGCACAGGACAATTTCGACAGTTTCGCTTATGCCAATTGTTTTTCGGAATCAGCAATAGTCTTTGACGAAGGCCAAACTTACAATGGGCGGTCCGAAATCAAACAATGGATTGCAAATGCAAACGAGAAATTTAAAATCGTAATGAAACCTATTGAATATACAGTAGCAGACACTACGGGCATCTTGTCGGCAGAAGTTTCAGGCTTGTTTGATGGAAGTCCGGTAGTTTTATACTATCATTTTGAATTGAAAGACGGATTGATTCAGTCGCTAAAAGTAATGGTATGATAAAGAGGCGCACAATGAAATAAGGAATTGCCTTAATGGGGGCTAACGTTGGAAATTCAACGTCAGCCCCTTTTTCATGCATCAGAGTCGTAATTAAAGTGAAGCTCATTTGACTGATTTGTACAAAAATTACTTTCAGGATGCTTACGGACCGGGGCATTTGATCCCAGACACCACAAGTGCAGGGAATTAGCTGAGCAGGGAATTGCAACAACCTGAATGGTCCGATTCGTTGTTGTATCAGCCACTCGGTAGGAATCACGACTTTTACCAGATAAACCTTTTATTGATAAAAAACAAGGTCATCCCGCGCAATACCTTATTGCTTGCGATGGTTGAGAGTGTGCCGTTGGCCAGGAATCCCGAAATTGAAAGTTGGAGAAAGGAATAGGCTGAGGTTGTGAAGGTTATTAAACAAATGAACCTTCGTTTACCCGATATGAAAACCGAAGAAAAGCAGATATGGAAAAACCTGTCGAGAGGCGATGTTGTGGCGCACCACAGCAAACACTACGAAGAGACGTACCATCCGCATTACCGCATTGTACACCGCTCGGTTTTTGAAAGATGGACGGGTTTGTATTTTAGATAGTAAGCTGTTTTTAATGTGAAATGAACGTTGCCCAAAGTCCATTTCCCGATCAATTTTAGAACAAAGGACGTCTGTTCCTACTTTTGTGCCACCAGATAATGATTCCGTTACAGGAAGTCATGTAGCAATTAGCCCCCCGAAAAAGGTGATTAATTTAACGTGAGTTCGATGTAAAAAAAAATGTTTTGATGTATAGAAAAATATAGAAAAATATAGAAAAAATATGTGTGTTTAAGTGTCTGGAATATAAATATATAAACCGAGTATATTCCTATGGTCAGTGTCGATAAAATCACCGAAACTTTCTGTATTATTGACGATTTTTGTATTGAATTTGACCAAGCCAAATCCGGCCACGTTCTGTCGGAACAGACAGATGAAAAACGAAGAACCCGTTCATATACTTTGTCGGACAGCGAAGTAATCACCATCCTGATCCTGTTTCATACAGAACCGTTCCGCAATCTCAAACACTTTTATCTTCACTACGTAAATCAACATTCGCGAAAAGAATTCCCTCGTCTTGTATGCTATAACCGTTTTGTTGAACTTCAGCAGAAAGCAACCATGCCAATGGCTATCTTTTTGAAAACCTTTCGTTTGGGGCAGTGTACCGGAATATCCTTTGTTGATTCAACCCAGGTATTCAAAGGTCTGGTCCCCAAAGGTCAGTGTTCAATCGGTTGGTTCTTTGGCTTTAAACTTCACCTGATTATCAACTACCGAGGCGAAATACTGGATTTTATGCTCACCAAGGGGAACGTGGACGATCACGAACCACTGAAACAAAAATCGTTTCATGACAAGATCTTTGGAAAACTCTTCGGAGACAAAGGGTATATCTGTAAAACCTTATTCAAACAACTTTTTATCGATGGAATACACCTGATTATCAAATTGAGAAAGAACATGAAAAAACTGTCTGATGTACATTCACGACAAAATCCTGCTAAAGAAAAGAGCTCTAATTGAAACAGTTAACGATGAACTTAAAAATATCTGCCAGATAGAACATTGCGAGCACCGAAGTTTTGAAAACTTCCTGACTAATTTGCTCTCAGGGTCAATTGCTTACTTCTTTTTCCCAAAGAAACCTTCCCTAAATATCGATATCATTGATAGAAATGCAATTGCTCCAAAATTAGATCAAATTCACGTTATTTTACAGAATGCTATAAGCCAGTTAAAGATAAACTGGGACTCGACAATAAATATACACTATACGGATATAAGCACACACGAGTGGTGAATTTACTTATGGCCGGTTTTACTGATCAGGAAGTTATGAGTCTTACAGGACACAACGATTATAAGAGTTTTGTGGCTTATAAGCGAGAGCTCCTGGTAGATACATCTGCAATGAAAGGAAAGACGATTGCATTTTGATTACATTCCCCTATTTATTCTCTTTTGATTAATACCCCGACTCTTGACTGCTTTCGTATAGTGTATTCGCTTTGTTTGATTCCTCGTGGGTTTGCCCCGAGGTAGTTTATTTTCATTATGTTTTAATAGTTAAAAATGGTCCTTTAAAACATTAATACACTTTTCTTTGCGCATCTTTTTTATCGCACTTTCTTTTATTTGTCTTATCCGTGATCGTGTTAAATTGAATTTTTCACTTAGTTCTTCTATTGTATGTGGGCGGTGTCCATCTAATCCGAAATGATAGCGAATAATGTCAGCGTGAAACCACCCTAAAGTTGAGATAACCCGCTCCAAATCTTTACTAAGTGAAGTTTTCATTAATGATCTTTCCGGACTGGATTCCCCATTTGGTATAATATCATAAATATTGCCATCCTGTTCAGAAAAAGTATAATCAGCCGACAATATTGGTTTCGAAATCATTAAAGAATCATAAACAAAATTAGGAGAGGTATCAAGATATGATGCGATTTCCTCAGGGACAGGAGATCTTTGATATTGCTGTTCCAGCATAACCGAGATCTTTTTTATTTGTGTAACGGCATTTATCTTATTTAAAGGAAGCCTGACCATTCTTGATCGTTCCGCTAAAGCTTGAATAATAGCCTGTCTTATCCACCAAACAGCAAAAGAGATAAACTTAAATCCTCTTGTTTCATCATAGCGCTTAGCTGCTTTAATCAATCCTAAATTTCCTTCGTTGACTAAATCCGGAAGACGGAGTCCCAAATTCTGGTATTGTTTGGCAACTGATATAACAAACTTTAAATTGGATTTTATTAATATCTGAAGTGCATCCATATCTCCGTTTTTAATCCGCCTGGCCAACTCTACTTCCTGTTCTACAGAAATCCTGTCTAATTTAGCAATCTCCTGAAGGTACTTATTGAAAGACAACGATTCACGGTTAGTAACCTGCCTGGCTATTGACAATTGTCTCATTATAAAAAGAGTTTATTAAGAACTTGAAGGAAATGATATAGCATAATGTTATAGCAATAGATTTACTGAACTAAATTTTCACCTACACATTACCATAATAGGTAAAAGAACCATCAAGTTCCAGATGAAATTTATACAAACCAAATGGAACAAGCTTTCCTGAATTGCTTTTTTCCATTCCACCAGTTTAGGTGATAGTTGGAATTTTTAAATACTATTTCTGTTGAACTTTCTTTAACGATTGTCATGTTGTTGAATCTTATAGTATAAAAAGATAATTGAAATAAGTCACGTACACCATCACTATTTAGAGAGAAACCCCATGAGCCCAAATATACCCAGTTTCAGGGCGTTTGCATGAAGACTAATGCAATTAACAGAATACCTAATTAAGAATTGTTTCATCAGAGTTGATCAATAAAAAGTGTGCATGTTTCCAGATCAATTTCAAATAAACACCATGGTTAACCTTGTGTTCTATTAATTCAAGTAAAAAAATGGTGAGTGGTCAAAATTAATAGTTAAGCGATTATATATTGGACTTATGATTGTTTTGTTTGTGCAGCATCATCGAAATTGATATAATGACCACTCATATGGATTATTGTCCCATTCACATTTCTTTTTCAAAAAAAAAAAATAGAGTTAATTGG
>JAIBEY010000030.1 GCA_019459525.1 Prolixibacteraceae bacterium
ATAATTTTTACAATTTTGAATATCAATTACGACATTGAAAAAAGGTAGTTTTTAGAGGGTACTTTTAGGTGGTCAATTTAAATCGGCAACACATGGTCAATTTAAATCGGCACAGGGTGGTCAGTTTGACCGAATATTACAGCCTAACCTCGCAAGAGGATTCGAACCAAGTTTCAAATATATTATAGATCCAATTGTTGGATTTGTGTGCCAATTTTAAATATTTATCATAGTGAAATTGAAAATATATCAACCACTAATGTATTGATTTATAATTACTATAGTTGAATATTTGACATTCTGAATTGATGATTGATATATTGGGGGAGTCTGAGGGAGGTGACGCAATTTTGATCAGGTTCAGCTTCATCCGACCACGAAGATATTTCACTCCTCCGGAAATGTAAAGGCTAAAATGAACTTGATTTATTGTATGCTTTAAAATGGAATCAAGGCCTTGACATTACCTCCGCTGTTGAAATCCAGTATGTTTATCGAATGGAAGCCGGAGGTGTATTCAGCGATTGAGTATTTGTGTCGAGACTAAAAGCTTTTTAAGATGAGTGCAATAGAGATGACGCAAAATGCAACATCGGGCGTAGAGGTGCCTGAAATGATAATTTACCTGAGTATAGTTCTTCATACTGGTTAACATCCACAATCCCAAAGTGTGATGATAGATGATAATCAAGAACTTAGCCTAAACTTGCGATTAAGTGGTGTTTACGCCCAACCTCTCAAAATGCGGGTTTGGCGATTAAGGCGGCTGTAGCTATAGGTTTTCTAATTGTTGATGTACAGATAGGTCTAGGCTATTATTCCCAAATAGAAGAGTTAGAATATTATCAGACTCTTGGTGTATCTAAATGCCGACATTCATACAGACTATTACCGATTCATACCTGCAAAGGTGGTTGGTTCTATGTTGTATTGTAGATTGAGACTTTTCCACCAACCTAAAAGCAAAGTGAAATACTGAATCGGGTAAGAGCGTGCGCACGTTCGATTTTGCTTGTAATCTTCTTACTTCTGCTATGTAGGGTATTAGAAGGCACATATTACTGTCCGGGGCTACTCTTTCTCTTTCGATTTTATAGGATATCGAAAACCTATAAAACCGTTAGGCCGTATCGCTCTGTAGTTAGGTGCTGATCTATCCTCACATAATACGAATTCTATAACAGGGAACACCAAGTCTGTCCTAGAATTCGGTATTATATGGAATATATCTTAGCTTGCTGTTAATATCTGCTCGATGGAGGTAACATTTGTTATTCTCGTCATTTCTCTGGTTGCAATAATCTGCACAAAGAATGTCGTTGACGTTCATTTTTCAATTCATGACCCTAATCCTCAATCGGAAATTCGATTATTTGAGTGCTCACAAACGCTAAGAAATGCTAGGTGTAAATACCGAATGTTAGTGCTTTTGTTAGTGCGGTAAAATAAAAAGCAGCTACAAGTTAATGTAACTGCTTGATTTTCAAGTGGGCCCAACTGGGCTTGAACCAGTGACTCCCTGATTATGAGTCAGGTGCTCTAACCGACTGAGCTATAGGCCCTGAAATATTTTGACGGTTTTCTTTTCGGGTAGAAATTTAAAACCGATACTATGAACGTATTTTTTCGGAGTGCAAGTTTACTGAATTCATCGAGATTTAACAAACAAAATAATCAAATTTCCTTTGATTCATTCGCTATAGTTACAACAACTGTCTCTTGTTGCTCTTCTTTCACTTCAGTTTCGGTTTCTTTATCCTCTGTTTCAGTTTCGTGATGCTTTGCATCCAGATTATTAAACTGTTTCCGGTAGAAAATAATAATAGAAAAGATACCTACTGATATTGCAGAATCGGCAATGTTGAACACCGGGCGAAAGAACTGAAAATCACTTCCGCCAGCAAATGGAACCCAATCGGGGTAAACTCCGGAAACCAACGGAAAATAAAACATATCAACTACCCGGCCATGTAAAAAAGTAGCATAACCGCCACCTTCCGGAAACAGCGTTGCCACTTGCCCGTAGCTGTCGTTGAAAATAATGCCGTAAAAGGCACTGTCGATGATGTTTCCGATTGCCCCGGCAAAAATCAGCGAAACACAGGCAATAAATCCCATTGGCAGATCCTTTTTTACCAGTTTCGTAATATACCAGCCAATTCCAAATACTGCAATTACCCGAAACAGGCTTAGGAATATTTTGCCGTATTCGCCGCCAAACTCAAACCCAAAAGCCATTCCGTTGTTTTCAACAAAATGAATCAGGAACCAATTTCCGATCACAGAGAATTCCTCCCCCAAAGTCATGTTTGTTTTGATCCATATCTTCAGGATTTGATCGACCAGCAAAACCAAAACAACAATAAGAATTGACTTCTTTAATTTTGACATGATGATGTTATAAAAAATGATTGGAAGAATTACTCCTCCAATCATTTCGGGATATGTTTTTAATACGTTTTACTTTTGACTATTTTTTGCATCGATGCTCAAAGTGGCGTGCGGCACAGCACGTAAACGCTCCTTCGAAATTAACTTACCTGTTTCGCGGCAAATGCCGTAGGTTTTATTCTCGATACGCACCAAAGCAGCCTGCAAATATTGTATAAATTTTTGTTGGCGTTGAGCCAGTTTTCCTGCTTCTTCTTTCGACAAAGTAGCAGCTCCTTCTTCCAATACTTTAAAGGTTGGAGAGGTATCCTGGGTATCATTTCCATCGCTCTGGGTTATGGAGCTTTTGTACATTTCGTAGTCTTTTTGAGCCTTCCCGAGTTTTTCAAGAATTAGTTGTTTAAATTCCTGCAACTCATCGTCCGAATATCTGTTCTTTTCACTCATAACATAAAAGCTTTAGTTTTCGTTCCTGAAACCGGTTGTAAATTCCAGCCTCAGACTCTAAAAGTATAAAAATATTTCTAATTCAAACAGGCATTTTAGTATTCCGGAAACTTTATGAATTACGAATTTCGTTCAACCTGAATGCGTGCTTCAACATCGGTATCAATCTCAACCAGATGTGAACGTTCGGTATCAACCTGATCAACCATAACTAGTTCTGATGCAAGTGTCTGGTTGCTGATATACTCTTTAAAATTCAAAACCGCACGGTTGTAAAAATCGTGCTTCTGAATTTTTAATACGATCCGGTCAGTCACTTCAAAGTCGCTGTCCTTCCGTATATTCTGAATCTTATTAATGAACTCGCGTGCAATTCCTTCCTGCTTCAAATCTTCGGTCAGGTTAATGTCGAGCGCAATGGTTAAACCGCCTTCGCTGGCTACTGTCCAACCGGGGATATCCTCGGTCTGAATCTCCACATCTTCCAAACTCAATGTAATAACCTCGCCACCGATATTTAGTTCATAAACTCCGCTTTTTTCGAGCTGGCTAATATCTTCCTGGTTAAACCCGGCTATTTCTCCTGAAATCTGTTTCATCAGTTTGCCAAATTTGGGCCCGAGTGTTTTGAAATTAGCTTTTATCTTTTTACTGATAATTCCGGCTGCATCGGTAAGGTATTCCACCTCTTTTACATTTACTTCCGAAAGAATAATGTTTTTTACTGCATCAAATTGCACCTGAAAATCGTTATTCAAAACCGGAACCATGATTTTAGCCAGTGGTTGACGGACTTTCAGTTTTTCTTTCCGGCGAAGTCCTAAAATCATCGATGAAGCCTTTTGTGCAAGGGCCATCTTTTGTTCCAGGTCGGAGTTAATCAACGACTCCTCAAAATCAGGAAAATTGGCCAGATGAACGCTCTGGTCAGTCTCTTTTCCAGTGATTTTATTCAGGTCGGTATAAAGCAAATCGGCATAAAACGGGGCAATAGGTGCCGAAAGTTTGGCAATTGTATTTAAGCAGGTGTAAAGCGTTTGGTATGCCGATACTTTATCAGTATCGTACGAACCGCCCCAATAACGTTTGCGGCTCAGACGAACAAACCAGTTGCTCAGGTTTTCCGAAACAAATTCTGAAATGGCTCGTCCGGCGCGTGTAGGTTCATAGTTTTCGTAACTTTCGCCAACTTCTTTTACCAACGAATTGAGCAATGATATAATCCATTGGTCCAACTCAGGCCTTTCGTTCACCGGAATTTCTTCTTCAGCATAAGTAAACCCATCGATGTTGGCATACATGGCGAAGAAATTATAGGTATTGTAAAGTGTTCCGAAGAACTTACGTTTGACTTCATCCACCCCTGAAATGTCGAATTTCAGGTTGTCCCAAGGCTGCGAGTTGGTCAGCATGTACCAACGTAACGGGTCGGAACCATTTTCTTCAATGGCTGCAAAAGGCTCAACAGCATTGCCCAACCGTTTCGACATTTTATTTCCATTTTTGTCGAGTACCAATCCGTTGGAGATGATGTTTTTGAAAGCCACCGATTCGTCAATCATGGTTGCAATAGCATGCAACGTAAAGAACCATCCGCGGGTTTGGTCAACACCTTCAGCAATAAAATCGGCCGGAAAAACCTGATTGAATTTCTCCTTATTTTCGAACGGGAAGTGACGTTGCGCATAAGGCATGGCTCCGGAATCGAACCAAACATCAATCAAATCGGGCTCGCGGAACATTTTTTTACCAGTTGCTGAAACCAGGAAAATATCGTCAACAAACGGTCGGTGAAGATCGATCTTTTCATAGTTTTCTTTCCGGTTGTTACCCACTTCAAAACCTTCGAAAATGTTTTTATCCATAACCCCGGCAGCCACCGCGGCATTGATTTCGTTCATCAGTTCTTCGGTAGAACCAATACATTTTGTTTCGGCACCATCTTCGGTTCTCCAGATCGGAAGCGGAGTTCCCCAGAAACGGGAGCGGCTCAGGTTCCAGTCAACCAGGTTCTCGAGCCAGTTTCCGAAACGTCCGGTTCCGGTTGAGGCAGGTTTCCAGTTGATGGTATTGTTGAGAGCAATCATTTTATCTTTTACCGCCGTGGTACGGATAAACCAGGAATCCAGCGGATAATACAGGATCGGTTTATCGGTGCGCCAGCAATGCGGGTAGTTGTGTACATGTTTTTCAACTTTGAATGCTTTGTTCTCTTTTTTAAGCATCACGCAGATGTCGATATCTACAGTAGCATCATCCTCTGTCAGTTTTTCGTCATAGGCATTCTTCACGAAACGTCCGGCAAATTCAGAATAACTAAGCTGATTCACATATTCAGCAACAAAAGCCTGATCCATATTTTCCAAGAGAAAGAACCGTCCGTTGCGGTCAACCAAAGGCTGGCGCTTTCCGTCCCTGTCATCAACAATCAACGGGGATATGCCATGCTGCTTGGCAACACGATCATCATCAGCTCCAAAAGTTGGGGCAATGTGCACGATACCTGTTCCATCTTCGGTCGTTACGAAGTCGCCTGTAATTACGCGAAAAGCATCGCCTTTTGGTTTTACCCATTTAATAAGCTGTTCGTAGTTAACCCCTTCCAGTTGGGTTCCGGTATATTCGCCCAAAACGCGGTATGGAATTTTTTTATCGCCCTGCGCATAATCTTCAAAAGGCAATTCTGCATTCTTCGGATCGAAATGTGCGGCCAACAGGTTTTTAGCCAGAATCAATGTAACCGGTGCGCCAGTATAGGGATTAAATGTCCTGACTTTCAGATATGTAATTTTTGGACCAACACAAAGTGCGGTGTTCGATGGCAAAGTCCAAGGCGTAGTTGTCCAGGCAAGAAAATACAAATCAGTTTCTACGCCATCGAAAAGGAATTCCGATTTTTCATCCCTGACAGCTTTAAATTGTGCTACGGCTGTGGTGTCTTTCACATCGCGGTAGCACCCAGGCTGATTCAGTTCGTGCGAGCTAAGACCAGTACCGGCAGCCGGTGAAAACGGCTGGATCGTATATCCTTTGTACAGTAAATTCTTTTCAAAAAGTTGTTTCAGTAACCACCAGATGGTTTCGATGTAACGATTGTCATACGTAATATAGGGGTCGTCCATATTCACCCAATAGCCCATTTGGCGGGTGAGTTCTTCCCATTCGCGGGTATATTTCATCACCTCGGTACGGCAAGCCGCATTGTACTCGGCTACACTTATTTTTTTCCCGATGTCGTCTTTGGTTATCCCGAGAGATTTTTCAACTCCTAATTCAACTGGCAGTCCGTGCGTATCCCATCCGGCCTTGCGGTGCACCCGAAAGCCTTTCATGGTTTTATAGCGGCAGAAAGTATCTTTAATGGCACGTGCCATCACATGGTGAATGCCGGGCATTCCATTAGCCGATGGAGGTCCTTCGTAAAATACAAAAGTAGGGTGGCCTTCGCGGGTTGAAATACTTTTATGAAAGGTATCGTTGTCTTCCCATTTTTTCAATATATCCTTGTTGATTTGGGAAAGGTCTAATTGCTTGTAAACCTGAAATTTATTGCTCATTTGAACGTAAATTATAGCCTTATTTTTTAAAAGGTACAAATATAGAAAAATTTAGTATTGGAATTTAAAAAGGTTTTGCACCAATCTTAAATTGCCCAATTGCAATAATAAATTAATATTCAGGCTTGTTTGAATTGTAAAATGTGTCTCGGTGGCAGGTTTCCCGGGGCCAAATAAAAAGCCAGCCTAATCCATTTTCAGATAAGATCAGACTGGCATTATATCGTTTATTAAAAAGGCAGGGAAATTTTATTCCACAAACTTATACCCGATTCCTTTTAGCGTTTTGATATGATCATTTCCGATTTTTTCGCGGAGTTTTCGAATGTGTACATCAATGGTGCGGTCACCAACCACTACATTATCGCCCCAAACCGAATAGTAAATTTCTTCGCGGGTAAACACTTTGCCGGGTTTTGAAACCAAAAGCGAGAGTAATTCAAATTCTTTTCGCGGAAGGATCATTTCATTTCCATCTTGCACGATCAGGTAACGTTCTTTATCAATTACCAGACTTCCGATGGTAACCGTGTGTGCGCTTTCAACAATTGTGGCCTGAGGGGTTCCTGGTGCTGAGGTCCTTTTCAAAAGAGCCTTAACCCTGCTAACCAAAACTTTAGGTCTGATGGGCTTCGTGATATAATCGTCGGCACCAGCTTCAAAGCCTGCAATTTGCGAATAATCTTCACCTCTTGCAGTAAGAAATGCAATGATGGTATGTTGCAAAGCCGGAATTCTTCTGATTTCTTCACAGGCTGCTATACCGTCCATTTCAGGCATCATCACATCCAGGATAATCAGATCAGGAAGCGCCTTCTCTGCAACTTTAATGGCTTCAGCACCGTTTTGGGCTGTATATACTTTGTATCCTTCTTTCTCCAGGTTATAGCTGATAAATTCCAGAATATCAACTTCGTCATCCACCAGCAGAATTTTTGATTGACTTTCGCTCATAGTAGTTTTGATTTTAGTTTTAAAAGTAAAGATTACTTTTTTATGAGTTGATATATTTCGTTTAAAATTGTTTGAAAATTAGCAATTTCATTTGAAACGATACCAATTCCTGAGATTTTATTTCGAATCCCGACAGCAAGCACTTCCTGAAAGGAATGCAGACCTGGAATTTATTTGGCCTTTTCGAGTGTAAAAGTAAATGTTGTTCCTTTGTCGATCACACTCTTAACATTTATTGTCTGGTCGTGTGCTTCGATGATGTGTTTCACAATTGAAAGACCAAGGCCTGTGCCTCCCATTTCGCGCGAACGTGACTTATCGACCCGATAAAAACGCTCGAAAATACGGGGCAAGTCATTTTTCTCCATCCCGATTCCGTTGTCGCTGATTTCAATCAGGATCGTTTCGTGCAGATCGTAAAACCCAACCTTCACATAACCCCGTTTTTTACCGTATTTAATACCGTTCCCAACCAGATTATTCATCACTTCCATGATTCGCTTTTTATCTGCATGAATCATGATCGGTTTATCTGTTTTCGTGGTAAACTGCAACGAAATACCACGCTCGTTGGCAAGCATTTGCGCCAGATCAAACACATCTTCGGTAAGCTTTACCAAATCAAAGTCAATCAGGTTTATTTTCAACTCTCCCGATTCCAGTTTTGTAATCGATTCCAGATCTTCTACAATAGAAATCATTCGGTCGATACTTTTTTCGGTTCGCTGCAAGTATAGTTTATTGATTTTGGGATCGTCAATTCCCCCTTCAAGCAAGGTAAGCACATAGCCCTGAATATTAAAAATCGGTGTTTTTAATTCGTGCGAAACATTGCCTACAAATTCTTTTCTATATTTCTCCAAATCTTTCAAACGGGTAATTTCCTCAGTCTGATTCTTAGCCCATTCTTCCACTTCCTTCTGAACATCCGCAATGTTGGTGGTGCTAATCTTTTCGAGTAACTTATTTTTTTTCCCGCTGATGGGCACTTCACGGATCGTTTTATAAATCGGTTTAATTTTTTCGTTGATATACCTGTTCAGTATAAAAAGTACAAGAAAATAGGAAAGCGCACAGAACAAAACAATGAAAAGGATCGAAAAAACCGGACCAAAATCCTTTTTCGACCGAATCAGGAAAAAACCAAAATTCGAAATAAATAACAGGGCCGTAATGTATAACGACAGGCGTTTGGCTGAATATGTTTTCATAGATCAATTGTATTTCGTGAAAGCCAGTGCAAAATTAATTGATTTTATGAGGTTAAGCCATTTTTCTGGTTGCCCGGTACTCATTCTTAACTTCCTGATTTAAATCGGATAGTATTAAGGCCATATTCAAATCGCAACAAACGATTACTGACAACAATTCTGTCGAATCTAGTTTGAGAAAAAGCGCTTATAAAAGTTAAAGTGATCTTTGTACCAGCGTGGGTTGCGCAAACGACGGGCAATTGACCGCCTCATTTCTTTAGAATACAACGATTTCAGGAATTGAAAAACGTATCCGCCAAAAATACGTTTCGAAATAAAAATGGCACTTCGGAATACAGTATAAAAGAACCGCGATTGGTAATTGAGCGAATGCTTTTTCGTTAAAACCCAGAAGTTAAAATTACGATAAGGATAAAATGTTTCGTCGAGACCAAGGGCAAGCCTTGCAAACGCGAAGTAAGCAACAGCCTTTTGTTTGCTCTTTATATGCTCAACGGCACGCGATAAATCAGTTCTTTTCGAAAGTAAGTACAAATCATAAAGATCCCGAAAAGAAACAGTGCCGTACAAATACCCTTCATTCGCCAACTGGCTGTGTATAAAATTATGAATAACTTTATGGTTATCCGAAGGAACATAACATCCTGAAAGACTGCCAACAGGCTTCTTTTCAGCTTCAATCAGCCCGGTATTAAACCAACTTTGGTAATCTTTCTTTACCGGCAAGCGGTGAATCTCGATAATAGAAACGTAATCCGGGTGATAAAGCCTTGGGTAATGTTTTTCGGTAGCTATATCACCAGAAAATGGCTCAACCATCGCATAACCTTCATTTTCCAACAGTTTTGCCGACAATAGATAATCCTTCTCCTGAACGAGAAAATCGATATCGCTTAAAATACGTTCCCCGATGTTGGAATAAAGCCCATCGAGCAGGTAGGCTGCCCCTTTTAAAAACAACGGTTCAACCCCATGCTTATTCAGGGTGCGGGAAATCGCTTCCAGTTGTTGAAGTATCTGTTTGTTCCGGTGGTAATTTAATTCAAAGATATCGTTCAGATGAGTTGCCAACTCTTCAGGCAAATGCCTGATAAGGCCGTAATTCCTGAATTTAAGGTAAACCAGCGGAAGGATTAAATGACCACTGCATAATTCTACAAACCGTTGCCAATCGATCAGTTCGGATTTGCATAATCGTACAATCTCCTGTCCGAATTCAGGGTGATCATCCAGCGACAAACATTTTCCGGTAAAATAGAATAGCTCTTTATTCGTCATGATTCATCAGGTTGGTAATTACCTCCAGCGCTTTCTGATTGTTGGAATATGTAAGCTGAAAAAATGACTTTTGCGAAACAAAATCAAAAAGAAGATCGGGATTACCATCTGTTGGTATTACCCAGGTCTGGTCAAGTAAAAGTCGGATTGCCTGCACCGGATTAAGCTTCTCCCAAACAAAATCTACAGATTTATTGTACTGAATAAAAATGAACTCATGAACAGGATATATCTTGTTAACAAACTGATTTTCAGCAGGCAAATACCTGACACTTTTTTCTGAAGAAATATAGTTTAATGGCGTCTCATTCAACGTTGGGTAAAGTGATTCCAGAGTTTTCATTGCCCCTTCTTTTACGGACATAGCAATCGGAAGCGGATAAGCGTGAAACGAATGGTCAATAGGTACAAAATCGTCAGAAATAAGTTGAAATCCTTTAGCCTGAAGCAGTGCTGCCATGGTTGTTTTTCCACTTCCGGGAGCTGCCGAAAAAAGTATGGTTTTTTTCCCGTTGGTAATCGCCGAAGCATGAACAGTCATCAGCCAATCTTCGTCAGCTTTATTGTGCATCACATTGGTAAGCTCCATAAAAATCTTCCCTTTCACCAAATGGCTTTCATCGGGTGCCCATATCCCTTTCACCTCATTATCTATCCGGAAGACAATTTTCTCCTGAAAGAAAAACAATTCGAACAAAGGAGTAGTCAGGCAATCTTCAAAAACTTCAAGATGTTTAACCAGTAAATGAATATAATCTTCGAGCAATTGGGTTTCAAAAGAGAACTTTATTGTTTTCCCATCCAAACCATAACAATGAACAGATTGGGGGATAAACGTGTAACTAATCAGGTCGGTTGTAGGCTTATCCTGTTCATTTTCCTGATTAACAATCCGATTCATTTCGTCTATTTTCTGACGAATATCGGTAACAAAAATCCGGCTTTCGTCCATATCAGTCCCATAACGGTTAGCAAATTTCACAGCAATTGTTTCGGCTTTATATCTCTTTATGGTTTTACTGAAAACAAACCATGCCGGTTCTTCCAATTGAAAGTACTGGTTGCTGTTTTTAAACCAGATCAGATAGGTTTGACCTATCTTCCTTTTAATGAATGAAATGAATGACATTAAAATCAGTTAAGTAAATAGCCAGTTGTATAGATTTTTTAAAGATAAAACTATTTCAATAAAATTACTGTTCAATATTCCTTCATTTTTTATCTTCCGGATGAGGCTCATTCAAGTTTATGTAGCGAAAAATCCAGTTTCAACGACATAAAAACCGGTATAATAGCCGGATAATTTTTTTTTGCTAAAAACTTTCTAATTATTTACTTGTTTTTGTAGAAAATATTCTATTTTTACGATTGCGATTTAAGAATTTTCGAACTGTTTTAAGCTGAAATACATAGTTTAGCGTATTCATCCGGCGGTTCGATTCCAATTCTTCCACACGAAAAATTTAAGATTCAAAAACTAATGTTATCGTACAAAAATGTGGGTAACATTTAGCTTTGCTTTTCCCAAACTTCTAATATCCGATTAAAAATTTACCTGCGCTACCAACCTAAATGGCTCGGCCAGAATTCTTGTGTTTTCTTATTTCTACAAGTTAGCGTTGCATCAATTTTCAGATTATTATAAGGTGTCCAGCAAACAGGCTTAACATCTGCAAAAATAGTATTCAGGAACTCCAACCTGATATTCCACGCGTTATGCCTAAAACTTACCTTATAAAATCAAACAGGAATAGAAATTCCGTTGAGGTTCAATTAGTATAAACAAAAAATCAAATGAAATGAAGAAAGAAATCGAAAATCTTGCAGAGAAAAGCGTTACTGATAGGACTGGCAAGCCTATATCACGCAAAGAAGCAATCAAAAAAACAGGATTTGTTGTTGCTTCAGCAGCAACGATGATGCTACTGCTTAGCAGCCCTAAATCACAGGCTTGCTCACCAGCTCCAACGCCACCTCCATCGGGTGGAGGATCAGGACATGGCGGCGGCGGTCGCCCTCGTGGCCCCTGGAAAAGGTAACTGAAAGTAATTGCAAAACAAACAAAGGCCTGAAATCAAAATTTGATTTTCAGGCCTTTGTCTTTAATTTAAATCTTGCAGGTAATGAACGAAGTGTTGCTTAAAACTCAGCATTTTTGGGTGTACGAGGGAAAGCAATAACATCGCGGATGTTACCCATTCCGGTTACAAAAAGCAATAGCCGTTCAAACCCAAGGCCGAAACCGGCATGAGGCACGGTTCCAAAACGGCGGGTGTCCAGATACCAATCCATTTCGTGTGCGGGAACTCCCATTTCGTTCATACGCGTAACCAGTTTATCCAAGTCTTCTTCGCGCTGCGAACCTCCAATAATTTCGCCAATTCCCGGGAATAAAACATCCATCGCGGCAACCGTTTTTCCGTCGGCATTTTGTTTCATGTAGAAAGCTTTAATGTCTTTCGGATAATTGATCAGGATTACCGGTTTCTTAAAATGTTTTTCAACCAGGTAACGTTCGTGTTCGCTCTGCAAATCGGTCCCCCAATCAACCGGGTACTGGAATTTATTCTTTTTGTAGTGGTTCGAATTCCGAAGAATTTCGATGGCTTCGGTATAAGGCAAACGAATAAAGTCGTTCTCTAAAACAAAACGAAGTTTTTCAACCAGCTCCATCGAACGTTCGTCCATCGGTTTGTTTTTCTCTTCTTCCTGAAGGCGTTTGCTCAGGAATTCCAAATCGTCCATACAATTTTCAAGCGCATATTTAATCAGGCTTTTCAAAAAATCTTCAGCCAAGTCCATGTTGTCCTGAAGTTCATAGAAAGCCATCTCAGGTTCAATCATCCAGAACTCGGCCAGGTGACGGGCGGTATTCGAATTTTCGGCACGAAAAGTTGGCCCGAACGTGTAAATCTCGCCTAAAGCAGTTGCCCCAAGTTCGCCTTCCAACTGACCGGAAACAGTAAGGTTGGTTGGTTTTCCGAAGAAATCCTGAGAATAATCGATGGATCCGTCTTCCAAAAGCGGTGGATTTTTAGCATCAAGTGTGGTAACTCGGAACATTTGTCCGGCACCTTCGGCATCCGATCCGGTTACGATTGGTGTGTGCAAATACACAAAACCTTTGCTGTTGAAATAACTGTGTATGGCAAATGCCATAGCATGACGAATACGGAAAACCGCGCTGAAAGTGGCTGTGCGGAAGCGTAAATGCGCATTTTCGCGTAAAAATTCGAGGCTGTGTTTTTTCGGCTGAATTGGGTATTTATCCGGATCTGATTTGCCGTAAATTACAATTTCAGTGGCATTCAGCTCAACAGCCTGACCACTTCCCTGTGAAGCAACCAATTCGCCAGTGATACCCAACGCCGCGCTGGTATTAATATCTTTCAACAATTCTTCACCTAATTTTTCAACATCAGCAACAACCTGAAGATTATGAATGGTAGAACCATCATTCAGCGCAATAAAATTCACGTTTTTGCTTCCTCTTTTTGTTCGTACCCAACCCTTAACAACTACTTGTTGTCCGATTAATTCACCCTTCAGGATTTCTTTGATTTTCAGTCGTTTCATGCTGTATGTTGTTTACTAATTCGAAATTATTCTAACGTGTACAAAAATATGTTTTTCTATACGAAAACAGAGTAGCCCCCCATAAAATTGGGGTCAGGTCATATAAAATTAAGATTCTGATTTAAACTCAAACTCTTTTCAGTAATTCAATCTGCGGAAGAAGCTGATTCCAGGTTTCTTCAGGAATTTTGGCGCCAATTACCTCAACCACGCTTCCGGCAAGCAATGAACCTATTTTTCCGGCCACTTCCAAATCGAGATTTTCTGACAGGGCGTACAAAAATCCGGAAGCATAAATGTCGCCGGCACCAGTCGTATCAATACTTTTGGCAGGAATGGCTTCAATCCGGATTACACGGTCACCTTTTTGAATCAAAGAGCCCTGAGCCCCAAGTTTAACAATTGCGATGTCGCACATTTCAGCAAGTACAGGCAGCGATTCTTCAGGAGTTTTACCTGTAAGCGAAGCCGCTTCCTCTTCGTTGGCAAAAACGATATCAACATATTCGCGAATTATGCGGTGCAAAAATTCGATATTGGCCTCCACAATATTAAAACTGGCCATATCGATTGACACCAGTAGCCCATTTTCTTTAGCAACTTTCAACGCGGCTTCAATCAACGCATGATTTTGCACCAGGTAACCTTCAATATGAAGAATTCCGTAATTGACGAAAATGTCAGGGGTCATTTCTTCGGCGGTTAATTCCATTGCTGCACCCAGATAAGTTCCAAATGTGCGTTCCGAATCAGGACTGATTAACCCGGTTGCATGCCCGGTTCCGGTTTCAGAATAAAAGAAATGCGTGCTAATTTTATCTTTTTTGAAATCTTCTACATAGAAATTCCCGAATTCGTCCCCTGAAATTTTGCCAATGTAGCCACAGCTACCTCCCAATTTGGCAATTCCGTGCACGGTATTGGCTGCTGAACCACCGGTTTGAATGATACGGGTATTAATTTTTGTCTCTTTTTTAATTTCGGCCGAAAGCACGGCATCAACCAATGTCATGCTGCCTTTGGGTAATCCAAATTTTTGTAATACAGAGTCATCCGTAATGTTGATCAAAACATCGATCAGGGCATTCCCGATTCCGAGAATGGATTTTTGCCTGTTTGGCGCGCCAGTAAATGAGTTCATGAAAAATATTTTTTGCAAAAATATTTTTTCTTTTCGGAAAAGCTATTATTTTTGCAACGCTTTTAAAGCAAAACGTTCACACAACAAGGCGAAAGCCAAAGAAAAATTCTCTAGTAGCTCAGTTGGTTAGAGCGGCGGACTGTTAATCCGTAGGTCGTAGGTTCAAGTCCTACCTGGAGAGCCAATATGATAAGTAAAATTCACAAAAACGCTTGAAATCAATGATTTCAGGCGTTTTTTGCTTTTACGAACCAGTGAAATTCACGGTTTTCCTCGAAATAAAGGTGTACAATTCGGGACCTATTTTTGAAATTCAGAAATAGGTCCCGAATGACGCTGTAACTACTTCATTATTTGCATTCTATTGCATCATTTTGCACTTCAAATTTTCATCGATTTTGAGTAAATTAATGTATTGACTTAATGCAAATAAAATGAATTACGAACTCAGTATTTTATTCATCGTGAGAAGGAACAAAAAAGATAGTGCAGGCGAAGCCCCAATTTATCTTAGAATAACGGTGAATGGAAAGCGGGCCGAAATCTCGACAAACAAGAAAGTTGAACTTTCGAAATGGGATTCAGGCACACAGCGAGCAAAAGGCCGTTCAGAATCAGCACGGATTTTGAACGACTATCTGGAGAGTTTACAGAATCGGGTGAACAGAGATTTTAATTCTTTGAGTGAAAAAGGTGAAGAAATTACTGCGTCAGGTTTGAGAGACTCCTTGATTGGCAAGAATGTGAAGAAATATTTTTTAGTGCAGGTTTTTGAAATGAACAATGCATTGATTAAGCAGGAGGAAGGTCAAAAATATACGTGTAGCACGATCGATCAATACACCACAACTTTGGTCAGACTTAAATTATTCTTAAATCAGGAATACGCATGTAATGATATTGCTCTTTCAAATTTAGATCTCCTTTTTATAAGACGATTTGAGATTTATTTGAAGACCAACTATTCAATTGTGCACAATACCGTAATGAAGCATCTCAAACAGCTTAAGAAAGTCATTCATTTTGCGATGCTGATTGGTTATATGGAGCGAGATCCATTTTTTCAACATAAAACTTCCAGTAAAGAAGTAAACCGTGGTTATCTTTCCTCTGACGAATTGAGCAAGATTGAGAACCATGTATTCAGGATTAAACGGTTGGAGCAAGTTCGTGATGTTTTTATTTTCGTGTGCTATACGGGGTTAGCTTATTCAGATTTAAAATTATTATCCCGTGAAAGTATTTCCAAAGGGATTGATGGGAAAAACTGGATTATATACCACCGTGAAAAAACCGGCGTTCGAGCAAGCATTCCGTTGTTATCACAAGCTTTGGCCATCATTGAAAAATACGATGAGGATCCTGAATGTCAAACTGAAAACAAATTACTGCCAATTAAAAGTAATCAAAAGCTGAATTCATATTTATCTGAAATAGCAGAATTGTGTGAAATAGACAAACATATAACCATGCATTTAGGGCGCCATACTTTTGCAACTACTGTTACTTTAACCAATGGAGTACCGATTGAAACTGTATCAAAAATGCTTGGCCATACTTCTATTAAAACCACTCAGATATATAGCAAAGTTGTTGATACCAAGATTTCGAAGGATATGGAACAACTTGAAACAACATTAAAAGGGAAGAATCTGAACATTGAAGATGTAAAGGTCACGAGAATATCATAAATGCCTAAGTCGGGCAAAATAATTATCATTTCAGTACCTGAACATACAATTGGGCTACTTAAATCATTTAAAATCGGAACTAAAGTCTATTTGATCTTTAGTCGTTTTCATTTAGCACAAAGACGCAAAACAGGACATCCAATGTCGATGCGTCTTCGTGCTTTTTTGTCTTAGCCATAATAAGGCAGCTGATTTAATTTTTGCAAAATTCATATCATCATGCCCAACTTTTCTTTTCTCTCGTAATGAACTGTGTTAATTAATATTTACACTTATGCAGCTTGATAGTTTCACAAATTTTTGTTATTATGTTGCTATTGTAACAATAAATAATTTATCCATGGATAAAAAACAGTTGAGAATAGATGAAAAGCCCATTACATGGCTTAGGAGTAGTGATGTTAGAAAGATGTTAAGCATCTCAGATAGTACTTTACAAACTATGAGAATTAACAAGACACTTCCAGCGTACAAATTAGGTTCTACTTGGTTTTATCGAGAAGATGAAATCTTCGAATCATTGTTGGCAGGTAGAAATATAATTCAGGCATAGTATGAATACAGACCTTGCTTATTTGCAAAAAGAGTTTTTGGATCAGATTCAATTCATAAGAAAGGAACTGACAGACATTAAAAAAAACAGAGATAGCGACGAAATGTGGGACAATTCAGATTTAACTAGGAATTGGAAAGTTTCACTACGAACACTAGCTGAATGGAGAGCAGAAGGGAAAATTGGGTACGTGCAGATTGGTAATAAGATATGGTATCCAAGGGAAGAAAGAGAATTGTTTATTAAAGCTAACTTAGTTAAAGTTAGGTTGAAAAATGGTGGAGAAGCACAGTCGAATTGAACCTTCACCCTAATGAAAGTATATTTGCACGGGTTACGATATAATCCATCACTGTCAGATTAAGTCGTAATCCGTGCGTTCCCCGTAAATGGGGAAGTGTGTCTTTGTCCACCCGAAATCTTTATTTATATAAATCTTGATAGCTATAATATATTTTATTATGCGATTATAAATTGAAATTTAAAAAATTGACCAAATTTACAACTGTATAATCATACCATTAAAATACACAACCATTACTATTTCGCATTACCCTAATTTATAATTAACCCTATTTTATCAATGATTCTTTCCTTACTTTTTCAGAGAAAAATTATTTTTTAATCCTGAGCCCTCGGAACAATATAATACTTTCCAATATAGGTGTGTTGAAAAATTCAAAAAAGCTTGTGAAAAGCATAGAATAAAGTATTTCCTGTGTAAAAAATACTTGATTTTGTGAGATTTTTTGGCTCGTAGAAATCATCAATGTCGACTTCGTATTAACGAGTAGTTCTGTTTTTGTATGGGTATTATTTTGTGGCTAAAAAGGGTCTTATTTGCCTGCCTTGAAGCGCGTACTACATAAATAAATTACTCCCCATATTTTAAGGAAAATCTTCTTTATTAGGAGCAATTCTTCTACAGAGCCTAAGCCCGTAAGGAATTTACAATTCTATTTGTAATTATTCTATATTTTATTTCAATTTGCAATTAAAGAAGTGATTTAAATTGGCGAGTAAATAAGCAAGTAATCATATTTAATTTTTCTCAAATGTCGGCTTCATATTATATATGAGCCCTTAAAATAGAAGAACAATTTATATCTTGAAAATCCGGTTGAATATTTGCAGGCAGGAGGTCCAGAGTGTTGCTTTTCCCATTGTCATTTAAATAGTGCTTTTGTACCATTCTATTTCCTTTGGCTCAACAGTCATTTATTCAAAAAATAGTTAACAACTTTAATGGCAGCCTAACGGCTGCTTTATGAATGAAATTCCAATTCATGACTTTATAAATACAGGGCATTTACGGATCAAATCGCGTCAATGATGAGTGCTGCGATTTGAAAATAGCATCTAAAAATTAAGCAACTGGCCAGGTATTTATGCAGTCGCGTTTCATGGCCATTACGCCGGTAAATATCGATTGTTTGATGCGAAGCTGCATTCGCACCAAAAAGTAGCGAAAATCACCAGAAAATGGACAGAATCGGGTTGTGGTAGTAGCGGATAGCTCAAGTACTCAAGCAGAAAAAGTTAATAATGATAATGGTTATATTGCATTTCCAACTTTGTATAGAGGCTGGAAAATGCAGCGAGTACCTGAGAGGTGACTATTCAAGCGTAAAGACGAGAAATAAGTTTATGTTTCCTGGAGGGCACTTTTTAATCTGGTTAAGGATCGTTACTTATTTTCAAAGAGAAATGATCAAGCTAATATTGTACAGACGCCCGGGGGGATTTTCCCCTTCTGGAAATTTTATCAGAACGGGCATAGTGTCATAACATTCGTACAACACAAACAATTTATCCAAAATATTTAACTTCGCAATCACAACAATCTCCATGTTATATTCTTCCTTAAAAAAGTGACACATTTGGGCGATACACTCTATTGTCCTTAGTAGAGCTCAGGTACAAAAAATGCAACTCATTAAGCAACAACATCTTTAAACCATACTTTAACTGCGAGTACAAGCTAAAATCATAAATCGCGCATTCAAAATGAAAAAGATAAGCTTTTACGACCTTCCGATTGAAGAAAAAAGTATTGAATCAACTGCATAGTTCGTCATATTAGCACCTAGGCCTAATACTAAAAGAATGGGTTTTAATTTGTTCAGTAATTTAACCCTATGCCTAGCATAGCCTGATCATTCACCTGATCAATGATTCTAACAATCTTACCTACCATAACAACATCATATACTTCCGTAGTGCCATGGTCATTGGTGTTGTGTAGTTCAAAAAACATGGCTCAATCAGTCGTTTCAAAAATAACCTACAAACGTGAATAGAGGATTTATATTAATGGTTTTGCGACTGAAGGGATAAAATGCCCCTCTCATTTTGTATTTTAAATAATATTGATTACTTTATAATTCATGTTGGGTAAAGCCGTTCTATTTCCCCAAATTATTAATTCTTACAAATTTTTAACCGTGTCAAATACCAACTAATGTTGAATTGGAATTGACACAAAGGACATAAGGTACATCGAATGCCTTTTCCTACGGAAAAGAGCAATATTTCTGAAAAAGTGTATATAAGGAATATAAAATTGCTCTTGACTAATGATATTAATAATTTGATAATTAATAATTTATAGTATAATGGTGAAGACTTTAAAAATTGAAGCTGAGTATGCGAGTGAAGTGTTGAAAACAATCCCTTCAGGGTACATTGACAAAACAATCTGTGGATGTGGTTTAACAACTGTAGCATTGGAGAATGAAGAGGACACTGTTATTGCTGTCCCAACCATTTGTTTAGCTATGAACAAATCGGAACAATATCCGAATGAAAGATATGCAGGTAAGGTAATGGCCGTTTATGGAAATACTACCGTGGATGAAATTATTCTTTACTGGATGACAAACAGAACAAGAAAAATAATGGTAACCTATGATTCTCTCTATAAAATTGAATTCCTCCTGGATAGATGTAAACTGGTAATTGATGAATCAAATGAACTGTTATCAAGAACAAAGTTGAAACCGGAAGTCATTGATCATGTCTTTAATATTGCCTACAAGTATAAAGACACAGTAAGTTTTATTTCAGCTACACCTACTCCATTAATGTATATGCCTAACTGGATATCCGACATCGACCAGGTTAAGATTGAGTGGAGCAATACAGACAAAGCAAAACCAATTCTTTGCGAGAGAACTTATCCAATCAAGAGTTTAAAAAATGAGTTTATCAGTCCGTTGAAAGAAAATGGATCAATGACTGTTAAAGGTAAGTCATTTAGTAAACTAATAATATTTATTAACTCGATTGCACAGATTGTAGAAGTAGTAAAAGAAACTAGACTTGATAAGCATGAATGTGGCATAATCTGTGGTGATAGTTTAAAAAATGACATTAAAATATGTGGAATAAAAAGATATGTCAAAGGCGTATTACCTAAATATTTGTTCATTACTTCATCAGGATTTTGTGGAATTGATTTGGAAGATGGTGAAGCAATGACAGTAGTTGTAAGTACTACAAGTCAAAAATGGAAGATGATAGACATGCTGACTGATCTCAAACAAGCGATTTCAAGACAGAGAAATAAGCAAAACCCAAACTATGGTTCATTTATTTATATCTACAATCAGACAATATTTAAAAAATCAAAGAATGAACTCCTTGAAGAACTAAACGGGACTTACTCCAAAATAAATGACACAATTGCAATATATGATTTGGCTGTAATAAATAATCGTATAAATGGTTTTGAACCGTATCCTGATTTTAGAGCATACACTTTTTTTAGAGATAACAGATATGAAATAAATGACCAAGCATTTAGAGCAGATGCTTATTTCATCTTGGAAACAAGAAATCAGTATAGCAAGGGATTTGATATCAGGGGTGGTTTTGACAGCATAGACGAAGTTGTGGCTGATGTATTGCCAAAAGATGTAACATATAAAGAGCTTGTCTCTCTTTTTAATAAACATCATGTTGATGGAAAAATGGATTGGGGTGGATATTTAACTAAAGTCGAGTGGATTTCGCTAATTGAATCTTCCTACAGGTTATTCAAACAGACCTGGAAGGACCAAACCTATGCAAAAAAAATGGTTGAGAACCATGGTGATAAAATGAGCATTATTAAAGCTAAAGTAGATAGAAAATTTTCTATTGGTAAAAGATACACAAGAAAGGAATCTAAAAAAATATTACAGGAAATCTACGACCAGTTAAAGGTTGAGAGGAAAGCTAAACACACCGATTTTAGTGAGCTATTTGAAGAAGTAAGATATCCTGAGGCTAACGGTGAAAGATATGTGGAGATAATGAAGAAGTAAAAAAGCTAATCTATAAGTTTGTCGACTTTTAAATCACAAAATTCTGCATAAAAGACTTAATTGAGGAAAATACTGCCGAGCATAAATTGAGATTATTTTTTCACAATCAAAAAATCTAATACAATAGCTCACTTTTTATTCTTCTGTTATTTGGTAGATCCCTATAGATTAGTGCATTGAAACAATTAGCAGATTTTATTCAATCAAACATTGACGTTCAGAGATTCGTGGAAGTTGAAGTTTAATAAGAGTCATCGTCAAACCCATTAAAAGGAGTATCGTCATCTGGATCTTTGTAAATTAGCAGCTTTAGCCATCCATAAATTTTCGTAACCTAACTTGTACCATTTGTTCTATGGGCCCAGTGGGCTATCTTTGCCAGGCATAATGTCAACAGGGATATCCTTGTATTTGTAACTACAAATAGAATGTCTGTAAGGATCAGGAAAAACCTGAGCTCTTACAGTCGTTCCAACATTCGCACCCAGTTGCCGAAATTCATCAGATTGATGGTTATGCCTATGTCGCTGGTCGGACTTGTTTCATCAGCTACCGGATCGTTGGCATACAAGCTGACTACTGCTCCTCCAATGAATACCATCTGGTTTATGAGATTGCAAAGTGCCTGCGCTACTTCGGCGACCACTCCAATATTGATGGTTCTATTCTCTATCTATGATTCTCTTCTTTAATTCAGTAATAGCCAGTTCTCGCGGGTTTTTCCTACTCGAAGAGTATCCACCAAAGCCAGTAATTCATGCAATTTAGGGTCGTTTTGCACTGCATCGACCACCGAAGGATAGAGCGGCGCGATGCTTTGACCACGCAAGGTTCCTTTCCCTGAAGGCTAAATGTAGGGTTCGGTACTTTGAATGACTTCGCGGAGAGGAGCGGCAGAATGTGCTGTCGGAACGCCCCGGACGATTGCCCCGGCTTGCATAGGATATACAACTGCGATACCATATTGTAGAAATTCCATCTGGGCCAGCTTTCGTACGATCTTCCCCGAAGAGTCGAGCAAGCCGGCATGTTTAGATCGGGCAAACGATTTGCTGATTTCTGACTGGCTCATAAACAGAGCCTCGACCAGAGGTTTTTGTTCCAAGAGCTGATCGCCCATACTGATGATTTTGAGTAAAACCACCACATCGAGCGGACTCATTGTAGGTTGTTATGCTTTCATATTGCTCATTATTCCGACATGCAATATTAGTTTTTTTTTATCCTGTAATACAACAATTTAAATTAACTAATTCTGTATTCCAATATGGAATAATTTGTAGATTCGGTCATCCTGAACGTTCGACCAAGCTCACGTCGAAGTCTTGTTTCAGGATCTTATACATGGATCGACAGACCCGGAAATAAATTCGGGGTGACTACCCTTAGTGGAGCCTATCGGCTGCTTTATATATTCTTAATAGAGAGAAATAGCAAAAAGTGTCACTCCTTAAATATATTATCTCTTATAAATACTTGTCTAATATCTTCAGATTAAAAACGGTATTAAAAGACACGCTAAACTTTTGTAACAAATATTTACTATTTTTGTTACAAAATAATCACATAAAAACAATGCAAAGCATTGAGAAACAAATAGAAGAGAAAATAAAAGAAATCGCGAAAGGCACATTATTATTTCCTGAGGACTTCCAACTTCTAGGTTCTTCAGCAGCAGTGCGCTTGGCCTTACACAGAATTGAAAAAAGAGGAATTATCCGAAGAGTTGCACAGGGAATATATGTACAGCCTAAAATCAATGAATACATCGGAGAAATCAGACCATCAGGCGAAGAAATTGCAGATGGAATTGCGAAACGTGACAAGATACGAATTGTACCAACCGGAGTTTACGCTTTGAATGCGCTGGGTTTAAGTACGCAAGTTCCCATGAAGTTGGTTTTTCTGACCGATGGTGCAGCACGTGAAATTAAGCTAGGGAAACGGAGTATAAAGTTTAAAAGGACAACCCCAAAAAACCTGATGGCAAAAGGTAAAATTAGCAGTCTTGTTATACAAGCCTTGCGCGAAATTGGGATAGATAAGTTGAAGGCATCCGAAGAGAAAAAGATAATTGAACTATTATTAAAGGAAGATAAAAGTCATTTGACTCACGACATACAGTTAGCTCCTGAGTGGATAAAAAAGATAATGAAAAAAGCTTTATAAATGAAGAAGATAAACTTTAACGACATACCAAACGACGAAAAAAAGGAAATCTATCAACAGGTAAGTGAGCTGACACGTTTGCCTGCATTTTCAATTGAGAAGGATTGGTGGGTGGTAAGAACATTGGCGATCATATTCCAAATGGAAATAGGTAAACATTTGATATTCAAAGGAGGTACTTCATTAAGCAAGGCCTGGGGCATGATTGAACGTTTTTCGGAAGATGTTGACTTGGCTGCGGATCGTAATTTCTGGGGATTTGATGGTGTATTGAAAAAAAAGGAAATTACCCGACTTCGTAAAACATCTAACGAGTATATTATAACAAAATTTTATCCTGAATTAGCTACCAGATTTTCCGATAATGGGTTTGCTGATGTCGGGTTCAAATTGATCGAGGCAGAGGATTCAGATCAGGATCCACGAATAATTGAGATATATTATCCCAATGTTGTAGATTCACCTGGATATATTCAGCCTAGGGTTCAGGTTGAACTGGGTTGCCGTTCATTACGCGAACCATACTCAAATCAGATGATCTCCTCGTTTGTCGATGAAAGTTTCCCCGAATCTGCATTTGCCGGATTTCGGGTTGAAATCCCAACTGTAAATCCAGAACGAACACTTTTAGAAAAAATATTTCTGCTACATGAGGAGTTTCAACGACCAGTTGAAAAAGTAAGGGTTAATAGAATGAGCCGTCATCTATATGACATATATAAATTATCAACAACCGTTTACGCTGAAAAGGCGTTAACAGATAAAGAGTTATATGCTGAAATTGTAAATCATCGGATTCGATATACGCGACTAGGCGGTGTCAATTACAAACTTCATAATCCAAAGACAATTCATCCAATCCCTAATCCTGAGGTAATTGACCTATGGAAACAGGATTATTTAAAAATGCAGGAGCAAATGATTTATGGTTATTCTCCAAGTTTTGATGAAATGATTGAAGCCATAAAATTATTTGTTGCGCGAATTAATACACTTGATTGGCAAGTAATTTCCTGAAAATCAAAAAAAAATCTATACTGCTTGTAAATTTTCACACACGCTTACTTCCGTCATCTTTTTATCGGCAGATGTGAAGAAATAACAGAAATTTATCCTAAGTCATCGTCAAACCCGTTAAACGGGATAACATCATCCGGATCTGTATCAAATGGACCTACACCAGGAGGATTGAACAAACCCCATCTATCAATGATGTAATCCCATTTGTCAAATCCAGCTACCTAGTCAATAAACAGCAATCGGTATTCTTCAATCAAATCCCTGACAATCTGAAAATATTCGACATGCTCGAACTCAAACATTTCGAGAGAATGATTTTGAACCATCAATTCGCGTGCTGCTTTCCAGATAATGGCAGCGCAATCATTCTGATATCATATATTTGGCCACTTTCAGCACCAGCAACTTTAACGGTTAACAGCATGGCATCTTCCAACATGATACCTTTCACATGGCCCAACATTTCATCATCATCCTGGATAAGTTCGCAGATTTGATTTACCACTTCAAAGATTTCCATCCCCTTTTTATAAATGAGAAGTTCCTTGGGATCAATTTCTTCGTCAAACATTTAATCGCTTTGGTGATAGGTGACACTTGAAAAACAGATATTTTTTAGGCACAAAATATTTCATTTCTCGTATTCAGGCTAACAACTTCTCTAGTTTCAATTTCCATTTTTCCCAGTTTGGCATTTCTCTGGTCTGAAGATCGAGGAATTTCTGGGTGTGGTCGTGATGGATTAAATGACAGAGTTCGTGAATGATTACATACTCAATACAGCCTTTGGGTGCTTTAATTAATTCCGGATTCAGAATGATTTTTCCTTTTGCTGTACAACTTCCCCACCGGGTCGGCATTTCTCTTAGTACAATTGAACTTGGTTCTACTTTGTGTTTTTTGAAATTTTCTATTAGTTCCAGTGCAATGGCACGAAGCTTCTTTTTAGCATTTTGTAAATACCAACTGGTAACCAATTCTTCAACTCTTGCTTTATCGAAGGTTGTGACCACGATGAACTTGCCTTTAAGTTTTACACTTTCAACTGGATCGAATATAATTTTCAAACGGTACTGACGGCCAAAGTAAAGATGAGTTTCACCACCGACATATTTACGATCTGTCATTTTCGGTTGAAATGCTAGGAAGAAGCTTTGTTGTCTAATTATCCATGGGGCTTTTCTTCGAAGTTTTTCCTTTACCTTTTCGATAGGTGTGTCAACAGGGGCTTTTACTATAACATCTAAATCGGGTGTCACAGTTATTCCAAGTGATTTGCGGCTGGAAAATTCTAGTTGGAAATCAATTCGTTTCGAGCCAAATTCAATACTTTCAGTCATTACTTGTAGCGGATTTTTGCAACTTCAATGCATTTGTTCGCAATTTCATCCAACTCACCAAACGATAGGCTAATGTTGTATTTATCGCGCACTTCATCAATCAAATAGTCTCCAATTTCAATTTGCAACATTCCAGTAATATTGGTTTTATATTGCCAGTCAACAATTGATTTGCCGTTATCTAAAACGGCTTTTTGAATCATTTCATCTATATTCAAAGCCGCCTGTGTAGAAATCTCTCTACGGACTATTGGATCCTGAATCTTTTCACTGAGTGATTCAACATTCAAGCCATAAAATGCTTTTGCAACATCTTTGTCTTTCAATGCTTCAGGAATATCACTATCCGTGTGGGCCAATACATTGTTCATGATTTCCTGGACCTTACTCAGATACTGAACTTCATTAATTCGCTTGGCTTCGTAATCCGCAATGGTTTCTTTCAGCATTTGTGAAAACTTCTTGTAGAATGCCGGGTCTTCTTCCATTTTCTCCGATATGTGTTTCGAAGTTCTGCTGGCAATCTTATCAGCTTTAGCTGCTTTCCCTGTTGTATTTTCTACTTCCTGCTGAAATTTCTCTTTATCAAAAATATCAACCAGTTCTGTGATAATTTCAACTTTCTCTGTGGTAATGTGCGTGTCAATCAATTTTTGTATCTGACCTTCATATTGCTTATAGTCAATTGTATCTGAATATCTTTCAATTACAGCTAAGCGAAGTTTAACAAACATGATTAAATCTGACTTATATCGGTTGATTGTTTTTTCATCTACCTGATTATAAAACTGGATGGATGAAAGGGCTAATTTCAAACCTTTTGCAAATGAGGCCAATTTATCGTAGAACAAAGCTCGTATTGCTTCATCTTTCAGTAACAATTGATAAGCTTCAGCATCTCGTTTATTGGTAATGGTTTTGAAGATGTCCCATAGTACTGAATACTTCTGTGGAAGCTTTTTGATTTCTTCATTGATGTTAACCAATGTGCCTTCCAAGTCATCTGAATCAAATTCCTCGAACGAGGAATACAATTGCAAGGCATCATCCAAATTCTCAATCACCCCATAATAATCGATGATGTACCCAAATTCTTTATCCGGGAAAATTCGGTTTACCCTCGCAATGGCTTGTAGAAGTTTATGTCCCTGCAAGTTTCGGGTAAGATATAAAACAGTGTTCTTGGGCTCATCAAAGCCGGTAAGCAATTTATCTACAACAATAATGATTTCAGGATCTTTTTGATTTTTGAAACGGCTGATGATGTTCTTCTCATACTTTTTTTGATTTCCATGTTCATCCATCATCTTTTTCCAAAAACGATTTTCCTTCTCTGTAGATTTTTCATAGGCACTGTCTTCACCTTCCCGCTCGTCGATGGATGAAATCAGAACTTCACTGCTCACCAATCCAATATCGTCCAAGAATTCTTTGTAGCGAATGGCATTTATTTTTTTGTCGCAAACCAATTGTGCTTTGAAGGGTGTACCTTGCCAATTGTCGCGAAAATGTATACTGATGTTCCAGGCAATCGCATATATTTTTTGCTCCGCGCTGTTCAACTGATCTGCTCTGCTGAACTTCTTTTTGAAGTCAGCTTTTTGGTATTCGGTCAACGGCTCAGAAACCATTTCGAAAAATGTATCCAAAGGACTTGCATTTACAATTTGCCTTGCCAATCTTCCTTCATAAAGAAGCGGTACTACAGCCTTGTCTTTTACGGCCTGATCAACTGTGTATGCATCAATGATACCTCCGAATTTTGCCGCCGTACTTTTATCCTTTTTAAAAAGTGGTGTGCCTGTCATAGCAATGAAACAGGCATTGGGCATGGTTTTCTGCATTTCAATATTGAAAGTTCCATGCTGGGTACGGTGACCTTCATCAACCAGAACAAAAATGTCGTGACTCTGCAAAGGCTTACCGATTTTCTTGATGGCTGCCACAAACTTGTTGATGATGGTAGTGACAACTGAATCGCTTTTACTTTCAAGCAATTCAACCAATCGTTGCCCGGTGGTGGCATTTTCTACGAACATTCCACACTTGCGAAATGTACCGGTAATCTGAGTATCCAAATCCGTACGGTCAGTTACCAATACTATCTTCGGATTGCGGATTGATTTTTCCATCGCAATGGCCTGGGCAAGCATAACCATGGTTAAAGATTTTCCGCTTCCCTGTGTGTGCCAAATCACCCCACCGTTGCGCCTTCCTCCATCAATTTGAAGGATCCGCTTCATGGATTTTTTAACGGCAAAATACTGCTGATATCGGGCAATCTTTTTTTCTCCATTATCGAACAGAACGAAATTGAAAATAATATCCATCAGCCGCTCCGGTCGGCATAAACCAAATAAATACTCATCCTGAATAGTTGGAAGAATATTTTCATTCTCCAGATCATCAAAATACTGCCTGACATACCTGAAACGATCAGCAAACAATATATTTTTCTGCTCTGGATTTAAGGATTGATTCTTCAATTCCTGTAATGCGGTTTTATAAATCTTTTCTTCTTCCTCGGTATTGAATTTTTCTTCCCACTTCGCCCAAAATTTTTCAGGAGTGGCATTAGTGGCGTATGATGCTTCTTGTGTAGCGATACTCAACGTCAGTTGAGAATAAACATACAAGGCCCGGATGCCGTCTTCCTGCTGACTGCGCAAATGTTGGCTAATTGCCTGTTTCAATGGTTCTTTCATGCCTGGTCGCTTGCACTCGATTACGCAAAGTGGAATACCATTAACAAACAATACCAAATCGGGACGGTAATGCTCTTTGCTGGTACTGCGCATGACGCTGTATTCTTCGGTTACATGAAATACATTGTTTTCCAAATTTTTCCAATCAATGTATTGAAGCGTAATGCTTTTTTTATCCCCGTCAAAACTCTGGTCAAAAGTTTTTCCAAGGGTAATCAGGTTATAGGCTGTTTCGCAAGCTGCAATGTATCCTTCGTTCATCGGCAATTCTTTCAAGGCCCGAATCCCATTTTCAATGTTGGCATCGCTGATGTATGTGGTTTTGGTTGAGCTAATTCGCTTTTCTGAATTGATTTCCTTCAACTGTTTACGTAGAATATCCTCCAACAAAACATTGCTGGTTTTTCCACCTCTAAGATCTTCTGCTTCTGCCTGACTGAGATAGGTATAACCTAACTTTTGTAACAACTGCAAAGCAGGTATTTGGCTAATATGATCTTCTTTGAAACTAGGTGTATCCATTGTATACTTTTTAAATACGGAGAATTGTCTGTAAATTATGGAGAATTATTACCAAACAATTAACCATTGACGTACAGCTATTTACGTTTTAATTCTTTATTTATGCTAAGGTTATGGAGAATTGAAATGAAAATATAGAGAATTGTACCATTTTATCGTTCTCTTTCATCGCTATAGAATTACATTCATTATCTCCAAGTGCTCTTTTAATATCTCTTTTAATATCTCTTTTAAATCCTCTATTTATTTCTAGGTGTAGAACTAGTTAGTATCCATTTAGGCTTTGCATCATTTCCGTCATTTATAATTCTATTCGTTATTCTAAGCTCTGAAAGAAGATTTGTAATCTTTGTTTTCCTTTGTTTATCATCCATCCAATCAGGAAGTTTCTTCCATAACAATTCATCAATATCGTTTCTATTAACACTCCCGTGCTCTTTAATTGCTTTTACAATTAAATCGAGATAATAGCTCTTGTCAAATGCCCTGTTCTTAGTGTAAGCCGCTTTTTGTCCAGTTTTTTGGGCAACTCTTATACTAACATAGAAATTTGGCCTTCTTCCTTCAATCAGCTTTCTATATTTTAAAATTCTTTCTTCAAATTCACTGATGGGCAGTTTCTTCTGCACTTTATCCAAAATGATGATTTCATCAAGTGACAAGTCCTTGTTCATGGCTAAGAGGCGTGCATACTCCAAATCCAATATTTTTCCTGAAATGGTCACTTTTACGCGACCACCTGATAAGTCATAATCTGGCATCGGGAAAAATCGTTCTCTTTGGAAATTGAATATCTTCTTAATACCACCTCCTGCAGTATCAACCATTTTCAGGTTAAACATAGCGGAGGCTAAAAATCGGTTGCGGTAATGTTCTTCAGGCGCATCATCTTTTACAACTCTTTCGACATTGCCAGGAATAAAACTCCCTAAGTTGGTAAACACCAGTTGATCTTCCATTTCGATCAGATTAATACGACCATGTTTGGTATAATCCTGGTGGGCAATGCAGTTGTTCAAGGCTTCCCGTATGGAGTAGGGTTCATATTGATTGATTTCATCTGGGAAAAGTGTGCCCTCTTTTATATAGCGGTATTTAAGGTTACGGATTTTTAAATACACTTTATCTACAGCCAATAACAATGGGCAGCCAACAATCATATAATCTTTATCATTTCCTTTTGAATCTTTCAGCAGCCATCTGATTTTTGCTTCAGCCGGATTGATAAAATGCTCCGATTCCTCTTTCCCTATTAGGATGATGGCCGTTCTCGTAATTTTTCCCTTGATGGTGATTTTTGCCTTGTTCAGAAAAGTAATATCGTCCCATGCATCTACTTCCTTAGCCTTTTCCGGAAACTTATTTTTGAAGTTGACTCTTGCTACTCGAATGGCTTCTTCATCCAGATCAGCAATAGTTGCGTCAGGAACAATAGCAGCACTCCAGTCTTCGGTAGTTGCCTGGGCTCTGATTCGTTCTATTTCTTCCAGATTTAAGGGAACGAGTTCTTCACTGTCGCGCCCATAATAATGACCATCAAACGCAATCGGAAATCCTTTCGGAGCAGCCGGTATCTGAAACATGATCACTCTGCCTTCCGGCAAATGAAGTTCATAAATTTCGATAAAAGAAATACGATTGGTTGTTTTATTGGCAATCTCGCCCTTTAAACTGTCCAAATCTTTGCGCTTGGTGCGAAATTGCGTGTTTACAATGTTATGATGTTTATTTTCAATACCAAAAACCAACCAGGCAAAAGGTTTTCCTTTTAAATTTGCTTCGTTGCTTAACGCCGAAAAGTACTTACCTAATTTGGAAAAATCATAGGTGGCTTTGGCTTCTTTAAATTCTACGATTTCAGTTTCCGCAGGTAAATTACGAAGCTCCGTAAGTTTTATTTCAAGTTCTTGTGTTGTCATTGGTATTGTTTTTAGGTATTCTAAATCGTTATCCTTTTGGCGGAAATGGATCGTTGCCATGGCTATCCTTTTGCTGAATTCGTCCATCCAAACCATGAATATACAGTTCAGAACCTTGGTTCTGGCTGATCTCCCTAGCTTTTTCTATAGCCTCTTGCTTGGTGTCGCAATGTTTACTGGCACGGTCGGCACCTCCTTTTTTAATATCACAACCGCCATTTGGGTTAGTGACTACATGATGTGTTTTTTGATTTGCCATGGTTTATATATTAATTAAAATGACACTACATTTCAATTTCTTCTGGAAGATTCAAGTGGCTTTTCCCATCGTAATTCAGAGTCTGCCTGAGCAACTTCTCATTTGAAGAATAAATGAGATGAAACCTAAAATTAACTTTTTGACTAATGTCCTCTCTGGTTATGTCCTTTATAAATACTTTAAAAGAACTCTTGTCTTGATGTTCAATTCTTTCGAAGGTGCAATTATCATTTTCAATTGTAGCAATAACTATGACCTTGTCTGGATCTGTTTGAAATACAGATCCAACAAATTGAAAGTTAGCCTCATTCAAGCTAAATCCAGCATAACTCAACCAAAATCGGTAGTGGTTCATAAATTATTTTCTTATACTTTTTTCACTATCAATTATTAATAATCCATTTTTGTGGTGACCATCCATCCGGTCTGATTTCTTGATAAAAAGAAACTAAGCGATCCCCTTTCGTTGGGGGATTTATATGAGCCGGAGGTATCAATGAATCTTTAATTCCTATGTAGAATTCCTCGATAACTGCCAATTCGTCTTCAAATGCAGGTCGGATTCCAAATGATTTTAATTGAATATATCTGGATACTACAAATGCAACTAAATCAGCAATTTGTATAAGTTGAGAATGCTCCGATTTGGAAAAAAAAGGGACATCAATGATTTGACAAAATCGTTCCAATTCATCTTGTTTCTTTTTTGATCTTGGGATTTCAATTTGAGTAAATCCATCAGTGTATGATAAATCGTCAGACAACAATCTAATAAGTCGTTTATCGTGTTCCCCTTCTTCATCAAAAATCATTACAGTCTTACCTTTATTATTTTGTGAACCATATTTCAGACGCTGTAAACTCAAAATAATATTTAAAGCACCAGCTTCATATGGATACTGGAATTTTGAGGCAAATTCATGACCTCCATCTTTATAGACGAAAAATTTTTCAGAATGAATTGGGCAGACAATTAGTTTACAGCTCCTTTCATTTACCCACTTAAGCAAATCTTTAAATACTCGTTTTCGAACCTCTGGATCAACACTGCTCCATTCTTTCCGACCTCTGAATATTTGAGCTGACTTTAGTTCTGATACATCAATTCCATGCTCGCGAAGTAGGGAATTTAAAAAGCCCGAATGTTCTCGATTTGTTTTGTGAATTTTCGTTGCATCTGAAATAACTCCTACCAATACCTCGACAGGTTGATTTGGATCGAACTTTGTTCCACAATGTCCACTCTCGTCTACGTAGCAGAAATACATGATTATTTTGGTTTATTCTTGTGTAAAATTCCAAATTGCTTTGACAGTCCGTCCAACATACCATTTGCTCTTAAATTATTTAGGGATCCAGAAGCATGTGGCGGAATAGTTTTATAAGTAAAACTCGCAGTGATCCCACTTGCAGCCAAAGCACTGGTTTGCCATGCTTCTAAGGGAATAGTCCTTCCATTCCAATCGCCATGGTGAATTATTCCTCCAAAATTTTTAGTTGGATCATTTTGATCGTAATAAAGAACAAATGGATTTTCGTCAATGACATTTCCTATGTCTGGTCTTATTCCGACAAAAGAATAAAGCATGCACTCCGTACCTCCAGATGCCGCAACAATAAAGCTATTACATTTTTGAACTAATCCATTTGCTGATAAGGGCATCGGCAGTTCATTATTTTCAATCTTTTTATACTCAAAATTGTTAACCAATTGTTTTAAATCATTTTCATTTGGTAAATCTTTGAGTGGGCTGAACTTATTTTTCTTCATTCTATATTCTCTTTATTTCCAATTTTCAATCTCTTTTTCCCTGTCAGTAAAACCTGCATCATCCCTTTTTTCTGTTCGCGCAGTTTATCGGTTTTGGCTTTGAGCAGTTGTATTTCTTTATCGGCAGCTTGCAGCACTTGGGCAATGGCAGTTTGTTCTTCTTTTGGTGGATATGGAATTCTTAAATTGAAGAAGTCATCAGTATTGACATTTAATAAACCATCACCTCTCGCTCCAGAGGTAATGATTTTCTTTAGCTGACGATCTAATCCATGAGCTAAAAACCAATGTTTATAGAATTTTGTATCAACTAAATCCGTCGGACTAAAACAAATATAAACAAAGGGCACCAAAGCACTTTCTGCTTCTTCAAGCTGATAAATACATCCCATTTGGTATGTCTTAGAGTTGCCTTTGTTGTAAGCAAAATCTTCCTTTTTAAGTTGGGTATATTTTTTTAGGCTATCTCCGGCAATAACTCTATCGAATTTATCTTCCTGCGAAATCAACCCCAGTTTAGATGAGATGGTCATTATAGAATGGGTATCTCCACCATCGTTAATATTCTTTATTTGTTTAAAGAGTTTTCCAAGTTTCACATCCTTCCATTCCCCTCCAAATCCCTTCAACCGTTTCTTTCCGGTCAATAAATTTTGCATCAGCCATTTTTTGCGGAGTTCTTTTTGGGCAATGAGTTGGTTGTTTTGGTTGATGGCAGAGTCCATCAAGCTAAGGACATGGGCTATGATATGTTGTTCGGGGAGAGGAGGAAGAGGGTATTCCAATGATTCCATATCTCCCACATTGAGATGTTTCATAGTTGATCCAGTCTCAATTGTTTTAAATTTTCTTCTTCCTATTTCCGAATTAAAATAGTGAAGAAAAAAGTTTGGATCCGCTACTTCTTTTTTTAACCTTGAAATAACTAAAGCATGGCAGTTCGCTCCAATTAATTCTTTGGGAACAATTGATGTTAATCCAATTTCACCAGTTTGAATTGTAAGCAAATCTCCTTCTTGAAGACAAGATTTTTTATTTTTCTCATGAAATGATTTCGAAACTCTTTTTATCCCATTGTAATTAAATCCTGATTCAGTGACATTGTATCCCTGTATGTATGTAACACCATCGTCACAATCTACATAATGTTCTTTGGCTTTTCCAACAAAACCATTTGTAAGTAATAAAGTCATTTCATCTAAGGTCGTTATCTCCCAATCACTTGGAATGGTGGTATTATAAAAGGGTTTTGTAGTGCTATTTTCTGTGCTCATCTTCCAAATACTTCTTTAATAATTTTATCAATGTCAGGAATGGATAATGCACCCCTAATAGTGCCATCTTCCGTTGTTTTGGGTTCATCCTTTGTTACGATTAGGGTTCCATTTTCACCACCTCCGTTTTCAAAGGGAAGTATGTCGTTTGCTAAATACCACTGGTATTTATTTGCCCAGCGTTCGGCATAACCTTTATCGTATAACATACCGCAATGTTCCCAATAGTAATTCACACCGGTATCGTCATTTTCCAGAGTAAAATCAGGCAACTTTTCCACTTCCTTTATAACCAATGGTTTTTCGTACATCGGGACTAAACCTTTATCCAACAATCGCTGGTAAATCGTCAATTCGCTTTTCGACCGCAGCATTCGGCCATCACTTGCCTGGTGAATCAGATTTTTTTCCAGGTATTTACCATCTACTTCCACCATATCTGGTTTTACAAACAGGTTGGTAATGCGGCTTAATGTATCTGAATGGATAGGCGATGAAAGCGATTTAATATCGAACAGATTGCCCTGATATAGCATGATCACTTTGTCTGTTTGTCGTGTGAGTGCTGTGTAAAGCATTTCTCTTTTGAGCAAAAAACAAGGATTCGGCAAAACGAAAAACACCTTTTTAAACTCGCTCCCTTGTGCTTTGTGCACTGTTAAGGCATATGCTAATTCCAATGGTGGCTGGCTTTCTTCTGAGAACTCCCAGGTTTTAAACGTATAGGCAGTTCCTTTTTGACTACTAAATTCAATCTCAACGTTCTGAGGCTGACCCTTGTACTTTTTGTAGTCGGCTTTGCTTTTATATTGACCCACAACAATACCAATCTCCCCATTGGCAAGGTAGCCTAATCCATCAGCAGGACTCATGTCATCACGGTAATGGTTGCCGAGGTTAATCACCTTGTCACCATAAACGATTTGTTCAAGACCCAAAGGTTTGGGAATGTTCTTAATTGTGATTTCGTCACCATTCCAGTTATTTACTATTTTTCCGAATACAGCAGTAATAACACTTTCCTGGCGATATTTTTGGTGCAATGTCCGGTTAATCGTTTGTACACCAAATACTCTTTCTCTTACTGGTGAAAGCACTTGCCATTTCTCAATGAACTCCACTGCCGGAGCGACTTTAAAAAATTTTGCCCTACCAGTACTGTTAAAAAATTCTCCATCAGGTGAACCCAAATTTTTGTTAAAACTAGATTCATCGGTAATCTGAAGTTCTTCTTCTAAAACTTTAGTAAGCAGGGATTCAAAATCACTTTCCTTCTCCCATTTTTCTAATCGAAGAAATTCGGAATTAGTATTGGTGAGAATCTTTTGAAAAATGTCGTCTGCTGCCGGCTCAGGTATATTTCCGCTAAACCATTCAGCCAGCTGAAGATCTTCACGATTGGTGCCACCCTGCCTTCTTCTGATGGTTAGTTCGGTATAACCTACCGATACTTTTGGGAACAGAGCTTCTTCATCTTCAGGCTTTAAAAAGTTGATGATATCGAAGAACGGGCGGCCTGGACCAATAGGTGGTAATTGACGATGATCGCCAACAAGGATAAATCGCTTAACTCCCCTGAAACAATCTAATGTGGTTGCCAGCATTTCTTCGGTTAGCATACTGCATTCGTCAATAATCACGGTTTCAAAACCTGTTTCAGAATACTTATCTGACAACACATATTGCTGTAAATCGGGCAAATACCTTTTAAAGTTTTTTAGAAATTGAGCAAGAGTAGCTGTTTTAATATTGGTGCCCTTTATGACTTCATCCATTCTCACTCTTGCTTTACCTGTGGGAGCAAGCAATAAAACACCTTTGGTCTGAATGTTAGTGTTTTGGGCAAGTACGGATAACAGGGTTGTTTTGCCGGTACCTGCAGGTCCTACCAACACAGAGAAACGAGCATTGGCTAATTCCTGCAAGCAGGTTGCTTTCTCCTGCCGGGCTCTTTCTTCATCTTCATCAGAGTCAAGTATCTTCCCGTAGCGTTTTAATTGTTCCTCATTAATTTTCTGATCTAACCTTTCACGCCAGTTTTCATTTAAGTCCAGACGCTTACCTTTCATTCGTTCAGTCACTTTGTTTCGAATGATTTCGGTGCATTTTTGTATTCGGACCAATTGATAAGCTGCTTCACCATTTTTAGTGGTGTCTATGGCAATTTCACCTGCAAATATTTTTTCAGCAGATTCATAGAAGTCACTATTTAATTCACACTTAGGCTGGATGGCCAAGGCACGAATATTTTTGATTATCTCTTTACGAGGCAAAAGTGTATGTCCCAGATTTGTGGCCATTTCCAATTGGTGGATGGTCAATGCTCTGATGCGTTTGTTATCCAGCGGATCATTGAAAATAAATGAGGCTGGTAACAGTTGCTTCATTTTGGAAACACCAAATAACCCAATATCTATAGTATGTAATGAAACAGGGAAGTTGGTTTTTCGGGTTATCTCATAAAGCAAATATGGATTAGCAAGTATGTCTACGTCTTTTACTTGCCTATTAAAACGTTCCCTTTCTTCCTGCACATATAATAATTTAGCCTGATCAATAGTGATATCAAAACGGCTTAGCAAGTGAAGCAGGTCAATGCGCGTGCTGTCTTGTTTCTTCTTTAAGTTCAGATAATTTTCTTTAATGCTTGGAGTTATTAATGCGGCTGATTCCGTTGAAATAATTTTTTCACTATTCAGTATTTGCTCAAATAATTCCCATGCATTTTGTTCTTCTTTTGCAACGGATGCAATTTCAGCTGCAACAAAATGCCCTTTTTCAATACCAAAGGCACATAAAGCGGCACCCATACCCGGGTAGTCGCCTCTAAGTTTTTCCATACGTGCTACTTCATGGTGAATCCAGGCAAGGATTCTGTCGTGATGTTCACCTATGCCTAATTCCTTCGCTATTTCAATTGATTTTACACATTGATATAGAACCCGAATGGCAGAATCTGTTGCAACATGTTCGGATGCATAAGCGAATTCAAGGGCTTTGTCGTCAGGAGTTTTTACAACTAAAACCGAAGGATCAAAGTTCGGATGCTCCAATTGAAAATCTAAAGCAGCATGGTAAGGCAACAAGAATCCATCAGTGCATTCTGGCCGAATTGAATGCAACACCATGTGTTCCCAGAATGAGGCCGAAAATTTATTATTTGAGCCTTTGTATGGTTCGGATGATAGAATATCTTTAATACGTCCAACTCCCACTAAAACCTTACCGGACTCTTCAACAAAAGGAACTTGTTTGGCATAAAAGAAAACCAATGAAGAATTGTTTTCGAAATGTTCATAAAAGCCATTAAGCAAGGCTTTTTGGTTATTACTTTGTTGAACCCATTTGCTTGTTTCTTTTTTGCCACTGTATTGGTTGACTAAGTCCGGCTCTCTTATCTCATCATAATCAAGGTCAAAATTTTTAATGAATGTTTCATTGCTTCTTTTCGACATCCACCTGTAAGGTACACTGTTGGCAGAAAATGCGGGAAAACGTAAAGGTGTTTCCAAAAGATGTCCATGGCTATCAGGATAAATTTTTACATAAGGATGATTTAACTTTTTTGTAAATGAGAAGGGGGCCATGAATGTAGCTCGCTCACCAATACAAACAGGGTAATCATCTTGAGTTAAATTCTCAATTGATTTGGAGGCATTTTTCAGCTCCTTTTCATCGTTCCGTTCTAAGGCACAGTTTTTTAATGCCAAACAAGCATTATTTAATGATGGACATTTGCAGATGGTTCCGTTCCAACTGTTATCATGCCATGGTACACGGATACTTAAATGTTTTAGTTGGTATTTAGGATTTTTCTTCATTTTACTGCATTAACTCATTTAAGTATGTATCCATTTCAGCCTGTACAATTTTTAATTCGCCTTCCAGCTTTTCGATTTCCTTTTGTACGGCTGCAATATCCACTTCAGCTTCTTCTTCAAAAGTATCCACATATCGGGGGATATTCAGGTTAAAATCGTTTTCCTGTATTTCCTCAAAAGTGGCTACATAGCTAAATTTATCTTCCACAATTCCGGCTTGCAATTTGCCTTCATTGAAATTGCGATAGGTTTCAACAATGTGATCAATATCAGTGGATCGCAGTCTGTTCTGGTTTTTAGCCGATTCGTATTGTTTGCTGGAATCAATAAACAATACATTGGTATTGGCGACTTTGCCGCGATTGAAAATCAAAATGGCAGCAGGAATACCAGTTCCGAAAAACAGGTTGGCAGGTAAGCCAATTACGGCTTCCAAAATATTCTCTTCTATCGTTTTTTGTCTGATTTTTCCTTCGCTGGCACCACGGAACAGAACTCCATGTGGAACAACCACACCAACTTTACCATGGCCTTCATATGCAGTTTCAATCATGTGACTAATAAAAGCCCAATCACCTTTGCTTTTGGGTGGTGTACCTCTCCAAAAGCGATTGTATTGGTCGGTTTCAGGGTCCCAACTTATCACAGTTTTCTCACCTTCTTTGTCTTCCACTTTTCCCCATTTATCCAAACTAAAAGGTGGATTAGCTACCACTGTATCAAACTTCATTAGTGCATCGCCTTCTTTCAGTTTCGGGTTACGAATGGTGTCTCCCCAGCGAATGGTAGCTTTATCAAAACCATGTAAAAACATATTCATCACAGCCAGTGCCCAGGTGCTGCCATTGGCTTCCTGTCCGTAAAGTGAGAAATTATCAGAGCCAACTTCTTCGCCAGCCTTGATCAATAAGGATGCAGAACCACAGGTTGGGTCACAAATCCGCGATCCGGGTTTCGATTTGGTGAGTTTGGCAATGAGTGTTGAAACTTCCTTTGGAGTAAAAAATTCACCGGCTTTTTTTCCAGCATCACTGGCAAAGTTTTCAATCAGAAACATGTATGCACCACCAATAATATCAGTTCCTTCCAAGTGAGATGGTCGCAGGTCTAAAGTATCTTTGTTAAAATCGAGCAAAAGGTTTTTTAAACGTGTGTTTTTGTCTTTTGTGTCGCCCAACACGCTGCTGTTGAAATTGATATTCTGGAAAATTCCCGCACCGTCCTCGCTGTAAAGTTTGTCGCGGTTGGCTTCGACCAAGTCTTCCAAACCAATATCGATCAACTCACCAATATTGAGTTCATTGCGGTGTTCAAACAAATAGTTAAAATGACTATGCTCTGGTACCACAAAGCGTTCATGTTTCATTGCTCTTTCGGCTCTTTCATTGTCTCCATTGTATTTGGTTAGATATGTTTCGTATTTGTCATCGTGTACATCGCTAAGGTATTTTACGAAGAGCATGGTCAACACATAGTCCTTGTAAATGCTTGGATCAATGCTTCCCCGAAATGTGTCACAAGCTTTCCAAACTGCATCATTGATGTCTTTCTGCGAGATTTTTTTAGTCATGGATTTATTTTATTTCATTAATTATTAACTGGTGAATGTATTTTTCGCGAAGGATTTCAATTTCTTTCTTCAGTTCTTTCTCTTTATTCCGTAGCTGAGTGATTTTTAAAACCAGTTTCTGTGCTTTCAAGTCAGGAATGAAAATTTCCAGATCATCCAGTACGGCTTTTGAAATAGATGCAATAGAAGTTCCTCGTGCCAGATTCTTAAGGAACTGCTGAGTGTCATGATTATTCAGATACCAGGCCAGATATTGCGGTAAAACCGCTTCGCTTAGTGTTCGGATAACAAAAAATGAAGTAGAAGCAACAGATGGAGGATAATGATCTTCAAAAACAGCTGCAAAGTTTTTTGTGCCTTTTGCAGCGAAGAGCACATCACCAATTTTCAGGATATGTTTTTCGCTTATATCGTCAGCCATTAAATCTGGATCTAGCTCACTCAAGAGTAATCCATTTTCATCAAAGTGCCGGACCTGCAAATAGACAATGTCACCATTATGTGTCGGCTTGGCAAAAACTCCTGTCTGAATTGTAGCAATATTTTTTAATTGAGTTTTCAAATTATTTATCTAAGTAATAATTCTACAAATGTAGATATTGTTTTCATAAATGCAATGATTTAGTCAATTTATTTTTAAGTATTGTGTGTACAAACATCAATTCATAGCTATTCAATTACTCATTTTCTTAGTATTATATAGATGCTATTTAAAGAAATCTTTGTTCTAATTTAGTAATAAAAATATGTTATACGATTGATATACAGCATTATAACATCTGGAAATAACTGTAATTTAAGTAGCTTGCGTTCGATATGTTTAAATTGATTTTATTAAGACTATTAAGATGAAAAGTAACCTTCAAGTTTTAGAAGATGAGATTTTTGAAAAGTATCCGAACTGGTGCAATAAACTAATATTTAAGGATTATTTGTCTGGTGCAGTATATGGTAAAGGTTCTCCATATGCTATTGTTGAGACACCTTTTGGATTGCATCAGGTTTCAGTTGGGAATTTGCGAAAAGGAAATTATCCAACAAAAAAAACCGCAACCGATCAAAATGAATATGATAAAAACTATAGCGTACACATGATTAAAATTCTTGGAGAAGAACTTTTCTTATTAAATCCGGAATGGGAAAATAAACTTGAGTTAATACAATATATCCAAGGTAAAAATTACAAATTAGACCAAAAAGTGGACCTTGATGGGGGACCATTTTTAAAAGTCAGGACAGAAATTGGAATTCATATTGTTCCCGTTTCCCGTTTGAGAAATGGATATTTTCCATCGCTAAACTCGGCAATTGAGCTGTTTACTAATGAGGTGAAAGAGTTAAATTATACTGATGCAAGATTGTTAAATTACTACACTGTAATGTCGAAAATCAATGAAATATCAGAGATCAGCGAATATTTGGATATTTCACAAGTTGAAAACAAAAAGCTTGAACAAATAGAAAAAGAGAAAAACTGGTATCTGGTAAAAGACATAATAAATGATGAATACTTTTATCAAAGAAGAGTATCTATTGTTAAAAACAGGATGCCATCTATTAAATTAGCATTTAATGAGGCCTCTCTTTTGAATAAGATCACCCCAAACTATAAACGTCAAAATCCAATAAAGATCATAAAGAGAATTGGGAAAATTAGGGACGAACTGTCATATGAAATTGAATGGTGTGGTTGCCTATTTGTAAAGGAATTAAGCTGGATTATAAATAAAAAAGGTCGAGAACCGAGACGATTAAAGGGCTGTAAGTTGAGTTTGGGTGAAACTGCCAATAAAGTGTTTCAATTCAGAAATCCAGAAATGGCTGTGTGTTTCACCATCAAAGAGTATCTCCCCAATAAAAAACATCCAAGAGTTATACTCTCTGATAATAAAAAAGTTACCTATGATTTTCGATGGAGCGATATTTTAGCGGGCAAAACTCCTGGAATGAGATCAGCTACTTACATGCCAGACTATATTTACAGAGAGATGAAAGAAGAAAATAGTGCATTATGTGATAAAATAGAAATCCTTAGTTTTGCTGAGACTAAAGGAAAAAGTAATGCTCGACTGATAAAAGTCAAATATTTACTATATGACACTATTCACGAAGTTTATAAATCAGTACTAATCTCAGGAGAAAATTTAACAATAGAATCAGCAATTGATCCGTTGGATTTTGTTTGTAAAAAAATCAAGGTTGATTCTCCCGATTTGGATAATAAAATTGAGATCTTAGAAATTGGAACAAAAAATCGGATAACAAAACGGAGCAATAGAGAGAAGGAATCGCAAGTATTAATAAAAGTATTAAAAACACAAGTAGACTATTGGGTTCCATTGACTTACTTACAAAAAAACCATTACCTCTGCGCCATTTTGGGGGAATGGTCACACCTACCTATTCATGCAATTATTAAAATTGATCCGTCAAAACTACTGAATGTGTACTTTATCCAAATGATACATACTTCTGGAATTCAATCGTATAAAATTGGATGGACACTTCATGACACCCCAGCCAAAAGGGTTAAAACAATGGGAAATGGATGGTTGCTGCATAGCTGCATTTGTTTTGAACTACAAACTGCCATAGATATTTATGAATTTGAAAGAGCTTATAAAAAGATTCCCACTCCCGAAATTCCAAAGGAATATAGACCCAATAATGGTTTTACGGAGTTAATTTGGCATGAAATCTTAGCAGAAAAATGGGAGTTATTATCCAAGGCAAAGATGACTTTTGAGGAAGTTAAAGACCTCCTCAAAAACATCTAATAGGATTAAATTTATTTAAGTAAGGACAATTCATTTATAGGCCGAAGACCCGGGGAGTATTTCCCCATTTGTGAATTTTATCAATGCAGGTATAGTGTCATCGTATCCGCGCAATACAGTCAATTTTTGAAAAACATGTTTTTTAAATTTTGGAGAACACTGTTTAGGAATGCCAACCATATTTTATGGTCTTTAAAATTGATAACCCAACTAGAATTTCTAAATTTGCTTTCGGATGTTCTTTGAGTGATATGCAATAAAGAGGTGTGAAATTCGAGACCTTTAAAAGCAACAGTAACGTATATATTTGATTTAAAGCTATTTACAATATAGGTTCAAGTCCTACCTGGAGAGCCAAAATTAAAAAACGTCTGAAATCAATGATTTCAGACGTTTTTTGTTTTTATACACATCCGCTATACTATATCTTCACCACTTTCTGGGTATTTTTTCAGATTGATTTATAGCAAAATAAAGGGTCCAAACCGAATGATTTGAACCCTTTGATATGTTATTTATCCCAATGGGATAAAACGCGTAATGGTAAATTACAGGTAAACTATTTCAGGATCTTTGTTGTGATATTCGTAATACTTGTTTCGATGGCTTCAAATGGTTTTCCATTGCCTTGGTTATCATCTTCAACAAAAATGTATTTTGCTCCTGCAACTTCTTTGGCTGTCAGTATCTTTTTGAAATCAATCACCCCTTCGCCCACCGCACATACATCATCTTTAATTACATCAAAGAATGGAGCTTCGTTGGTCTTCATATCTTTAAAGTGCAAAAGCTGGAACCTGCCCGGATATTTGTTAAACATCGCAATCGGATCCTGACCTGCTTTTGATGCCCAGAAAAGGTCTAATTCCATGGTGATCAAATCGGCATCCATTTCAGGCATAAAAATATCGTAGTACGGCACCACTCCATCCATATTGGCAAACTCAAAATTGTGGTTGTGATAGGCGAACTGAATTCCAACACCTTTCATTATCCTACCAACTTCATTCCAGTCGGCGATCATCTTTTTATAGGTTTCAATGGTGCGGTCAGGCTCATTAACCCAAGGCTGTACGCAATATTTAACGCCAACTTCAGCATGAGCATCGGCCATCGCTTTTGCCGTTTCCGGAGTAATCCCGGTCGATTCAACTGCTGCATGGCTACTCAACACTTCCATGCCAAGGTCGTTAACCATTTTTTTGAATTCGGCAGGAGCAAATCCATAAAATTTACCGTCAGCGTAACCAGCCAATTCCAGGTTTTTATAACCAATATCAGATACCTTTTTTAATGTTCCGGGAACATCGGCACTCATTGCATCGCGAATAGTATAAAGTTGTATGCCTACACCAAAGCTTTTGCGGTCAACGGCAACACTTGATTTACATCCAGTAGCACCGAATAACATCATACTGATTGACCCCGCTGCCGAAATTTTTAAGAATTCTCGTCTGTTTTGCATAGTTTTAATTTGTTTGTGTTATTTAAGTTTGATTGATTCAGAAAGGATAAAAGTAATACTCTCGTTTCAAGCTCCAAAACTAAGATGGTAAAAAATACAATTTAATGAAGTAAAACCCTGAAGATTTAATACGATCGGATTAAATTTCGGGTGAATGGAAGAAAGGTCCAGGCTCAAAATAGGCCTTACTACCACCTGTCTCCGCCTGAAAAACTACTTCACCGACGATTTCCGAACCACCAGTTTGGTATTCAGCACAACCTGATCGGGTTTCGCCTCCGGATTTTCTATCCGCTTAAAAAACAGGCGGGCTGCCTCCTGCCCCATCTCAAAAGTGGGATGGGTAATCGATGTCAGGGCCGGATCAACCACGGTCGAATGAAATTCATCGGTGAAACCCACCAATGCCACATCCTCAGGAATCCGAAGGCCACGGCTCTTTATCTCTTTCATGGCCGCAAAGGCTATGGTGTCGTTAATGCCAAAGATGGCATCCGGTGGTTCGGGCAAACTGAGCAACCGGCCTGTTGCTTCAATGGCATCGTTCGAACTGAGGTTACATTTCTCGAGCAATTCCGGACGAAATTCCAGCCCGCAGCTTTTTAATCCGGAAAGGTATCCACGGGTACGTTCCTGCGAAATACTCAGGTGGTCGGGGCCAGCAATGTAGCCAATGCGGCGAAACCCATTCCGGTAAAAGTGTCTGGTAATTTTTTGAGCAGCATCTTCATTATCAACTACCACAGTTGGCACTTCGCCCATTCGGCAAACCCGGTCGAAAAAAACAAGTGGAATCTGGTTTTGTATCAGACGATCGAAATGTTCATACGATCGCGTTTCCTGGCTCAGGCAAACAATCAATCCTTCAACCCTGGTTTTTAGTAAGTTATTAACGGCTTTGATTTCTTTTTGAAGGGTTTCATTCGACGAGGCAATCAGGATATAATAGCCCTTTTCTTCGGCAACCTGTTCAATTCCTGAAATAATTGAGGAATAAAAGTGTGTAACTAAATCAGGAACAATTACTCCAATCATTCGGGTAGCCTGTTTCAAAAGACCCATAGCCAGCGGATTAGGAGTATAGTTTCGTGCGGCCGCCAGTTGTTGTATTTTCCGTGTCACTTCAGGACTGATGTCGGGATGATTATTCAGCGCCCTGGAAACCGTTGAAATGGAAACTCCGATTTCGTTTGCCAGATCTTTTAGCGACACATGTCTTTTGCCTTTCTCCATAGTTTTTAAAACAAGCGATTACCTACGCAAAGCTAACAGATTATTCCGAGGTAGATGTTCCTCAACACATTTTTCGAAACGCAAACCTTTGCGCAAACCTTTGCACTATTTTGCTGAACCTGAACGTATTGTGCGAAGCGTTTTTTATACCAATCTTTGTATGATCAATATTCGCAACATAGCGTTTTTCAACGCGTTAATGCATGATGATTCATTATTACTATTAAAATATACAACATGAAAAGAATTGTAGTAGCCGGAGCTGGTGGTTTCATTGGAGGGCACCTGGCCAGAAAATTAAAAGACATGGGTAACGATGTTCGCGCGGTGGATAAAAAACCGTTGAACCAATGGTATCAGGTTCATACCGATATCGACAACCTTGTTTTGGATTTAAACAGCAAAGAAAACTGCTATACAGCACTGAACGGGTATAACGAAGTATTCAATCTGGCTGCCGACATGGGCGGAATGGGGTTCATTGAAACACACAAAGCAGAGTGCATGTTGAGTGTTTTAATTAACACACACCTGCTTATGGCCGCCAAAGATTTAGGTATCGACCGTTTCTTTTATGCCTCGTCAGCCTGTGTTTACAATGGCGAAAAACAGCAGGAAACCGACAACCCCGGATTGAAGGAATCGGATGCTTATCCGGCTCAGGCTGAGGATGGTTACGGCTGGGAGAAGCTTTTCTCTGAACGGATGTGTCGCCATTTCCGCGAAGATTACGGCATTAACACCCGCGTAGCCCGTTTCCACAATGTGTATGGTCCTCACGGAACCTGGGACGGTGGCCGCGAAAAAGCGCCTGCTGCCATGTGCCGCAAAGTGCTGGAAGCCGAATTGTACGGAAAAGATGAAATCAACATATGGGGAGACGGCGAACAAACCCGTAGTTTCATGTACATTACCGATTGTGTGGAAGGAATCCTGAAAATCATGTACAGCGACATCCTTGAACCCATCAATTTGGGAAGCAGCGAAATGGTATCCATCAACCAACTGGTTGACATTGTGGAGAAAATTGGCAACATTAAACTAAAACGGACTTATGATCTGGATGCTCCAAAAGGTGTTCGCGGACGGAACAGCGACAATACGTTAATTTTGGAATTGCTCAAATGGGAGCCAAGTTTGCCATTGGCAACAGGGATGAAAGAAACCTACGACTGGATTAAAACTCAAATGGTCAGCGGTGGAATAAAATAAAGCTTCTAACAACTAGCTCCAGGCTTTCTAGCCAGGAGCCGGTTGCCAGTTGCCAACCGCATACCTTTTAAATAACCGATTGAACTTATGAGTGATAAAAAAGTTCTTGTTAGCGGATGTTACGACCTGCTTCATGCCGGGCACATTGCTTTTTTCAAAACAGCGTCACAATACGGCAAGCTGTACGTAAGCCTTGGACAAGACGAAAACCTTTTCAGGCTAAAAGGTAAAAAACCCTATTTTACCCAGGAAGAGCGGGTTTACATGGTGGGCGCTGTAAAATATGTAGCCGAAGCGTTTGTCTCATCGGGTATGGGAATCCTGGATTTCGAAGAAGACCTGAAACGCATCAAACCCGATTATTTTGTAGTAAATTCTGACGGATACACCGATGGAAAAAAACGAATCTGCAACGAAAACAATGTCGAGTTGATAGTCCTGGAACGTATCCCCGAAGAAGGATTACCGGTACGGTCAAGTTCGCAGTCGAAAAAAGATTTGAAATTTCCGTATCGCCTTTGCCTGGCCGGTGGATGGATGGACCAGCCCTGGGTTTCGGAAGTACATCCGGGCTCTTGTGTGGTCGCTCAAATATGGCCCGATTACGAGTTTAACGACCGCTCCGGAATGGCTACCAGTTCGCGGAAAATTGCGGAGGAATTGTGGGGCGGAAAATTTCCGGAAGGCGATCCGGTGCGCAATGCCCAATTGCTTTTTGGCGCCGAAAACCCTCCTGGATCGGAATATGTCTCCGGCTCGCAGGATCAGCTTGGCATTTTGCTTCCGGGAGCCAACCGATTGGATTTCAACGGAAATTACTGGCCCTGTCACATCGAAACAACCATTGATGCCGAAACCTGCGACTGGCTATCGCGTGTGTTACACCTGGTTCCGCTGGCTCCACGCCCGGAAGGATACAATCCGTTGGTCGAAAAACATTTGACCCTTGAAAACGTTAAGTCACTCGGTAAAGCTGGTGATTTATGCTGGGAGGGAATCGTGAAACGCGATGTAACCAAACTGGGAGAAGGCATGAAACAGACCTTTCTTTCGTGGAAAAAGATGTTGCCTTACACCGTTCCCAAGTGGGTTTCAGAAGAAATGGCAAACAACTGGTTCCCCCATTATCCGGGGGCTATTACTTCCGGAAGCGGAGGTGGTTATGTCATTGTAGCTTCTGAAAATGAAATTTCGGGAGCATTGAAAATTAAGGTAAAATACTAAAAAAAGTTTCCGCACCCGGTTTCAGATCAATGGTCTCGGCTATAAACCGTAACTTTAGGCTTCAAAAATTAAACTATTTGATATGAGCAATAACTACTGCCTGATTATGGCCGGAGGTTCCGGAACACGTTTTTGGCCACGAAGCCGGGTTGCAAAACCCAAACAATATTTGAGTCTGTTTGGCGATCAGTCGCTGATTCAGGAATCGGTACAACGGTTCGCTAATTTTATTCCCGAAGAGTCCATTTACGTGGTTTCGGCTAAAAGCCAGCAAGCGGTTTTAGAATCGCAAACCGGAAATCTGCAGAAGAAAAACCTGATTTACGAACCTGTCGGAAAAAATACGCTTCCGGCAATTGGGCTGGCGGCTTTGTTTATTGCCGAAAAAGACCCGGATGGAATTCTGATTGTCTCGCCGTCTGATCATTTGATCCAGAACGATGAACTTTTCAGGCAGTGTATAGATTCGGCAGCATTGATTGCGGATCAGAAAGAAGGCATTGTTACCATCGGAATCACTCCCAAACACCCTGCAACCGGCTACGGATATGTGCAAACGGCTGAAGAAATTCAGATCGGACAACCTATCAAATCATTCTCGGTAAGCCGTTTTGTTGAAAAGCCCAATGTTGAAGTTGCAAACGGCTACCTGAAACAAGGCGGATTTTTCTGGAACAGCGGGATTTTTGTCTTCAAAGTTTCTGTATTCCTGAATGCCGTTCAGCAATATGCACCTGAATTATTTGCCGACCTGATGCGCATCAAAGAACACATTGGCAAAGACAGTTACGAAACGGCTCTCGACCGGATTTACAGGGAAGTAAATTCGATTTCAATCGACTACGGAATTTTGGAAAAAGCATCGAACGTATTTTTGGTTCAGGGCGATTTCGTTTGGAACGACCTCGGAAGTTGGGAAGAGGTTTACAAATACGACCGGAACAAAGACGAAAACCAAAACGCTACTGTTGGTGAAGTTGTTCTGATCGACACCCAAAATTCGTATGTATATGCCCCAAACAGCTTGGTTGCCGTGGTTGGGATGGACGATGTAATTGTCGTTCAGGAAGGAGATACCATCCTGGTTTGCAAGCGAGACCGGGCAGAAGACATCAAAGCAGTGGTCGGCGAAATTACAAAAAGGAAACTGGATCAGTATCTGTAATTCTCTTTCAATTTGACAGATGCTGAAACAAGCTCAGGAGTAACTCCCTGTGAGGAAAATGGAATACCAAAAGCGTTATGCTGAACTTGTTTCGGCATCTCAATAAAATTGAAACTACTAAATCGAAACGAATGAAAACTAACCTGTTCAAGCACATGGGGTTGACCGGCATGCTTATCATCGCCCTGTCAATTTCCACTTGGGGCCAATCCCCCAAAACGCTACCCAGCCAGTTTACCACTGCTGACGAGTCATTTAAACAGTATCAATATCCGGAATGGTTTCGCGATGCCAAATTCGGAATCTGGGCTCATTGGGGGCCGCAGGCGGTTCCTCGCCAAGGCGACTGGTATGCCCGGAACATGTATTTTCAATCCGGAAATGGATGGGAAACACGGTATTACGAACATCATGTAAAAACGTACGGCCATCCCTCAAAATTTGGGTATAAAGACATTATTCCGCTCTGGAAAGCAGAACGCTGGGATCCGGCACAATTAATGAAACTGTATAAAAAAACAGGGGCCAAATATTTTGTAAGCATGGCCACCCATCACGACAACTTCTTTCTGTGGAATTCAAAACTCCACAAGTGGAACTCGGTAAACATGGGGCCACAAAAAGATGTGGTTAAGTTGTGGCAGGATGCGGCTAAAAAAGAAGGCCTGCGTTTTGGCGTTTCCGAGCATTTGGGCGCCAGTTACACCTGGTTTCAGGCAGCCCGCGGAACTGACAAAACCGGACCGTTGGCAGGCGTTCCTTACGATGGGGCAAATCCCGAGTTTGAAGATTTGTATCACCCAAAAACTGCTGACGACGATAAAGAATGGTTGACGAATAATCCGGAAAACCAGAAAGACTGGCTGGCCAAAATCACCGAACTGATCGACATGTACCAACCTGATTTGCTTTATTCCGACAGCGAACTGCCTTTTGGCGAAGTGGGGCGCACCATGCTGGCGCATTATTACAACCAGGACATGACTAAGAACGGCGGAAAACTCGATGCAGTTTACACAGCCAAATTACGCCCGTCAGAAGGCCGCTGGGTTCAGGATGTAGAGCGCGGCGCGTTGGATTCTATCAGCCCATTCCCCTGGCAAACCGACACTTCTATTGGCGATTGGTATTACCGTACCGGTCAGAAATACATGACCGGAACTGAAGTGATCCAGATGCTGGTTGACATTGTCAGCAAAAACGGGAACCTGTTGCTTAATGTGGTTCAAACTCCGGAAGGCGACCTGGAACCTGACGTGATCAATATTCTGGAAGAAATTGCCCGGTGGACTCCTGAGAACGGGGAAGCTATTTATGGAACCCGTCCTTGGAAAGTTTATGGCGAAGGGCCCGGAATGGACAAAAAACAGGAAAAAGGAACTTTCGGTGGCGTAAAAGATGTGCGTCCGTACGAACCGGGCGACATTCGTTTTACCTCGAAAGATGAAACCGTATATGCTTTTTGTATGATGAAGCCAACCGATACAATCAGAATCAGTTCGTTGGGGAAAAACTCTAAGCTGTGCAGTAAATCGGTTGCTTCGGTAAAAATACTGGGTAGTAAGGAAAAACTTAACTGGAAACAGGAAGGCGATGCGTTGGTCGTTAACAAACCCGCCCAATTACCCGAATGGCAGGTGGTTACATTAAAAATTGAATTCAGGAAGTAGTCAGAAACGATTCTTCTGCCCAAACATAAAAATACCCGTACGACAATCGCCGCACGGGTATTTGCTTTTCTGAATATTGGTTTTCTATTTGGTGAATTTTTCTACCCCTATAATTTGCGTACCCGAAATCATTTTGCACAGGTAAATTCCTTTACGCAGCGAACTTACATTGAGCCCGATCTGCTGCCCCGATTCAACATCGTACAGCCTTTGAACCGAAATCAGTTTACCCGAAATGTCGCATATTTCAACCTGAATCTCATCCAACGGGCTTCCGGCATACTGAATATTCAGCACATCAGTTACCGGATTGGGGAATAGCTTTAGCGAAGCTGTTTCCTTTAAAGGGTCAATAAATGTAGCCAGCGTTTTCAGCGAGATATTTTCGGTATAAATCACATTTCCGGAGGCATCTTTTAAGATCAGGTTTGACTGACTCGATCCGCAGTTGATCGAATTCAGCGGAATGTTGTCACTTTGAACAAGGGTTCCGTCGCACAAACGCCATTCAACCGTGTAGTCTTTATTGCTCAGATCGTATTGTATTTGCCAGTTGTTGCGGGCCCCGGTAATGTACCAGTTAATCGGAACTTCGGTTACAGTGCCATCGGAGTTAAAAACAAACGTTCCTGAAATAATGGTTCCGTCAGGAGTTATGGCTTTTACACTGTACGACTCGGTTGGGCAAAGTCCTTTCACTTCCTGTCCTTCAGCACCTGTTGACCAAACGTAATGGTCAGCTTTTATGGGCGAATCTTTCAGGTAAACCTGAGCCATAGCCGTTCCGGCACACGATGACATTTGTGCGGGGAAACTCGATTTATAGCGCATAATATAATTGTTCAGGGCTGGTTTCTCCGTACCCGGCTCAACGGTGGGTTCTATTACATAGATTGTTTCACACCAGGTACTCATACAATTGTCGGCAGTATAAATATCCAGGCAAACTTTCTGGGTTGGTTTCGAAAAATCGAAGGTTACCAGCGGTTCCTTTTCGGTACTGGTTGTTCCATCTTCAAAATGCCAAATACGTTTCACCACATCACCCTCCGACACATCAATCAATTTGTAAGGAACTACTTCCGGAATGGTAATCAGGTCGGTCGGCCTGTAATATTTAAACCAGGCATGGCATTGGTATTCCGGCTCTTCCGGAGAAGTTGTTTTCATGTAAATATTAATGGTTTCGCAGTACGAAACGGTACATCCGGTTTTTGTTTTTACAGTCAAACACACCTGGCGGAAAGGATTTGGAAGTTCGAGAGTTGGGTCCTGCAAAACAGGAAAGTTAAAGATGTGCATCGGATTGGCTTCAGTGCTGGTCGATCCATCGCCAAAATCCCATTTCCATTCAACGGCTTCGGGCGTTGCCTTCGAATAGAAATCCAGAACCAACGCCGGAACCAGGGTTTTCACCTCGTAATTAACGGAATAGCCAAATCCGGTGTAACACTCAACGGGATCAACAACGGGTTTATTCGGATCAACAATGTAAACAGCATCGCAGAAAGTGTCTGTACATGAATTCTTTCCGGATACAGTGAGGCAAACTTTACGTTCCGTTTGTTTAAGGTCAAAAGTTACCGTTGGCTCTTTTTCGGTACTTGTTTTTCCGCCATCAAATTGCCAAAGGTAATTCAACTCATCCCCTTCCGAAAGATTGGTCAACTGATAAGAAGCTGTTCCGCCAACCGGATCGTAGGCTGTTTGATAATACTTAAATCCGGCTTTGCAGTCAGGAGCAACGTAAGCACTTCCGTCGATAATGTTGATGATTTCGGAATAAAAGCTTTTGCAGTTGTCCGAGGTCAAAACGGTAAGTGTCACGGTGCGGTAAGGACTGTACTTCGCTGTTGGACTTGGAGTAGGGTGAATAAATACAAACATCGGGTTTTGCTCGCGGCTGGTATTTCCGTCGCCAAAATCCCAGTACCACTCTTTTACCAACCCTTCCGACCGGTCGTAAAAATTAATGGCAGTTGCAGGTACAAGCGACATTACCTCGGTATTTACCGCATATTTAAACTGTGCCTTGCAATTGCCATTGGTGATTGTTGTTTGGGCGCTGACCATAAGGCCCGACAACATGAATGCAAAAAGTAAAAGTTTTTTCATTAGGCAGTTTTTTGAACATTGATATTCAGAAAGACGACCAAATCAAAAAAAAGGTTGCGTGGGATTACATACAGCCGCAAAGAGCATGGGGCTGAGCTTGGGTTCCAAGCCATAGGGTGAATTGGAATTTACCCTTACAGCTTCAGTTTTTCAGTTTTAATTGTTTTATCCGATTTGCCGGTATCTACACCGCAAGTTCCGAAACCCAGCAGTGCATACAGTGGGCAGCACTGGCGTAAAGAAGTCATTCCCAAAATGGTGGCAATAACTATTGCTGCAGTGGCCCAATCGCCTTCTATCGTTTTAGTAAAGTATAATGCAACCAAAATAACAGCTAATATGGCCCTGATAATCCGGTCAATTTTTCCAACATTGTGCAACATATTCATATATTTAAATATTTAGATGTAAATATAACCATTATGAACTTATCCTGAACGTTTAGCTGAGTTCATTCAGAAAAATTAACAATGAAGACAGATTTAAATCTTCAATTTCACTTTTACCTTTCCCAATAAGGCGGTGATGCCAATAATCAGCAACGCATAAACCATCGATTTGCCAAGGCCTACAATACCGGTTTTCAGAAAAACGGGCAGCGTAAAAGCATAAGTGGCCAAACTGTAATACACATACGGAATGAGGTAACAGGTTAGCGTGCTGGTTCCTGCGGGTTTAATCAGATCGAACCAACGGGATTTTCCTTTCAGGTCAACCACAAAATAAATCAGGGCCAAAAAACCGAAAGCAATGGCATTGCACAGAAATACCCAGGTGGGTGTTGCCTGAATCTTCGAAATGATGAAAAAGTTGCGTAAAACCAATCCTCCAATCAGCAGCAACAATCCGGCTCCGATATAAAACAAAGGCAGTTTGTTCCGTTTTTCAGGGCTGGTAGCGCGGTCGAGCAAAAGGCTGGCAGCCATTCCGGCAAAGGCAAAACCCTGAAAAGCGCCACCTCCGGGAATCGGAGTTTTCAGCCATTGGGCATGTTCGGCAATGTTGAGCAGGGTAAACAATCCCCAGAAACCCATCAATAACCACGGCCGTTTTCGGGCAAACAGGTAAATGGGTGCCGAAATCAGGTAGGTCCAGCCAATAAGTCCCAGAATTCCCCACCACTGCGGTGTCATGGATTCAGTGCCATCTTTTCCGCCTTTAAATCCGAAGAACATGATTAGCAAAAGCGCGATTCCGGCCAGTTGCATTCCGGCGAAAAGGTATTTTTTCCAGTCGTCAGCATTCGGATACACATTCCAGATCAGGAAAAAAGCGGTTACCATGAGCATTTGATATCCTTCGCGGGTTAAGCCCGATACCGCCACGTTCAAATCAGAAATATTCACGGTAAAAAAGCCCATGACCAACAGGGCTACCGAGCGAATGAGTATGTGAAACAGAATCTTCGGATGACTATCGCCTTTCGAAATCCGGTTGCGGATAGCATAGGGTATCGACATGCCAACGATAAAAAGGAAGCAAGGGAAAATGATGTCGGAAAATCCGAGGAAATCCTGATCGGCCCCAGCGTGTTGAAGCCAGTCGGGAATTCCGTTTAACGACCAGAAATCGTTCACAAAAATCATGAGCAACATGGTAATTGCCCGGAAAATATCGATAGTGTAAATTCGGTTGGACATACGGAGTAGTTTCAGGTTTCAAGTTCCAAGTACGGTGCTGTTATTTGTCAGTCATTAGGTCATTTTTGGTCATTAATTGTTCCTCTTAAATGGACTTTTACAATTGAATGACGGGAACCAAATGACAATGAATGGCCATTTTATGGCTTACTTTGTGCTTCAATCTCGGCAAACATCGTTTTGAAGCAATTGGTTTGTGTATTCACGCCTTCTTTCGCGTCGGTTTTTCGTCCGTAATATTCGTCCATAAACTGTCCGGCGCCAGACCAGATGGTTTGCATCATTCCCTGAAAACGATCTTTCATTTCAGGAGTTACCGAGGCACGGAACCGAAACATATCCTGTGTTTGTTTCACAGCATTCCCCGGATTTCGCCACGGACAGCTTACCACATTGAAGCCTTTGGTGGCAAAATAAACGGCAGTTTGGTCGGGGCGTTCATAGTGCCAGTCGCAAATCATTACATCTTTATATATCCGATCGATAGCACGATGCGTATTATTCATACTGGCTTCCCACATGCCCATTCCGGTGGTTTTGCCGTCAATCAGGCGGTCGCCCCAAATCCAAAGCTGACGGTTTTTCTGTGCCAGATGATTGCGAATCAGGTTTACTTCTCCGGCAAACAGTTCGGCTTTATCGTGCCCCGAACAGCGTGGACATTTATCGTCGCCAATGTAAAAAACCTCGTCCATCCCGGCATGAAAAGCATCGGTTTCAAATGCATCGCAAATCTCGTCCATGAGCGCAAAAACGATCGGATGCACATCGGGATGTAGTGGACAATAGCTTTTGCAATACAATCCATCGGCATTAGGCCAAACATATTTTTCGGGCATTTTTACCTGTGGAGTTTCGTCAAATTGCGGATAAACTTTCAGCAAGTTTTCAAGGCCGCTTGCCCACGATTGATGCCCCAACAAATTAACCTGCGGAATAATCCGGATCTGATTTTTACGGCAAACATCGACCAGTTTTTTTACATCGGCATTCGAGAGGGCAATCTTATTGCGCAATTCAGGATGGCTTTCGTACTGGTAATTGTAATCGACACGAAGAATCAGTGTATTCACTTTTCGTGGGGCAAGTTCTTCATCAATAAACTTTACAAAAGCTTCTACTTCATTGGTTTGTGGAGCAGCGATGCAAAAGCCACGGACGGGTAGCTGGTCGTTCTTCGCAGGTTGGGCCAGCGAAGTATTTCCCCAAATCAGGGAAAGACAGGCAAGTAGAAGAATAAAAGGTTTGGCCATGATATCAGGTGGTTTATGGTTAATATTCGGGTAGCCAAGTTGGGGAAATTTTCGGGAGAATGCAAACCTGTTTGTAGGCCAGAAGGCCGCTAATTGACCACCATTTTCACCGTTTTATTTTGGGTTTTGGTTTGCACTTCGGCCACGTATAACCCTTTACGAAGATTCGAAACATCTATCCGCGAATCTTCAGCCTGCAGCTTTGTTTGGCTTACTGTCCGTCCATTCACATCCACTATCCGGAGCGTTTCTTTTCCTGAAAAGCCGGGCAACAACACCCGTATTTTTTTCGAAACGTATTCCGGAATAATCTGAATTTCCATGATTTCGGAAACATGAATAACCGGTAAAATTTTATCCACTTTAGCAATGAGCCATTTATCCGGATCAAATTCAATTTTATCGAAAGGCAGGTCCGAAATGTCGAATACCTGATCTTGCTGCGTGAGTTTCAGGCGAAGGTCTTTCGATTGTCCATCCTGCCAAATCCGGATTGGAACTGTTACTTCAAAGAAACTGACCGAAGCGTGCGACGGACTCTGATTGATCCGAAGTTTTTGTTTTGCCGGATTTACGGCATCGGGGAAATAGCTCAACTGAAAAGTCGGGTACCCTTCACCATAATACCAATCCTTAAAAAATTCGGTAAAGCTGGTATCGGCAACTGTTTCCATGTGCTTAACAAACTTTTCGTGTGTGGCAAACCCGTTGGCAACCGAGGGATCGGTCAGGTAGTTTTTCAAACCCTGAAAAAACAGTTCGTCACCCATTTCCCATCGAAGCATGTGCAGCAAATAAGCTCCTTTGGAGTACGACAAACGACCGTTAAATATGCGGTTCACATCGGTAGTATCGGCCACATAAACCGAACCGCCGGAAGAAGAAGTGATTCGCGAAACCTGATTGTTCTTCCATGTAGGCCACCAAACGCCATCCTGAAGATTTTCGAAAACCAAGCCTGTCAGGTAAGTTGCAAAACCTTCGTTTAGCCAGATATCGTGCCAGCTCGCCAGCGTAATATAGTCGCCAAACCACTGGTGGGCCATTTCGTGCGCCACAAGTTCGTAATCGAGGCTGACCATAAAACTCATCGTCTGATGTTCCATCCCTCCGTTCCATCCAAATTGGGCATGTCCGTACTTTTCTGAAGCAAATGGATAAGTGATCAGTTTTTTATTGTAGAAATCCATGATGCTAAGGGTTTCGGCCGATTTTGATTTGGCTGTTGCCAGGTATTCCGGATAAATGTAATTCAGGATTTCGATCTTTTTGCCATCCGACAGTTCCAGAAAGTCGGAATACGTTTCGTAGTTGGTGACGGCAATGGCAACCAGGTAAGTCGCAATGGGATAGCGGTGTTTCCAGTGAGCGGTCCGATTGTTTCCTACAACTAAATCCGAGATCAGTTTCCCGTTGCTGGCAGCTTTGTACTGGCTGGGAGTAGTTATCAAAACATCCATCGAGTCTATTTTATCGGCCAAACTCTCTTTACAGGGCCACCAATCGCGGGCCCCGTAAGGTTCCGATAAAGTAAAGATAACCGGAACAGACTGGTGTGTCGATGCGGTGAATGAACCCATTCCGGTTTGGGGAGGCGCTCCGTGGTAATAAACTTCTACCGAGCCAAGTGCATTTTTTTTCTCCGGCACAGGTAATGAAATACTTATTTTGTTGGCCAAATGCTGAAAAACAAGCTTCTGCTGATTGTACTTAACCGAATCAACCAACATTTCAGTAGCCAGATCGAACGAAATCGTGGCAACATCGTCTTTCTGAAATTTTACAGAAGAAAAAACCGATCCGGCTATGTAATTTACCGCCGGATCAACCGTAAAATTCAGCTTTTGGTAGGTCACATCATAATCAGCATAACCTTCTGATTCGGCAAACCGGGCTGATTTGTGATAAAACCGGCTCTCGTTCCCGGCCATTTTATCATTAAAATCAGGATCGGGAGCCTGAGCAAAGGCACCGTACGCGATAAAAATCAAGACTGGAAATAGAAAATTTTTCATGTACAATTTGCTTCAACTTCAGAAAACATCCAGAAATACTTACCTACGAATATAATAAAATCAGGTATTGAAATCTTCGGAATTGCCTGGTTTCTGTATGTTGTGTAGCTGAATTCATGCGCCTTAATTTCTGAAAACCAGCGCACAGGGATCAGAAAAAAAAAATAAAAAAGCCGGACAACTAGTACATTTGGTGTCCGGCATAATTCTGCTTTCTGAAGTTTAACCTGATGATATCTCGTCTGAATAAAACGTCAATTTTTTGATTCGTCAATTCAATTCCAAAGAAACACGGCAATTGTGTGAAACGATGTCAAAAAGCCTCAATAAAATCAAAAGAAACTAAAATTTTGTTAATCAGGTTAAATCTGATGTCATTTCGGTTAATTACAGACTATGTAAGATGGGTTTCCAAAAATGTTTCCTACCTTCAACTAAAATTTAATACCTTTTAGAATGGCAAAGAATAAGAAAAAAGCCAAATTGGTTGAAACCTACAATAAACCAAAGCTTAAAAATGCAATACTCACCGTTTTTTACGACCAGCCCGAACGAACTTTCAACTATAAACAAATAGCAGAACTGCTCAAAATCAAAGATCCGGAAATTACCAAACTGGTTTTTGTGGTACTCGAAGAGCTGACTGAAAACGACAGTCTTCAGAGTGTTCAACGCGGAAAATACAAACTGAAATCGCGCGGCGGAACCATTTGCGGGAAAGTTGAAATTCAACCTCAGGGTTTTGCCTACGTCGTTTCCGAAGAAATTGACAAGCCCGTTTTAATATCGGGCCGGAACCTGAACCATGCCATGGAAGGCGACAAAGTGAAGGTGAATTTATACGCCATGCGCAAAAAGCAGCAACCCGAAGGCGAAGTGATTGAAATTGTGGAACGTGCCAAATCTGTGTTTGTAGGCACAATCTCCAAGTCGCGTAATTTTGCGTTTTTCATCCCTTCAGGAAAAGCAGCTTTCGATTTATTTATCCCGAACGAAAAACTGAACGGGGCCAAAGACGGTCAGAAAGCTATTGCCCGGATTACCGAATGGCCAGCCCGTGCTAAAAATCCGTTTGGCGAAATCATTGAAGTGCTGGGCGATGTGGGCGACAACAATGCTGAAATGCACGCCATTTTGGCCGAATACGATTTGCCGCTTCGTTTCCCCGAAAATGTGCTGAAGGCTGCAGAAAAAATTCCGGATGAAATTTCGGACGAAGAAATACAAAAACGCCGCGATATGCGCGGGGTAACCACTATCACCATCGACCCGGCTGATGCCAAAGATTTTGACGATGCGCTATCTGTCCGGAAACTGGATAACGGGCATTGGGAAGTGGGCGTTCACATTGCCGATGTTTCGCATTACGTGAAACCGGGAACCATACTCGACGATGAAGCCTACGAACGGGCCACATCCGTATATTTGGTCGATCGCGTGGTGCCCATGCTTCCGGAGAAATTGTCGAACGGCGTTTGCTCACTTCGGCCCAATGAGGATAAACTTTGCTTTTCGGCTATTTTTCAGCTAAATGATGAAGCCGAAATCCTGAAACAATGGTTCGGACGAACTGTAATTCATTCCAACAAACGATTTGCCTACGAAGAAGCGCAGGCCATCATCGAAACCGGCGAAGGAGAGCTGAAAGACGAAGTGCTGACACTGCAACGACTGGCCGTAAAACTGCGGGAAGCCCGTTTCAAAAAGGGCTCGATCGCTTTTGAGCGTGTTGAGGTCAAATTTAACATCGACGAAAATGGGAAACCGCTTTCGGTGTATTTCAAGGAAGCCAAAGAGAGCAACCAGTTGGTCGAAGAATTTATGTTGCTGGCAAACAAACGGGTAGCCGAATTTATTGGTAAAACCGACGATAAAAAAACGCCGCCAACCTTTGTTTACCGCATCCACGACAAACCAGACCCGGATAAACTGATGAATTTCAATCATTTCATCCATAAATTTGGGTACGGATTATTGCTGGGTACGCCCGGGCAAATTTCCAAATCGATGAATCAGTTGATGACCAACGTGAAGGGCAAAAACGAGCAGAATGTGATTGAAACACTGGCTATCCGAACGATGGCCAAAGCGGTGTATTCCACCCGCAATATCGGCCACTACGGACTGTCATTCGAATATTATACACACTTCACTTCGCCTATCCGCCGTTACCCCGATGTGATGGTTCACCGCCTGCTCGAACGTTACCTGGATGGCGGGAAAACAGCCAATGCACAGAAATATGAGGATATGTGCAAGCACTCGTCTGACATGGAAAATAAAGCCGCCAACGCCGAACGGTCGTCGATCAAATACAAACAGGTAGAGTTTATGCAGGACAAGATCGGGGAGGAATTTATGGGTGTCATTTCCGGAGTTACCGATTGGGGAATTTATGTAGAGCTCGAAAACAAATGTGAAGGCATGGTTTCGGTTAATTCGCTCGATGATGATTTTTATATTTTTGATGAAAAAAATTATTGCCTGACAGGTCGCCATTCACACCGGACATACCAGTTGGGCGATGAGGTAAAAGTAGAAATAACAAGGGCCAACCTGGAGAAGAAACAGCTTGATTTTAGGCTGGTAAAAGAAAAGGGAGGCAGCGAAAAAAATCAATTTTTTCGACCCGAAAACAAAAAAAAGGGACGAAGATTATAAAAATTAGAAAATGTGGAGTTTCTTTGTAGTATCATGAGAGATTATCTGATGACAAAGAATCATATTTTGAACTGACTGAATAAACCTTTGGTTATGGTGATGAATTTGGAAAACGGGTCGAACAAAAAAGACGCAAATCGCGAAAGTATCCTGAAAATTGCCCAGGAAATCTTCAGTAAATACGGATACAAAAAAACTACCCTCGACGATATTGCCAATGCTGTCCGCAAAGGGAAAAGTTCGCTGTATTACTATTTTACCAGCAAAGAAGATCTTTTTCAGGCAGTTATTCAGAAAGAAGTTGACTTGCTCCGGAAAGAACTCGACATTGTAGTCAACCGCAACACCGATCCGGTTGATAAACTTCGGGATTATATCCTTACCAAACTGACTACCTTCCGCGGGATGGCCAATTTCTATAATGCTCTCGAAAACGACGTAACAGCCATCGAGTTTATCGAAAACATCAAACACCGCCACCAGCAGGAAGAAATCAGGATGATTAAACGAATACTGATTGAAGGCGTGCGCAAAAATATTTTTGAAGTTTACGACCTTACCCTGGCAGCAACAGGAATTACAACGGCTATCAAAGGTCTAGAAATGCCGCTGGCTGCTGGCGACTACAGTAAAGTAAACCTGGAACAAAGCGTTGACAATATCGTAAAAATTCTTTGTTACGGGGTGATGAAACGATAAAAACGACCACATCTATATACGATCAGAACCGGCCCTTCAGCCGGTTTTTTCTTTTCCAAACCAACGCAGCCATTTTAGTCGGTTACCCGAAATAAGATAAATTAACAGAGCTTATTATCCTATGTTTTCAGGAATTTGTATGTTTGCAGGGATTATACAATTATGGAATATACAGGTTTTGAAAACAACGAAAATCCACAGCGGTTTTCTTCAGGAAATATGCTAATGAGACTTTTCAAACTAAAAAGCATAGTGCCTCTTTTTATCGGGCTCTCCTTTTTTTACTTGATTTTTTATACCTCGTGTGCCAACATCGGAAATCCGACAGGCGGTGTAAAAGACTCCATCCCACCGGTGCTGTTCAAAACAATACCCGAACTGAAGAGTACTAATTTCAAGGGTTCCGATGTCCGTTTTACCTTCGACGAGTACATTATTCCTGACGAAATAAGCGAGAAGTTGGTTATTTCGCCCCCCATGAAAAAGAAACCTATCATTAAAATGAAGGGCAAAACACTGATCGTTGAATTTGCGGATAAGTTGCGCCCGGAAAGCACCTATTCGCTCGATTTTAAAGATGCTGTGGCCGATAACAATGAGAAAAATCCGATTAAAGATTTTCGCTTTTCATTCAGTACCGGTGCAACTTTCGACAGCTTGCGTATTTCAGGATATGTAAAAAATGCCCTGAACCAGGAACCCGTTGAAAAAGCACTGGTTTTGCTACACCGGACCAAAGAATACACCGCTTTTATTGACAGCATTCCCGATTATATTGGTATGACTGATAAAGAAGGGCTTTTCCTGATCGATAATGTGGCTCCGGGCGAGTACCGCCTGTATGCCTTAACCGACACCGACAACAGCCTCACATACAACTCGAATGCTGAATTAATCGCTTTTGCCGATTCGATACTGATCCCTTCGGCAAAATTTGTTGCTGAAACCGATACCGTTGTACAGGGAACTGACACCATGGTTGTTTCGGGCCATGTTGATTTCTTTCCTGAAACACAATACCTCATGATGTTCGAAGAGGAAAAGTTTGATCAGTTTCTCAACGATTCCAAACGAACCCAGGCCAATAAGTGCGATTTCTATTTTTCTGAGTCGCTCAGCGATTCGTTCCGGATAAATTTACTAAAACCAGTGACCGACAAGGAATGGTCGTTTATTGAAGCCAACCAGAAAAAAGACTCCATAACCGTTTGGCTTACCGATACTATTATCAGTAACAACGATTCGCTTAAATTTGAACTTCAGTACGAAGCGCTGGATTCGCTCGATCACCTGGTGCTGAAACGCGACACCGTGGAGCTGATTTATGCCGCACCCAAAGCTGCCAAGCCCAAGCGGAAAAAGAACGATGTACCTGAAGTACAAACCATTAATTTATCCAATAACATCAATTCCTCGGCGCACGATTTGTACCAACGCATTCAGATTGAGGCCCCGGAACCTCTTGCTTCATTCGATTTAAGCAAGATCAGCCTCTTTTCGGTGGTTGATACCGTAAAAACCAAGCTGCCGATTGTGGTTCTGAAGGATACCAATTCCATCCGGAAATATTACATTGAACATACCTGGGAGCCCAATTCCAGCTACATTTTCCAAATTGATTCGGCTGCTGCACGCAACATATACGGGCACCCCAGCAATAAAACCGACCAAAAATTCCGCACTCAGAAAGAAGATTATTACGGCAAAATTTACCTGACTATTTCCGGACTTTCGGGCCCTGCACTTATTCAGCTTCTGGCCAACGACAAAGACGAGAAAGTTCTTCAGAAAATTCAGATCCTGGGCGATGGAAAAATTGAATTTCCTTACCTGAAGCCTGAAAAGTATAAGATCAGACTAACCTTGGATGCAAATAAAAACGGGAAATGGGATACCGGTTTTCTGGCCGGGAATTTACAGCCTGAGCAGGTGGTCTATTATCCGAAAATTATAAAAATACGTTCAAACTTCGACATCAAGGAAAACTGGGAAATCGATTATAGTGCGGATTATAAAAAAGTACTGATTGACGAAGAAGCCGAAAAAGAAAAGGCCAGAAAAAAAGAACAAGCTAAAAAAGACGCTGCAAAAGCAGAAAACGATGCAAGAAAACCAGGTGAGTAAATATTGGCTTTTGCTGATGTTTTTTTTGGTGTTTTTTTCTCCGTTCGGGGCAACGGCTCAAAGTGCCGACTTCCCGTTTAAGAGTGGTGAATACGCACGTTACGGCGCCTATTACAACTGGCACTTCGTATGGATACAGAGTGGCGATGTTGAATTTACAGCCGACACCATTCCGTATAAAGAGCAAAAATCATGGCATTTAAAAGCCATCGGCAAAACATTCAAAGCTTACGATGTACTTTATACCGTGCGCGATACGTTTGAAACGTACTGCAACTACAATACCTTCCGGCCGGTTTATTCGCGACGTGTGCTAAATCATGCCAAAGACCATTCGTTGCACCAGTATGGGTTCGATTATTCAACCGGAAAAATTTCAGTCCGGATAAAACAAGAGAAAAAACCGGTATTCCAATCCACGTTGCCTGTCCAGGAAAACACTTACGATTTGCTGGCGACGGCTTACAATTTCAGGAAATTTGATTTCAGCAAACTTTTTGTGGGTCAAAAAGTTCCGTATCGGATGTTGGTCGATCGGCAAGTTGACAACCTGTATTTTCGCTACCTGGGCAAAGAGAATGTGAAGACCAGAAACGGAAAAGAGTTTCGTTGTCACAAAGTTTCTGTATATTTACTGCAAGGTGATTTTTTTCGTGAAGGTGAATACATGAAAGTTTGGTTTACCGACGATAAAAACCACTTACCCGTTCAGGTTGAGACTGAAATTCTGGTGGGCACGGTTAAAGCGCTTTTGCTCGAAACCAAGTCGCTGAAATATCCACTTACATCACAAATAAAATAGCTATGACAAGCAGAAGAAGAATAAAAAAAGAAATTGACTATGTAGTATCGGACCTGATTCTGGACTGTTTAACCTACACGCACCTGTACAAAAAACCCGATGACGAAGAAGCCCTTCAGATTGTTCAGGGAACGCTTATACTTCGGAATGAATTACGCGACCTGGCCAATCACCCGGAGAAAAAAAGCGAATCGGAAAGTGTAAAAAGTCATTACGACAATATCGCCAAAACCCTTATTGGTGGTGTGGAAGAAGGCTACGGAAAACTGGGAAAACTGGTGAATCCGGAAGCTTAAAACCGACTTCTTTAAGTTTTCAAAAGACTCATTACCTTACAGCACAACTGTGAGGCAATGAGTCTTTTTTGTTGTCGACAGGTTGATGATGTTCCGCCACATACGCTTGTAAAGGTTTCAGGCTTTCCTTAACACACTTTGCAAGGAACATTGGCGATATCGTTCGGAACTAACGCAAAGCCGGATTGCAGGTGATTTCTTACCAGAGCGGAAAGATACAACACCGAAAATCCTTCCGGGCAATTTTTGCTGATAGGTGATATTATGTGGTACTTTTATTTTTTCATAATAATTGGAGTCATTTCTTGTTTTATTTTTTCATAATCAGATTCTTTTAATATACCTAAATCAAGTAAGTCTTTCGATTCTTTTAATTTCGCGATTGCCTCTTCTCTCGTCATCGGTGCATTCAGACTTTTGATTTCACCTGCCAATACTGCTTTTTCATAATCTAGAACAGACATATTTTTGAAAATGCCAAAAGCTCGACCATTTGGTTCTCCCAACAATATTGTTAATTGAAGTGGTTTTTTCTTACTTCCTTTGTGGGAAACCCTCATTTCTGAAATTACAACGATTTCTCCTTGCATTTTTGCGCTTGCATTTTCTGGAGCCTCTCCATTCATTGCGTTAATTATACTTCCAACTCCCGCTGGCCTACCCATAATAATAGTAGTAAAATTACTTTGGGTTCTTGACCTGGCTTTTGCCGCACCAACTGTATGTCCTGCACCGACAGCTGTTGTTGAAGTAATACTTCCTGATGGAGTTCCAATAACAAGAGTATCTCCCAATTCCAACACAGATCCATCCGCTGATGTGTATTTCAGGATTTTAGTGTTGTTATTAATTTCCTCAAATACTCCAGAGTTTTCACAATCGTTAAAAGTCAATTCATTTAATTGGTTTTGGGAAAATGCACTGGTCGTCATTAAAACAGTAATAGCAAAAAGTAATTTTTTCATGTTATGTATGTTATATTTTAAAATAGATAAATATTCAGTTTAAAATCAAATAGCATCTTTTGCCTGTTGTCCTTGTTGCTCAACTCACATTGCAAAGTCCTTTACCTAAAACATACTAATAATAGGAACTATTTATTGTCGTATTTAGAAACTCTAAAACCATTGTCATTAAAGGAAGAGCGAAAAAAGAAATATAACATTATTTCGTTTTCTTACTTATAAGCTCTAAACTTGTTTTAGTTTTTAAATGCTTAAAAGTAATTATTTATGTTTATGAATTAAGAATCTTTACTGCCTTTTTAGTCACTCTACACCAAAATTATTTGGAAAGAAATCAGCAAAAAATACTCAAAACTCAACAATACGGCTGTTTTTTGGTTTTAACTTACAGAAAATGGTAAAACTGCGTAAACATATTGCATTTCTGGCTATTCTGCTGATCCCGGTTTACCTGCTGGTGTTGGGGAATTCGATCCGAAACAGGCATACCCATGTGTTGCCAAATGGTGTTGTTATTACCCATTCGCACCCGTTTACCGATGCCAACGGATCGCCCGTTAAACATGGGCACACCAGCAATCAGATTGTATTTTTTCAGCTTTTTACCTTCGATTTTTTCGATTCTGCTCCCGAAGTTTTTGTCGCAACAAGCCATCATTCGTTTCAGCACGAAATTAACACGGTTTATTCGGAGCAGTTTTCAATCAACACCTCATCAACCGCCCTTCTTCGGGGTCCGCCAGTTTCTTAAATAAACCCAACTAGGATTTGCCTGTAAAACTGGTGCCATCCGGAATACGATTTCTTTGGGTGGTGCTTTTCTGCCAACATGTTTTACCTACGGGAAATGGTGTGCAGATACGGCAATTCCTTCTGTTTTTCAATCAAATTTTCATTTCAATCCTACATAAAAAATCATGAATACTAAAACATTCGCAGCAATTCTTATGCTGCTCTTCAGTATAACACTTCAGGCTACCGAGCCTCAGAAAAAAACCGACTCCAACGTGTTTGGCGATGTACAATCGTTGGGCGAGCATATTCCGTTTGTTAGTATTTTTCTGGAAGGAACTTCGATTGGAACCACCACCGACAACACCGGCCATTATATTTTAACCAACCTGCCCGTGGGGAAACACACGCTTGTAGCCAAAACACTGGGGTACAAAGTCGAGAAAAAAGTTATCAACGTTGAAATCGGCAAATCGCAGGAAATCAATTTTGTGTTGGAAGAAGAACACATGTCGCTTAATCAGGTGGTGGTAACCGGTACCAAAACGTTTAAACGGCAAACCGAATCGCCGGTTATTGTGAATGTGCTCGACAGCAAATCGCTAAATACCATTCAGGCCTGCAACATTTCCGAAGGTTTGCGTTTTCAGCCGGGGCTGCGTGTGGAAACCGACTGCCAGACCTGCAACTACACACAACTCCGGATGAATGGGCTGGGCGGTTCGTATTCGCAAATCCTGATTAACGGACGCCCTATTTTTAGTCCGCTAACCGGATTATATGGCATGGAGCAGATTCCGGCCAATATGGTCGAACGCATTGAAGTGGTGCGTGGCGGAGGTTCTGCCCTTTACGGATCGAGCGCCATTGGCGGAACGGTGAACATCATTACGCGGATACCGAACGAAAGTAGCTACGATTTCAGCGCCTTGACACAAAGCACCAACGGAGACGGAACGGATAATATCCTGAATGGCAACCTCACCATGCTGACCCACAAACACAATGCTGGTGCGGCCATTTTTGTGAACCGCCGCCACCGCGAAGCTTACGACCACAATGGCGATAATTTCTCTGAGCTTCCGCAGCTTCGGAATAATTCCTTTGGCGCCAACTTGTTTTTTAAACCCGATCTGAACCAAAAGCTGGAAGTGAATTTCAGCAGCCTGAACGAATACCGTTTTGGCGGTGAGATAACTACCAAACCGGCATTCCTGGCTCAGCAATCGGAAGAACGCACGCACAACGTATTAATGGGCGGATTGGATTACCAGATTAATTTCGATAACGACAACAGCGCGTTTATCGCCTATTTTGCCGGCCAGCAAACCGACCGGCTTCATTATACCGGCATTGTTCCTGACGACGAAGCTGCAAGGCTTATTCACGTTAATAAACCACCTTACGGCACAACCGCCAACACCACGTTACAGGGTGGAATTCAATTCAATCACCGCTTTCAGGAATTTCTGGGCGGCAAAAATGTAATGACTTTTGGCGCCGAATATGTTTTCGACGATGTGCTGGATACCATTCCGGCCTATAACTACGAAATTGATCAGGAAACCAAAAACTTTGGCTTTTTTGCCCAAAGCGACTGGGAAATCAATCCGCAACTGACTTTTCTTGCAGGCTTACGTGCCGACAAACACAATCTGGTTGACAAAGCCATCCTGAGTCCCCGGTTTTCGTTACTGTACCGGCACCACACCAACACCCAGTTTCGCCTGACCTGGGGAACCGGATTCCGCGCGCCGCAATCGTTCGATACCGATATGCACATCGCTTTTGCAGGTGGCGGCGTGTCACGCATTACGCTCGATCCGGATTTGAAAGAGGAACGTTCGAATAGTGTGAGCGCATCGGTCAATTACGACCGCCCATCCGAAACGTTTATTCTAGGTTTTACGCTTGAAGGTTTTTATACCAAACTGAAAGATGTATTTTTTTTACAGCCGATTGGGGCTGATGAGTTTGGCTACCGTTTTGAAAAACGAAACGGACAAGGCGCTGCAGTTAGCGGCGGGACACTTGAATTGCGCGGAAATTACAACCGAAAACTGCAACTCGAAGCCGGAATTACCATCCAGCAAAGTTTATACGATGAGCCAGTGGAGAATATTCCGGGTTTAAAAGCCATGCGCGAATTTCTGCGTTCGCCCAACGAATATGGCTACCTGACGCTTTCGTTTACTCCCAACAGCAGGTTTAACGCTTCGGTGAGCAGCGTTTATACCGGAAAAATGCATTTGGCTCATTTTGCCGGGGCTCCGGAACAAACCGTTGACGAATACAAAACCTCGCCATCGTTTACCGAACTGAATACTAAAATTTCGTACACTTTCAACCTGCCAACGGTTGATTCGGGACTGGAAATTTTTGGCGGCGTAAAAAATATCACCAATGCCTACCAGTCTGATTTTGATTCAGGAAAAAACAGGGATAGTAACTACGTGTATGGTCCCGGAATGCCCCGCTCCATCTATGTAGGCGTGAGATTGAAGTCGTTTTAAGCAGAATTTTTGTCAGGATTGGCCTTAAAATTGTTACTTTTGCGTTCGTTAACAAAAACCCCAAAACTCAGTCAGGATGGATGAATTTGGCAAAAAGAAAAAAAGTTTTTCGTTGGGCGATACTGAAAAGGAACGAAAGAACAATCTGATCATTATCATGCTATCGGCCGTGTTGCTGATTGTCATTATCATTTTCTTTGTTCAGCATAATGAAAACAAAAAGATATTGCACGCTTTGAATCTGGAAAAAGCATCAATTCAGACTGAATTGAACACCATGATGAGCAATTACGATTCGATCCATACGACGAACGAGACCTTGCAGGTTGAACTGGAAGGCGCCCAAACCAAAGTGAAAGATTTGCTGCTCGAAGTGGGACAGATAAAAAAAGTGAGTTACGATGAAATCGCCCGGTACCGCCAGGAAGTAACCACACTGAGGGGAATTATGAAGAACTACATTGTTCAGGTTGATTCGCTCAACCGGAGAAATGAAAAACTGATGGCTGAAAACGTGCAGGTCAAAGAAGAATTCGCCCAATCGGAATCAAAAAATCAGGTGCTTGAAAAGGAAAAAGAACATCTTCAGGAAAAGATAAAGATGGCTGCGCAACTCGAAGCTACCGGTTTGGTTGCCGCCGGAATTAATAACCGGGGTAAAGAGGCCGAAAGTGCGCGTCGTGCAGAACAAATAAAAATCAGTTTTGTACTAAGCAAAAACGTAACAGCGCCCCGCGGAAACAAGATGATTTATGTGCGGATACAGAAACCTAACCAGGTTTTATTGTTGAAATCGCCCAGTGATCTATTCCAGTTTGAAGACCTTAAAATACCTTATTCGGCCAAGCGCGAAGTTACTTACGAAGGAAATACGCTGCCCGTGAATATCTTCTGGGACAACCAGGGAGCCGAATTTATGTCTGGCGAATATACGGTCGATGTTTTTACTGACGGAAACAACATCGGAACCACCAAGTTTCTGATGAAACGGTAAAAGGCCGAAATCCATTTGCCAATTGAAAACGGGCTGAGGCTGTCTTGACCATTTGACACAGCTTCAGCCCGTTTTTACAAAGAAAAGTTGCTGATCCAAAAGAACTAAGCCTTGGTATTTGGTATAGTAAAACTAAACCGGCTACCTTGTTTGGGCACACTTTCTACCCAAATCCTACCTCCATGTTTTTCAACAAATTCTTTGCATAAAATGAGTCCCAATCCCGTTCCCTTTTCATTTTGGGTGCCAACGGTCGAATAACTTTGGTCGAGCCGGAAAAGCTTATCGATAGCTTCCTTTTTTATTCCAACGCCATTGTCCTGCACCGAAATAACCCATTCACTCTGGTTTTGCACCATATAAATGCTGATTTTTCCGCCAGGGTGAGTAAATTTTATCGCATTCGAAATGGTATTTCTCAGAATAGAATCAATCATAGCCTTATCGGCAAAAATCAGGCTGTTATTGGGCAAATCAGTAGATATCAAAATTGATTTCTGATCGGCTGAATGCCGGAGCAACTCTACCACATTGTGGGTTAGCGCACCCATTTCAACGTTGGTAGGGGCAAAATCTACTTTACCGGTCTGTGATCGCGACCATTCCAATAAATTCATCAGCAAATCCAAGGCTTGCTGCGACGAATCCTGGATGATTCCGGCATACCTTTTAATTCGGGTAAAATCTTTTTCCTCGATATCCCGAACCAGAATATTACTGAACCCAATAATACTGTTGAACGGACTTTTAAGGTCATGGGCAATAATAGAGAAGAACTTATCTTTGGTGGCATTTAGTTCCTTAAGCTGCAATTCACTTTCCCGGAGATTTTGCTCAGCCTTCATTTTTTGAATGATGATTGCCGCCTGCCCCACAAATGCTTCGATAAAGCTTGTATCTTCGATCGTCTTTTTGTTGAAAGTTATGAAATGTAACGCAGCCAGTAACTTCTGGTCTTTCCAGATTCCAATCGTGTAGATTTTATGAATTCCGATCAGCTTTTCGATGGTTGACGCAACCACCTCAGAAAGAACCCCGCCAGTAAAATCGTATAATCCATTTTCAAATTCAACCACTTTACCCGATTGGATCACTTGATAATAACCGGGCTGTATTTTAAACTTTTTTCCTATCGGATTAAACCCCGCTACATACAACAACTTATTAAACAGCACATTATTAAAGCCAACAATCGTTTCTAATTTTGATTCATCTCCGGCATCGGCAAACGAATTGTAGAAAATTATGGTGTCGGTGTAGCGTTGATGTAAGCTGGTGGCCATGTACTGATAAAGACTTTCAAGATTGGGTTGATTAAGCATCTCGGCCGTTAATACATTCAAGATCCGAAATTTCTCTTCACTTTTCCTTAACGCCTCACCGGCTTGTTTGCCTTCGCTAATATCCTGAAAAGATCCCTGCACCTGAATAATCTTCCCTTGTTCATCGCGAACAGCCTCTCCGATTAAACGAACCCATATGCGTTTGCCATTGGAATCGAGAATCTCCAATTCCTCATCGAATGGAATTCCGTTTTCAGCACAATTGGTATAAACCCTCTTGATTTTAGCCCGGTATTCAGGGGTATAAAAGGCTATAGCCTCTTCAAACGTTGGCGAGTAACCTTTTGGTTTTCCGTGTATGTTCGCCATTTCATCCGACCAGATTACTTTATCCTCGTTCAGGTTTTGGCTCCAGCCACCGAATTTAGCCGTCACACCCGCAATACGAAGGAGCGAATAATTGTACCTTAAGGTTTCTTCAGCTTTCTTTTTAACCGTTATATCACGTATGAATGAAAGCAACTCATCGTTCCCCAACGGGATAATCCGGTTTTCAAAATACCCCTGCACACCGTCCTTTGCCAGTTCATACTCCATCACCGCCATTTGTTTCGACTGAAATGCAATTTCTATCGTTTCCAGTATTTTTAGTGCTACTTCTACCGGCAGCACTTCGGTCATTTTTTTACCCAGAAAATCTTCCGGGGGCAAATAGAGTTGTTTGCCTGACGGCGCATGATAACCAAGGATCGTTCCCATTTTATCCACTTTAAAGACAATATCCGGGTTTGCATCAATCATAACCTTGTTTTCTTCCATGCTTTTTCGCAGCGCTTCTTCGGCTTGCCTGCGGGCTGTAAGGTCTTCAACAGCACCTTCGTAGTACAATACACCGCCCGATTCGTCCCGAATTACTTTTGCACTTTCACGAACAAAAATCAGAGAATCGTCTTTCCTTTTCCATACCGATTCAAAATCACGTATTTCACCTTTCAGCTCCATCTGGCGGCGGAACAACTTACGCGAACCAACCTGTTCCAATCCATCAGAATTCAGCTTATACCGGGCCAGTTCCTCAACCGAAGAGTAACCCAACAGGCGAAGAAGGGTTGGGTTTGCCATGAGAATACGGCCTTCAGGAGTTGAACGGTACAGACCTACCGAAACATTCTCGAATATACTCCGGAAACGTTTTTCTTCGGTTCTCAGGATTTCTTCGGTTCGTTTAAGTTCTGTAATGTCCTGAAAAATGCCAAAGACGATCCGGCTCTTTTGATCATAAATAGCACTCGAATGGATGTCCCTGACTTCATTTGTTGACCCGAAATAAATTTTAAAATCAATATCATAAGGTTTATCCGATTGGAGTAATGCAGTAAAGGCATCATCAAAAAGCTGGTGGTATTTCGGAAGAATTTGTTTTCGGAATGCGGCATATTCGTACTCGTCCCGATCGACTCCTAAAATGATCTGACTGCCAGTAGAAATATTCATCGTCATTGAGCCAGTTGCAAGCTCCCAATTGCCCGATCGCGAAGCGATTTCACCCCGTTTTAAGCGTGCTTCGCTACGAAGGATAATATTTCGGGAACGAACGTTATACAGAATAAAAATAACCGCCAGCAAAATAAAAATTGCAAGCATAATACTAATCGGAAGTCCGGCGCGTATGGCTACATCCCATCTCCAGGCATCGGCATCATTATCTATACCCAAAACTGCTATCAGTTTACCCGAGGCATCGGTTATCGGAACAAAAGCCGAAATCCAGTTACCCCACTCATCAGTTAAAGGTCCCTCCACAAAAGGTTTACGATTGTCGAAAAGGTCAACAAGCTCCGGCGTTGCATCCTCATAAATTTCGCCCGGCGAAGCTGGATTCTCCGGACCTGTATCAATCAGAAAAAATACTTGCTTATTGGTTTTGCGACCAAACAAATAGATGTAATCACTTTTTGGCTTGGTCTGCAGTATTATGGAAAGTTTCTCATTAAGCTTCAGGTAAGAATCCGAATTTAAATCCGCTTCAGTTCCTGTAAATGTATTTATTTCCGATAGATTGAGGGCATTTGCAACCTGAATCGTCTGGCTTAACAACTCGCTTCGGAACTCTTTGTCTGCTTGCCTGAGTAAATACCAGCCGCAAATCAAACTCACCGAGAATAATACGGCTATTGTCCAGGCAATTAACTTGCTATTGGGTCTGACTGCCTTGGGGGGTCTTGTCTTGTCCATCAGAATAAACGTGTGGTTTGCTCATATCCCTGTCAAAAACGACTCTGCGGCCCAACAACCCGCAAATACTCTTGTCCGGAAGAAATAGAGATAAAAATTAAGCTCCAACTCTCCGGAAAATCAGTAAAAAGAAATAAAAACATCAATCAAATCAGAATCGCAATAACAGGAATAACAGCACCCTTAAATTTCAAACATAAAATTACACTATTCTTTCCATGTTGGGAATGCTCTAATTTACAAAATTTATCAATCACTTTTCATTAATTTTTCGGGATAGAAAAACTAAACGTACTTCCTGTTCCCGGCGTACTTTCAATCCAGATTTCGCCGCCATGTTTTTCAATAAACTCTTTACACAACAGCAATCCCAGTCCGGTTCCCTTTTCATTTTGTGTTCCCAGTGTTGTATGACTTTCGTCTATCCGGAACAGCTTTTCAAGTACATTCGTTTTCATCCCTATTCCATTGTCGGTAACTGAGACTATAATTTTGTTCTCTTCCTGAGTGACCGAAATAATAATCTGGCCTCTGGTGTGTGTGAATTTAATGGCATTCGAAATCAGATTTCGCAAAATGGTGCTAATCATGGCCCTATCGGCAAAAACAACCATGTTGCGTGGCAATTTCTTTACAATAGTGATTGTTTTTTGGCTGGCATAGTCATAAAGTAATTCCACAACCTCGTTGATCAGGGCTACAATTTCAACATACTCAGGAGAAAACTCCATTCGCCCGGTTTGCGAACGCGACCATTCCAGAAGGTTCATTAACAAATCCATGGTTCTTTGCGATGACACCAGAATTATTCTGGCGTATTCATCAATCCCCTCATAGTTCTTCTCCCGAATTTGCTCGACCAGAATGTTGCTTAAGCCTAAAATGCTGTTAAACGGACTCTTCAGATCATGGGCGATAATGGAGAAAAACTTGTCTTTGGTTGCATTAAGCTCGCGCAAACGTGTTTCGCTTTCTTTCAATGCGTCCTCGGCCTGTTTTCTTTTAGTAATATCCTGAATAACGCCAAACAAGACCCTCTTCTCTTTGTCGTGCAAAGCCACCGAATGAATGTCTTTTATCTCGCCGGTATTAACCGTTTTTATTTTGAACTCCACATCATAAGGTTGATTGTCTTTCAGCAGGTTTACCAAGGCTTCATCGAGTAATGGCCGATACTCGGGCAAGGGTATTTCTGTGACCACCGAATATCCAAGTTCACCTTTATCAATTCCATATATTTTTTTGGCTCCTTCGGATGCTATTACCTGCTGAGAATCGAGATGTAGCTCCCAGTTGCCCGATTTCGAAGTCAGTTCTGCCCGCTTTAACCGGGCTTCACTTTCGCGCAGGTCCGTTTCAGCCTTCTTTCTGTCGGTAATATCGCGGGTAACTCCATGTACTTCAACCTTGTCGTTAAGTTGATTAAGCAACAAATGAGTAATAATTTCGGTCCATACCAATGATCCGTCTTTACACCGTTGCCGGGCCTCGTTGATGAAATATGTTTCCGGAGAGATTCTACCGGCAAGTAAATCAATTGTTCGTTCCCTGATTTCTTCGCGAACCTGAGTTTGATAGGGTGGAATCATTGCGGCATCAAGCGGCTCAGCCATAACTTCTTCGGGAGTATAACCACGGAGGTTGGTAACCGAAGGGCTGATATAAATATAATTCAATGATTCTGCGTCAAGTGTCCAAACCACATCTTTCATACTCTCGGCCAAGCGGCGGTATTTATCTTCATTCTCCTTTAAAGCCTGTTCGGCCATTTTTTTCTGAAGCAGAATACCCGCTTGTTTGACCATTGTTTCAATAAAATCAATGTCAGTAATAACTTTATTGTTGAAAGTAAAAAAATGGATAGCAGCCAGCAGATTGGTGTTTTTTATGATGCCAATCGTGTAAATTTTATTTAACCCAATAATTTTTTCAATCGTGCGGGAAACAACAGGCGATAATTCGGATGCAGCAAACTCAACCAAACCGCCTTCAAATTCGACAAACTTTCCTGATCTGAAATAATCGGTATGAACAGGTATTAGTTCGTATTTTTTCCCGAGAGGATTAAACCCGGCAATTCGTAGAATTTTATTCCAGCGACTGTTTTCCAGTCCGGAAATGATTTCCAGTCGCGATACATTGCTCTTTTCGTCAATCGAATTATACAGAATAATGGTATCCGGATTACGCTTTTGTAAATTGCTGACTATATACCGGTACATCCCATCTAAATCCTGAATTTCAAGCATTTCAGAAGTCAACTTATTTAACAAACTGACACTTTCTTCATTTGCTTTCAACCAGGCCTCAGCTTCTTTGCTTTTGGTGATATCGTGAACAATGGAATGAAGGAGAATCCTCCCCTTCACTTCAATGTGACTTGAAAAAACTTCCACATTTCGAATAGAGCCATTGGACTGCCGGTGCATAAACTCAAAGTAATTGTGATTCTCCTTCATGGCTTTCTCCATGGCTTTTTTGACTTCCTCCTCGGGCAACAAATTGATCTCCTGAATCCGCATTTGCCTGAGCTGTTCTTTGGTCCATCCGTAAAAAGTTTCGGCAGCCCGGTTGGCATCTACAATCATTCCGGAAATTGGATCGATTATTAGTTTTACGGCTGTATGAAGTTCGAAAATGTTTTGGAGCTGCTTTCCCTTTTCGGCCAGTTCCACATCTATCTTTTGTCGCATTTTTGTTTCCTCACTCAGCAAATTATGCAATTTCAGGGTCTCCGCCTGACTCAGCTCCAACTCCCGGGTTCGCTCAGCAACCAGGTTGGCCAAAAGCTCCTTTTCATTCCGCATTTGCCTATTAGCCAGCTTAATTTTAGCCATTGCCTTAATCTGGGCTGCGAGTTCGCTTTGGTCAACCGGGTAGGTCAGGAAAGCCTCAGCACCAGCATCTAGCGCCTTTATACGATCGGCTTTATGACCAGCGCTGGCCATAAAAAAAACAACGGGAATAATGCCCACTTCCTGATTTTGCTTCAGTAACCGACAAACCTCAAAGCCATCCAAAAGGATAACATCCGGATCATGCTTCAACGCGAGCCCAATTCCCTCTTGTACGCTTGGCGCAGCGTAAAACTCTGTATCTGGCAAGGCTCCCCCGATAATAGCCTTCAAATAATTCAGGTTATCGTTATTTTCGTCAATTGCTAAAATCTTTACCATGATGTGAGGCGATTTGGCTTAATTGCTATATTTCTTTGGGTATTGTAAAATAAAAAACAGAGCCTTTGCCATGAGCCGACTCCATCCAGATTTTACCTCCAAGCATTTCTACCAGGCTTTTGGAGATGGCCAATCCCAGGCCGTTACCTCCGTATCGCCGGGTAAATGATGAGTCCACCTGTCTGAAACGTTCAAAAATCGTTTCATAATTTTCTTCTGTGACACCTATTCCTGTATCCTTTACATGAAATTGAATCTCGTTTTCATGCGCTATGGTTCCGATCTCAATAAACCCTTGAACGGTAAATTTCATGGCATTGTCAACCAGATTAACCAAAACCTGACGAAGTTTTGTTTTGTCGCTTTTAATTAAAACATCCTCCTCCCGGTTCCCTAGATTTAGGATCAGATCAATTCCTTTTTTCTTTGCTTTAAGTACAAACTCACGCTGAACATCAGAGCATAACTGTTTCACCGACAAATAATCCATTTTTACTTCATACTGTCCGGCCTCAATTTTTGATATGTCCATAATGTTGGTAAGTATCGAAAGTAGATTATTACCGCTTTGGTTAATTATGCCCGCAAACTCCAAATGCTGTTTCTGATCGAAATACGGATCAGTAACTAATTCTGAAAAACCGATAATGCTGTTTAGCGGAGTACGGATTTCGTGGCTCATGTTGGCCAAAAAAGCCGATTTCAACCGATCCGATTCTTCAGCCTTCTCTTTGGCGAATTTGAGTTGTTCCTTCTCCATTAAAAGTTCGTGATGAACCCTCCTGATTTCTTTCTCTTGTCCATCGATCAGGTAGGCTCCGATTATAGCAAGGATTGCAGCCCCAATAAGAAAAAAGTTCACTAGTGTCTATTAATTTTTGTTAAAATGGCCCATATCTATTTTATGCACAGCATCCTAACCCCTCAAAACCTTGTCGCCCTTTTGAATTTTGTTCCTTTGTATACAGGTACAAATTGGAACAGGTATGAACGTTGGCAAATATGTTTTCGCACAGATTGTGGAGTTTCTCCCGAAACGTTACTTTGAACGACTGGTAATAAAACACAAAGACAGGACAGTCAAAATGGCACCATCCTACTGGAGCCATATGCTGGTCATCATGTACGGCCAGCTCATAGGCTGCCACAGTCTTAGAGAACTCACAGATGTCACTGTTGCCCATGCCAAAAGATCGTTCCACCTGGGATTTGGAAAGGTTCCCATCAACAGGAGCGTTCTTTCCAAAGCAAACAGCCTCAGAGACCCTGGAATCTTTGAGAAGTTTGCCTTTTACATTGTGTCTATTGCCCAAGCCAAACGTATCACCAAAGAGTTTGAACTCCACGGTAGGTTCTATGCCATTGATTCCACTACCATCGACCTGTGCATGTCGGTCTTTAGATGGGCAAAGTTTAGGAGCACAAAGTCCGGCATCAAGATTCATACTCAGATTGATATTGCCACCGAAATACCAGTCTTCTACAGAATCAGCCATGCAAATGTGCATGATACCAAGTCCATGGACTGGTTTATATACGAACGGTACGCCTGCTATGTGTTTGACAGGGGATACTTTGATCTCTCCAGACTCTACGCAATTGAGCAGGCTGGAGCTTTCTTCATCATACGGGAGAAGTCCCATCCTGATTATGAAATCACCGAAGGAGATGACATGCTTGATGGAGAGGACAATGTTCTGCGGGACCAAACGGTTAGGTTCACAGGCAAGCGAAACAGTGGAAACTATCCGGTTTCGCTCAGGCGCATCGTATTCTATGCCCCTGACCTTGGAAGAACCTTCACCTACTACACCAACAACTTCTACCTCAAAGCAAAAGAAATTGCCCTTCTTTACCGCTACAGATGGCAGGTGGAGCTGTTTTTCAAATGGATTAAGCAGCATCTTCGTGTCAAATCTTTTTGGGGAGAATCTGAGAATGCAGTCCGGATACAGATACATGTCGCCATCATCACGTACTGTCTTATCGCTATTATTGAACACGACCTCAAACTGGACAGACCTGTTGTTGAGGTTATGCGCATCCTTGGCAATTCCCTGCTGGTCAAGGATCCCATTCAAGAACTCTTGGCGCCTATGACAAATAATGACAGTGATGATAACGATTGCCAACTGCATTTGGACTTTAAATTGAATTAACATTTTTTAATAGACACCAGTGATATGTTATAATGATTATAAAAAGTACCATAACAACAGAGTCTGTCACAATTGCCTTTACTCTGTCCAATACGCTTGGAAATTTTACTTGTATCATATCTTTTGTCTTTTAAATGGGTGCCCCTAGTAGCTTACGCCCCAAGAACCATATCCCGATGAAAAATCAGGACAGGTAGAGCGACTTTCGCCGCGCACGGCTCAGGCACTTTTAGGCTTTCCCAGTGAAGGGCAACCTAGCTGTTATTACTATTTTTATTCGACATAAATATAATAATTTGTTTGCATTCTTTTGCTAAATTAGCTTTCCATTTTGTTCTGTTACAGAAGTATTTGTCGTATTCGGGCAGAAAAGGATTGGCTTCAGCCTTGACTTTTGCATGATACTGAATGGAGACGTAGCCAATTCGGTACAAGCAGTGATTTTCTGTACCGTTTTTGGTGATTCTCTGATCGGTAAAATGATTGTTGCCAAAGTAGCGATGGTATACCAGCGTTTTTTTGTTTCCGTGCTGGTATTTAGCCCATCGTCTGAGCTGCCACCAGGTGAACGTTACTAACGATTGAAAATACGATTCGAGCAAATGCCTTTGTGATAGTTCGACCAGTCCCTGATTACTGGGTTTAGTATTCGTATCAGGGCATGTGCTGGTATTCCACGGCTTTCATTGCTAATCTTTCTGACCTTGTCTTTAAACGATTGGACAGATTCTTTCGATAGACGGATAACCAGTTTGCCTTTAAATTTACGGACATTCTGGGATAGGAAGTTAAATCCATCGCTGATGTTCGTGATCTTGGATTTTTCAGCAGAGGTTTCTAACCCTCTTTCTATCAGGAATTCAGTTACCAAACGGTCGCCTCCCCATAAAATACGACTCATGTTGACTCCATATTTGCGGAGATCATCATGTAGGCCCGACCGATATCATTCTGTGGAGACGAGTTACAACGTCAACCAGGATACAAAAATTAGCAAGCGTTACTGCAACATTGGCTTCGCTTCCACCAAATGTTACAGACAGTTCTTTACTTTGTAAAAATTTCAAATAATTGGTAGTCGCTAATCGAAACATACGTTTCACCAAACGTAACTATTTTCATCTGTCGATAATTTGTTTTTTAATTGCCAGATGGAACTCGCCATTGCAGTCATTCTCCTGTGTGGTTATCACTCATGGCTCGTTTCATATAAATTACTACTAAATAAAAACATATTAATCAACACAATACTTCTTTTTCAATTTGTTCCAACGTCTTTCCTTTTGTTTCTATAATGTTTTTCTTCAAATAAATAAATCCCAGGAAAGTAACTATCGCCAAAAAGAGAAAAGCAAAGCCCATTCCCATTTGTTGCGCAGTCTGGGTTGTTCCAAAAAAACCAACAACAATAGGAAAAAGAAAATTGAGGGAAGCACTCACTACCCAGTTCGAGAATGAACCTAAAGACGCTCCTCGAGATCTTATTATATTTGGGAACATCTCAGCTAATAATACCCATATAACAACACCTTGAGATGCAGCAAAAAAGGCAATGAAAGCAACCAGCAATCCTACCAGCCAATATCCAGTGATATTTTCGCTAAGTAAACCATAACCAAAAAGAAATAGAACTGTCATCATTCCTAATTGTCCAAAAAGCAACAATTTTTTTCGCCCAATTTTATCTATTACAGACATTGCTATAAGTGTAAACAATAAATTTGTCGCTCCCAGGATTACACTCTGAGCCATCGAACTATCAGCAGAAAAACCGGCAATACTGAATATTTGTGAAGAATAATAAAATACAACACCGATCCCAGTAAGTTGACTGAAAATACCTGCAAATATTCCAATAAAAATTATCTTCCGATAAGGTTCCTTAAATACTTCAATATGTTTGCCTTTATTTTCCAACTGAATTGATTCTTGAATTTCAAAAATTGTTTGTTCTGTATTTATTTCATGCGACGATAATTCTTCAATGATCTTTTTTGCTTCTTCTATCCGACCTTTCTTTACTAACCAACGTGGACTTTCTCTGATAAGCAATAGCATCATAAAAAAGGCAATGGCAGGGAGTGCGCCACTATATAGCATCCAACGCCAATTCTGATCGCCGATATTCAACAGTAAATAATTTGATACTAACGAAAGCAATATTCCAATAACAACAGCCAACTGGAAAGTTGAAGTTAATACTCCCCGGAGTTTAGGCGGAGATATTTCGGAAATATATACGGGACAAATTACGGATGCTCCCCCTATGGCCAGTCCACCGATAAAACGGGAAAAGATAAAAGCAGAGATATGGGTAGATAACCCACATCCAACTGAAGAGGCAAAAAATATAATTGATAATAGCTGCAATAACCTCTTCGCTCCATAGATATCACCAGGTTTTCCGATCACAATTGTTCCGATAATACACCCAATTAAGGCAGAACTTACGGTCCAACCCTGAAGTGAAGGACTCAGTTGAAAGTATTTCACCAAATTAAGCATAGCCCCATTTATAATTACGGTATCATAACCAAACAATAGACCACCTAAAGCTGCTGCCAATGTACATTTTAAAAGAACATTATTCATTTGTTTGAATTTGGTTTTAATTCTCATACTGGAGGAAATACTTAATTTCGACTCCTTATTTATTTAACACTAACCAGTAATCAATTCTCTGTACCATTTCGATCATGGATCTCCCGTTATGGTACGGGCATTTCCAAGGATCAATTTTCCAGTCGTTTCTGTAATATGGAGAAGGATCATCAATCGGTTCAACCAAATAGGGAACTCCCAAACGGTTCAATTTGGTGAACCATTCTCCTCTTTCATGGTCAATCAAATAGGTTTCAATAAAATTCCAAGTTTGTTTTACTGTATTCCAATACTTAATGTCACCTGTTAATTGAAAGGCATTCATAAAGCCAACCAATGTTTCAGCCTGTTGCCACCAATGTTTATTGGTCTTCACGTGACTACCGAACCTCGTCGATTCAAGAAACAGTCCACCATCTTTATCCACCGCTACCCGTTCAATCTTATCAACCATTTTTACAACACTAAGGCGCATCTTTTTCTGAATATCTTTATTCCCCAGTATTTCTGCAGCTTTCCACAACAACCACGAACCTTCAATATCATGTCCAAACGAACAAATACCCAATGAGGTGTCTGTTTCATCAAATGCTTCATTGAAGAAAATACCAAAGTGTCCGTTTTCCCGAATAATCTTATCCAGAAACAGGTTCATGAGTTCGGTTAATCTTAACTCTACTTTGGGATCTTTCCATATCTTGTATAAGGCAGCCAAGGCTTCCAACACATGAAGGTGAGTATTCATCGATTTCGGCTCATTGTTGTCAGCTAAACGGTTCTCTCCAAAGATTTCCCAATCCCGGGTAAACGATTCACGATAACCAACATGATCTGGGTCTTTGGTTTTTACTTCAAGCAACGTAAAGAAATTCTGAATCTTTTGCATTACTAAATCCAACGGCTTGAGCTCATAGTATTTGCATAGCGAATAAATCACAAATGCCTGGACATAGGTATGTTTTGTGTCGTTAGCAACTTTATTGTCAGATGTCAATTCCATATAGTAGCCGCCGAGCTCTTTGTCTTCGAAATCTTCCGTTACAACTGTATAGGCTTTATCTGCAACAGTTGCATATTCCTGATTTCCATCCAGCATGGCCGCTGCAGAAAATGTCCATAAAATCCGGGCATTCAAAACGCTTGTTTTATGTGCTGTTAATACTGGATTTCCATCCAAATCAACTGCTCCGTAAAATCCATGACCATCTTTTTCGATCCCGTATTTCATCCAGTAGCTCAAAATATTTCTATGAAGTTCAGTTTCAAAATAATTTCTGAATTGAGCTAGTTCATTTTTAATCATTTCCATTCTTGTGTTAGTTTAATTTGATTACTAGTTATAATTTCAATGAAAGGTTTCAACTGGATTCTTACCGATATTTAGATTAAGTATCTTCCCACTTTGACCCATATCAATTCCCTTGTCTTCGATAAGATTGGTTTCATACAGATTCATTACCCGTGCAGACAGCTTAAGCTCAACATTCTGGGTTTTCCCTTCCATTTCAACCAGTCGAATAATCAGACTATTGTCGGTATCACTTTTCTTCAATGTAGTAACCCGTGCAAAAGATGATGAAACAGATATAAAGCTCAACTGGGCAGGCAAATTGCCCTTTTGCTATTTACCTATTCGAGTTGTAAAAAAGGGATGATTGCCCTCGACACCAGACAAATATCCGTTTACCCAACCGGGCTGATGCGAAGCAATTGAAAATTTAAAATGATGACTCCCTTTTTAATGATACCAGTTACCCTCACTGAGATAACTCTTGTGCGAAGAAAGTAGGATACTCTGCAAAACCGGGTAACTAACCTCTTCTCTGGTCGGATCAATCCAGTCGGCAATTGCCACACTTGTTGATACTGTAAGACCAAAATCTTGATTGTTGGCGCAATAAAGTTCTCAATTTCACGAGGATTGATACTCTTCAGCATTTGCCGGTAGGTTCCACCCCACGACCAGCCGCCTGGTGAGCGGTTTAATTCATATTTGTTAACATTTACGACACCCATTGGAATATTATAGCTTACTTGTGAATCGTTCATATTTAATGGGAAAGCAACTCTCAATTGCCTATTATGCTCACTTGGCCAATCGGAAATATCATATTCAAAATCATTTTTTTCCGGTAATGATAAATGGTATTGGTTTGTTTTATCCTGAAATTCTTTAGCTGGTAATCTGATTCATAAGTTGCAGAAACAGAGTTATTCGATAACAATGTCCAATTCTCCTTTTTCATGCTTAACGTTTCGAAACCCTCCATATTGGTAGCGATGATCTGGACAAACTCTCCGGCACAATTGCCTGCATTGCTCATACTTAAGATGTCGCCACCTGGATATTTCGTTATATTAGTACTTGTTTATCCTGTTCTTTACCGAAGAAACGGCTAATTCCACCCGGTCCAAACTTAATGGTATAAAATTTATTCTCATAATAATTGCTGCCTGCTTTAATTTCATGGTCGGATGATACAACTCCTTTTTTCAGATAAAAAGTTTGATAGTCAATCGAAGGAACGTTTTCAGCTTCAAAAGAAATGATTTTCTGATTACCTGTTACCGCAATTTTTGAAGGGGCGGTTTTTCCGTTTGTATCAGAAATAATCCATTCCAGACCTTTTCGATCAGAAATATCAGTGGTGGCAATGCCATTCCTATCCCACGATAAATCATTAAAGACGATTATGTTGTTCGAAGTTTTCAGTTCAATATGAGACGAAAGCTGCAAAAGTGAATTTTTCAGGGTTTTTTCGCCTATTTTATTTTCATCTTCCCGAGATGTTCTAAAAATACTGTCAGTAATTTCACCATGTTTTCCTCCCCAGCCGTGATCAGGATAGATTAACTTATACCAACCCATATTGAATTCAGCCGTGGAATGTGGCAGGAGTGGAATGTGGCAATCCGACTTTTTTGAAAGATCATTCCACTCGTTGATCAACGTAGTGTAATCCTTGGATCCACCGGCATCGGTGCAGATTACAATTGAGTAATGCGAAGAAATATTCCTGACCGAATAATATTCATTCCAGTTTTGCATCACTTTATTCAGTTTCTGCATAGCGGTAATCGCATCTTCCTCGAAATACTTGTAAGCCAGCAAAGTCCGGCCATAGTTACCCGGACTATATGTTTGGATTTTAAATCCGTCGTGACTGAACCAATTGTAAAATCCTTCCTTCATGCGACTTATAGACAAGTATTTTATCCCAGATTTTTGGAGCATTTGAGGGAATTGAAGCGACCTGCCGGGCACATCAACATTGTACGCAGCGAGAGCATCCATCCCTGGAAGATTGTCTTTGATCCATTTTCGACCGAAATAGGATTGCCGAACCAATTGTTCCCCTGATTCGAGACCTTCGTAAGGTTGGTTAAAAGTTGCCCCCCAGGTAAACTGGCCATTTTTACAAGCCTTAATAATTCGCTGTTTTTCAGAAGGAACTTCATCAAGTACCTCCATCAGGTTAAGGGTCTGTTCCATCTCAAATTTGAAAGCAGGATTTTTATCGATCAGATTTAACGCAGGAATTATAATATCATGAATCCTTTCGCTGCGGCATGAATCCGGTGTATTCATCCAGGCAATGTCTTGATGCGAAGAACAGATGATATTAACGGTACCTTTACCAAAATATCCCCAATCGGATGAGACCAATGGTGTGAAAATCTGTTTCAAGAGAATCTTTTTATTTGATTTCGCTCTGGAATAAAAAACCAACTCACCGGCTTTTCCAACCATGGGAAGAAATAAATCGACCTTCCCTGAATCAACTTTTATTGTCTTGATTTCTTTCCCATCAAGAGAAACAGAACTGCCCACTTCCATTTCATTAGCCGACAACCATGCTTTGGCCACAAGTTGTCCGGCAAGTTCTTTGTATTGGTACGGCTTATAATAATTTATACGGATCCCTTTCTGTGCCATAACAGTCTGAGCCATTATGCAAACAATAATAGAGACAATAAGAAACTTTTTTTTCATAATTCAATTAGTATTAATTGTTTATACTTTTTCCTGATCAACCTGTTTTAATGCTGCAACCATAAAACCCATTGCAAAAGCCATTCCTGCATGCCATGGGGCGCTGCAATCCATTTGGGGCGTATGATCCGGAATAATTACTCCATTAAAATTGTTCTTTTTCAGGATTCTAAGAATCTTATACATATCCACATCTCCTTCATCTACAAATACTTCCTTGTAATGAGGAACTTTACCAATAATATTCCTGAAATGGATATAGGCGATCCTATTTTGTTTGCTGTAAAAGTCAGTTGCTTCGTATACATCGCCTTCGGTCATCTCAGCAATTGTTCCTAAGCAGAATTCAAGTTTATTGGAAGGACTGCCAGTATAGTCGATCACTTTTTGGTACATGTGCGGCTGATACACAAGTCGAGGTGTATTGCGGACAACTGGCATTGGTGGATCATCAGGATGAGCTGCCATAATTACGCCTGCTTCTTCAGCTACCGGGATTATCTGTTCGATAAAGAATTGAAACCTAGACCACAATTCTTCATGACTGATAAGTGGCATCGTTCCTTGAGGCGCATTTTCGTCGTAAATCATATTCCAAACCATCCCATTGGGAACCGGAGTTTCATCTACACCATCCATTCCAACAGAAATAGCGCCTCCACGGGCAAATTTGCCCTGAAAACGAGATGAAACCCCTGCCAATGAAAAGTTGTATCCAAAAACAGGGATACCAGCTTCACCAATATTTCTGATTAATTGTTTTACATTTTCTATTTGTTCTGATTTTCTGGGACCATCCAATAGAACATCGTACCACATTGCAGGGTCAAAATTTTCGATGGCGTGCCATTCCAATCCGTAGGAATTAATTTTAGCTTTAATTTTCAACAATTCCTCAACACTCCAGATTTCTCCTTTTCCGGTCTTTCCCCATCCTTCGGATTCGCCAATAGGTTGATTGGCGTTTTCTTTATTATTCTTTTCATGACTGAAATAATCAACAAGATGAACCACCAAATGAGTTGCTCCACATTGTTTTGCAAATCGGAAATGCTCTTCATCAAGCATATGTCTATATAAACCAAATCCCAGTTTCATTTGTCTTTATTTTTAGTTTTGAATCTATTCACCTCATCTTCACTATAATTGCAGAACTCTTTCAGAATTTCTGATGCATGTTCATTCAGCAGGGGCGCTGGTTTATAAACTTGTTGGGGAGTTTCGCTAAAAGAAACCGGGAATCCAGTGGTTTTGATGTTACCTACAATTGGGTGCTCATATTCTATAATCATCCCATTGTGTTTGATTTGTGGATCTTCAACCATTTCATCGAAGGTATTTACTTGAGAGCACCAGATATCCCGATCAAGCAAAATAGATAACCATTCTTCGGTTGTTTTAGCCTGAAAAACAAGATTGAAATCATTACGGATTAAATCGCGGTTTTCCAGGATGTTATTTGAATCATATTCTTTTGAATCATATTTATCCAATCCGACTATCTGAGCCAACCGTTGAACCGAATTCATTCCAATAGCAAGAAAGTTGTCTTTTGTATTGTATAGCCCATAAGGAGCTCCCAGCCAAGGATTTGGGATTCCGCTCTCACTTCTTTCCGGATTATGACCTTGGTGTAAAAAAGCAGTAATTTCCTGCACGTGGAAACCCACAATCGAGTTTAGCAAATTGGCTTCAATTTTTTGGCCCTTCCCCGTTTTTTCACGTGAATAAATTGCTGCCAGAACTGACTGGACAATAAATAAACTGGTTAACAGATCGGCTTGTCCTACGGCAGTCACAATGGGAATATCTCCTTTTCGTCCATTTAATGCAGGAGCCCCGCTAATGGACTGTGCCAGCAAGTCCTGACCAGGCCTTTTCAAATAAGGGCCAGAACTTCCATAACCCGAACTCGAGCAATATATTAATTTGGGATTTAGCTCTTTCATCGCTTCAAAACCAAGCCCTAATCGCTCCATTACCCCTGGGCGGAAGTTTTCTACAAGAATATCAGCTTTTATAATAATCTCTTTTGCTATATTTTTTTCCTCTTCCACTTTCAAATCGAGTGCAATACTTCGCTTATTCCGGTTAAAACTGATGAAAGAAATACTTTCTCCTTCCGGATATAAGTTTCCATAGGAATAATGTCTCATCCAATCACCTGAAACCGGTTCAATTTTTATTATATCAGCACCCATATCGCCCAGCATTTGTGTTGCCCATGGGCCTTGCGCCAACTGTGAAAGATCTGCGACCACCAATCCCTTTAAAGGTCCATTATTTTCAATCATTTCCATCATTTCGTTTCCCATTTTAACCCTCTTGAAAAATCAGATAATATTCGGTATCCATCAGAGGTTACCAGTACATTATCCTCAATTCTTGCTCCCACTCCTAATTCTTCGCCATAGATACCCGGCTCTACGGTATAAATCATTCCTTCTTTAAGCACCGCATTTCCATTAGGGACTAAAGGATTGCCTGGATCATGATACCTGAATCCAACATGATGACCTAATGCATGATTAAAAAAGGGTCCGTAACCACAATTGACTATATATTCTCTGGCTATTTTGTCTATTTCACCGGTCGTTTTTCCTGGAGCAATTGCTTTTACAGCTTTCTCCTGGGCCTCGCTTACTACTTCGAATATCCGTAAATACTTAGCATGCAAATCTCCTGTGCTTCCGGTTCTGGTAATATCAGCCCAATAACCGTTGACACAAACGCCCATTTCAATCATGACTAATTCACCTGACTGGAGCTTTTTGCCAGTTGACCGATTAAATCTGCCCCCATTCGTCAGATTGATGCCCGACTGAATCTGAGGCCAGGCCTTGGCATATAGGATATCATTGTCGTTAACCTGATTTTGAATTGCAGCTTCAACCGCACTTGCAACTTCAACCTCACTTTTGCCGGGAATTAAATTATCATAGAACGCTTTTATGCCGATCGCTGCAACTTGATTTGTTAAGACTATACGTTCGATTTCCACATCATTCTTTATTGCATAAAGTTCCAGAAAAGCTGATGTAATATCTTGGTATCCACCTTTCGATACATAAGCCAATTTCTCACGTAAATCAGGAGAAATTGGTGTTCCCTCTCCCGCCATTAAGGGTGGAGAGGATTGTCCAATATGTTGGATATAAGAAATTGGAAGACTTTCAATACCTAACTGAGTGAGATCTTCTTTTATCATTTCGTAGAGAATATCCCACGGATTTGAACAATCCATTAATCCCCACGGGAATGTTTTGAGAATTACATTTTCGGGTAGCCGATCTCTTGGTTCAAGTTCAGGAATATATAAAATAGGCGTTCCTTCGAACGGGAATAGACAAACTGATACGCCCCATAAAGACTGATAACCCAATGACATGACCAATTCATCACTTCGCCAAAGGAAAAAAGCGCCAATCTTTTTTTCATTAAGCAATTTCTGAATACTATTTTGTCGTTGCTTGTTCATTCTGTTTTGTTTTTAGTAATAAAATCCCGAATCGCCAACTGAGCCTCTTCTTCATAAAACAGTTTGAAAACGGTCTGGCCTTCATCTTCAATTCTTAGATTAAAAGACATTTCGGTGAGACTCAGGTTAGCAAGTCTTTTAAGTTGAGCTAAAGAATTAGATGGTCGTCTGGCAAGTTTTTCTGCATATTTCATTACCGCTGCATCAAAACTATCGAACTCAACAATGGTGTTTACAATTCCCCAATCCATCAAAGTTTTTGCACTATACTTATTTCCGGTAAAAAGCATTTCCTTTACCCTGTTGATTCCAATTTTTTGAATCAGTCGCTGAGTACCTCCGCCTCCCGGAATTAAGCTAAGAAATACTTCAGGAAGGCCCATAACTGAAGTTTCTGATGCGATAATCAGATCACAGGCAAGTGCAATTTCAAAACCGCCTCCAAGAGCATATCCATTAACTGCGGCAATCCAGGGCTTTGAGGAATTCCAAATGGAATCATATAATTTTTTCCCTCTTTCCTGAAAAGATTTAAACTCTTCACGGGTTTGGTTTCCATACTCTTTAATATCAGCTCCGGCCATAAAAGCACGCCCTTCCCCTTTGATAATTGCCACCTTAATGTCTTCATTCTGACTTACAACAGCAATACAATCAATAATTTCATCCATCATTTGCCTGTTCATCGCATTAAGCTGATCTGGACGGTTAAATATTAGATTAGCAATACCTTTTTCAGTTGTAAGCCGAATACTATTGTATTTTTTATTCATAATTTTTAACTGATTGATATAATAGGTTAAGATCATTCATAATTTTTTCAGAAGGAATATGATGAAGGATTCCATTATGCAATAACTCGGCTCCCTTTTCCTGAAAGTCATTCCATCCGGGGTGTTGCGGACGAACATAGGCATGAGTTAATGTATTTAGTGTATTACAAAAAAAATCATGGCATAACTTATTATTTTTCTTGCTTTCCCATGCTTTCAGATTACCGGGCTGCCCACCATTTTGAGTATAAATTCCTTCCTGATTGTTTCCATTTACAGTATATTCCAGATACTTTAAGGCAAAAGGAATGTTTTTACAATTGCTTGAAATGGCCAATCCAACACCTCCAAGGATAGTTGAAACATCATTTTTAGGATTCAAAGGGCTATTGGTAAAACTTAAAATGCTTTTTGAAAACCCCATTCGTGAATAATTACTGTAACCAAATAAATAAGGAGAATAGATAATTTCTTCTTCATCACCCATTTTATCAAGTACCTGGATTGGATTCCAGTTTATGGATTCCGGATGAAGAAAATCCAAATGAAATTTCAATTCGTCCAATACTTTACTTCCAACAGACACATCTATTTTATATTCTTCAATGAAATTTCGACCTCCATCCTGAGCACAAAGCGAAAGAAAAGAACACCACAAGTCAGTTGCACAAAGGGGCCATGCCACTGAGAATCCATTGGGGATATTGCGGTAAAAATCTTTCAATTCCATCCGGGAACCGGGAAGCGATAGATTAAATTTGGACAATAAGTCGCTCCGGGATACACTTACCAATGACGCAGCATCAATAGGAAGTGCATACAAATGCCCGTTATAATGGTAGGATCGAAAACTTGGACCTACTGCCTGTCTTGCAAATTCTTTCAAATTCTCGTCAGAGATGTGTACTTCCAATGGCAGTAAAAGCTTATTTTTTTCGGCTTGACCCATGTATGGATGATCAATTGTTATTAGATCATAACGATTGATCAGTTCTTCGATAGGCATGTCACCAAATTCTTTGAGTGAACGGACATCCCAGATTATTGAAACCTCTGGATACTCCTTTGAGAATTCTTCCGAAATAGCTCTTAATGGTTGATATCCTCTCGGGTGATCCCATGCGATTCCTTTTAAAATAATCATAGCTCTGAAATATTAAAAGTTATCTTTCCTCGGTGGCCGGGGATCATATTGTATGGTATGGTTCATGTATGCACCATCAATGTATATATCGGCACCATTGATGTAGGCAGCCAAATCGCTGGCAAGAAATGCAACGACTTGCGAAACATCTGTTACATTTCCCAACCGTCCCTGTGGTATCCAATTTTCAAATTTCTCAGCCCCAAATTCTGCAATCTCTTTACTGTTCATGTCTGTTACAATAGCTCCTGGTGCCACTGAAACAACCCTGATATTACTTTCTGCCAGCTCGAGCGAAAGACATTTCGAAAACATCTTAAGACCTGCCTTTGCAGAACAATAGTGTATCAGCCCCTTACGGGGTACCTGGTCATGAATGGAGGAAATATTAATGATCACTCCTCCACCTGTGAGTTCCATTCTTCTTGCAGCTTCCTGCGAACAAAGAAAAGGACCCTTCAGGTTGATATTAATAACCCTTTCCCATTCTGATTCTTCCATATCAAGTACATGAGTCACACTTTCAGATCCCGCATTATTGATAAGAATATCAATTCCTTTCATTGTTTTATCGAGATATTGAAACATCTGTTTTACCTGTTCGGATTGAGCAACATTTGCACCTACAGCCCAAGCTTTAACGTGGTAACTGTGCTGTATTTCCTCTGCCAGTTTATCAGCCTTTTCTTTGTTTGAAAAGTAATTGATAACTACATCTGCTCCACAGGAAGCCAGTTCTCTGCATATCTGAGCTCCTATACCTTGCGAACCTCCAGTCACAAGCGCTCTTTTCCCTTTTAAGTCAACTAGTGTCATTTTGAGATGATGATTTAGTTACATGATTCCAAATTTTTCAAATGCGTCAACTGTACTCATTCCTTCTTCAAGAGCTTTTTTGACGAATTTCTCTCCACGAGCCTTTTCGAGGGCTTTTGAAAAAACTTCTTCAACTGTAATCTTCGGAACAATTACGACTCCATCACGGTCACCATATACCAGATCGCCTGGATTAATCCTAATACTATCTATTTCGATGGAAACCCTAAAGTCAACGACTTTCCCTCGCGGTCCCTGATCCTGAGCATAACCACCATAGGAGAAGGTTGGAAAATTAAGATTTAGAATCTCATTGGTATCTCTGGAATAACCATGCAGAACGGCACCTGCAGCTCCCAATTTTATTGCGCGAGTGCTCATCAAACCACCCCAAAGTGCATATCTGGGTGATGCTCCAGTACATATGTATATTTCGTTTCTCTTCAGATCATCCAATGCCTGAAACATTAATCCAAATGTTTTTAGCATTACCTGATTATTTGTGTTTTGGACTACTTCCTCAAAAACATCAGCTTCTAAAACAGGCATTGCACGGCCAATTGTAACAAAGCCATCTTTTATTGGCTTTATTGTAGGTGGAAGAAACTGATGCTGAAATCCTATTTTATCCAACACATCTCCCACCAAGGCAACAAAAAGTTCTTTTCTTGCCATCCCAAATAATTCATCATCATTTTTCCAGATAGTCATAAGAATAAAGTTTAATTTTTGTAAAAACTATCAATGTCTAATTGCTTTGTTTTTTCAATTGAAACTTATAAGTTTCAATTGCATCGTGCCCAATTTTTACAGTGAATGAATTGCCATTCGATTGAATTGCTGTTCCATTTTCTTCAATCATATCTGTCTTCCATAATTTTTCGATCGCATAGGGGAACGTAACGGTAACGTCAGTATCAACCCCGGTAACCTCGTATAACCGAAGAGTATAATTGTTTTCATCATCGGTTTTTTTCAAAGCGCTAATCATCACATTATTTTTATCAACTTTAGCAAAACACTGGCTTTCTGAAAGTCCACTTTGTCTTTTCTGTGCATCCACCACAATTGTTTGTAAAGGCATGTTCGGCTGTTTGCCAATTTGGATACTTTCTTTCCAATCGCCATTTCCTGAGGTAAGCGTGAAAGAATATGAATGATTCCCTGGTTGCAGATAAAAATTTCCTCCGCTATGACAACTTCTCCTACTTGCCAACAATATGGGTTGGAGGATTGTATTTAAATTATTACTATCAGTTGAGTCAATCCAATCGAAGGCAGCGACTGAACTAGTGATATTTACTGAAACATCATTGCTGCTGGCATTAAACCAATCCTGAACTTCACGTGGATGAATTTTTGAACATTCGGTAGAATAGAACTGGTCAACTTTTGACCAACCAGCGGCACCTTTCATTTCATCTTTGCCAACCTCAACAACTCCCATTGGAACCTCATATGCGATTTGGGACTGCTTTTGTTCCAAAGGAAATGCAATGCGGTATTCACGGTAGTGCTCTCCTGAGAACCCAAGTATATCGACATTGAATACGATTTGCTTTAGATTATCATATACTGATATTTTTTGACGAATAGTGGCAAATTTTGTTTGTTGGGTAAATTCCCAAGATTTTTTCACTGGTCCATATTCGCTGCAAGTCCAGTTAGGTTTATATTGACTAATTTGTTCAAATCCTCTCATTGAAGTCGGCTGAACAACGCCAAATTCACCAGCCCCATTGCCAACTGATTCTAGTTGAAAAACTTCACCTCCAAGAAATTTATCAGTATGCAACAATTCTTTCTGAAGTTGCTTGTCATAAATACTTTTCAAACCACCATTGCCAAATACGATTTTGTAATATTGATTTTCGTATGAACCTGAATTTGCCGTATTATTGATTGTTGAAGGATTGGTATCAACTTCAGGAACTAAATTGGTATATCCACCCCATGCTCCTGGATTTTTATTGGAAACTGCTTCCATGAATGGTAATAAATAATAGGTCTTGTACCCCATTGACGGAACTTTTTCAGCTATAAATGTTAAGGTTACGGTTTCATCGGTTTCTTTAACCGGGATAGAAGCAATTTGCTGACAAGAAACCTCACCTCCAGTGGCAGCATCAATAATTTTATAAGCGGTCTTCGGCTTACCGTATGCATTAATGCTTAACTCAACCTTGTCTGTCCTTTCCCAGGAAAGTGGGTTGAAGACGACAACTGCCGGACCCTCTTTCGTATAATTAATATTTTTTGCTATACTCGTAATAGAATTTTTGGTAATATCTTCTGAAATAATCAATGCCGATTCAAAACCTTTTCTGAAAGTTAAATCAGTGAGATCTCCATGCTTTCCACCCCACCCATGATCAGGATAAATAGCATGAGACCATGCATTTGCGAATTGTTCTTGAGGATAATCTGATAAATTGTTATTTACAATTGAATTGATTGATGAAAATTTTTCTGCCGCAATCAGCATCCGGTTTGCTTTTCGTGAAGCAGTCAATGCTTTTTCGTGAGTTGGGCCGTGGATATACAACCATTCATTTGGCCTTTCACCTCTAATCTCCTCAAATTTTGCGTTACTATCCAAAGACTTTAAGGCTGCGGAACCAGTAGCAAAATCGAGATTAGGAAGCTGTTCTTTTTTGGCTATTTTGTCCCAATATGCAAACAACGATTTAAATTCATTGGGTTCCGACCAATCGGTTGAATAATAGAACGGCAGGTTGGGCTCAATTTTGTTGGCTTTAAAATAATTGTTCCATTTATCTACATAATTCACAAAAGCTGTTTTAGCTTCCAAATCGGTCTTGGCTTCTTGTGCTGGTCGACTTTCTTCGTAATATTGACCTGGAGTAAACGTGAGAACATTACTTCCATCGGGGCTATACCAACGGTATATACCTGGTTCGAGTCTTGAAATATGAAAATATTTTATACCTGATTTTGCTAATATTTGAGGAAATTGCATTGCCCGGCCCGGCACATCTTCATTGTAAGCACAAATGAAATCGCAGCCCGGTAACATTTTTCTCAGTAATTTTCTTCCAAGATAAGCTTGACGAATCAACGCTTCACCATCATACATTGATTCATAAGGCTGATTATATGTCGCTCCAAATTCTAATCTTCCCTCCTTAACAAATTTTAAAATCTCGTCGTACTTCTCTGGATGTCTTTTTAAGTACTCACCCAGATACATGGCATTTTCTACAGTAAAGCAGAATCTTGGATTTGTTTCCATTATTTGCAATGAAGGACTAATCATATTTACATCGCGCCATATTTCGCAGGCACCAATTGAATCCATCCATGCAATATCCTGATGACTCGAACTGATAATATTGATTTTTCCATCTTTAAAATAAGAATGATCAGTATTTTTTGATGTTGATGGACGGAAATTGTTTTGTGAAAAACCATTCTGAGTAAAAATTGCCAGTACAACAATAATTAAACTTCTGAAATTCAAAATAATATACATGACTTTTATAGATTGAAAATTGTTAATATTTTATTTAAAATTGTAATAAATCCATTCTTGATTATAAATTACTACTGATTTGTTAAAATTGATCATTAAATAAATCATATTGTTTTTTGAAATTTTGATTGACTTGTATTTCAGTAATTAGCTCTTTAACCGGTGTTTTGCCGAATACTGATATGCCTAAAATTTGTATTGTTTCATAAATAGACAGTGTACTTTTGAGTGAATATTTGACGGTGCGACAATTAGATATGTACAGATAGCTACCCAGATATGAAGGACTACTGCATTTTCAGAGTAACCTCAGAGTGTTCTTATCGTCAGATTTTGTTTCATCCATTTAAAGAACACTTCTATTTGACAACGGTTACGGTACAGATAAGCAATTTCCATTGCCGATACTTCGAAGATATTGCTCGTTTTTCTGAGCAATATCTTTTTCTCATCATCGTAATATTTAACCAGTCAAAGCATTTCCGGATAAAGTTTTTCAGACTTCTCCCCATTTAGGTTTATACTCTTATCGCTTCTTAATCCTGTGTTTTCATCAATGTTGTAATTGTACTCAACAATCCTGCAATCTAATGTCACTTTTGCCCTTGTAACAAAAAATAGATCTGTTCTATGAATATTGCATAAAGCAGCAAATCAACATACGCTTTATCCATCAGGTATATTGCTTCAGGGATGGGACCCATAATATCCAGAACATTGCTATCGTGGCATTTCCATCTGTGATAAAATATATATCAGGAATGCTCCCCTTAAATAATAGTAGTGTATGAATTTTTACGGTTCCCCGGAGCACTTGCCTTTTGATTAACTAAATAGTTTGATACTTAAGGGGATGATTGTTGAATTAAGGGCAAATATATCGTTGTCAATATCAATATTGGGGATTAGACTGTTTGCATATAGTAGTCTGACCATCTTTATCAGATACTCACCAAAATCTGCAAAAATCCGCCAATCTCTTCGCTCTTTTGCACGGGAAAAGCTGGACTGATTGACATTTTGCTTTATGCCCAAATGCTAAAGTTTGTTTTTATGGGCTTTCAAACAAGTACAAATAGCTCTCAATGAATTCCGGGAAGTGAGTCGACCAAAGAAAAGTTGGACAAACGGTTTCAGCAGTTCAAATCCCTTACATAGCAATCTCCTTTACAACGCTCGATACACTCTTCAAACTCATATTTGTAGACAAACTGTAATAGCTAAGTGAAAATATATTTTCCTGAATTCATAATCCTGCACCCTTAAGACACAAAACTAGAAGTCAATTCAAATCAAAAAATCAAAGAACGCTTATGATATTTTAACATATAATTATTCATACAGATTTAAAGTAAATTAACGCATCACAAGTAATACGATTTTATTAATAACTCCATGGCATCCACATCACCGTTTTGTATATGCATTGCTAATTTCACCTCTTCTTCAGCAGTAATCTTATCCAAATTTACCAATCTCCTGAAGATACTTATTAAACGAATATAATTCCTTAGCGGTCAATCGCTTTGAAATAAATAATTGTCTCATGACAAAGGGTGAATTGAAATTTGAAAATTTATTTTAATACGTTGTCCTGTGCCGGTGATAACTTAGTCTCAGAATTACATAATATATACATAAGAGGCTGTCTTATTGATGGACAGCCTCTTAACGCAAATCTAAACCTTAGAAAGTTCAAATATTAGAAATTAGCGTTACCAGTATCCCACCACAAACGAGTAGTTATTAAATCTGGTCCGCCAAGTTTTGATGTTGCATCAATAATTCCAGCAGCATTCCCAGTTCTTTCTGCATCAACAAATGGAAGTCTCTTAATCCATTGGTCCACCGGAACAATTCCATTGTCAGCGTTACTGTCGTTTTTATAAACAGTTGCCAATTGGGGGTAGCCTGTTCTACGAAAATCAACCCAGGCTTCGTTCGAATTGAAAAATCCGGCAATCCATTTCTGGGTAATGATTTTTTCAAGCTTTAGTTCGTTTGAATCAGATTCACTCCATTTCACAGTTACTGTTGAACGTGAAATGAAATCATTAACAGAACCGTTTGATTTGGGATCATTGTAATCAATTGGTTTGCTTGTGCTATCAGCAAGGTAGGCGTCAACGCCACTTGCGCCCCAATTGGCAAACGATAACCTAACTCCATTTTCATAATTTAATTCTGCATTTCCTGCACCTGCCCAACCTCTTAACGCGGCTTCAGCAAGGTTGAAATACACTTCGGATGCAGCAAGGTAATTTCTAGACTTCATTGTTTTAAAGCTTTCATTAAGCATGGAGAATGATGTATGATCATCTTTTGAAACGAGTAAAGCGCCATTCCGAATTCCCTTATATGGAAAACTCGGGTGATCTGAGTAAAGAGTATTGTCTGTTGCGGGCTGGAAAAATTTAGTTATTCGGGCGTCTTTCAAACCGACCAAAATTGATTCCATTCCTGCCGACATTCGAGTGTCTCCCCAATCAAAACAAACATCAGCCAATGCAAGTGTTTGTCCATAATTGGAAATATTAAAATTATCGTCATTTGACATGATCAATCCTGCTGGATCACTAATTGCTTTTTCTCCCTGAGCCTTTGCCAATGCTGGATTAACTTTAGAAATACGTATAGCTAAACGCAAACGCATTGAGTTTACCAATTTGGCCCATTTTGTAACGTCGCCATTATAGCTAGCATCAAACCTTGTTATTCCTGCATAAGTTTTGTTGGCAGCGAAAACAGATTGTATTTCGTCAAGCTCGCTAAAGAATTTATTATACAGTTCAGGTTCGCTATCGTATTTGCCTGCCTGGGTTGCTGATCCATAATTAGAGTAAATCACTGGTCCATGATAAGTGGTTAGTCTTGATACTCCAAGAATTCTAATCAGCTTTGCCCAGGAAGAGAATACGTCGTATTTACCAGCATCGGCAATTTTTATCACCTGATTTGCAGGAGCCATTACAAACTGATAAACTTGATCCCAATAGAAACTTTTCCAAGTAATTCTATAAGTGGTATTGTTCATACCACCAGCAAAAGGGGTTGGAGATGCTAAATAATCAGCATAAGAATCTGAAACAAGATTCTCAGAAACCTGAACTTTCCAGTTTGTAAGACCCATTACGTCGCTCAGTAAGGACGGATAATATGATCCTATATGGTTAAAGTCTTGTTGGAGAGATTCGTCACTGAATTGGTATGGGTTTTTATTAGCCTCTTCAAATTTGTCTGTACATCCGTTCATAAAGAATGCTGCCAGTAATAATATAATGATTTTTTTCATAATATAAACTTATTAAAATGTAAATTTAAGATTAAAGCCATAAGATCTAGTAGCAGGAAGGTTGAAGGCATCAAATGATTGGGAATTCATGTCTGTCCTCATCGTCAATTCTGGATCAAAAGGAGTTTTCTTATATAAAAAGAACAAATTATTTCCAACAATTGAAAATGACGCTGCTTTAATTGGCAGTTTCAGTTTGTTAACGTCAAAATTATAACCGAATGCCAATTGAGCCAACCGGACATTCGTGCGGTCAAATACGTATGCCTCAGAAATCCCATTCCGGTCGCCTACCGTTGAATAGTATAATTTAGTATCAATCATAGATACAGGTGTTGTTCCCTTAATGGCATCAATCACTACACCTCCATTATTTCTTGCGTCGGCGGTGCGTTTGCTTACTCCATAGCCATCGAGTATAGATTCGGTCTGGCTGAAGCATTTGCCACCGATTTTAGCATTAATCAAGAAATTCAATGAAAATTGTTTGAATATAAAACTGTTATTCCACCCTAAACTAAATTTAGGCTCAAGATTTCCCAAATATTCAATTTCAGTTGTTTTAAGTGGAGCGCCTGTTTTTTCATCTAGCATAATTTGTCCACTAGCGTTTCTCAAGAACTTATATCCATATAAGTCACCGAACGACCCACCCGTATAGATACGTGAAGTATAACCTTCAGCAGAACCAAAATCAATATATTTATCCGGTTCTCCTTTAAGTAATTCGACCACAGTATTTTTGTTTTTTGAAAAGTTAATCGATGAGCTCCATTCAAAATCTTTAACTTTAACTGGCACTGCATTGATAACAACTTCAACTCCCTTGTTTACTATTTCACCTGCATTGGTGAAAAATGTTGTATAATTACCAACATTTTGACTTGCTGTTGGAGTGTAGGTTAAGTATTGATTTGTGCTTTTAATATTATAGTAAGTAAAATCTAGTCCAAGTCTTCCTTTGAAAAATCTCCAGTCAGTACCGAATTCCCAAGTTCTCAACATTTCAGGTTTCGCATCTGTAAACGGTGACTGTGTGTTTCTAATTACACTACCAATTGAACTAATTGAATTGCTAGGAGTTATTTTATTAAAAGGAACTTCATTAGCAACAGTTGCATTAGAAACACGAACCTTAGAGAACGAAATAAATGAAGGCATATTAATCATTTGGCTCAAGATACCCGTTAACCCGAATGATGGATAGAAATAAGAATCATTTCCCGTTCCAGCTAATGTAGATGCCCAGTCATTTCTTCCCGACAAATCGAGGAACAGCATTTCTTTGTAGCCAATTTGGGCATTACCAAATACTCCTTCTTTGATTATCTTACCGTCATAAGTAGACTGCACCTGAACATTGGTTGGGATGTTCTGAAAATAGAATTCGTTAGGGAAAATTAGACCTTTTGTGTCAGTGTTAACGTTAACTCCATCACCGTAAACAGCCTTTTGATAGCTGGCTCCTATGATTCCGTTAAGACTGATATCACCAAATTTATCCTGATAGGTGAAGATCCCATCGGTGTACATCAACATGTCATTATATTTCTTATAACTCCATGAGCCGTTAGCTCCTATATTGGTCGTGTTACCACCAGCAAAATATTTTTGTTCGTACGATTTTTCAGCGTAGTCATAACTAGCTCTTATCTGGAATTTTAGCTTTTTAGAAATATCATAATCTGCAGATACGCTTGCAATTACTCTTTTCGTCAAGTCAGTTTTGGGCTGTTTATTGATGATCCAAAATGGGTTTGACTGCTTGTCTTCCGTTGTTACCCAATTTTGAAGGAACATATTTCTATCAGCATTAAATACCTGATAATTAATTTTGTATGAATCGAAATCTTTGTCGCGTGGAAAGAGATACAAACCGATCAATGGATTCAGGTAATAACCTGCAGTATTACGGTTTTCAGCTTTTTCAGAGGTCAACATCACATTCGAATGAATCGTCAGTTTGTTGTCAAACAATTTTGTTGACTGCTGGAAAGTGATATTATTTTTCTGGTATTTGTTATTTTCGATAACCCCAGTTGCTGAAGTATTGCCATAAGAAAAGTAAGCGGTAGTTTTGTCGTTACCTCCGCTAATGGCAACCGTATTCACCAGATTAGTACCAGTCTGGAAGAAATCCTTTACATAATTGCTGGCATAATTACCTTTGGTGTACGACCAACTTTCTCTAGCACCACCATCACTTCCATAATTAAATTGTAAATTAGGAGTAGCAATCACACTTTCCATGATTGTGCTTGAACTAAAGCTAATATTAGTTTTTCCTTCTTTCCCTTTTTTTGTAGTAATAATTACTACCCCGTTAGCTCCCTGACTACCATAAAGAACAGCAGCGTTCGATCCTTTCAGGATACTTATGCTTTCGATATCTTCAGGGTTGATCTGAGAAAGTCCGTCACCTTCATCGGTTCCGCCATAAACACTCGACTGAGCCCCTTTGCGGTTTACCATCGGAATACCATCGATTACGTACAAAGGTTCGCTTAACTGGCTCAAAGATTTACTACCTCTTAAAACAGTACGGGTAGAACCTCCTGCTCCCGAAACACTTTTTCTGATTTCAAGACCTGCTGATTTTCCACTCAAACTGCTCATGAAGTTGATGTCTTTTGATTTCAACATCTCATCTCCTGAAACTTGCTGTGAGGAATAAGTCAGTGTTTTCTTATCGCGCTGAATACCTAATGCAGTTACCACAACTTCATCAACGCCTATAGTTTCGCTGACCAATGTAATATTGATTTCTGTTCTTCCAGCAATGTCGGTATCCTGCGATTTCATCCCAACAAAAGAAAAAGTAACTATTCTTGCATCAGCTGGAACTTCCAGTGAATATGCTCCATTGAAGTTAGTGATGGTACCAACAGTAGTTCCTTTCACAAGAACAGATACTCCCGGGATTACTTCACCGTTTTCATCGGTTACTATACCTTTTATTGTTTTTTTCTGCTGTTCAGGTTGCACTGAATTCAAATTGTTGATAGAACTTTTTGCTACTTTTGCTGATACAAGATTCGCAGAAAAAACAATAAGCAACAGCAAAATGCTTATTGTCAGTAATTTAAAAGTCCTAAATCCGCATTGTTTTAAAGGGATAAAAGATTCACAATTGTTGTTATTTTTCATAAAATAAAAAATTAGGGGTTCATAAAAATTAGAAAATTTAAGTGTTAAGTATCAGTAATAATATATTGCAATATTTTACCAAAGATATTTCGACACAACAATCATATCTTGAAATTCTGGAAACAGAGATATGTATCAAAAAGAACTGATTGATATTTAATACTTCGTTAAATAATCTCAATCAGGTTCAACTTTTGAGAATATGGCACAATAATCAAATCCATTCATCACATTCTTTCCATTTTTATTTTGGATATGAGCTTTTTCGATTTACAAAATGAGCGAACATACAGTCTCGAATTAATTTATATAAAGTCTAAATTTTTGTCTCATTATTTTAGATATCTGCAAAGACTAAAATCTACCTAATAATTTAATATGCAAATATTTACTCAATAAATAAAATAAAAACATTTGGCAGTTTAAACACTTAAACCAATAGATAAAATTTTAGTAATTATTAAGTAATAAATATAATTTGTTGTTGGCGAGGATATTTAGATAAGCACATTTAATTAATGCGAACGGTATATATTCGCCTGTAGGCGTTTATATTTTTAATTTAAAGTTATTAGATATTTAAGTGAATGAAAGATCAATTGACAGAACTTCGTTTTTTTTGATCATAATACTTATTATTTGCTAAAACACAGTCATATGTATGATATTAAGATATTTATGACGTCATTCGTTGCGAAAAAATGCAAGAAATATGAAAAGGGTATTCAAAAAGAGTGTACCATCACCAAAGTGCATTAGCCAACCAGCTAAGCATTGATTGTTTTCAAACGCTCCTTGAGCAACAACTCAATTCTAAAACGCTGGGTGGTATTATCCAGGTTGATGATCTGGGATGACGTTCGCAACCTTTACTGAAGAATGTAGGGATAAGCCCAACGGATCGCCCACCATAGTGTCCGAGGGTTATATTGGATCGATGATCATCAAGCATCTATGCAATCTGGATGACTGCGAGGCGTTGATCAGATATCGGAAAACATATACATGCAGTACTTTCTGGGTTATTCGAGTTTTAGTAGCGCACCACCATTTAACGCCTAGTTGTTTGTTGATTTTCAACTAGTTATTAGTAGAAAATCTTAACGCCATTAACGAAAGGATTGTCTCTCTGAAGGCAAAACTGGAATCGAAGAAACAGGGTTCAGAGCCTCCATCCGATCCGCAAGATAGCAGTCCAAGTGAATCAGAGAAAAATGGCAGGGTAATCTTGATGCAACGGCCTGTCCGCAAGATATCGCTTATCCAACCGATTTGGGCCTGCTTTTAGAAGCACGGGAAAAGACCGAGAAATCGATCGACCAGCTTTATGCCCCAGGGTTACATCCAAACAAACCCTGGACATACCGCCGGAAGCCCATAAACGCTATCTAAAAACAGCACAAAGAAGAACAAACCCCGGAAGGAAATCCACAAATCAGTGGGCAGCCAATTGCGTTTTGTCAGGCAAAACCTGATTTTGATAAACCGGCTGTTGGACGCCTATCCACAGATTCTGCTAAAACCAAAGTACATCCGATCAGGTGGCATTGCTTTATAAAAATCGCAGGCAGATAAAACTCCTTTTCAAATGGATCAAACAATACCTTAAAATAAAATCCTTTGGGGGAATCTCGGAGAACACTGTCCGCATTCAAATTTATAGTGCCAATTACGTATTGCTTGGTAGCTATCGTTGTGAAAGAGCTTAAAACAGAGCGGTCAACTTACGAAATATTACAAGTAATTGGCATATCTCTACTAGACAAAATCTTGTAAATGAATTATTTGCAAATCATGAGTACAAAGACGTCAAAAAACTTAATCGTAAATAGCTGTCACTCAGCTCATTTTAAGTGAGGAGTCATGAAACTATATATAAACACAATACTAATTTATAGATGTTTCCCTGCCATTTTCGTAATTTATCGCAAAGCATTTCAGATAGACACACTTATTCCTCTACCTACTGAAATGGTAGAAAAAGACAGTTCCACAGATTGCACAAATTATTATCAATAGTAAATCTCTGTTAAGGAACTGGTTCAAAAGCCCATTGATTATCAACCAAATGACTATTCGTTTTCGGATTTTGTTGTGCATATCCCAACCCATCTTCAACATGGATGTACCGATTTATAATCCAACGATTTTCTATTGTACTGAATGTCGCATCAACAGGCAAAATTGTCCACAAGTTTGAGTACCAACCTTCACATCCAACAGGAGTTCTTACACACTGAACATAGTTATTGCTTGCATTTAAATCAATATTCAAATAAGCATTGGTCTTTCTATTTTTTATTCGTGTGTATCCCGCATAAGTTTCTAATTTCCAATCAAAGGATTGATCGTTAGGCGTTATTCCATACATTGCCTTATCACTATTGCCATCGTGGTACAAATATTGAGAGTTGAATCTGCTTTTAATCCGATAGTAATCCGATCCAGGTGAAGTCATATCGTAAATTTTTATTTTCCCAATATTCAACGTTGCTACAGAAACCAAAACCCCGATTCGACTTAACACTTTACCAGCATAAGCGCCTAAATAAAATGTTACTGTATTCCAATCTGTATTCGACACATTATCACTTGACAAAAATACCCGATTGGATGAACTATTATCAAAAGACAGTACTAAACTTGGGCCGGGTCCAATTGAGGATTTGAATGTTAAAGCAAATTTTGAGGTACCTGTTATTGGTAATTGGGTTGAATAGAGTTCTACCAAAGCCGGATTGCTAGATGAACTTCCATTTATTTTTACTGATGATCCCCCATTGTAAGCATCATCAAAATCATATTGGGGTTTTACAACCCAATTACCTGATACCGCCCATTGCCATGAAGGAAGTATATCCTGACTTGAAATAGAGGACCAGTTTTGTGGAAGGATTTTTCCGTCGACTGCCCATATTTTACCTTGTCCAACATTAAATGATGTCTCAAAAGGAAGCGAAGATATTACTGTTCGTACTGGTAAATAATATCCTACTCCTTTCCATCCAGACTCTGTTGTTGCTGCATTTAAATCGGCTCCGTTAAAAAATTGAGCAGTATTATCGTAAAAGAGTTTATACTTAGAATCATCTTTGTTAAATCCATCCTGAAAAGGATAGTTTGGAGAAAAAAAAGCAACAGATGTAAGAGGGGTTGCAGGATTTTCATTGTCAAAAAGATAATCCATAAATTTAGGCATTCCAAAAATATTTTGAAAATCCCTACCATCCCAATTATCGCAGCCAGTGTACACGTCAAAAGGAGAACGCGCTGCATTAATAGCATGCCAATTCGATGAAGTTTGAGTTTGAACGCTTTTCCAAAAATAATTTGTGAAGAGGGCATCGCTCACACGCTTATTCTGTGAAGTGTTCTGAAAAAAGGGCATATTCCTTGAATTTAGTTGATTCTGATATGTTAAAGTTCCATCTAAAATCATTGAATCGTACCAAACTAAATCTAATGATGTAGTTTTCTTTTCTTGAAAAGAAGATAAAAAATTTAACGTTTTCGAGGCAATGTCTGAATCAGTTATTGCTTCTTGATTTAAAAACCAGCCATCAAACCCATAATATTCTGCAATGGCAATCAACTTTGATACACAAACATCTGGATTCGTTACCATTTTCATTAATTCAATTCCGTTAGAAAAAAAAATACAGCCATACATTTTAACCCCATTTCGGTGAGCGGCCTCAACCCACGCTTTTGAAGGTATAAATACCCCATCTGCTGAATTAGAAAACCAAATAAATGAGTCAATATATTGCCAATAGGTAAAATTGTATAAATTGAATTGACTAGCACTATTAATATAATTAGCCAGGTTATCCATACCATCAGGACACCACATCGCTTTTATACTGAAACTTCGATTTGTAAAAATTTGATTATCTAACACGTATTTTCGTTTCGCTAACCCTATTGTCGATTTGTTTTCCGGAGAACCAATCCAACCATTTAATTCATCAATTGTCAGAAATAATGGTGCTTGGTTTTTGGGCAGAACTTGACAATTTAAATTTTGATTGGCAAAGACACAAAACAGGAAGAGTATAAACCTTATATTTAAAAATCTTTTCATAGTGGTAATTTTCAATTTCATAAAAAATCAACTTTAATTTATGGTATCCAAACCCAAGCCGACTGAAATGGACAAGAACCCCAATTTTTTTTGCCTGTTTTTGCCGCTATATATACATTTAGTCGAATGTATGTGTTTGATATATTTAGGGTCATGGTACTGGTCGAAACACCCGGAATAATTTCACCTCCATTCATGCCTCCTGCATAAGTAATTGGTGATTTCTCCCAAGAATATACAACAGAATTTTTATCTTCTTCATCCGTTTCATCATCAATATAAGAATATGTGCCTTTAAACGAATAAAGACCATCGGTAATTTGTTCGAAGGAAATTTCTGGAACAGCCTGTGGCGCAGTATTGTTGGTATTAATCCATCTAGACGTTTCCGAAGTGCCCATTAATACCCCAGCTGATGCCTTTGGGGTTATTGTAACTCTAACCCATTTATCTGGAATAGTGGAAAAATAGTAATAGGGGGTCACCCCGGTCTGGCTAGTAATATTGCCTAACTCGTCAGAAATCTCCCATTTGTAAATTGGAGTATCAGATGGATCATTTTCAGTATCCACAAAATCATATGAAGCGAAAAAATAACTATTGTCATTTATTGTGATTGATGGATTCATTGCCACAGGTGCATTGTTAATTAATTGGGTCCACGATGAAGTTTTTGGGGTACCTGCTAACAGTCCGGTCTTTGCACGGGGAGTCACCGTGAAGCGTACCCATTTATTAAACTGGGTTTCAGCTATGATGAAATCAGAACCAGCAAATCCAATATTTTTGGCATTATTGCCTGACGCGTCATCAGCGATTTCCCAATAGTAGAACGGAGTTTCCTGAGGATCATTGTCAGCATCGAAATAATCGATTGAAGCTGAACAGTTATAACTGCTGCCGGATGTCCGGTAATAAGTAATTGCTAAACTACGGGCAACAG
>JAIBEY010000013.1 GCA_019459525.1 Prolixibacteraceae bacterium
TTTGTCGTCGCATATTTTTTTGGCTTCTTCAATAGAAGAAATGCCGTAAGAATTCAACACTTCATTGATCTTGTTGATCCTTCTGTCGTAACTTTCAAATAATGGCATAGCTGTTTTCTCCTATTCTTTACGTGGGTCAATTACTTTCACTGCATCTTCCATACGGCCATATTTGCCTGAAGCTTTAACGATGGCTTCGTTAGCGTCCATACCGGTTTTGATCATGTCCATCATACGACCAAGGCTTACGAACTCGTAACCGATGATTTCGCTTGATTCGCTCAAACCAATTTTGGTGATATAACCTTCGGCCATTTCGAGGTAACGAGGACCTTTAGCCACAGTTCCGTAAAGTGTTCCGGTAACACCGCGAAGACCTTTACCTAAATCTTCCAAACCGGCACCAATTGGCAATCCGCCTTCAGAAAAAGCGGTTTGTGTACGACCGTAAACGATTTGCAGGAACAATTCGCGCATGGCCACATTAATTGCATCGCAAACCAAGTCGGTGTTCAATGCTTCGAGGATGGTTTTTCCAGGAAGGATTTCAGAAGCCATAGCTGCTGAGTGAGTCATACCGGTACAGCCGATTGTTTCAACCAAAGCTTCCTGAATAATACCATCTTTTACGTTGAGGGTAAGTTTGCAGGCGCCTTGTTGCGGGGCACACCAGCCAACTCCGTGGGTCAAGCCCGAAATGTCTTTTACTTCTTTGGCTTTTACCCAACGTCCTTCTTCAGGAATTGGAGCCGGGCCATGGTTTGCGCCTTGTGCAACGCAGATCATGCCTTCCACTTCATGTGTAAACATATAGTCTAATTTTTAATTTGAAATATATTGAGAACTCATTTTCTTTAGTTTCACCCTTCGACAAGCTCAGGGCAAGAGTTTCAGGTTTCAGGTTCCAAGTTTCAGGTTGTGCGCCAATCCGGGTTCCCCTTTCCAGGCCCTATGCTCTTTGCTCCATGCAAACTTTAAACCTCAAACATTTTCTTCTCCCCCGATTTATACAACAAAACCGTTGTTTTATCGAAAGTTGCCAAACAGCCATAACTCATGGTTTCAAGCTGTGGCCGGATTCTTTCATAAAAGGAGAGTAGTTTATCTTCCCCGTCAATCAGTTCGATAACGGTTGGAACTTTGTCGCTTACCTCCCAGAATTTGTAAGAATGTATTACAGAACTTGCTCCGTAACCCAACATTCCTTTTAAAACTGTAGCTCCTGCAATCCCTTCTTTCTTGGCTTGAAGTGCTATAAATTCGTATAGCGGAGTTTGCCTGAATTTATCAGTCGAGCTAATGTAAATCCGTAATATGCCAGCCGGTGTATTGTTTTCCATCTTAAAAAAGTTTAATCATGATTCGGCCTGCATAAACTGCCAGCAGACCAATAAAAAAACTGAATGAAGTATAGAATGCGAAACGAATCCATTCCTCCTGACGAAGCAATAGAAACGCATCGTTCGAAAAGGTAGAGAAGGTGGTAAAACCACCGCAGATTCCAACAGTAAGAAATAGCCGTACTTCAGAACTTAAAAAATCACCTTTTTCTGAAATTCCGTAGATGATGCCAATAATTAAGCTGCCAATAATGTTAACGGCAAAGGTACTCCAGGGAAATACAGAGTCCACATTTTCCTGAAAATAGCGGGAAATAAGGAAGCGGGCAACAGTACCGACGAATCCACCAAATCCGACAATCAAGATAGATTTTACCATAACAATTACGTTTTAAATCAGTTATCTGTTGGTAGATGTCATTAGCCAGAACAGGAGCTCGGGCGGTTAAAGGCAGACCTCATTGCCGGTTGCAAATATAATTAATCTGTTGGTGTGCCTGATTGCCGTATTTTAATTCGGGAATAATTAAGAACGAGTCTAAATTGGATCGGTTTTTCTTTATTCCTTGCATGGCCTGGCTTTCAGCTTTTTTAATCTTTTTTTAGTTTTCTTAAGAAATTTAATGCTCAATTTTATCGTTTTCAGCATAAAGGAGTCCCGTATTAAATCTGTGAAAATGAAAATTATCAGTGGATATCAAATTGGTTACAATCTGGATCGATTAGCCGCTTTTGCTTTCGGAGATCCGGAAAGCCTCCGGCAAATACTGGAATCATTTATCCGTTCGTGTAAGCAAAATGCAAAACTGTTCAGGAAACACCTTCAGGAAAGAAACAATGAAGCCGTTTCGGAACTTTCGCACAAAATGCTTACGCTTTTCCGTCAACTGGAGGCATTAGCGATTGTAGATATCTTAGTACTCCTGGAACAAAAAGATTTTGCGGTGGCGGGCAACAGAAACTATTTTTCACTTGGGAAAGCAGCTCTGGAAATGATCGAAGCATTACTCCAAACTCTTCAGGAAGATGAGCAAATAATCGCCTGTAATTTTGAAAAAATACAATAGATTATTTCTTTTCCGGAACTTCAATCTGGTACAATTTCAGCTTATTATACAGCGTTTTACGATCTATTTTAAGTAAGCGTGCGGCTCTGCTTTTGTTATACCCGGCTGTTTCCAGTACTTTCAGTATTAATTCACTTTCGTTCGTTTCGTTGAATAACCGAAACTGATCGTCTTTCTTTTGCAGATTGTATAACTCCGGTGGAATTTCACTTAGGCTGATCAGTTTCCCGGAAGTAAGCAGGGTTGCCCGTTTGACCACATTTTTCATCTCACGCAGATTGCCGGGCCATGCGTAGTCTTTAAAAACAGCTTCAACCTCCGGTTTAAAGCCTAAAACCAGTTTCTTTAGACTGGCATTCGCCTGACCAAGAAAATGTTGGGCAAAAAGCATAATGTCGTCTTGTCGCTCGCGAAGTGGTGGTGCCTTAATCTCGAATTCATTCAGGCGGTGAAATAAATCTTCCCGAAAGTTGCCCTGCTCTTGTGCAAGTTGTAGGTTTTCGTTGGTGGCAGCAATAATACGCACATCTACCGGAACTTCGCGGCTACTTCCTACGGGTTTGATTAAGTGTTCCTGCAAGGTGCGCAACAACTGAATCTGGGTACTGTAGGAAAGGTTGCCCACTTCGTCCAGGAATAAAGTTCCGCCGTTGGCTGCCTCAAAATGACCGGTTTTATCGCCGATGGCCCCAGTGAAGGAACCTTTGACATGTCCGAAAAATTCACTGGCTACAAGTTCATTCGGAATTGCTCCGCAATCAACCGCAACAAAGGGTTTATGGCTGCGGGTGCTTAACGCATGAATCGACCGCGCAATGTATTCTTTCCCCGTTCCGCTTTCTCCGGTAATCAGCACCGATAATTGAGTAGGGGCTACCAATCCGATATATTCTTTTAAATGCAGGGAAAGTTTACTGCTCCCGTCCAGAAAATCGTTTTGCCTCGAATTAATCCTCGGATTTTCAACTTCACTTTTTTGATTTGCAGCATCCAACGCATCCCTGATCATATTCAGGACCTCTTCAGGCTGAAAGGGTTTGGGAATGTAATTGAAAGCGCCTTGCTTTATCGACTGTATTGCCGTTGAAATATCAGCATATCCGGTCATCATGATGGTCTGTGTCTTTGGCGATTCGTGTTTTACCAGCCTGATTAAATCCATACCGCTGACATCCGGCATGCGCAAGTCGGTTAAAACAACATCGTAAAATTGTAGTTTTATCAGCCGTTTTACTTCTTTCGGCGAGAAAACAGTTGTTACCTGGTATTGATGCTTCTCAAGCAGCTTCTTCAACATCAGGCAAAAAGTTACATCATCATCAACAATCAGAATAGTTGTCATCAGTAAGAATAACGTTTATGCCACATATTTTTTAAACGACAGTTATCTGCAATTAGTATAAGCATTTTCCCTCTTAATTGTTTCAGCAACAAAAAAGAGACTATCTCAATTCCTTGAGACAGCCTCTTTATCCACCAAATTAAAACCTTTACTCAACCAATATAACTATACTACTCGTTAAGTGCATTCAGGGTATTTTCCTGATTAAACCTATTCTTTTTCTTTCGGGGCCGGTTGTTCAACCTTAATTAATTCCCCTTTTTCGGAATAGAAAAGGTGGTATTTCATGTCACCTTTACTTATTGCAACTTTATAGGTACTATCGCTACCCAGGAAAGCTTTGTCAACTTTATAGCCCGGATAATCATTCGAAAGTGCTTTGGTAACGACTTCAGGAATCTTGTCATTCGTGATTTCCACATATTTTACTTCTTTTTCCTGAAGCGAAACAACTGCATTTTGTGTTTGAGTAGCTTCTGTAATCTGTGGCAATGCTAAACAAAGTGTTAAAGCTGCTGCCGATAAAATCATTACTTTTTTCATGGTGTGAAATTTTTAATATTTATATGAATTGTTGTCATTTGGAGTATATACAAAAGCATGCCAAACGCACCATGTTAAATTTTGGTCACTGCTAAGTATTTGAATATAAGTGTTTAAATTTTGTTTTTGCGAATGTGCGCTAAGTTTGGATGGTAATTCCGAAGTGTAGAATCCACGTGGTAGTTGTGGAAAAAATCCACAGAAATCAGGAATGGCAGTCAAGTTTTTCTTTGCAGATGTATGAAAGGGTGTGGGTGGCGTAAAACAAAAAGAGGTTGAACCTAATAGGCCAACCTCTTTCAAATCGTATAAAATAAGTCTTATTCCGGACGTGGAATTCCGGCTTTGGCCAGGAACCAATCCATTGTTTGCGAGTTTGGACGTTCGATAGGAAGACCGTACACGCGGTCGAATACCAATGAAGCTAAAACTCCCAGTGAGCGGGAAACCCCAAACAATACGGTGTAAAAATTCGATTCGGTAATACCGTAATGGTTCAGCAGAGCACCACTGAATGCATCCACGTTTGGCCACGGATTTTTAATTTTTCCGGTAGCTTCCAGAATTGGCGGAGCCACACGATAAATTGCATTTACAGTATTTATCAGTTTGTCGTTCACAATGTATTTTTCGGCAAACGTTTGCTGAACAGTGAATCGTGGATCGGTAATACGAAGTACTGCGTGCCCATAACCCGGAACAACCCGTCCTTGCAACAATGTTTTTTCAATGTATGCCGCTATTTGTGCATCCGATGGTTCGTCGGTTTCCAGTTCAATGAGCATTTCTTCCATCCAGCTCATTACTTCCTGGTTGGCAAAACCGTGCAACGGACCAGCCAATCCAACCATTCCGGCAGCAAAAGAATAATAGGCGTTACTCAAAGCCGATCCAACCAAATGGGTGGCATGTGCCGAAACGTTTCCTCCTTCGTGGTCGGCATGAATAACCATATACAAACGGAGCAACCGTTTTACTTCTACGGAGTCATAACCCATCATATGAGCCAGATTACCAGCCCAATCGAGGCTTGGGTTAGGTTCAATGTGATGTCCGTTGTGGTAAATCCTTCTGTAAATGTAGGCTGCAATGCGGGGCAAACGTGCAATCAGTGTCATCACGTCTTCGTACATAAAGTCCCAGTAGAATTTTTTATTCACTCCGGCACGATAAGCCTTTTGGAAAACCGAATCATAGGCCATGGAAAGAATGGCGGTACTGAATTGGGTCATTGGGCGACTGTTTTTAGGCAGTGCGTCAATCACATCAAAAACATGTTGTGGCACATGCGATCGGGTAGCCCAATCTTTCGAAATATTAATCACGTCTTCCTTCTCCGGAATTTCACCAATCATCATCAGGTAAAACAATCCTTCCGGGAGAGGTTCCCCTTCAACATCCAATTTGGGAAGTTTTTCCTGCAATTCGGGAAGCGAGTAACCCCTGAACCTAATTCCTTCATTGGCATCAAGTTTCGAAGTTTCGGTAAGCAACGCAGGTATGCCTTTCATTCCGGAAAGAACCTGGTCAATTGTTACCTGGCCAAGAACCACATCGCCATGATCTTTTCTTAGCTTTTGAAGATCAGCCATGTCTTTCATGGCTTTTTCGTAGAACCTGTTTTTAATGTATTCCATAGTTATATTTGGTTTTAGATTTTAATTGGAATAACTTTTCTAAATTAATGAATATTCCGGATTATCTCGTCTGCAAATTCAGAGGTTGTTAATAAAGTTGCACCCTCCATCATACTAAACAAATCAGAGGTCACTTTTCGTTTCGAAAAAGTATGTTCCATAGCATCATACACATGTTCGGCAGCCTTGTACCAGCCCAGGTATTCGAGCAACATAGCTCCTGAAAGAATAAGTGATCCGGGATTGGCCTTTCCGGTTCCGGCAATGTTCGGAGCCGTTCCGTGTGTGGCTTCAAAAATGGCATATCCGCTGTTGTAGTTGATGTTTGCCCCCGGAGAAATACCAATACCACCAACCATGGCCGCCAACTGGTCCGATACGTAATCGCCATTCAGGTTTAACGTTGCAATTACCGAATGGTCAAACGGATGCAACAAACTTTCCTGTAAAAAGGCATCCGTTATACAATCCTTAATAATCACTTTTCCTGAAGTTTTTGCCGTTTCCAATGCCGCATTTGCTTCGGCTTTACCGCTTTGTTTCTCGATTTGCTGAAATTGCCTCCAGGTGAAGGTCTGACCAGAAAATTCGGTTTCAGCCAAATCGTAGCCCCAGTTTTTGAAAGCTCCTTCGGTAAATTTCATGATATTACCTTTGTGTACCAGGGTTACTGAGGGCAATTTACGCTCTATGGCATATTGAATGGCGGCTTTAATCAACCGCTCCGAACCGTCTTTTGACACCGGTTTAACACCAAATGAGCTGCTTTCAGGAAAACGAATCACATTTACGCCCATTTCGTTGATGAGGAAATCGCGGAACCGGATGGCTTTTTCGGTGCCGGTCATAAATTCAATTCCGGCATAAATATCTTCGGTGTTTTCCCTGAAAATATGCATGTCAACCAATTCGGGATAGCGGATAGGAGAGGGGACTCCTTTGAACCAACGAATCGGGCGAAGGCACACATACAGGTCGAGTGTTTGGCGTAAAGCCACATTCAGCGAGCGGATTCCATCGCCAACCGGCGTTTCGAGCGGACCTTTGATGCCAACCAAATGTTGCTGAAAAGCTTCAAGTGTTTCGTCGGGCATGTATGTTCCGGTCAGTTCAAAAGCCTTTTTGCCAGCCAGAACTTCTTTCCAGACTATTTTTTTTGAATCACCGTATGCTGCCTTTACTGCCGCATTAATCACCCGCTGGCTTGGTTCAGTAATGTCTTTACCAATACCATCGCCTTCAATAAAGGGAATGATTGGTTCTTTGGGAACGATTAACTGACCATTTATGAATTCGATATTTTGGCTCATAGTTGACTTTTGTTTTACAATGAATGACACAAAGCAAATGACCACAAATGACTTTTATGTCTGTAATAACTGTTTACGCGACTGAACACTATTTTACTTCAACTTCTTCTGAAGGTTGGCATCAATGGCATCCAGAAAACCTTCGGTTGTGAGATAATTTTCAGTCTTCAGCTCATTGCCATAAACAATTAACGCTAAATCTTTAGTCATTTTACCTTCTTCAACAGTCTCCACACAAACGTGTTCCAGCGCTTCGGCAAAATCAATTAGATCCTGATTTCCGTCCAGTTTTCCACGGAAAGCCAACCCACGGGTCCAGGCATAAATAGAGGCAATTGGGTTGGTCGAAGTTGGTTTTCCTTGCTGGTGCATCCGGTAATGCCGGGTAACTGTTCCATGAGCTGCTTCAGCTTCCATGGTTTTTCCGTCGGGGGTAACAAGTGTTGAAGTCATCAGTCCAAGTGAGCCAAATCCTTGAGCAACAGTATCCGACTGCACATCGCCATCATAGTTTTTGCAGGCCCACACAAAACCACCTTCCCATTTCATACAGGCGGCTACCATATCGTCAATCAAACGGTGCTCGTAGGTAATTCCGGCTTCAGCAAAAGCTGCTTTAAATTCAGTATCAAATACTTCCTGAAAGATATCTTTGAAACGTCCGTCGTACTTTTTCAGGATGGTATTTTTCGTTGAAAGATAAAGCGGCCATTTTTTCGACAGAGCCTGATTCATACAAGCGCGGGCGAAACCAGTGATGGATTCGTCGGTATTGTACATCGCCATGGCCACTCCGTCTCCGACAAAATCATAAACTTCGAATGAACTTTCTTTACTGCCATCTTCAGGAGTGAAAGTAATCGTGAGTTTGCCTTTTCCTTTGGTTACAAAATCGGTTGCGCGGTATTGGTCTCCAAAAGCATGACGGCCAATACAGATTGGTTGTTTCCAGCCGGGAACCAGTCGCGGAATATTACTGATAATGATTGGCTCGCGGAAAACAGTGCCATCCAGAATGTTACGGATAGTGCCGTTAGGTGATTTCCACATTTTTTTCAGGCCAAATTCTTCCACACGGGCTTCGTCGGGAGTTATGGTTGCGCATTTGATACCAACGCCGTATTGCTTAATGGCATTGGCTGCATCGATGGTAACCTGGTCGTTGGTTAAATCCCGGTTTTCCATTCCCAGGTCGTAATATTTAATGTCCACATCCAGGTAGGGGAAAATCAGTTTTTCTTTGATGAACGACCAGATCACCCGGGTCATTTCATCTCCGTCCAGTTCTACGACTGGGTTCAGTACTTTAATTTTTTCGTTCATATTTGGGGGATGTTAAAGGTTCTGTTTGCGAATTAAATCCAATGCTGAACCGGCTTTAAACCAGTCGATTTGTTGTTGATTGTAGGTGTGATTCAGTATGATGATATTTTTGGAGTGGTCCGCATGAACCACTTCCAGAGTCAACGGTTTTCCCGGAGTAAATTCCTTCAGGTCAACAAAGTTGAAGGTGTCATCTTCCTGAATCAGATCATAGTCAGCTTCGTTGGCAAAAGTCAGTCCCAGCATTCCCTGTTTCTTCAAATTGGTTTCGTGTATTCGCGCAAACGATTTAACAATGACCGCCTTGACACCCAGGTGGCGCGGTTCCATGGCCGCATGTTCGCGCGATGAACCTTCTCCGTAATTCTGGTCGCCTACTACCACTGTTGCAACTCCTGAAGCTTTATAATACCGTTGAACAGCAGGTACTTCCCCATGTTCGCCAGTCATCTGATTTTTAACTTTGTTGGTTTGGTCGTTGAATGCGTTAACTGCACCAATCAACATGTTGTTCGAGATGTTGTCCAAATGACCACGGAAACGCAGCCACGGGCCAGCCATCGAAATGTGGTCGGTGGTACATTTCCCTTTGGCTTTAATGAGCAGTTTGGCGCCCAGAAGGTTGTCTCCGTTCCATGGTGCGAATGGATAAAGTAGCTGTAATCTGGAGGATCCCGGGTCAACTTTTACAATTACCGAAGCTCCATTTTCAGCAGGAGCCTGGTAGCCGGCATCTTCTACATCAAAACCTTTTGCCGGTAGTTCCTGTCCTGAAGGGATGTCTAGTTTTACTTTTTCTCCATTTTCGTTGGTCAAATAATCCGTCAACGGATTGAAAGTAAGATCTCCTGCAATGGCCATTGCTGTTACAATTTCAGGAGAAGCGACGAAAGCATGTGTATTGGGGTTCCCATCGGCACGCTTCGAAAAGTTCCGGTTGAAGGAATGAATAATCGTATTTTTTTCGCCTTTTTCGGCTCCGGGGCGCGACCACTGGCCGATACACGGTCCGCAGGCATTGGCAAATACGCTGGCGCCAATTTGGTTGAATGTGTCGATAAAACCGTCGCGCTCGATCGTATAACGTACCAATTCCGAGCCGGGTGTGATTGTAAATTCGGCTTTCGATTTCAGCTTTTTATCAACGGCCTGTTGGGCCAGTGAGGCTGCACGCGAAATATCTTCGTACGATGAATTGGTGCACGAACCAATCAAACCCACTTCAATTTTGGTTGGCCAGCCGTTTTCTTTAGCAACTTCAGCTATTTTCGAAATCGGGGTGGCACGGTCGGGGGTAAACGGTCCATTGATATAAGGTTCCAACTCGTCCAGATTAATTTCAATCAATTGGTCAAAGTATTTTTCAGGATTGGCATACACTTCCGGATCGGCAGTTAAATGTTCTTTCACACCATTGGCCAAATCTGCCACGGCAGCACGGCCTGTGGCACGGAGGTAGCGTTCCATCGATTCGTCGTAACCAAATGTAGAGGTAGTTGCCCCAACTTCGGCTCCCATGTTGCAGATGGTTCCTTTTCCGGTGCATGAAATCGATTGTGCACCTTCGCCAAAATATTCAATAATAGCGCCTGTCCCACCTTTAACTGTAAGGATTCCGGCCACTTTCAGGATAATATCTTTGGGGGCAGTCCAGCCATTCAATTTTCCGGTAAGTTTAACGCCGATTAATTTCGGAAATTTCAGTTCCCAGGCCATTCCGGCCATCACATCAACGGCATCGGCACCGCCAACACCAATAGCCACCATGCCCAAACCTCCGGCGTTCACGGTATGCGAGTCGGTTCCGATCATCATTCCACCCGGGAATGCATAGTTTTCGAGAACTACCTGGTGAATAATTCCGGCGCCCGGCTTCCAAAAACCGATTCCGTATTTGTTGGAAACTGATTCCAGAAAATCATACACTTCTTTGTTAATTTTTATGGCATCTTCCAAATCGGCCAACCCGTTTTTGCTGGCTTGGATGAGGTGATCGCAATGTACCGTTGAGGGAACTGCCGTTTTACTTTTTCCTGAATTCATAAACTGTAGCAGGGCCATTTGGGCAGTGGCATCCTGCATAGCAACCCGGTCGGGGGCAAAATCAACGTAATCGGCACCACGTTTGAAGTCGTTTATCGGTTGATCCTGAAACAAGTGGGCATAGAGAATTTTCTCAGAAAGGGTTAACGGTCTGTTTAAGTGTTTTTTAGCTTTTTCAATTTTAGCACTTAATTCCTGATAACTTTTTGTAATTAAATCCAGATCAAACATATTTTTGGTTTTTTGATAGTGTTCGTTCTTATTTCGACTTTTAAAAAAATCATAATAGTTAACAAAGCCTTAGCTGTTTTGTTTCTTGAAAGCATTCGAATATATCAAAAAATATCTGATAAAATATATAGATATGTATATAAATTGCTGATAAAATGAATATTCAAGATCAATTTCGCTTTTTACAATAGGTTTTTCGATAGGAAGGCAATGTTTTGTCTCAAATTTCTTTGTTCGAAGCAGATGTATTTCATCTATTTGTTGCTACAATATCAGTCCAAAAAGAAGAAATAACCCGTATTTAATTTTATTAACAATCAAGTTTTCAAACAATTCCGGCGTAAGGCTTGTTGAAACAAAAGACAAATTAATCTGAAATAGAATGACTAGGTTAATGCTTTTGTTGATTGTATTTTTCGTTACCTGGCAAACACTGAGCGCGCAAGTGGCAGACAGGAAAAATATACGTGTTTTAAACTTCGATCGACTGGAGCCTTACCTCAATTTAAAGAATGATACGGTTTATCTCGTAAACTTTTGGGCAACCTGGTGTGCGCCTTGTGTGGCAGAACTTCCTGCCATTAAAGCTGTTGAAAAAAAGTATTCGGATAAAAAGTTTAAAGTACTGCTTGTGAGCCTCGATATGCCCGGTCAATTAAAAACCAGGCTGATTCCTTTTGTACTTTCCAATAAAATTACATCAGAGGTTGTTTTGCTTGATGACCCCAACCAGAATCGCTGGATTGATAAAGTTGACAAGGGATGGTCGGGCGAAATTCCGTTTACAGTAATTTACGGGAAAGATTTTCGTGAATCGTATGCGAAACCGTTTAGTTTTAATACGCTTGATTCAATTGTTAATCGTAAAATTAAATTACCATGAAACGCATCATTTCAATTTTATTCATTTCGCTTTTTTCGGTGTGGAGTGCTTATTCGTCAGGGTATAATGTTGGCGATAAAGCTGCCGATTTCAAACTGAAAAACATCGATCAAAAATTCATCTCTCTCAGTAATTTCCCTGAAGCAAAGGGTTTTGTTGTTGTATTTACCTGTAACGGATGTCCTTATGCACAAGCTTATCAGGATCGTTTGGTTGAAATTGATAAAAAGTATAAATCAAAAGGGTATCCGGTGATTGCCATTAATCCAAATGATCCTTCGCTTGCACCGGCCGACTCGTATGATAAAATGGTTTCTGTAGCCAGGCAGGAAGGTTTTACTTTCCCTTATCTGATTGACGAAAAGCAGGAAGTTTACAGAAGTTACGGAGCAACTAAAACTCCGCATGTTTATGTGCTTCAGAAAAAGGGTGCAGATTTGGTTGTGCAATATATTGGAACTATAGACGATAACTACCAGGATGCAACGAAAGTTACAACTCCCTATTTGGCCAATGCGTTGGATGCCCTGATTGCAGGGAGCATACCTGAAACGGCCACCACAAAAGCCATTGGCTGTGGAATTAAGGATAAGAATAAAAAATAGGTGCTTGGCGAAGTGTTATCAGGTATAGTATTTTAATAAATTGATCGGATGAAATGGAGTCATCCGATCAATTTATTCTGATGTCAAGTTCTATCCAATGGTTGCCACCATCACTGCTTTAATGGTATGCAGGCGGTTTTCGGCCTGATCGAAAACAATAGAGGCTTTGCTTTCAAAAACTTCTTCGGTAACTTCGAGTCCATCGAGCCCGAATTTACGGAATATTTCTTCGCCTATTTTGGTTTCGCGGTTGTGAAATGCCGGCAGACAATGCAGGAATTTTACATCAGGATTACCGGTGAGTTCCATTGCTTTTTTATTTACCTGGTAGGGCAGAAGCAGTTTAATCCGTTCTTCCCAAACCGAATCGGGTTCGCCCATCGAAACCCAAACGTCGGTATAAAGAAAGTCACAGTCTTTTACTGCTTCCTTTAAATTATCAGTAATCAATAGTTTGGCACCGGTTTTTGCAGCAACTTGGCGGCAGGTTTGTTGCAATTCTTCTGTTGGCTGACAACTGTCTGGAGCCGCTGCACGGAAATCCATACCCAGTAAGGCAGCCCCCACCATCAACGAATTTCCCATGTTGTTGCGTGCATCGCCCAAATAACAGAATTTGAGTTCTGAAAGTGGTTTTGCAGAATGTTCTTTCATGGTCAGGAAATCGGCCAGTATCTGGGTGGGGTGAAATTCATCGGTTAAACCATTCCAAACCGGAACCCCAGCGTATTTAGCCAGTTCTTCCACAATGGTTTGTCCGTATCCGCGGTACTCAATGCCATCGTACATTCGCCCGAGTACACGGGCAGTATCTTTAATCGATTCTTTATTGCCTATTTGCGAGCCGGTTGGCCCAAGGTAGGTGGCATGAGCGCCCTGATCAAATGCGGCAACCTCAAATGCGCAGCGGGTGCGGGTCGATGCTTTTTCGAAAATAAGCGCAATGTTTTTTCCGCCCAGCATTTGTTCTTCCAGTCCGTTTTTTTTCGCTTTTTTCAGTTTCGATGCGAGATTAATTAAGTAGAGAATTTCATCGGCAGTAAAATCGAGTAATTTCAGAAAATGCCGTTTTTTTAGATTGATTTCCATAATGTATGTTTTTATTGTGTTGTCAATAGTTGTATTTGTTTTAAATTGTTCCCACAGTTATTAGTCGTTTATTGGTATTTGTGGTCATTGATTATTGCTCTGCGACTGAAAACTTTATTCATATTCCATCGTGATTTTGGATCCGTACGATTTGTCTTCCAATTTTTTTGCTTCGGTAATAACACTTTTCTCCCCTCCGTTTTTTATAAAATACAAACAGGCTTTAATCTTTGGAGCCATCGTTCCTTCTGAAAAAGTTCCAGCATTGAGATATTTTAGGGTATCGGCATAGTTCAGGAATTCCAGCTTTTCCTGGGTTGGCAATCCAAAATCTTTGTAAATAAAGGAAACATCAGTCAGGATGTAAAATTCGTTGGCTTTGATTTTTGAAGCCAGTAAGGCCGAAGCCAGGTCTTTGTCTATCACGGCATCCATCGTTCGCAGGTCGTTGTTTTCGTCGTAATAGACAGGAATTCCACCCCCGCCGGCAGCAATTACAATATTTCCGGCCCGAACCAGATCTTCTATAATCTCGCGGTTAATAATGTCGATGGGTTGAGGCGATGCAACCATTCTCCGCCAGCCACCGTGGGCTTTTGACGATGGTTTAAAAATCCAGCCTTTTTCATCCTGAAGTTTTTTTGCTTCTTTTTCCGAGTATATTTTACCGATCCCCTTCACCGGATTCTGAAATGCTGGATCGTTTGGATCGACAATGCTCATCGAAACCAGGGTGATTACGTTTTTCTGGATGTCGTGCTTGCGCAGTACGTTACGGATCATCCGTTCGATCATATAGCCAATGCCACCCTGCGAATCGGCAACACAAACATCTAAAGGCATGGGGGCAATGTCATACAATTGCTGGCCCGCGTCGTTTCTCATCAGGATATTTCCGACCTGCGGTCCGTTTCCGTGCGTAATGACCAGTTCAAAACCTTCTTTCAATAAAAATATCAGGTTTTCAAGCGTTTCGGTCGTATTCGTTTCCTGCTGTTCTATTGTTCCTTTTTCATTTTCGCGCAATAACGCATTTCCGCCAAGGGCAACCACCGCAATCTTATTCATAATTTTTCACGTATCAGTTCCGAACAAACTTAAAAAAAGGAACGAATTATAAACCTGATTATAATTCGTTGTGAAATTACAAAAGGATGCTTTAAAACAGTCGCTTAAAGTATTTCACTAAAGTTAACAAGCAATTAATTTTTTGTTTCTGTTTTCTGAAATAAAGTATGGTTTGCCCGAACAGATAAAATATATGATCGGCAAAAATCGTTAACTTTGCGCACGAATTATCAACCCCAATGGCAAAGAAAGTTAAGAAACCGGAAAAGGAGCCCAAACCGTCTAAAGTATCGGGCATCGTCAATTTTTTTAAGAGTAATCAATTTCGGTACACCCTCGGATTTTTTCTGTCGGTATTTAGCGGATATCTGGCTGTAGCCTTTGTTTCGTATATTATTTCCGGAAAAGTTGATCAAAGTAAACTCGATTTACCCTGGCAGGAATTTTTGTTTGATCCTTCTGTTGAAGTTCAGAATATTGCCGGAAAAGGTGGAGCTTACCTCAGTGAACAGTTTATTAACCTGGGTTTTGGTTTTCCTTCTTTCTTTTTTATCCTGATCTTTTTTGTGGCTGCCCTCAACTTATTTGGATATAAAGAAATACGCTTCCTAAAAACCTTGCTTTTTTCTTTTTTGTGGATGATTTGGTCATCTGTAGCACTTGCGCTTGCATTAGCAGCTACTGCCGGTGATCAATTTCTTTATGTAGGAGGGATGTATGGTTTTATCCTGTCCAGCTTATTGTCTTCGTTATTGGGCGGTTTTGGAGCTACCTTAATTTTAATGTTTTTGTTGTTTGTTTTGCTTATAGTAACATTCAAGCAGTTTATACCCTGGTTAACTGCAGTTTTTACTAAAAAAGATAAAAATCCTTCGGTTACTGACGATTTAACTACAGAGCCCTTACCCGAAATGGGAGCGGCGGCTCCGCTTCAGGAAATTATTGACCCGGCAATTTCAAAAATTATTACCGAAGACGACCGCATTCATGCCATTTTTGATCCGGATTCGAAAGACGAAGGGTTGGACGATGACTTTGAAGTGGAAAATACGGTTACGAAAAAAGATGTGGAACTAAGTATCGAGGATATGCTTTTTGCTGATACTCCGGTGAAGGAAGAGCCTAAAATTAAAGAATCCAAGATTAAAGAGCCTGAATTACTTATCGAAAATAAGGCTATTCACGATGATTTGGACGAAACAGAAATGGCTCCGATGGCTGATTATGACCCGACTCTGGATTTGTCATCCTATAAGTATCCTACAATTGATCTGCTCGACGATCATGCTTCGGGCAATGCCGAGGTTAGCAACGAGGAATTGATTTCGAATAAAAATAAGATTGTTGAAACGTTACGACATTATAAAATAGAAATTACCAAGATCAGGGCGACCATTGGGCCAACCATTACCTTGTACGAAATCGTACCTGCTCCCGGAATCCGTATTGCCAAAATTAAAAATCTGGAAGATGATATTGCCTTGAGCCTCTCTGCGCTAGGGATTCGTATCATTGCTCCGATTCCAGGCCGGGGAACCATCGGTATTGAGGTTCCGAATCAGAAACCTGAGATTGTTTCAATGCGGTCGATTATCGCTTCCAAAAAGTTTCAGGAATCAACAGCCGAACTTCCGATTGCCTTGGGAAAAACGATTTCGAACGAAACGTTTATGGTCGATCTGGCCAAAATGCCGCATATTTTGGTGGCAGGGGCTACAGGTCAGGGAAAATCAGTCGGACTGAATGCGATCATCACTTCGTTACTCTACAAAAAACATCCATCACAACTGAAGTTTGTTCTGGTTGACCCTAAAAAAGTGGAACTTAACTTGTATTCTTCGCTTGAAAAGCATTTTCTGGCCAAAATGCCCGACGAAGAAGATGCTATTATTACCGATATTCAGAAGGTTAAAAATACGCTGAATTCAGTAAATATTGAAATGGACAGCCGCTATGACCTGCTGAAAAAAGCACACGTCCGTAACATTATCGAATACAATACCAAGTTTATCGGACGACGGCTGAACCCGGAAAAAGGTCACCGATATCTTCCGTATATTGTCGTGGTGGTCGATGAATTTGCAGATTTGATTATGACTGCAGGAAAAGAAGTTGAATTACCCATTGCCCGTATTGCACAGTTGGCCCGTGCGGTTGGTATTCATATGATTATAGCCACCCAGCGTCCGTCTATTAATATTATTACCGGTGTTATTAAAGCTAACTTCCCAACCCGTATCGCCTTTAAGGTGGCTTCAATGATCGATTCACGAACTATCCTTGATACTCCCGGAGCTAATCAGCTAATCGGTAAAGGTGATATGCTCGTGTCAACCGGAAGTACCATGACCCGTGTACAGTGTGCCTTTGTGGATACGCCTGAAGTTGAACGGATTTGCGAATTTGTTGCTGACCAAAGAGGATATGCAACCGCTTTTTTACTTCCGGATTACGTGGGTGAAGGCGATAATGGGGCCGTAGAAGCAGATTTGACTAACCGTGACGAAATGTTTGATGATGCTGCCCGGTTAATTGTGGCTAATCAGGTCGGTTCAACCTCAATGATTCAACGAAAATTTTCGATTGGTTACAATAGGGCAGGCCGTTTAATGGATCAATTGGAGGCTGCCGGAATTGTTGGCCCCAGCGAAGGGAGTAAAGCCCGTCAGGTTTTGATTCAGGATGAATATAGTTTGGAACAATTATTGAATGGATTAAAATAATACAACAAAAATAAGCTACGCAAAATGAAACGATTATTTTTAATTTCAATTCTTTTGGTTTTCGCAACAGCAGGGTTTTCTCAGCAGGACGCGAAAGCGAAAGAAATTCTCGAGAAAGTAACCAAAACAACCCAGTCGCTGGCATCGCTTGATGCTAAGTTCTCGTTCGAAATGAATAACAAGGCCGAAAATATTAAAGAAAAAAGTGTGGGTTCGATCATTCTGAAGAACAAAAAGTATAAACTGGATATTCCTCAGATGGGATTACAGGTAACCTGTGATGGTAAAACAATCTGGACATACCTGGTAAATTCAAATGAAGTGACTATCGCCAATTTAGACGAATCGACAGATGAGTTGATGGATCCGGCTAAAATTTTTACTATTTACGAGCGTGGTTTTAATTACAAGTTTATTAATGAATCGGTTGATGCCGGAGTTCCGGTTTATAATATTGACTTAACGCCCCAAAAACCTACAGGTGATATTCAGAAAATTAAAATCATGATTGATAAGCAGAAGATGTTGATTCGGGGTGCAAATATGACCGGGAAGGATGGAAATACCTATCTGGTTTCGGTTAGCCAGTTTAAAACTGATGGTGTATATAAGGATACAGATTTCATATTTGATCCCAAAAAATATAAAGGAATAGAAGTAATTGATATGCGATAACTAAAAAAGGGTGCTCAACGGGCACCCTTTTTTGTTATATTATTCGTGAAACTAATTCTTCATCTTGGCATGTGCCATTTGTTCAACAGATGCAATTTCAATAAAAGAAGTACCGCCACCAACACCAAAGTTCCCGCCCACATAAACTACGGTGTCATTTTCTGCAATCAACTTCTTTTCCACCAAATCCAGTAGCGAAGTTTCAATCAGTTTGTGCTTGTTTTTCTTCGATTGGATTTCGCTTGGGAAAACGCCATAGGAGAGCGCCAGTTCTCGTTTTACCCTTCCGTTATGGCACTTGGCAAACACCGGCAATGTTCCTCTGAATGCTGCAATATACCTGGCAATTTTTCCGGTAAGCGTGTCGGTAACAATAGCGGTAACTTTTAATTCTTTTGAAGCTAGCACTGCAGCTTCTGCCAGGAATGCCGAAGTTTCGTTATCCAGACGGGGAACCGGTAGGTCATTACGTCTATCTTTACTGGCTTCCACTTCAAGTGCAATTTTGGTCATTACATTTACAGCCTCAACCGGATAATTTCCATATGCAGTTTCTCCTGAGAGCATAATCGCATCAGTCCTGTCGTAGATTGCTGTTGCAACATCACTCACTTCAGCACGGGTCGGCCTCGGATTGTCGATCATGGAATGCAACATTTGTGTGGCTATAATTACCGGTTTTTTTTGCTGAACCGCTTTTCTGATCAATTTACGCTGGATACTTGGTATCTTTTCTGCCGGAATTTCAATTCCAAGATCACCGCGGGCAACCATAATGCCATAAGCGTGCTGGAGAATTTCATCGATATTGTTTACACCGTCCAGATTCTCAATTTTAGCGATTATTTTTATCCGACTATTAAACTTGTCTAAAATTTCCTGCACGGCTAATACGTCGGCTTTGTTCCTTACAAATGAATGCGCAATAAAATCGACATCATTTTGCGCAGCGAATTCAATAAATTCAACATCTTTTTCGCTTATCGAGGGCAAATCGGCACTAATGCCGGGAGTATTAATGCTTTTTTTATTTTTTATTTGGCCGCTGTTTCCAACCCTGCATACCAGGCAATCGTCTGCTTGCTCAATAACCTCTAATGCCAAATCGCCGTCGTCAATCAATATCTGGTTTCCAACCGGAACTTCTCTTTGAATATTGGAATAGCTTACGAATATGGTTTCCTGGTCAGACTGACCATCGCCGCCTTTTACCCGAATAATATCTCCTTCTTTAACTTCAATAGGCTGAGCAATGTTTTTTGTCCGGATTTCAGGTCCTTTGGTATCAACTAAAATTCCGATAGAATCAGAAACTTCACGGACATTTTTTATCATCGCAATTGCACTGTCAGTAGAAATATGTGCCGTATTTAAACGAACCACATTCATTCCGGCTTCGAACAATTGACGGATAAATTCGACTTCGCAACGTTTGTCTGATATCGTTGCAACTATTTTTGTATGTTTCATAATATATAAAATTTTGCTTGAAGGGCTGCAAAAGTATTTAAATTTTCAAACTAAAGGCAAACGAACAGGCTTCAGAGTGCAAAATGTCATTTAGATTTAATGTATCCCTTAATTGCTTCAATTCCAAGTCGGTAAGAGTCGAGGCCAAAACCCATTATGCTACCAATACAGGCAGGGCCAATTAGAGATTCGTGTCTGAAACTTTCTCTGGTTAAGATGTTTGAGATATGAACCTCTACTACAGGAGCTTTTATTCCTGATATCGCATCACGTATGGCCACAGAGGTATGGGTATAGGCACCAGCATTAATAATTATACCGTCGTAATCGAAACCTCTTTCGTGAATCTTGTTAATTAATTCTCCTTCAACATTAGATTGAAAATATTCCATCTCAATTTCAGGAAAGTTTTGCTTCAGGGTTTGAAAATAATCTTCAAAAGAAGTATTACCATAAATGCTTTTTTCGCGAATGCCCAGTAAATTCAGATTTGGACCATTTGTTAACAAAATTTTCATGTTTTGATAGATTATTATAAAAAATTAGTAACTTAACCGTTCGTAAACTCGTAATGAAATTATGTAATCTGGGTGGATGGACATAGTTTTTATTAAAATTTACATTTTAAGGAGTTTACAAAACCAAAATTATCAATATTTGTTATAGAATTTTAATTTTTAAAGCATTTAATTATGAAATGGGAAGATAGCAAAAAAGGATTTGAGTCTTTCTTACGTTTAGAGAAAGGTTTATCGGCCAATTCAATCGCTGCTTATATCAATGATATAAACAAGCTGATGGTATTTGCAGATGAAGAACTTAAGAAACTAGCTCCAGAAAAGGTGAAACTTAATCATTTGAAGAAATTCGTAGAATGGATCAATGATAAAGGCGTTTCACCCCGAACACAAGCCCGGACAATCTCTGGGATTAAATCGTTCTATCGTTATTTGCTAATGGAAGGGAAGGTAACTAATGATCCGACAACTTTACTGGAATCACCTAAAATTGGAAGAAAACTCCCTGACGTTTTGACTATCGAAGAGATTGATCTTATGATTGATACTGTGGAGCTAAATAAGGCTGAAGGACAGCGGAATAAAGCCATGTTGGAAACCTTATACAGTTGCGGTCTTCGTGTTTCAGAATTAGTTAACCTGAAAATTTCAAATTTATCGTTTGAACAGGGGTATATTAAAGTTGAAGGTAAATCGAACAAGGAAAGATTGGTTCCTGTTAGCGAAAAAGCCATTGACGAGATAAATAAATACCTGGATGTTTATCGTAAAACTCTCAAAATCTCGAAGGACAGCGAAGACATTTTATTCTTGAACAGAAGGGGAAAGAAGCTTAGTCGTGTGATGATTTTTACCATTATAAAAAATCTTGCTATTAAAGCCGGATTCGAAAAGAAGATTAGTCCGCATACGTTCCGTCACTCATTTGCAACGCATTTAATTAATGGTGGTGCCGATTTGCGTGCCGTACAGGAAATGTTAGGGCACGAATCGATTTTAACTACTGAGATTTATACACATTTAGATCGTGATTATTTAAAGGCTACGTTGCATCAATTCCACCCAAGGTCATAATTGATTCAGATTTTTCTTATAAAAAGAATGTTAGGGAGTTAATGATTTCTTAACATTCTTTTTTTTGTATGTATCTGATCTGGTGTTGGATTTCAGTGTCTTAGCAATCAGGTCATATGCCCTTAAACATATGATTTCGAAATGATCTTAATTTAATATTTCACCATCAATTGCAGCTTGAAAAAAAACTATTTTTGATGCCGAGAAAATTTTTGTATTGTTGAAACTATTAAATTATAAACACTTATCATGAAAAACACAGATCTGTTAAAGTATGGTATTGATACCAATGCCGAGATTTTGCATAATCCAACTTACGAAGAATTATTTCAGGCCGAAATCGACCCTGCAAACGAAGGTTTCGAAAAAGGTGTATTAACAACATCTGGTGCAGTATCAGTTGATACAGGTAAATTTACAGGACGTTCCCCTAAGGATAAATTTTTCGTAAAAGATGCGGTTACCGATGAACACCTGTGGTGGGATGGCACAATTAACCGCCCAACAACTCCTGAAGTGTTTGCACATTGTAAAAATCTGGTAACTAAACAGCTTTCTACTGCAAAAAGACTTTATGTAGTCGATACTTTCTGCGGAACAAACGAAGACACACGTTTGAAAGTACGTTTCGTTATGGAAGTTGCATGGCAGGCTCATTTTGTAACCAACATGTTTATCCGTCCTTCACACTACGAATTGGCTAACTACGGCGAACCCGATTTCGTATGTTTGAATGGTTCAAAAACTACCAATCCGAACTGGAAAGAACAAGGTCTAAACTCAGAAGTTTTCACTTTATTCAACCTTACTGAAAAAATGCAGGTTATTGGTGGAACATGGTACGGTGGCGAAATGAAAAAAGGTATTTTTGCTTTACAGAACTATTACTTGCCTTTAAAAGGTATTGCTTCAATGCACTGCTCTGCTAACGTAGGTGCAGAAGGTGATGTAGCTATCTTCTTCGGTCTGTCTGGAACTGGTAAAACTACTCTTTCTGCAGATCCAAAACGTTATTTGATTGGTGACGACGAACATGGTTGGGACGATCACGGAGTATTCAACTACGAAGGTGGTTGCTATGCAAAAGTAATCGATTTGGAAAAAGACAAAGAACCAGATATTTGGCGTGCTATTCGTCGTGATGCTTTATTGGAAAACGTAACCGTATTGGAAGATGGCACTCCTGATTATTCAGCGGCTGCTTCAAAAACTGAAAACACTCGCGTTTCTTATCCAATCTATCACATCAACAAAATTGTTGCTCCTTCACGCGCAGGACACGCTTCAAAAATTATTTACCTGTCGGCTGACGCATTTGGTGTGTTGCCTCCAGTATCTATTTTGGACGAAAAATCAGCTCAATATCATTTCCTTTCAGGCTTTACTTCAAAATTAGCCGGAACAGAACGTGGTATTACTGAACCAGTTCCTTCTTTCTCTCCTGCATTTGGTGAGGCTTTCTTAACTTTGCACCCAACAATGTATGCAAAAACATTGATTGGTAAAGCTAAAGAGCACAACGCAAAAGTTTACCTGGTAAACACTGGTTGGAACGGAACAGGAAAACGTATTTCGCTGAAAAACACCCGTGCGATCATCGATGCTATTATCGACGGTTCAATCGAAAATGCTCCAACAGTACACATTCCAATCTTGAACTTAGTTGCTCCAACTGTATTGAATAATGTTGATACTGAAATTCTTGACCCACGTAACACTTATGCTGATGTAGCTGAATGGGAAACCAAAGCTAAATCACTTGCTGCCAAATACATCAAGAACTTCGAGCAATATTGTGACAACGACGATGCTAAAGCATTGATTCCTTCAGGACCACAATTGTAATCCTAAGTTGAATGAATATACAGAAAACCCTGTCGGAATCGACAGGGTTTTTTTATGCAATAATTTCAGTTAAACTTGATTTTAAATCAGGATACCTGAACCGAAATCCATATTTCAGGAGTCTTTCAGGATAAACTACCGGAGCCTGTAATAATAGTGAGGCCGCTTTTCCATAAACCAGTTTAAGTGCAAATTCCGGAACTTTAAAAATGGCTGGTCGTTGCAGGATTCGTGCTAATTCATTGGTAAACTGAGTATTGGTGATGCTTTCTGGATTCACCAGATTGTAAATGCCGTGAACTTCGGTATTACGAATTGCCCAAAAAATGGCGCTCGTTACATCTTCAATGTGCACAAATGGAAAGGGTTGTGTACCTGATCCAATCTTACCTCCAAGTCCGGCTTTAAAGATCGGGAGTATGTTTTTTATCGTTTGTGATTCCTTACCCAAAACCACACCAATTCTGAATATGACTTTTCGTACTGATTTATCAAGCTCATCTGATGATTTTTCCCACGATTTAACCACCTGGCCAACAAACTCATTGGTGAAATCGGTGCTACTTTCGGTATGAGCTGAGTTGGGCGAATATATTCCCACTGCCGAAGCAACTATTAGCGTATGTGGCCTTTGTTCTGCGGGTAACAGATTGATAACCTGAACGATATTTTTAGTTGATTCCGTTCTGCTTCGAAGTATTTCATCTTTATTTTTGGTAGTCCACTTCTGTAGGATTGGGGAGCCAGCCAGATGGATAACAACATCAATACCTGTAAGTGTTGTGGTTAATACATCAATATCGTAAAGCGCATTTCTGTTTATTTGAGAAATATCGTGGCCTGCATTTTTCAGTTTCCCGGCTAAATTACTGGCAATGTATCCGTTCGAACCCGAAATGGCAATTTTCATCGTTTTTTTTGTTAGTATTGATTCCTGTTTAGGTAGAAATACAATCAACTTGAAATTAAGTTTAACTTTTGGAAATAATATCCTTTTTCCGATCGCTTTATTGTAAATTTGCCGACTTAAACCCCTTGCCTAAGCAAATAAGCCAATAAAATTAGATAAATTTTAATAAATCAGGTTTTTAACCAGTGGTTATTCGCTGGCGTTGAAATGGAAATAGATTTTTTTCAATTAAGTTTGTTGTTACCAGTAAGACATTAATTCAATTATAGCGTGAAAAAGAAAACCCCCATAGCTTCAGTAAAAACGAAATCATCCACCCGAAAGAAGTCTGGTTCTTCGAAGAGTTTCGGTCGTAGAGTATTATTTTTCTTTATTAAAGCCGGGATTGCATTGGTATTGCTTGCCTCATTACTCTTTCTGATTGTTTATGTAGGCTTTACCGGGCCGGTTCCGTCGGCTGAGGAATTGCAGAAAATCAAGAACCCTTTGGCTACGGAGGTTTTTTCCAGCGATGGGAAATTACTGGGTCGGTATTACATTGAGAACCGCAGTAATGTGAGTTTTGACGAGATTTCGCCTAATGTCATTAATGCCTTAATTGCAACCGAAGATTCGCGTTTTTATCATCATCGCGGTATCGATGAAATTGCACTGCTGCGTGTATTCTTTAAATCGGTTTTATTGCAGGATCGCAGTTCTGGTGGTGGTAGTACGTTAAGTCAGCAGATTGCCAAAAACTTGTACCCACGCAAATCATTCGGGCCACTAACGATGCCGGTTAACAAGCTGCGCGAGTCAATAATCGCTTATCGGTTAGAGAATATTTATACCAAAGACGAAATTTTGTCGCTTTACCTCAATACGGTTCCCTTTGCCGAAAATACATTTGGCATTGGTGTCGCTTCCGAGCGTTTTTTTAGCAAACCACCTTCCAAACTCAATGTGCATGAGGCTGCTACCATCGTCGGTATGCTTAAGGCCAATAACAGTTACAATCCGCGTAAAAATCCGGAGCGGTCGCTCGACAGGCGTAACGTGGTAATCGATCAGATGCTGAAATACGGCTATCTTTCGGAAGGAGAAGCCAAAATGTATAGGGCTGAACCATTGGAACTTTCGTATAACCTGATCACCTACAACGAAGGTCCGGCCCCGTACCTGATGGAAAAAATAAGGCCTTTTTTGCAGGACTGGTGCAACAATCATCTGAAAGAAGATCAAACCACCTATAATCTTTATACCGATGGGATAAAAGTTCGGACTACTATTGATTTTGATATGCAGATGGCTGCTGAGAAAGCTGTTTCAGAACAAATGAAAAACCTGCAGAATTTATTTGACGAACACTGGGGAAAACAAAAGCCATGGGGAAATGATCAGTCGGTTGTTTACCGCGCCATGAAACGATCGGAGCGGTATCGGACACTTAAAAAAAATGGTATTCCAGAAGATCAGATTAAGACTGTTTTTAATACCCCGACTTCGGTTTCGTTATTTAACTGGAACGGAAATAAACAGGTGGAGATGACTCCGATGGATTCGATTCAGTATTACCTGAAAATATTGAATACCGGCTTTATGGCCATGGATCCTTTTTCCGGAGAGTTAAAAGCTTATGTGGGTGGGAATGATTTCCGCTATTTTAAATACGATCATGTTAAAGCCAAACGCCAGGTCGGCTCAACTTTCAAGCCCATTGTTTATTTGGGAGCTCTTGAAGCCGGTATTTCGCCCGATACCTATTTTACCAACGAGAAGAAAGTTTATGAAGATTATGACAATTGGTCGCCTGAGAACTCACACGACGATTATACCGGTTTTTACTCGATGGAAGGAGCTTTGGCTAAGTCAATTAATACTATTGCTGTAGATGTGTTGATGCAGGCCGGAATATCGAATGTGGTTGATTTGGCCAAGCGGATGGGTATCGATTCTGATTTGCCGGAATATCCTTCATTGGCATTAGGCTCAGCTTCAGTCTCGCTTGAAGAAATGGTTTGTGTATATTCTGAAATAGTAAATGGAGGCCGTAAAGTCACGCCTTATTACCTGAAAGCTATTGAATCAAATTCCGGCCAGGTTTTGGAAGAGTTCGATAATATTCAGCCCGACGAACAAGTTGCGCAAACCGAAAATTGCCGGATCATTACTCAGATGCTGAAATCGGTAGTTAATGCCGGGACTGGCAGTACCATCCGTTCGGTTTGGGGTGTCGATTCCGATTTCGCCGGAAAAACCGGTACTACTCAGGATCAGGCCGATGGCTGGTTTATCGGGATGACTCCCAACTTGGTTGCCGGTGCCTGGGTTGGGGGAGAAGATCCTACCGTTCATTTCCGGACACTTGGAACGGGCGCCGGTGGACATACCGCTTTACCTATTGTCGGGCATTTTTACAGTCAGATTATACACAAAAGTAAATATCAGAATCTGAGATTCAGCACATTCAACCTGCCTTCTGAAGAAACGCTGGCATTAATGGATATTCCGCCTTACCGCGAAATACTGGAAGTGGAAAGACGAGGATTTTTTAGGGATATTTTTGGAAAAAAAGATGATCGTCAGCAAACAGGGATCAAGGTTCCTGAAAAATCTGCGACCGCACAGCCTGGAAAGGAAGAAGGAAAACCGGCAGCAGAACCGGCTAAAAAACCTTTCTGGCAAAGCATGAAAGAAATTTTTAAAAAGAAAAGTAAATAATTTCGTATTGGCTCATGAAGAAACTGGAGAAAAAATTAGCTCAGATTTCAGAAAAAAATCGCATTTACATTCTCAGTCTTTTGGTTGGCTTGTTGAGTGGTACAGCTGCTTTTATGCTGAAAAACTTTATCCATTACGTCAGCCATTCTTTGACAAGACATTTTAAAGTTTCCGATGGAAGCCTTTTCTATCTGGCCTATCCAATGATTGGAATCCTAATTAGTGTTTTGATAGTGAAATACCTCATCAAAGATGATATCAGTCACGGGGTTTCCAAGATTTTATCTGCACTTTCAAAAAAAGGCAGCCAAATTAAGGCGCACAATATGTTTTCGTCGATGGTAACCAGCGGATTTACCATTGGGTTTGGAGGTTCTGTTGGGGCCGAGTCTCCCATTGTATATACCGGTTCAGCTATTGGTTCGTATGTTTCAAGAGTATTTAATTTGAATCCGAATCAGATACGTTTGTTGATTGGTTGTGGAGCGACTGGTGCCATTGCCGGAATTTTTAAAGCCCCCATCGCCGGAATCATGTTCACCCTTGAAGTGCTGATGCTCGATTTGACTATGGCATCGCTCATTCCGCTTCTGCTATCAGGAATTACAGCGGCAACATTAGCCTACTTTTTTATGGGCGATACCGTTTTATTTCATTTTGCCATTACTAACCAGTTCAATTCGGCCAATCTGCCCTACTATGTGTTGCTTGGAGTATTATCTGGTTTTATTTCTCTGTATTTTACCCGCACCGGAATGTTGGTTGAAAGCCGGATGAAACGAATCAAAAGTAGTACCACAAGGCTTCTTGTTGGTGGTGTTTCATTGGGACTGATGGTTTTTATTTTTCCGTCACTGTGGGGCGAGGGATACGAGTCGATCAATAAGATATTTCTTGGCGAAGGTGCCGATTTACTTAATAACTCAGTATTTTTTGACTGGAAAACGGAACCTGTTGTCCTGCTGCTCATCCTGGTTCTGATTCTTTTTCTTAAAGTAGTGGCTATGGCTATAACGACCTCAAGTGGGGGAGTGGGGGGTATTTTTGCTCCAACCTTATTTATGGGTGCTGTAGGTGGTTACATTTTATCACTTTCGCTGAATACGTTTTTCGGGTTAAATCTTCCTCACGCCAATTTTGCTTTGGCTGGTATGGGTGCTTTAATGGCTGGAGTAATGCACGCCCCATTATTAGGCATTTTCTTAATCGCTGAAATAACAGGTGGTTATCAACTGTTGATTCCATTAATTATTTCAGCAACAGTAGCTTATGTAACCATTACCCGTTTTGAACCACATTCGATTTACACCAAACGACTGGCCGAAATGGGTGAGTTGGTTACTCACCATAAAGATAAGGCTGCGATGCACTACATGAATACCAAAGAACTGATTGAAACTGATTTCGAAATATTATCGCCCGACCTGAATTTGGGGCAAATGACTTATTTCATAGCCCGTTCAAAACGAGATTTGTTCCCGGTGGTTGACGAAGATGGAAAAATGTTGGGAATGATTAAAATGAATGATATCCGAAATCTCATGTTCGATCAGGAGTTGTACGAAAAAATAAGTGTCCGCGATTTGATGTACATGCCCGAGTTTTTTATCTCGCCGAATGATACGATTGAAGTGATTGCTGAGAAATTTAGGTCCTGTGGTCGTTATAACCTGGCGGTACTTGACGATGGTAAATATATTGGATTTATTTCCCGTGCCCGTGTCTTTTCAGCATATCGGGATACAATGGCCGATCTGTCGTACGAATGAAAGTTTCAAGTTCCCAATTGCCTGCAATTCAATCCTTCAATCAATTAATTGGTGATCCGATAGTGATACAGATAAACTCCTGAAAATATCAGCGTAAAAATGGCATTGGTAACAGAAAAACCATTGTTGCCGAGCCAGAATACCGGCAAAAACAGGATAATGATTTGCGCGGTCAGGTAAAAGTATAGGCCGGTACGTTGCATTCGGTAGAGTTTGATTGCACCTGCCAGCGATACGCTGAATGCAGCCATCAGCAAGGCAAAATATACAGGGCTAAGTTTTTCGGTTGCTGTCAGATCAGTTACTTGCCTGATTTTTTCGGTTACCGGATCGAAAAAGAAAGTGGCAACAAACATCATGATAAATCCGATGCTGCTGCCGATTATACTGAATATACAGGCAGCTTCATAAAATATAGGTTTCTTTTCCATCTTACCGAATGTTTAAATGTTCAAAAATACCTGTTTTTTTGAATAACTTCATTTTTAGGACATCCTGATTTTATACTACCTTTACCCCCTCAATTTTAACCCATATTTTACCGCAATGGAAAGAGATACCAAAGTATTTGAAATCATTGAAAAGGAACGTCAACGTCAGATAAGCGGAATAGAACTGATTGCTTCTGAAAATTTTGTCAGCGAACAGGTTTTGGAAGCAATGGGCTCGGTAATGACGAATAAGTATGCCGAAGGATATCCCGGAAATCGTTATTATGGCGGCTGTCAGTTTGTAGATATGACCGAACAATTGGCCATCGACCGAATTAAAGAAGTATTTGGCGCAGTATATGCCAATGTGCAGCCACATTCAGGAGCCCAGGCCAATGCGGCAGTTTTGGCAGTTATTTTAAATCCTGGAGATAAATTCTTAGGATTGGATCTGGCCCACGGAGGTCACCTTTCTCATGGTTCACCTGTAAATTCTTCCGGAGTGTTGTACCGCCCGATTGCTTACCATGTAAAAGAAGAAACCGGGATGGTAGATTACGATGAGATGGAAGCTCTGGTTTTGGAACACAAACCCAAACTGATTATTGGTGGTGCTTCGGCTTACTCGCGCGAGTGGGATTATGCCCGGATGCGCGATATTGCTGATAAAATTGGCGCCATGCTGATGATTGATATGGCTCACCCGGCTGGTTTGATTGCTGCCGGATTGTTGGACAACCCTGTAAAACATGCACATATTGTAACTTCAACAACGCATAAAACCTTGCGTGGACCGCGTGGTGGAATCATCCTGATGGGCGAAGATTTTGAAAATCCATTTGGATTTAAAACGCCAAAAGGTGTCACCAAAATGATGTCGCAGGTTCTGGATTTTTCTGTCTTCCCAGGACAGCAGGGAGGTCCGCTTGAGCATGTAATTGCATCGAAAGCAGTGGCATTTGCAGAAGCGCTCGATCCGTCGTACAAAGTTTATCAGGCTCAGGTGAAGAAGAACGCCTCGGTAATGGCCGAAGCTTTTATGGCTAAAGGGTACAAGGTGATTTCAGGTGGAACTGATAACCATTCGATGTTGATTGACCTGCGTACCAAGTTTGCTGAAATTACCGGGAAACAGGCTGAAAATGCGCTGGTTCGTGCCGATATCACCATCAATAAAAACATGGTTCCGTTCGACAGCCGATCACCATTTACTACTTCGGGCTTGCGCGTTGGAACGCCAGCGATTACTACCAGAGGTGTAAAAGAAGATATGATGCCGGTAATTGTTGATTTAATCGACGAAGTATTGAGTAACATCGAAAGTGAAGAAGTTATTCTCTCGGTTCGCAAATGTGTAAATACCCTGATGAAAGATTTGCCTTTATTCGCATGGTAACCTGATTTAAAAAGGGCTGCCAACGAATTCTGCCGAAAATAAAAAAAATCCGGAAGGAATGATCAATCATTACCTTCCGGATTTTTTATATCTTCTAATCACCCAAATGCTAGTTGGTTTCCGGAGCTTTTTCTTCCTGTATTTGCTCGTTTTGCTTTTTTTCTTCTTCGGCAAAAAGTTCGGGATGCAATTGCTTCATAAAAATATCAGCGATATCGAAAATGGGAAGTTCCCACGAATCGCTTTGTATGTTGGCTGCCAGCGCTATCACCATTTTATCTTCAGGATAAATAAGCAAAGTAGCACAGCCTCCCCGAACACCGCCACGCAAACCGTAGAATGTTCTGCCCCGTATATCTTTTGACGAAATTAAGCCAAACGAATATTGGCTATCTTGCCCTCCGGAGAGCTTAAAGGGTGTTGTCATCAAGTCAATGGTTTCTTGTTTTAGGAACCCCGGATACAGCAACGTATTGCCAATTTTTACCAGATCAAGCACCGAGCTTAAGTATCCTGCTGATGCCTCTTTGCCACGTAAATCGATAGGAGAGGCAACTATTGGTTGTGCAATAAAATCAAAATCGTAATGACTGCTCTTGTTTTCGGTAATCCGGAAAGGGTTGTCAGGAATGGTACCATCTAAATCTAGAGTATCTAAAACTGTTTTTTCTGCTACTTTGGCAAAGGCTTCATTGCTGGTTTTCTCAATCAGGTAACCAAGCAGGTCGTACCCCAATTCGGTATGCGCAAACATCGATCCGGGTTCATAGATCAGATCATCGTTAATAAATGCCTGGGTGACCGCTTCCAGGTTGGTGGCGCCACCTTTACCGGCAGGGGCATTTTCGGGCCTGATACCTGCTGTATGCGTTGCGAGTTGACGGATGGTAAACGGGAGTGGTTTGCCCGATAGGTTAGGCAAATAATCGGCTACCGGCTTGTCAATCTGAAGTTTCCCATCTTCGTAAAGTTTGGCTGCCGTCAAAGCTGTAATTACCTCGGAAACCTGGCCTATCCGAAATTTGTGCGAAGGTGATGCTTTCGTTTTTAGTTCGGAGTTTGAATATCCAATTCCGTCGGCCCAAACGATTTGGTTATCAATGGAAACCGCGATAGCCATACCCGGTATCATCGATATCTGGTAGAATAATCCGACTTTGCTATAAGCTTCCTTTAAACTTTTTTTGTACTTGGCTTCCCGAACAACTGTTGGATCTGCAGGTTTCCGTGTGCACGATAAAAATGATCCGAGAATCAGGAGAATCATTAAGCATTTTGAGAGAATTTGTGTTTTCATCTTTTTGTGTGTAATGATTAAATTTTTAACGCGCCGAAAATAAAAAATCTTCTAATTTTTGAAAAAACAAAAAAGAGAAATGTTTGAATTTTATCCGCACATTTTATCTTGAAGCCAACAAAAAAGCCAGCTTTCGCTGGCTAAATCATGATCTTTTATTCCGATGATTTCGAATCTTTTCCCGCGTTGGACTCTTGAAATTATCTTCTTCAGACTTAATATTTTTGGGAATAAAGGAAGATAGGATGTAAAGGAAGGATATGATGATAAAAACGATACCTATATAGCGTATTGTCCCTTTCGAAACGGCGAATAATATAATCCCGATAATTACTAAGCCTAATCCGGCTAAAAACCGAAATTTCGAAGAGCTTTTCTTTTCCATCTGAGTTTCTCCTGTATTTAATAATTAGTTTATTACGGACGCTATGGGAAATAGTTCCATCTGTTTTTTTACATTCACTATTTACCGTAATTGCCAAGGATATTTGTGGGTTAAACACAAAATAAAAGCCAGTAAGAACCGGCTTTTATCAGGATATTTTATGCCTATTTTTATAAATCAAATCCCGCGCGCGACTTCTAAACCGGTTGTCGTCGGTATTGCTGAATTTGGAATAGGATGCAATGGAAACATACAGCGCAGTAAGGGTAATAAAAACAATTCCCAGATTTCGAATCGGGCTAAACAAGAGCACAAATAACAACAAAATTGTTATTAACAGCCAAATTCCGGGAAAGTACCGGTGGTTGTTCTTTAAATTTATTGTTTTCATTACTCACCTCCCTTAGTTAAGCGTTCGTTTGTTCTTACGCATAAAAAGTTGACAGGTTCGCTAAAGCGGAATATTTCCGTGCTTACGCGGCAAATTTGTTTTGCGCTTATTATGGGTCATATTCAATGCCTGAATAATTTTGCTTCGGGTATCTTGCGGCAAAATAATTTCGTCAATATATCCGAGGGATGCAGCCCGGTACGGATTGGCAAATTTTTCGCGGTAATCCTCAACAGCCTGGGCTTTTTGTTCATCGGTGAGTTTGCCACGGTACAATACATTAATAGCACCTTCAGGCCCCATAACGGCAATTTCGGCAGTTGGGTAAGCCAGGTTCACATCGCCACCAATGTGTTTGCTCGACATTACATCGTACGCTCCGCCATATGCTTTCCGAGTAATCAGGGTTATTTTAGGAACGGTTGCTTCTGCGAAAGCATACAGCAATTTAGCCCCATGTTTAATGATTCCACCAAATTCCTGCGCTGTTCCAGGTAAAAATCCCGGAACATCCACCAGGGTTACCAGCGGGATGTTAAACGCATCGCAGAAACGTACGAACCGTGCTGCTTTTGATGAGGAATTGATGTCGAGAACACCGGCGAGGTGAGCGGGTTGGTTGGCCACAATGCCGATTGGTTTTCCACCCATACGGGCAAAACCAATTACGATGTTGGCGGCATAATGAGGCTGGACTTCAAGAAAGTGTTCATCGTCAATTATTTTGTGAATGATATCTTTGATGTCGTATGGTTTGTTCGGATCAACCGGTACAACCTGGTTAAGCGAGATGTCTGTCCTGTTTTCAGGGTCGGAATTAATTTTAGCAGGAGGTTCTTCCATGTTGTTGGACGGGATAAAGCTAAACAACTCCCTCACCATCATGAGTGTTTGTTCTTCGTCGCTTCCGGTGAAATGAGCCACTCCGCTTCTTGAAGCATGGGTAATCGCACCACCAAGTTCTTCTTTGCTAACATCTTCGTGAGTTACGGTTTTAATTACTTCGGGACCTGTAACAAACATATGACTGGTTTTTTCGACCATGAAAATAAAATCAGTGAGTGCTGGCGAATACACTGCCCCACCGGCACAAGGGCCTAAAATGACACTGATTTGTGGGATGACTCCTGAACAGATAACGTTGTTGTAAAAAATATCGGCATAACCAGCCAAACTTTCTACACCTTCCTGAATACGGGCTCCTCCGGAATCGTTTAATCCAATAAGCGGAGCTCCCATTTTAACAGCTAAATCCTGAATTTTCAATATTTTATCAGCATTTGTTCGGCTAAGTGTACCACCGAAAACCGTAAAATCCTGCGCAAAAACATAGACTAACCGGCCATCAATTTTTCCGTATCCGGAAACCAGCCCGTCGCCCGGATACTTTTGTTTGTCAATACCAAAATCGGTAGCCCGGTGGGTAACCATTTTGTCAATTTCGACAAATGTTCCGGAGTCTAAAAGAATGTTAATTCGCTCACGGGCAGTTTTTTTTCCTGATTCACGTTGTTTTTCAATTCGTTCAATTCCACCACCTAATTCGGCTTGCTGATTCAGCAATTCAAATTGATCAAATTTGGCTTTTAAATCCATATGATTAAATTTATTCTATTTCAATTAGTTTTTGATTGGCATCAATGGTACTTCCTTCGCTGACATGAATTTTTGCAATTTTTCCGTCGATTGGCGATTTGTATTCGCTTTCCATTTTCATGGCAGAAATCGTAATTACAGTATCCCCTTTTTTTACTACATCGCCAAGGATTACAGGTATTTTAACCACTTTTCCGGGCATTGGCGAAGAAATGGTGTTTTCGGAAACCAGTTGTGTTGAACCGGCGCGGTTGCGAAGGTATCTCGATTCGGCATCGATGATCTCTATTTCGTAGTTGTCGTAAAGCGTGTAAGCCGTGAAGTGTTTGGGTTTGGTTTGCGGAACCAATTCAATGTTGAATGAGCGTCCTTTATTCAGGATAGAGAAAATACCTTCATCGTTGTGCATTAAGTCAACCTGATAAATTTTGTCGTCAACTTTTATTTCAAGAAGGTTTTCGTATTGTTTTAGTATTTCAACAGAGGCAATTCGTTTGTCTAATCTTATTTCTATTGACATATTTGCGGGGGTTATAAGCGTTCGAAATTCTTTTGATATGTGTATTTTTTCCAACGGTTTTGCGCCGTGTACATTTCTTTCGAAGTCTGCGCCACATTCATTCGGTCAAGATGCTCGATGTATGCTGCAATAATGATCATATCTTCGCAATTGTCTTCGCACTTGGTTTCGGCCAGCAGGATGTCTTTATTTTTCTCGATAAAGTTGGTGTCGTAATTTCCACTGCGGAAATCTTCGGTATCCATAATCCGCTCCAGAAATTTGATGGATGTTTTTACTCCGGTAATTTTATATTCGTATAAAGCCCGTTTCATGCGTTCAATAGCCTCGGTTCGGTTTTCGGCCCAAACAATGAGTTTCGAAATCATGGAATCGTAGTAGATCGGAATTTCGTACCCTTCGTAAACATAGCCATCGGTGCGCACTCCTAATCCTAAAGGTTGGGTAATGTTGTAGATTTTTCCCGGGTTAGGCATGAAGTTATTATCCGAATCTTCAGCATAAATACGGCATTCGATAGCATGACCGGTTTGCCGCAGTTTTTCCTGAGTAAAAGAAATTGGATGACCCTCGGCAATTAAAATTTGTTGTTTAACCAAATCAATTCCGGTTACACGCTCAGTAATCGGGTGTTCAACCTGGAGGCGGGTATTCATTTCCAGAAAATAGAAATTCCGGTCGTTATCAACCAGGAATTCAATTGTTCCGGCACCTTCGTAATTTACCGCCCTGGCAGCTTCCACGGCACATTTCCCCATTTGCAGACGAAGTTCCGGAGTCATGAGTGGAGAGGGTGTTTCCTCTATCATTTTCTGGTGTCTCCGTTGGACCGAGCATTCCCGTTCAAATAGATGAACTGCATTTCCGTGCTGGTCGCCCAAAACCTGAAATTCGATGTGGTGTGGTGATGAAATATATTTTTCGATATAGACCGAATCGTTCCCGAATGAAGATTTGGCTTCGGAGCGGGCCGAACGGACCAGCGAAACAATATCTTTCTCTTCAGTTATCAGCCGCATTCCTTTTCCTCCGCCACCAGCCGAAGCTTTTACCATAACGGGTAATCCGATTTGCCGTATCGTTTCGAGAGCATCTTTTTCAGTTTTTACACTTTCTGTGGTTCCGGGAACTACGGGTACTCCGGCTGCAATCATGGTTAACCTGGCCTGAATTTTATCTCCCATCTGATTGATAACTTCAGGGGAAGGGCCAATGAATTTTATACCGTTTTCAGCACATTTACGCGCAAAAGTGGCATTTTCCGATAAAAATCCATAACCGGGATGGATGGCATCTGAATTTGTTTTTAATGCTACTTCAATTATTTTATCTGCATTCAGATAACTTTCAGACGAAGGTGATGCTCCAATGTAGTAGGCTTCATTGGCATACCTTACATGCATCGAAGTGCGGTCGGCTTCAGAAAATACGGCAACAGTTGAGATCCCCATTTCACGGCAGGTTCGCATAATCCGAATGGCTATCTCGCCACGGTTGGCAATTAAGATTTTTGAAATTTTTCGCATTTAGTAGATGTTAATTCAATCAATATAATGTGTAGCCTTGATGCAATTACCAAGGACATAAAACCCATGAAGGGCCGAATTGTTTGCAAGGCGGTGACCTATTCTAATAAAAAGAAACAATTAACATATGTCTGTTTTGTTTATTTATTTTATATTTGCTGCGCTCTTAAACAAACCTTATGTCTTTTCACCCACTACTTTACCTGGTTCTTTTCCTTGGTGGAATAACCGTTGTTTCTGCTCAAAGTGCGGTAGAATATAGCCTTTCTACCGATTCCACCGTCAATCGGCTTGCAGGAACCAATCGGATTTATAACGCAACACGAATAGAAAATCGCCCAAAAATTGATGGCAGGCTTACCGATGCCTGTTGGGAATCCGGTGTTTGGTCGGGTCAATTTACGCAACAGGTTCCAAATCAGGGCAAAAATCCTTCACAAGATACAGAAATTAAGATTCTATACGACAACAGTAATTTGTATGTCGGGTTTAAATGTTACGACAAAGGGCCAGGAAAGATAAGGCCAATTTTAAGCAGGCGCGACAAGATGGATGGAGATATTGCCGGAATTGCGCTGGATTCTTATTTCGATAAACAAACCGCTTACGAATTTAATGTGGCAGCATCGGGCCAGAAAGTTGATTTGGTGCATTTAGGCGCCTATTTATGGGATTTTAACTGGGATGCCGTTTGGGATGGAAAAGCTCAGGTTTACGATTCGATTTGGACATCGGAATTAAAAATTCCTTTTAGCCAGCTCCGTTTTGCTCCCGGTAAAGAGCAGGTCTGGGGTATGCATGTCTGGCGTTGGATAGACCGTCATCAGGAAGAAAGCCAATGGAAACTCATTCCGATTGATGCCCCGGCCATGGTTTATTTGTTTGGCGAATTAAGAGGGATTGAAGGGGTAAAACCAAAAATAAACTATCAGTTTCTGCCATACGTAAACACCCGTTTTAGCCCGAATACCGATCTCGAAAATAAAACAACATTGGGTTACGGATTAAACGGAAAAGTTGGCCTCAATTCAGGATTTACGCTTGATTATGCCATTAATCCTGATTTTGGGCAGGTGGAAGCCGACCCGTCAGTATTAAACCTGACCTCCTACGAAGTTTTCAACGAGGAAAAAAGACCGTTCTTTCTGGAAGGGAACACCATTCTCGATTTTTCGATGGGAGAGGACATGCTTTTTTATAGCCGCCGGATTGGCCATGCCCCGAGTTATTATCCTGATCTGGATGAAAATCAAACCATTTCGATTGCCGAAAATACGCCTATTTTAAGTGCATTGAAACTGACCGGAAAGACAAAAAAAGGCTTGTCGGTTGGGGTGGTCCAAAGCTTTACGGCCAAACAGCATGCTACCATTTTTAGCGACAACTCAAAATCGAAAACAACAGTGGAACCATTTACCAGTTTTATGGTTGGACGGGTGAAACAAGATTTTAATAAGGGAAACACCACGCTGGGAGGTATGGTTACCTCTACATTCCGGAATATTAACGATCAACATCTGGAATTTCTGTCGAATTCGGCGTTGGCCGGAGGCATAGACTTTCAGCACAACTGGAAGAACCGGAAGTATTTTGTTGATTTTAAAGGCGTTTTTAGTGATATACAAGCAGAAAAAGATGCCATTTCAAGATTGCAGACCTCATCGGTGCATTTTTATCAGCGCGAAGATGCCGGTCATTTGGAATATGATACCGACCTTACCAATCTTTCGGGTTGGGGTGGATTATTGAGCGGGGGAAAGCGGAGCGGTAAACTGAGGGCAATTGGGTCATTAAATTGGCGTTCACCTGGTGTCGATTTAAATGATGTTGGTTATTTGTATCAGGCAGATATTGTGGAAGAGATGGTTAACATTACCTATAAGGTTGACCGCCCGAAAGGAAAAGTCAGGAATTATTACGTTGAATTTGAGCAGGAACACGATTGGAGTTACGGTGGTGAGAATACGTTGGATCGTTTAAAATTACATGGATATTTGCAATTCAAGAATCTATGGAACGTACATTTAAACCTGAAAAAGTACTATAATATTTTTGATACCCGCGAATTGCGCGGTGGACCTGGTTTATTTAAAGGTGGATACAATGATGTTGAATTGTTTATTCAGTCGAATCAGGTGAAAGATTTGATGGTTGGATTTGGTCCACGATTTAAGTTTTACTCCGATAAGATTTCGAAGACCGACTATTATACCTTGTATTTAAGATGGCAGTTGAGCGACCGTTTTACAATTACGGCACGTTCGGTTTACGATAATTCAGTTGATCACCACCAGTTTGTAACCCGTACCAAAAATATAGAGGGTACCACCAAATATCTGGTCGGAACAATCGATCGCAATACACTTTCATCAACACTTCGTTGCGAATATTTTGTTTCACCTGAAATATCTATTCAATACTACGGAAATCCGTATGCCTCAATCGGGAAATATGAAAATTTCAGGGAAGTGGCAGACGCCGGAAGCCGATCGCTTGATAAGCGCTACGTGGGATTAAATCACTTTCCGATAGCTGGTAATTCCTATTTGCTCCAAAAAAATGGTACCCCGGAATACACCATTTCCAACCCCGATTTCAACTTTCAGGAATTTAGTTCAAATCTGGTTGGTCGTTGGGAATTCAGGCCTGGTTCAACCTTGTATCTGGTTTGGACCAACACACGCTCTGCCTATTCCGACCAGTTAAACCAATCGATCTGGAAGAGTTTTGGAAATATCTCGGGTGTAAATTCCCAAAATGTATTTATGGTCAAATTCAGCTACTGGTTTTCGTTATAATTGCTTCCTTTGCGCTGAATTCTAGAATTTTTAGTCGTGAGTTTCTCTGATTATTTACCTGTTTACCGAAAAAATCTGGTTCTGGCGGTTCCGGTTATTCTTGCTCAAATAGGGCAGGTAACTGTAAATCTGGCCGATAACATTATGGTGGGGCATGTGGGTACCACCGAGTTGGCTGCTGCTTCATTTGCCATTAATGTGTTTCATGTGGGTATGCTTTTCGGGCTGGGAATCACGTATGGTTTAACGCCTTTGGTTGGGCAGGCGTTTAGCTCCAGGGGCAAAGTAAATGTTGGGTCGTGGCTGAAAAACGGATTGGTTGTGCATTTGGTGGCTTCTTTACTGCTGTGCGCAGTTATGTCGTCAGTCGTATTTTTTATGGACCGGATGGGGCAGAGCAAAGAAGTTGTTCAAATGGCTATTCCCTATTTCCTGATTCAGGTTTCATCGCTTTTTCCGCTGCTGTTGTTTTTCTCTGTCAAGCAGTTTTTTGAAGGGATAGGCAATACTAAAATGGCCATGATTATTACGATTGTTGCCAATCTGGTGAATGTGGGTCTTAACTATCTGCTTATCTACGGAAAGTTAGGTTTTCCAGCGTTGGGACTTAATGGAGCTGGCTACGCTACGCTGATTTCCCGGATTATTATGCCCATCATATTTGTCTTCATGATTGTGCAGAAACCTCATTTCAAGGCTTATCTGCAAGCTGCCCGTAAATCAGTCGTCGAATCAGCTAAGATTAAACGAATCATTTCCATTGGGTTACCAATTGGATTACAACTGGTTATTGAAGTTTTGGCATTCAGCTTGGGAGCGATTATGTTGGGCTGGATATCGAAGGAAGCGATTGCAGGCCATCAGGTGGCAATTGGTATGGCCTCCATGACGTACCTGATTTCATTTGGGCTGGCCTCGGCAACAACGATTCGTGTAAGTCATGCTTTTGGCGAGCACTCCGGAAATGAGTTGAAGCATACCATTTTTGCATCGCTTCATATTGTAATCGCATTTATGTCGTTGATGGGGATTTTGTTTGTTATTTTCCGCAACCACCTGCCCTTATTGTTTACGACTGACCCGGCTGTAATTGAAGTTGCTGCCGGATTATTGATTGTTGGTGCCTTTTTTCAGATTTTCGATGGCACGCAGGTTGTTTTGCTAGGCGCATTGCGTGGCATGGCCGATGTGAGGGTCCCGATGTTTATGGCTTTCTTTTCCTACATTGTTGTCAGTCTGCCAATTAGTTATTTACTTGCATTTGTATTTCATTTTGGTTATTCGGGTGTTTGGATCGGTTTTGTTTTTGGACTTTTAACAGCAGCCGTTTTATTCGGATTCAGGCTTAACTATCAATTACGAAAATTTGAGCAACAAAAAAGCTGATAATAAATTACCAGCTTTTCAAATCGTTATTTGTTTGGTTCTTATTTCACGTATTCAGCGGCATTTAAATAATCGAAGCTCTTTTGAACGCTCACTACAGGTTCGAAATTATAGCGTTCAACTTCAACAAACGAATCTTTTAAACCGTTTTTATAAGCCGTTTCGTAAATCGATTTAAAATCGAGTTGTCCGCTTTCGCCGATTTCCTTTTCGTCTTTAATGTGCAAAACCGGGAACCGATCTGGATATTTGTTCAAGTAATCAACTGCTTTATAACCGCCACGCATGACCCAATACACATCCATTTCGAAGAAAACTTTTTTAGGATCGGTATTTTTTATCATGAAATCGTACATGATTTCCCCTTCAATTTTTTCAAATTCGCGGGCATGGTTGTGAAATCCAAATTGAACTTTAGCCGCAGAAGTTAACTCTCCAATGGCATTGTAATAATCGCACCATATTTTCAGATCGTCGAGTTTGGTCGGGATTGGCATACTTGGTTTTACCATGAAACGAACGCCTGCATCCAGGTGGTCTTCCAGTGCTTTTTTCCACCAGTCCATAGCCTCACCATGTTTTTCTTTGGTATAGTTTGGTCCGCCAAGATGAGTGCTGGTCATCTTCATTCCCAGGCCTTTTACCACTTTTTTAAATTCACCCGGAGCCATTCCGTAAATTTTACCTTCTCCGTAATTGGCCGTTTCCAGAGTGGTGTAACCCATATCGCCAACTAATTTTAAGGTACCTAAAGCATCAGCTTTCATCGCATCGCGCAATGAATAAAGTTGTAAGCCGATGGCTTTCTTTTTTTTACCAGCAACCGAAGCCTGTAATAATGGGCTGCTTAATAGGCTGCCGGCAACAACTAACGAACTGGTCTTTAAGAAATCTCTTCTGTTTGTCATGATATTTTTAGTTAAAATTGGTTTATGTAATTCAAATTTATTCTTCAAAAATAGTGAAACGAACAATATGGTCGCAGTCTATAAGAATATATTCTGAATCTGCCGGAGTTTTTGTATCGAAATAGTTTCAACAAATTGCAGGATTAGCCTGGATTGTCAATAAAAAACCGGACATCTTCTTTTTCGAAATCCGGTTCTGAATGTTTAAATGAATTGAATTTATTTTTTTTGTGCGGTCAGCGTTTTGGGGCCTTCCGGAGTATCAACTTTGCCAATAAGTTTATTGTCTTCACGTTTTAATTCTACGTTTATACTGTTCCCGTCAACGGTTGTAGTGAAGCTAACTTTTTCTTTGTCAATTTTAAGATTGCTTACAGCCAGTTCTCCGGCTTCAAGTTTGATAACACAAATCGTTTGTCCGTCTTTTTCAGAGAAGATCAGACTTCCTTTTTCGTATCCGGAAGGAGCTTCGCTTACTTCATAAAGCCATTCTCCGAGTATCGGTTTGTTTTTTACTTCAGCCTGAAGTTGAAACCCAGCGAACAACGTAACTGCCGCTAAAAACAGAAATGCTAAAAATTGCTTTTTCATAAAATCTTTAATTTGTGGTTATGCTATAAAAGTAAAAAAAGTTAGGAGTATAACTATTGGAAAATCCAATTTTAAAAAGACATGTTCCCTTTTTTAGCTACTTTTTTAAACTTAAAATTGCTCAAAAAAAGTTACCTTCGAACCTCAATTTTTTTACTTCAAAAATGGATCAGAAAATAATTCGACTGATAGCTCAACGAGTTGGTATTCAGGAAATACAGGTGTCAAATACAATTGGTTTGCTGGATGAAGGAGCAACCGTTCCGTTTATTTCACGTTACCGGAAAGAACGAACTGGCAGTTTGGATGAGGTTCAGATTGAAGCCATTAAAGATGAAAAAGAAAGGGTTGAGGAGCTTCTTAAACGTAAAGATACGATTCTGAAAACCATTCAGGAACAGAATTTACTGACTCCTGAATTGCAAAAGCGGATTGACGATTGTTTTGATACCACCGAGCTGGAAGATATTTACCTGCCATACAAACCCAAACGCCGGACCCGAGCCATGATTGCCCGTGAAAAAGGATTGGAACCGCTGGCCAAAATAATCATGAAACAATACGAATCGGACATTGAGCGAAAGGCTCACGCTTTTGTAAATGAAATGGTTGAGTCGGTTGATGATGCTCTGGCCGGTGCCCGCGATATAATTGCTGAATGGATTAACGAAAACGAGAAAGCCAGGTCGATTGTGCGCCGTGCTTTCGATTCCGGAGCGTTTGTTACTTCGAAAGTGATTAAAGGGAAAGAAGAAGAGGCCGCCAAATTTAACGACTATTTCGATTGGAACGAACCGCTGAAAAAATGCCCTTCGCACAGGTTAATGGCCATGCGGCGCGGCGAAAACGAAGGTTTTCTGAGGGTTTCCATTTCGCCTGAAGGTGAAGACGCGATTTTGAGATTAAAACGTTACTTTATAAATAGTCACAACAGTTGTGCCGACCAGATGGAATTGGCTGTTGCCGATTCGTATAAACGATTGCTTGAACCCTCTATCGAAACCGAATTTGCCAATTTGTCGAAAGAAAAAGCTGATGAGGAGGCTATTCGTGTGTTTGTCGATAATTTACGTCAGTTGTTGCTTGCGGCTCCATTAGGGCAAAAGCGTGTGTTGGCGTTAGATCCGGGCTATCGCACCGGTTGCAAATTGGTTTGCCTCGATGCCCAGGGAAATTTATTGCATAATGAAACCATTTATCCGCACAAACCTCAGGAAGAAGTGAAACAAGCTGCCCGCAAGATTTCATCGCTGGTTAGCTCCTATCAAATTGAGGCTATTGCAATAGGAAATGGAACAGCCAGCCGCGAAACGGAGCAGTTTATTAAAAAACTACATTTCGACCGCGAATTACGGGTTTATGTGGTTTCTGAGGATGGTGCGTCTATTTATTCGGCTTCTAAAATTGCCCGCGACGAATTTCCGCAATACGATGTTACTGTCAGGGGAGCCGTTTCTATTGGCCGGCGGTTGATGGATCCGTTGGCTGAATTGGTGAAAATTGATCCGAAATCAATAGGAGTAGGGCAGTACCAGCACGATGTCGATCAAAAGAAACTGAAAAACAGTTTGGATAAGGTGGTTGAATCGAGTGTAAACCTGGTTGGGGTGAATGTGAATACCGCCTCACAACATTTACTGACTTATATTTCAGGACTTGGCCCCATGTTGGCTCAAAATATTGTGGATTATCGAAAAGAAAATGGTCCGTTTAATTCGCGGTCTGAACTACAAAAAGTGGCCCGGATGGGTGCAAAAGCTTACGAACAATCAGCCGGGTTTCTTCGTATTCCGGATGCTTTCAATCCATTGGATAATTCAGCCGTTCATCCCGAATCGTATTATGTCGTTGAAAAAATTGCAAAGGATTTGAAGTGCAGCATTCAGGAACTTATCTCGAATGAAGAACTGCAAAAACAAATTGATTGGACTAAGTATGTGACGGATAAAATTGGGCTTCCAACCCTGAAGGATATTCAGAAAGAATTGGCCAAACCAGGTCGCGATCCACGTCAGGCAATTAAAGTATTCGAATTCGCACCAGGGATTTACAAAGTTGAAGATTTACAGGTAGGTATGGTTTTGCCCGGGATTGTAACTAACATCACTAAATTCGGAGCGTTTGTTGATGTGGGCGTGAAACAGGATGGTTTGGTGCATGTGTCGCAATTGGCCGATCGCTTTATCAGCGATCCGTCTGAGATAGTTAAGTTGCATCAGCATGTACAAGTCAAGGTAATTGAACTCGATTTACAGCGTAAACGAATTCAATTAAGCTTGAAACAAGTACCTCAGAATTAAAAAGTTTTTTCTTCAGGAATAATGGCCCACATAATCAGGTAGGCGATCAATCCGGGGAAACCAACACTGGCAATGGATAAGACGACGTAAAGAATCCGGACAATGGTTGGATCCATATTTAGATAGTCAGCAATTCCGGCCAGGACACCGGCAACCATTTTTTCTTTTGACCTGGTAAGTCGTTTCGGATTTGTCATGATTAATCGTCCTCCCCGTCTTCAAAATAACTATCCTGATTTTCCAATTCAGCTTCAAGAAATTCCTCTGCTTCTTCCAGAAGTTGGGCGATAAGGTCTTTGTCTTTGGGCTTTTCGTCGATCCAGTAAATGGTTTGGTTTACTGAAAAATCTTCAATGTCACTACCTACAATAAAACGTGGGTTTTGATTGTGAACAACATACAGCATGTCAGGCATTTCCTGAGAATTGTCGGCAAGCAAAAATTTTGGCAACATAGTTTTCTGTTTTTTTTGATTTGTTTAACAAATTTAGATAAAAAAGGGAACTTTAAGCACGAATGTACCTCTATTTTGTAGCCTAAATAACGAATACTCTAAAAGTGTAAACTGTACCCCCAATTTAAATTATAGGTTAACAATGGATTTGGGTTCGGAAATGAAGCTTTGTAATAAAAGATATTACTATTTTAGCACCAATTGATTTAACTAAAACAGGAAATATGCAAAGTTTGAATGACTTCTTGACCTTAATTGACAGTTATGTTGGTAGTTCACAATGGTTTGTTTATTTCCTGCTTGGTACAGGTTTGTTTTTTACTATTTACCTGAAGTTTCCTCAATTCCGGTATTTAAAATACTCTTTTCGCATTGTACGCGGTAAATTTGACCGGCCAGGCGATGTGGGTGATACCTCTCACTTTCAGGCTCTAGCTACAGCTCTTTCCGGAACTGTTGGTACCGGAAACATAGCCGGGGTTGCACTAGCTATCCATTTGGGAGGTCCGGCAGCTTTATTCTGGATGTTGATGACTGCCATAATTGGGATGACGACCAAATTTGTTGAAGTTACCTTATCGCATAAATATCGCGAAATTGCCGAAGATGGTACTGTCTCGGGCGGCCCCATGTACTACATGAAAAACAGGTTAAAGATGAAATGGCTGGCCGTGATCTTTGCGATTGCTACCGTACTTTCGTCGTTTGGTACGGGAAGCTTGCCACAAATTAACAGCATCGCCAATTCAGCTTTTGCAACTTTTGGTATCAATCATATGTTAACGGGCGCCGTATTATCGGTTATTCTGGCTTTTGTAATTATTGGCGGGATTAAACGTATTGCAAAAATTACCGAGAAATTGGTTCCCATCATGGCTATTATTTATTTTATTGGCGCCATTGGAGTGATCGGGTATAATTACGAAAATATAATTCCCTCTTTAATTGCTGTTGTTGGTGATGTGTTTACCGGAACTGCTGCCATCGGAGGTTTCCTGGGTGCCGGATTTTCTTTTGCATTTAACCGGGGTGTAAACCGTGGTTTATTCTCAAACGAAGCAGGGCAGGGTTCGGCGCCAATTGCCCATGCTGCGGCACGTGCTCACGAACCGGTTTCCGAAGGTTTGGTAGCTTTACTCGAACCGTTTATCGATACCATCATCATTTGTATGCTTACCGGACTGGTAGTTTTATCATCAGGAGTATGGTCGAAAAAAATTGATAACCAGTTTCAGTATTCTGATTTGGTTGTTTTGAATGGGACTTATACCGACCAAAACCCTGAAGGAGTTAAAACGTTGTACCATCATTTTTCGGGTAAAGAATCGTTGGAGCCATTTTCTGGTAATTTGGTGGTTGCCGATGGGCAAATCAGCAATTCGGATGTAACTGTGCTTCACTCGCGTTCGGTTGCCGAAGATGTTGTGGTTTTAAAAGATAAAAAGAAGCTGACCGGAGAAATACCGGTGCAGAATGGAAAAGTGGTAAATACCGACAAATTAATATTCGTAGGTAAGTCGTTGATTCATAGTGCTCCGTTAACCACAGAAGCTTTCACTAAAAGTTGGTTTGGCGATTACGGCCGGTATATTGTTTCAATCGGCATTTTGCTGTTTGCTTTCTCAACAGCTATTTCGTGGTCGTATTATGGTGGCCGGGCTATCATCTTTTTGTTTGGTGTAAAAGGTGATATTTATTTCCGTATCGTTTACGTTATTGGCTTCTTTCTGGCTTCGTTTACCGATACCACTATCATCTGGACATTGTCAGGAGTTACCATTGCTTTAATGACCATTCCAAACTTAGTTGGGATTCTGATGCTGCACAAGGAAATGAAATCAGAAGTTGGTTTGTTCTGGAAAGAGTGGGCGAACCGTTTCCCCGGAGAGAAAGTACCGAAAGTATAAGTCGTTTCAGGTTCCAAATTTCAAATTCCAAGTCAGAAAACCTGGAACTTGAAATTTGGAACTTGGAATACAGATTTCCTTCGTACTTTTGCACGATTAATTGCAATGTATGACTTTGGTTTATCCTGAAAATTTTGAATCGAAAATTGGTTTCGATAAAATCCGTGAATTGCTTAAGGGGAGATGCCTGAGCGATCTGGGGCGCGAGTTGGTTGATGAAATTCAATTCAGCAGTAATTACGAACAATTGACCGAGAGTCTTTCTCTGGTGAATGAGTTTGTAATTATTCAGCGCGAAATGGAGAATTTCCCGACCAGCTATTATTTTGACCTCCGCGAAGCCTTATCAAAAATCCGGATTGAGGGTCGCTTTCTTGAAGTTCAGGAATTGTTCGACCTGAAACGTTCGCTCGAAACGATTTCAGGAATTGTCCGGTTTCTGAAACAAACCAAAGAGGATCAGTTTCCGTGTTTAAAACGATTGCTTTCCGGCGTACAGGTTTATCCGTATGTAATCGAGCGGATAGATGCTATTCTGAATAAATACGGAAAAATAAAAGATAATGCATCCCCCGAGTTGGCGCGTATCCGTAAAGATTTGCTAACCAAACAGTCAGGCGTTTCGAAACGGCTGCAGTCTATCCTGAAAAAAGCGCAGGACGACGGTTTGGTGGAAGATGATGCTTCGGTTGCCATGCGCGACGGACGTGCGGTAATCCCAATTTCCTCGGCATTTAAACGTAAACTGAACGGTATAGTGCATGACGAATCATCGACCGGAAAAACTTCGTATGTTGAGCCTGCCGAAGTGGTTGAACTGAACAACGAAATCCGCGAACTGGAGTATGCCGAGATGCGCGAAATCGTTAAGATTCTGACTGTTTTCTCGAACGACATTCGGCCCTATTTGCCCGATTTGGTTATGGCCTACGAGTTTCTTGGCCGAATAGATTTTATCCGTGCAAAAGCCATCTATGCCATCGATATTAATGGCATCAAACCTTACATGGAAAATAAGTGTCAGCTCGACTGGGAGAGTGCGGTACATCCGCTGTTGATGCTGGCTTTACGGCGCGAAAACCGTAAAGTGGTTCCGTTAAACATCCGGCTAACGCCGCAAAAACATATTTTGCTGATTTCGGGGCCTAATGCCGGTGGAAAATCGGTTTGCCTGAAAACAGTGGGATTGCTGCAATATATGCTTCAATGTGGTTTGCTCATTCCGGTAAAAGAAAACAGCGAAACCGGGATTTTCGACAAACTGTTTATTGATATTGGTGATGAACAATCGATTGAAAATGACCTGAGTACCTATAGCTCTCATTTGATGAACATGAAGTTTTTCCTGAAAAATTCGAACGACAAAACATTGGTTTTGATTGACGAATTTGGTACAGGAACCGAACCAATGCTGGGTGGTGCGATTGCTGAATCGATACTTTCGCAGTTGAATGAGATGAAAACTTTTGGGGTAATTACCACGCATTATACGAACCTGAAGCACTTTGCATCGTCAACCGAAGGGATTGAGAACTCCGCCATGATGTACGATTCGGCTAAAATGGAGCCACTTTTCCAGTTGGATATTGGTAAGCCTGGAAGTTCGTTTGCCTTCGAAATTGCCCGTAAAATAGGTCTTCCGGAAACTATTCTTCAGGATGCCACCGAGAAGATAGGTAAAGATCACATCAATTTCGATAAACACCTTCGCGACATTGTGCGCGATAAACGGTATTGGGAAACCAAGCGAATGAAAATTCATAAGGTGGAGAAATCGCTGGATGAATTGGCTGAAAAATACGAAACTGATCTTTCGCAATTAGACAAGCAGCGCAAAGAAATTCTGCTGAAAGCCCGTCAGGAAGCCGAGCAGATTTTATCGGAAGCCAATAAGCGAATTGAAAATACCATTCGTGAGATTCGGGAAAATCAGGCCGATAAAGAAAAAACAAAACAAATACGCGCCAAACTGGTTGAGTTTAAACAGGAAATAGAAGACTCGGCCACCAACCAGGATGATCTGATTAATCAGAAAATCCAGAAGCTGAAAGAAAAGGAATCACGGAGAAACGAAAAACGGCCCGAAAAGAAATCAACTGAAGAAAAAGTTAAAGTTGTTGAGCCTGATGAATGGAAAGCTGGCGACAAGGTTTTGATGGCTGGAAATAGTAATGTTGGTGAAATTCTGGAACTTAATGAAAAGAATGCGGTGGTAGCTTTTGGGCATATCCGTACATCGGTTAACCGCGATAAACTACAGAAAATCACGAACAACGAGGCCAAGAAAATACACCGGACTTATAACCAAACGATGCCAAACATCAACAAGGGATTAAGTGAAAAACGGCTCAGCTTTAAAACCGAAGTTGATGTCCGGGGACAGCGCGCAGAGGAAGCTTTGCAAATTATTCAGGCGTTTATTGATGATGCCATTATGCTCGATTTTAGTGAGTTGCGTATTTTGCATGGGAAAGGAAACGGCATTTTAAAAGAAATGATCCGAAATTACCTGAAAACAGAACCCGTAGTGAAATCTTTTCGCGATGAACACGTACAGTTTGGCGGCGCCGGAATAACTATTGTAGAGATAGGATAAAAATTTACTAAAACATACACATACAGGATGATCAACGAAAAATTAGATAAACAACTATTAGAATCGCTCGAAGAAAACGGATTTACTGAGTCAACCGAATTGGAACAAATCTGCATTTCCAAAATAAAGAGTGGCCGCGATTTGCTTTGCGTTGCCGGAAAAGACAGTGGAAAATCAACCACCATTGTTGTTAGTGTATTGCAGCGGTTGAAAGCCGAGTTGGGCGATAATCCGCGTGCAGTAATTATTGTTGCAAATAAAGAACGTGCGCTGGAAATGAAAAATGAGTTTGACCGCCTGGGTGCATACACCGACTTGCGCGTTCATACCGCTTGTGATGATGAAAAGATTGACGTACAGAAGGATAAAATTTATATGGGATCAGACGTGGTGATTGGAACAGCCAAACGCCTGAATCAGATCTATTCACTTTACGCGTTGAATCTGGGTGTTGTAAAGATACTTGCTGTTGATGATGCCGAACTGGTTATTAAAAATCTAAATTATCTGCAAATCGACCGGCTGACAGAAAGCTTGCCTAAAGCCCAAAAAATTGTTTTCGCTAATTTTCTAACCGAATGGGTCGAGCGTTTGGCTGATACATTTATGAATAATGAAGAAATTATTGAAATTGAAGAAGAGGATGAGGACGCAGAACCTTCTGAAGAGTAAACCGTTGTATATGCTTTCTGATTTTACCGACTTTTTATTTTAAATATGCGCAGCCTTTCCTTTTTGATTTTTTTCAGCATCGTTATGCTGATTTACAGCTCAGTAAATTATTACCTGTACGTTCGTGGTCTTCAGGCATTTTCATTAAGTCAGCCTGTAAAACGCTGGTACATTGTAATTTTCTGGACAATTGCAGCGATGTTCATTGCGGGTTCAATTCTTGAACGCACGGCGACATCAGCTTTTAGCGAGTGGATTTACCGAATTGGTTCTTTCTGGCTGGCGTATATGCTGTATTTGGTGATGGCAGTAGTTTTGATCGACATCGTTCGTGTTTTCAATCATTTTATTCATTTTTTGCCACCATTCTCCGAAATCATGAGATTCAGATTGGGATTGATTGTAATTTCATTGGTTTCGGTTGTCGTTGTTGCAGGGCATATCAATGCGTTGTGGATCAACGTAAAAGAAATACCATTAACTATTCATAAAAAGGTTTCCGGCGCTCCTGAAGTTAAAATTCTGATGGCTTCGGATATTCACCTGGGCGCTTTAATTGGTGAACGCCGCGAAAAACATTTACTCGACATCATCCGGGATCAAAAGCCCGATCTGGTTTTGCTTTGCGGCGATTTAGTCGATGGCGAAATTGCTCCGGTACTGCGGAAAAAGCTAGGACGCCACATTCAGGAAATCCAGACACCCTTGGGTGTTTACGCCATTTCCGGGAACCATGAATACATCGGGGGAATTGATAAAACGTTGCCTTACCTGAAAAGTATCCACATCAGGATGTTGCTCGACGAGGTGATTACTTTACCCAATGGCATTCAGTTGGTTGGGCGTAACGATCATTCGGCAGGCCGGGGGGCAAATGCGCCGAAACCACTAGCGGAGTTGATCTCCGGAATTGATCGTGAAAAACCAATTGTGGTGATGAACCATCAGCCATTTAATTTGCAGGAAGCTGCTGATGCACAGGTTGATTTGCATCTTTCAGGCCATACACACAACGGACAACTTTGGCCTTTTAACTACATTACCAAAGCCATGTTTGAGTTAAGCTGGGGCTACCTGAAAAAAGGCGATACCCATTTTTATGTGTCGTCGGGTTACGGGACCTGGGGTCCGTCAGTTCGCACTGGCAACCGACCCGAAGTGGTCATTTTTAAACTGAAGTTTGATTAATCGGGCAGTTACTCACAGGGTGATTCTTAGTCATCCCGTAAGTAAAAACCTCAAAGTTTATTTCGTCAACCTTCCGTCTATATCATCCCTGTTAATTTCCGGCTGAAGGGGAAATTTCACCGGTTTTCCATCGCGCTGAGAACGGTAAATGGCAGTGAAAAGCTCAACGGTTTTGCGGCCTTCTTCGGCTGTTACCAATGGTTGGCTGTCATTTACAATTGCATCTTTAAAATCTTCCAGTTGCTGTTTGAAATACCAGGTCATGGCATCCACCGAATGAAATTCGTCGCTATCCGCTTTATTCCAATCCTCCATCAGGTGTTCTTCTCCCGGCACAGTCCATAAATCGAGTTTTGGAGCCTCGGCAATGGTGGTTTTGCCGGCAATAAACATTGCACCGCCTTCGGGTTGTGCGCCAACCGTAGCGCCATTGCTGCCATGAATATGCACTTTACCGTAAATACCTGGTTTCTGCGAATTACTGACCAGGATGTTGCCCAGCCCGCCATTTCTAAATCGGATTAAGGCAACGGCTGTGTCCTCCACTTCAATGTAGGGGTGGTTGATGTTGCTCCAGTAACCAAAAACTTCGTCAATGTCACCCATTAGCCATTGCAGCAAATCGAGCTGGTGTGGTGATTGATTGACCAAAACTCCGCCACCTTCCAGTTCCCACGATCCGCGCCAGGCATCGCTTTCAAAATAGGATCGATCGCGCCAACCTAACATCTGGATCGTTCCCAATGCCGGTGTTCCGATTTTGCCTTCGTCAATGGCTTTTTTCATGCGCACAATGGGCTGGTACCATCGCCGTTGACTGATTACTCCGGTTTTCCGTCCGGTGCGGTGAGCCGCTTCAATAATCCGATCACAATCCTGAAGGGTTGATGCCAATGGTTTTTCAATTAATACATGTGCTCCGGCTTCCATAGCCTGAATGGCAGGATCGGCATGATAGGGGTGTGCCGTGCAGATTACAGCCATCTGAATATTCTCGGCTTTAATCATTTCCGGAATGGTGGCGTACGATTTTACTCCATATTCATCAACAAACTTTTGTGCCGATTCCGGTGTCCGGCTCCAAACTGCTTTAAAATTTAGTTCAGGTATCTGTAAAATAGCTTTGGCATGTAAGTGCGCAATTTTGGCGCAACCTATAATGGCAACATTAATCATAGCTGGTTGTTTTTAGTTTATTCTTTTCAAATCAACGGAGAATCAGTGGTAAATACAAGCCGAATTTCAAAATCTCTTATTCTTTTTGCTGTTCCTGTTTGTTGTCTTTTATTCCCAGCGTGTTTCGTACTCCACTGAAAACAGATTTCCACCAATAATTCAGTACCGATCGTTTCTGGTCGCGCTGAAAGCTAATTTCATCCGGCAGCAATTCGCCTCCTCTTGGGTTTTTGGATTTCAGCATCAGGCTATTGGCTAAAAAACTGGTGAATTTTGCTTCTTTAACATTCCCGTTTTTCTTTTCCAAAATTGCAATTTTTAAATCGTCGTAGCCAAAAAGTAAAAATCCGTCGGCTTTTTCATTGTCAGCCGAAAAAGTGAATTGAAAGTGTTCCACTTTGCCCGACCGAAGCGAAACCGATGCCAATGGTTCCAATACCGGATTCAAAATTCGCATGTTAAACGGGCTGACACTTCCGCTTACGTTGAACAAGTTATCCGGATGGTTCATTTGGTAGTTCATACTCACCTTAACCATTGCCGAATCCATTATGTTGGCCATTCCATCAAGTTTAAAATCAGGTATTTTGCCTCCCGAATTTTTCATGTTTGTAAACGGTTTCAGGCTGGCTTCAATGGAGGAAAATCGGATTTGTCCGATGTCGTTGGCTGAAGCTGCCTGTTCCGAATAGGATATGGCCGAATTGACCAACTTAAAAGAATCGAGTTGGAACGGTAGTTTCAACGACTTAATTAAATCCTGAAGCATTTTAGGACGCCTGGTTTCATCAAAAGGCATCCGTTTATCACGATAGACGTCTATGTTTAATCCATTAACCGACAGGTATTTGCCAACTAATTCTTCTTTGTTAAACCATTGCCTGATGTTGGGTTGGACAACAAAAATAGAATCAATCTTTCCGGAAAAATAATCAGACTGAAATCCTATTTTTTGCTGATACCGTTCTTTACTTAAACTGGGTATAATTTGAATATCTCTGATTGAAAACCGGTTGTTTTTTGATGAATAAGTTGCTTCGCCTGTAGTGAACAGGTAGAATTTTTCCTGCCGTCTAAGGTTCGGAATACTGAATGAAAAGTCGGTGGCGTGCATGAAGCCGGTCGGTGGTTTATTTTCTATCTGCACATTAGACAAGCCAAAAGAAATTTTTTCCTGTCCAGTTTTTTTACCGTTTTTAAACACAGAGATATCCGCATTTTTTACCCGAACCGATCTGGAGGCGAAGATGTCGGCAAAACTTTCGAAGTGCGGATACAGATTTATCTTGAAAGGGTTGATTTTCAGCGAATCTTTGGCGTTGTTGTAAAGTTGGATCGTCGGGGCATCGAGCACAATAGACTCGAAAAAAAACTGATCGTTTTGATACGCCTTGTCGATATTAAAACCTTCCATAACCAATGTCGGGATTCGCAACTCAAACTGATCCTGCCTGGCATTTTTCGTCTTTGGCTTTACAAGCAATTGCTTAGCCGATATCCGTTTATCGGAGGTCGAAAATGTCAGTTCATCAATACTGAATTGCTGATTTTTATCTTTTGGCGTAAATTTAAACTGGAGCATTTCTGCGGTATAGCTGCCACTTAAAAATTCAGGTTTTTGAGTGGCCTGGTTGTTTTGAACGGTGATGTTTTGTGCCGACATTTTAAGATCAGATTGTACCAGCAAAACGGGCTGGACTCCGGTTTCTGAAAATACTTTTAACGAACCGCCATTTAGCCTGAACTGCCTGATTTCAATGGATTCAATTTCTTTAGGTAGCGGAATTGAAATGTCTTTTAATTCTGTTGATACTACTTTTTTATGTTTCTGGTAAAGCTTAATTTCCGGAGAACTGATCAGCAAATTATCGGCATTAATTTTACGGTCGAAATACAATTCTTCAATATCAATGCCTTTTATTCTGATTTCAGGAACTGCTATTTGGATATTCCAGTTGACGGCAGAATAGGCTTTGCTGTCGGCTTCCGGATATAATCGCGCATTAATGGCAAATACCTCTTTTTTCTTTGTTGAAAAGCCAACTTCAACGGCTTTTAAAACATGTACATTGTCCGAAAGCCGGATGAGATGGTCGCGCACCGAAAAGTCAACATATTCCGAAAAAAATAACCTTTTCTTCCCAAACTGGTCCTTGTTTACCAGCGTATTCTCCATGCCCAGACTGAAGCGGTTATCCAGCGAAATGGTTTTTCCTTTTCGGCTGTGGTTAATTAACCGGATGGTTCCGTCGGGAATGTCAACTTTGTGTAACTGTATGTTTTCCAGATAATTTGATAGCAGTTGAAAGAAGTCCTCAAATTCGACCTTAGGCTTTAGTTGTTTTAACTGAGCAAAATTCTCGAAATAGATTTGCGGTGTTTTTATGCTCAACGTATCAACTGCCAATTTTTTGTTGTAGAATGCTTCATGAAAATCAACATTGGTTAAGCTCAGTTCGGGAATGGTAAATTCGTACAATTCGGAGCGGTTATATTTTTTTAGCAACTCTTCCATATTCCCGGCTGATACCGGATAAAGATGCAGGTTCTGTAAGGATGCCAGCTTTTTTCGGCTCGAAATAGACAAGTTTTCGATGGTAAGTTTGTGTAACTGATCAACCAGCTGCATCTGGTAGTTGTTAAAATTCAATTCGATCTGGTTGGCAAAAAATAAACGGTCGGTTCGTTGGGCGCTAACTTCATCCAGGGCAAATCCTGAAAGATTAAGCTTTACGGAAGATTCGATGTTGCCGGTTTGGTGCACACCCGTTTTATTTATTAGCTGCATTTTACCTTTTTGTACCGAAACCTGGCTGGAATAAATGCCTTTTACATATCCGGATATCAGTTTATAGATAAAACTGGGGTCTTCGGGTGTTGTTTTTTCTTCTGCCACCTCGTTTTGAATCAATTTGACTTCAGGATTAAAAATGTTAATGCGCTGAAAAACAAATCTTTTTTGATGGTAGGCTTTCTTGAAATTGAATAAATCGAGTCTGATACTGTCGCAACTTGCATCGATCGTATTTTTCAGATTGAGGTTAGTGGCCTGGCCTGTATGAAGGGGATATAACTGAATATTTTTAACAAGGACCGATTGGTTTCTTGTTGAAAGGTCGAGGAAACCAGCCCTGATCCGGTGAATATTATCTCCAAGCGTAAGTTCGTACTCGGTGGCTGAAAACCGAATGTTTCTGGAATAGAAAATACGGCTCGTATCCTGAATTGCCAGTGAGTCGAGCAGAAAATCATCCAGATTGATCGTGATGTTTTTTAGTTCCTGGTGACTTTCCGCAGCCGATTGCGTTTTAAATAGCTCGAGTTGAGCATTTTCTAATTTGAAGTGCTGAATGCTGATGCTAAAGAATTCGTCTTTGATGATGTCATAAAGGTCAAATTCATCAATCGTTTCAAGATGGGTTTTAACTCTTTTCTGGCCGGGCCAGTATTTAATCTTCACGTTGCTTAAAATCAGGGAATCGATAGGAACCGCTTTACTCTGGTAAAACTCATTTATTTGACTGCTTGACATTTTCGATTTCCCGACAGTAATGTGGTATTTTGCTTTTGCCGAAATGTTATTGTTATTGGGCTTTAGTTCAATGTTTTGAGCGTCAATCTGCGATCGTTTTAATGAATAGGTTACCGATTCTGCACTTAATGTATGAATGCTGTCGGCCAGCTTGTTCTGATATTTTTGCATGCGCAGGTAAATATCTTCAGCATCAAACAATCGGGTAGGGTCTGGTAGCAAAAGCGAATCGGTGTAGAACTGAAGAATGCCAATAGTTACCTGCTCGGCATTCGACAATTTTTTGGTGTCGCCCAGTAAATTGTAAAAGTCAAAACTGGCATTTGCCAATTCAATCTTCCCAATTTTTATGGAGTTGAAACTTTTAGTTACCAGCGGTTTTAATTCCAGCATCAAGGTGTTGATGTTGTCTTTCTGATCACTGTGTTCTGCTTGTTTCCCGTGTATATTCAACTCCGGTTGGGAAATCAGGATTTCGTTAATTTCAAGATTTTTGGAGAAGATTAGCCTGAATAATTGGATGCCGCCGAAACGAATATTGGGCGAAGAAAACGAATAAAATCGTTTGCTGAAATCCTTCTGGTCCAGGGTTTTTATGATGGAATCAGTCGGATGGAATGATACTTCATTTATTTCGAAGCCCAGGGGTACAAAATTTATTTCCAGATTTTCGAAAGTTAGCTGGTATTTGCCTTTCGACTTTTTTTCGACAAACTCTGACAGGTTTTTATTTAGGTAACTCTGCGCCTGAAAATATAGCAATCCGGCTCCGGTTAGTACAATAAGTACCAGAATGGAGATAAGAATGGTGAAGGATTTCCATATTTTCTTTCGAAGGTTTATCATCAGTCTTAGTGTATTAAGCTTCAGGATACAATTCTTCTTTAAGCGCTAACTGCTTTAAAGTATATAGACAATAATATTATGAAAAAAGTTGCTTAACGAGAAGAATTTACTGAGGAAAATACGCTAAAATATTGGATATAACCGAATGAAGGCAATAAGAAGATTTTTTTCCTCTTATCGCCTTCATACCTAACTGAATAGCTGCTGAGACTTTTTATCTAAATTACTAAACTCCCAGTTCGGCAAATGTCTTTTCTATAATATTCAGAGCTTCAAGTAATTGCTCCTCATTAATAATCAGTGGGGGAGTGAAACGAATAATGTGTTCGTGAGTGGGCTTGGCTAATACACCATTGTTTTTTAGCGCTATACAAACATCCCAGGCCGTGATACCATTGACCGGTTTTATAACTACTGCGTTCAGTAATCCTTTTCCACGAACAAGTTCAATCAGTTCAGAATCGATCGATTTTAGTTTTTTTCTGAAAATTTTACCCATCTTCTCCGAATTTTCCACCAGATTTTCTTCCCGGATGACTTCCATAGCTGCTACGGCTACTTTTGCAGCAAGTGGATTTCCTCCATACGTTGAACCATGTTCTCCGGGTTTAATGGTCAGCATAATTTCATCGTCGGCCAACACGCAAGATACGGGCAGCATACCGCCTGAAATGGCCTTACCAAGAACCAGGATGTCTGGCCTTACATTTTCATGATCGCAGGCAAGCATTTTCCCGGTTCGGGCCAATCCTGTCTGTACCTCGTCGGCTACAAATAAAACATGGTGCTTTTTGCACAGCTCGAACGCCTTGCGGAGATAACCATCTTCAGGAACATATACCCCGGCCTCTGCCTGTATGGGTTCAACCAGAAATCCGGCAACATTGGGATCTTCCAGAGCCTTTTCGAGAGCTTTGATATCGTTGTAGGGTACATGGATAAATCCAGGGGTGTATGGACCGTAATCGTTGTACGAATCCGGATCGGATGACATGGAAATAATGGTTATTGTGCGTCCGTGAAAGTTGCCGTTGCAAACAATAATTTTTGCTTCGGTTTTGGGTACCCCTTTTACTTTGTAGGCCCATTTGCGGATAAGTTTTAAGGCTGTTTCATCGGCTTCGGCCCCCGAATTCATAGGTAACATCTTATCGTACCCAAACAGGCTGGTCATATATTCTTCCCACTCGCCCAATACATTGTTATAAAAAGCTCTTGATGTTAAAGCCAGTTTCTGTGCCTGATCGGTCAGAGCCTTTACAATTTTAGGATGACAATGTCCTTGGTTTACTGCTGAATAAGCTGAAAGAAAATCGAAATATTTCCTGCCTTCAACATCCCAGACATAAATTCCTTCACCCCGTTCCAAAACAACAGGTAGTGGGTGATAATTATGAGCTCCGAACCGTGATTCACGATTCATGTAATCTTTTTCGCTTAAAGCATTCATGGGTTCCGTATTTTAAGATTTGAACTACAGAATTAAGCATATTTAAGTCCATCTCAAATAATTCCGATCTGTTATTAAATATTGGCTCAAATAAGAAAAATTAATTCAGAATGTCAATTTTGTTTATGGATAAAACCGCAACTATAAAATCGAAATTTAATCATCTTAAAAAATACTATATTTGTGCTTGTTATCTGATTTTTGAATGAGTTCTATGCGTTATTTCTCTGCTATAAAATTTCTGGTTTTGCTTGTTTTATTTATCCCGGTTTTAACCGGATACTCAATCAGGCCTATTACCTCCGCAGAACAAAATCTTCATCCCGATTCCCTGATCGAACTAGCACGCAAACTGGTTACTGTTGCAACAAATCACGATTCCGTGTCGGTTTTATTGACTAAAGCTGATCAGCTTGCAAAAATATCCAACAATCACCATCAATCCAATGATGTTCTCATTCTGAAAGGTTTAAACGAATATTATATTGGAAATTACGAACAGGCTGTTGATTATTATTTTCAGGCCCTTTCCCTGATTGAGCTATCTAATGATTCGATATTATTGGCCCGTGTATTTCATAATCTTGGGATGATTTACGATGAGTTCGAGGATTATGATTTGGCTATTGATTACTTCCATAAATCGCTTAAAATAAGTGAATTGATTAAGGATGATAAACTAAGGGCGAAAACATATCAAAATATAGCTATCAGCTACCAGAATAAAAAAGAATTAGCAACAGCCCTGGAGTACAACCAAAGAGCCAATCAGCTTGCAATAGATTTGAATGATACGCAAATGCTGATTGATGTGACCAATAACTTTGGAACGATAGCGTACGATCAGAATAAACTGGACGAAAGCCTCGAATATTATCAAAAAGCACTTAAGCTGTATTTAGACATGAATGATAATCAAGGGGTTGCTTTGGCATATAACAATATTGGCTTAGTTTATCTTGATAAAAAGAATTATGAAACAGCATTGACCTATTTTATGAAATCGCTTCATTTGGCCAACGAGTTAAAAATGAACGATTTTATTGGAGACCTCTACGGCAATCTGACTATTTATTACGAAGAGCTCAACGATTATAAACAGGCTTATATTTACTACGATAAGTACAATACGGTATATGACAGCCTGATAGGTGAGAAAAAAAGCAAAATGATCAGGCAAATTCAGGCTAAATACCAATTATTGTCGAAAACGAAAGAACTGGAAGAATTGAAGCTGAAAAACCAGACGCAGATGCGCACGATTGATGCTGCCAAATCAATTCAGGTTTACTTGTTTGGTATAACCTTACTTGCATTGATATTAGTGGTTGCAACGATTTATCTTTTGCGGAAAGAGAAAAAACTTGCTTCTGAATTAAAGTTAAAAACTACTGAATTACATAACCTGAATGCATCGAAAGATAAATTCTTTTCGATTATTGCTCATGACCTGAAAAATCCATTTAATGCTTTGATAAGCTATACCAGTATTTTAAAATCGGATTTGGATTTATTCCCGAAGGATGAATTAAAGCAGATTATTTCAGATTTAAATCAGGCTTCTGAAAACGGCTTTAGTTTATTACAGAATTTATTGGTTTGGAGTCGCTCGCAAACAAACCGTATTCAGATTTACAAAACCAATTTTTTCCTGATGGACGTGGTTGAACAGCTAAAAGCCTTAATCGAATTAAATCTGCTTACCAAGCAGCAGCTTTTAAAAGTTGAAGTAGATCCGGAATTAGTGGTTTTTGCCGATAAGGATATGATCTCAACGGTTTTGCGTAACCTGGTTTTTAACGCCCTGAAATTTTCAGAAAAAGGTTCAGAGGTGGTTATAAAATCCAGGAAAAAAGGAAGAACAGTGCAGGTTGATGTGATTGATAATGGTATCGGTATGTCGGCTGAGGTTATTGATAGCTTATTCTTGATCGATAAAAACCTGACAACTCCCGGAACTGACGGCGAAGCAGGTACCGGATTGGGTCTTTTGATTTCCAATGAATTTATCTCGAAAAACGACGGCTTAATCTGGGTTGAAAGCACACCCGGGAAAGGTTCTGTGTTTTCGTTCACCATTCCACTCGGAACTGCTGCAAAAGTTTAGTACTCCTGCACGTAGCGAAGGTTTTGATTACCCTATTTTACTTCCGCCGGAGCAGAAACCTATTTCCAAAAACGAATAATGGCCATTTCGCAGAACAGGAAAAATAAGGCTATAGCAATAAAATATTTCCACAACTGTTTCCCATTATTTAAATCCTGCAATGTTTCACTAAAAGCAGCATCAGTTGATTCAATTAACTGGGTTTGTTTAAACTTATCAGCTTGAGTAAAACGGAGGAGTTCGTCGTTGGTGTAAAACTCTGCAACCGATTCTTTTCTCGGGTAATTAAAAGAAACCGACAGGATGGGTTGATAGTCATCTTTAACAAGAAAATGACCCGCGTCCCTTGGAACTTCATCTAAAAGGAGCTGTTGCTTGCCCGAAGCTATGGTGCGAACAGAGCTCAAAAACTCGTCGTTCGTTTGCAGGTTTATAATTTTCAGTTCATTTAAATGGAGTGTATTAGCTAAGAGAATAGGTTCATCGGCTTCAGTAGAATAAGCATATTTTTGATGGGCCCCGCTTTGCAAAACCATATTGTAAACCGTGGGCACAAAAACAACGTGACTGATAAAATTGAAATTTATTTTCTCAAGTGGAAAGGCAAAGGAATAAATAGAGCCATCTCCAAAAGAATAAGTGCTCAGGGCATTCTTCCCATTTCTGAATTTCAGAAGGGGAGTTTCGGGCTTCTGCATTTGATCTGTGAAAACAACATGTCCTTTAATTGCCGGTAAATCAGCTTCATTCTCCTGCTTTTTAAACACCTCGCGATACAGGTCATGGCTGTAATTGATTTCAGAAAGAGCCATGGCCGTTGTGTCAAAAAAGGCAACAAGCTTGCCGCCAACCGAAGCGAAAAGCGAGTTGTATTCGTCGTAGTTGGCCATCCTGTTGGGAAATACCACCAATGTTCCACCTTTTTCGACAAACGAAGCCAGTTCTGTTTTGAAACCGGAACTTATTTTCTGGTTATTGATCAGGAAAATACACTGATAGTTTTTGAGTTGCGAGATTTGAACATTGCTTTCCGGGGCTTCATCATAACCTATCATTTCATCATTTTCAAATAGCGCCTTCAGGTAAACCGAACCGTTATTTTGCTGATTGTAAATTCCGAGTGCATGTAGTTTACCATGCACCTGATAACTCAAAAAGTAGGAATTGTCATAAATAATCGGATAGTCATTGAGCTCTATTTTACAAAGCTGAATCCCTTCTGTTTTGTTGGTGTAATTCAGCTCAATGGTCAATTCTTCTTGTCCCGAAATGTTAATCTTCGAGATGGCTTTAAGCGAGTCGTTAATGGTTAGTCGCACGGGGATGTTCTGATAGGCCTGATCTGAACGATTTTGAATTCGTACAAATAGTTTTTCGTGCTGATTTATTTTCTTTCCCGGAACCTCGAACCAACACGAATCAATAAGTAAGTTGTTGGTATTTGATGTTTTAAAAGGTAAAAGATATGTATAAACAGAAGAATCGGGTTGAATGGATTCCATATCAAAATTGTTTTTCTGAAAATCAGACAATATGTACAATGTTTTTTCAGTCTTTTTTGCTGACGTGGATAACAGTTTTGTTGCACGTGAATACAGCTCTGAAAATTTCGGTGACCGTGAGCTTTCGTTGATGGCAGTTACTTCCTGTATCAACTGTTCTTTATTCAGTAAAAACTGATGTTGGTTTAGAAGGTCGCAGGTTTGAAGTAAAAATTGTGTGCCTACCCGATACGAATTGGCTATTTCAATGGCTTTCAGTTTGGCTTGCTCCAACAATTGTCCTTTTTCCCCTTCAGCCTTCATACTGAACGTATTGTCAACAAATAGGACAACTACCTGCCGGGCCTCGTTTGTAGTTCGGTTACTGAGAGGAATGTATGGTCGGCTGAAAGCAAATACAAGTGCAGCAATGGCCAAAATCCGTGAAAATAAAATGAGCAGTTGTTTGAGTTGTGATTTTTTTTTCGATTCCTGTCTGATGAGTTTTAGAAGTTGGACATTACTGAAATAAACGGTCTTGTACTTCTTGAAGTTGAATAAATGAATTATGACAGGGATTAAGAGCAAAAAAAGCGCGAATAAAAAATATGGATATAAATAACTCATTGTTTGGTTCTAAAATTAATTGGTATTGCTTACAACGAAAGCAGTAACCCATTGTTGGTTTATGAAACAAAAATAAGAAAACAAGAATTGATCTGAGGGAATGGATGGTTTTGTTTGTAAAATCTTTCCGGAGCGGTTGCTGAAAATGAAGAAGGGGAGCGGCGCCTGCCATTCCCCTTCTGATTATAGTTGAAATAAATGTTGTTTAAGCTTTGGGCGAGATCTTTAGTATTTGACCAATTTTCAAACTGTTGGCCGCTTTAATATTATTTAGTTTCATGATTTCCTGATTCGAAACTCCCGGGAATTTCTTTGCAATCGACCAAAAATTGTCTCCTTTACGAACTTTGTAGTAAACGAATTCATTTTCAGTGGCTTGTTTTGCTGGTTTAACCGAACTGCTATCTTTTTTTACTGCAGGAACAACTTCAGCAACCGCTTTGTCCTGTTGCTTTGTTTCTGCGGGCTTAGTCTCATTTTGTTTCTGAGTTACGCTGGCCAAATTTTCAACAGCAGTTGTTGTTGGTTTTTTGTTGAGCGATTTTTGTTTTTCAGATCGACTCATTTTACTTACATGGCTGTAGTATTCGCCCTGTCCCTCAGGAACGTAAACTGTGATTTTCTGTCCAACTTTAAGGAAATTGCTCCTCATTTTGTTCCAGTATTTGAGGTCAGACTGCCTGACCCTAAACCATGCTGAAATCATTCCCAGATTATCACCTGATTTAACCGAGTAAATTACTTTATCACGACCTTTAACATCGCTTGGGCTTTTACTCGCGTAATTGTTTTGAGGATTTACAATTTCATTATTCGGGAAAAACTCGGTACGACGGTGCGAGTGAATGGCACTTTCATTTTCGAGGTAGGCCGATATTTCATCCTGCGGCAATACCAGCGAATATCTTTTTTCTTTACTTGCTGGGATAATATCACGTCGATATTGCGGATTCAAACTCCGGATTTGCTCAACGGGAATACCTATTACTTCAGAAACCTGGTTGAAGTGAAGGTAGTCGTTTACCATAAGCGTGTCAGTAATAATCGGAAAATCGGGCGATTTAGGGAATATATTGTGGCTTTGATAGAAATTCATTACATAGTTGGCTGCTATAAAAGCCGGAACATATCCACGGGTTTCTTTGGGAAGTTTATAGTAAATCTTCCAGTAATCTTTAGCATTCCCCGACCGTTTAATTGCTTTATTTACATTTCCCGGACCGCAATTGTATGCCGCAATTACCAAATGCCAGTCATTATAAATGTTGTACAAATCGCGCAAGTATCTAACTGCTGCATCGGTTGCTTTCAGCGGATCACGGCGTTCGTCAACAAATGTACTGATTTCGAGTTTGTACATTTTACCGGTACCATACATGAACTGCCACAATCCAACAGCACTGGCTACTGAGTTCGCACCGGGGTTCAATGCCGACTCAATAATTGGGAGATATTTTAATTCCATGGGTAATCCATATTTGGCAAGCGCTTCCTCAAACATGGGAAAATAATAATTGGCTAGTCCCAACATAACCGCGACCTGTTTCGGTTTACGAACAGTGTACATGGCTATAAAATTCTTGACCGTATTGTTGTACGAAAGGCTTACGGCCGATTGCATGGATTGCAACCGCTGAATATAAACCGTATCGGGAAGGGTTTGTTTAAGGGTGTCGGCTTCTGCCAGTTCAGTACTATCCAGTAGGAAGGCATTCTGCACATACCAACTGCTCAACATGCTGTCGAGCTTGTCAGAAAAGTATTTATTCAGGTTTTCGTCCGGAATATAATAGTACTTTTCGTAACCGTTTATTGTATCAAGTGATGCTACATTTATGGTACATGCTTTTCGAAGGTTATCCTTCTTTGCCCCGGCGGCAAATGTATGCAACCCGGCAATTGTTAGTAAAATAACTGTCAGTTGTTTTATCCTCATAAGCTTTTCTTAAAAAGTGAATCTACAATTTATTCCTATTAGTTTTTTATCCATACACAAAACAGGTCCAGGTGCCCAATTGATGGTTAAGTCATCACTGATGTCGAAATTGAAGAAATGAGCATCAACACTGGCATCAATAATATTTACTGCGTAAAAAACTACAGTACCAATCACTACCAAATCCCGGTTTCTTCGCCAGCCATCTTTTGCACGTCGCAAATTTTCGGTTAGCTGCGCAATATTCTCAGGTTTGAAAAAGCTTGGATTAACCTTCAAATCCAGATGAGAATTGGTATAAGGATCATTATCAATAATGTCGGAATAGGCCTGTCTGTATAATGTATATCGTTCGTTGTTAAAGTTAATAAAGTATCCTAAAGTTGCAAAACCACCATAAACGATCGGAAGTTTCCAGTATTTGCGGTTGTAAATCTGGCCTAAACCGGGCAATACAGCCGAATAGATGGTCGCCTTCCGTGGTGAATGTTCAACAGTTGGTTGTTTAGCCGGAATAGAATCGCTGGCATTTTCCTGGCTATACGCAGAAAATCCTGTCGTGAAAAACAGGATTACCAAAACGCAGACAATATGGAGTTTGAATGGAGTTATATTTTGTTTTTTAAGCATCTATTTGATCAAGTATTCCTAAAATTCGTTCCAGATCTTTGGTCGATGAAAATGGTATGGTGATCTTACCTTTTCCGGTTTGATCCATCTTAAAATCGATTTTCGATTGAAAATATTTACTCAGGTGATTGTATAAATCCTGGTATTCCGTCGGAAATTTTTGATTCTTTACTTTTTCTTCAGGTTGAAAGCTGGCTTGATCTTCGTTATAATTTCGGACAATTTCTTCTACGCGCCGAACCGAAAATTCATTCCTAATGATCTCATCATAAATCATTAGCTGCATGTCGCTATCCTGAATATTAACCAATGCCCTGGCATGCCCCATCGAAATATTTTTTTCAACGATACCTTTCTGAATCTTGGCCGGAAGTTTCAGTAATCGCAGGTAATTGGTAACTGTCGAGCGTTTTTTGCCTACCCGGTCGCTCAGGTTTTCCTGCGTAAGCTTACATTCATCAATCAATCGCTGGTAGCTAAGTGCTATCTCGATGGCATCGAGGTCCTCGCGCTGAATATTCTCAACCAGGGCCATCTCCAGCATTCCTTCATCATCGGCAATGCGGACATAGGCCGGAATCGATGTCAGTCCGGCAATTTTTGAGGCTCTGAACCTCCGTTCACCTGCAATGATCTGGTACTGATCTTCATCAATTTTACGCAGCGTGATGGGCTGAATAATCCCGATTTCTTTAATCGAAGCTGCCAGTTCGTTCAGGGCCTCTTCATCAAATTTAGTACGGGGTTGAAAGGGGTTTGCGATAATCTTCGAAATCTCGATTTCGTTGATGGAAGATACAATTTCATTGTGTGAAGTAGTGTCAGCTCCATCAATCAAAGCACCCAATCCTCTTCCCAATGCGCTCTTTTTTGCCATAATTAGAAAGTCTTATTCTATGATTTTTTCTGAATTTTTCAATTTTGTCATGCCATTATTCTGCAACAATTCGCGTGCAAGATTCATATAACTCGAAGCTCCTTTGGATGTTGCATCGTAAAGGATTGCCGGTTGCCCGTAGCTGGGCGCTTCGCTAAGTTTAATGTTACGCTGAATAACCGATTCGAATACCATTTCCTGAAAATGCTTTTTTACTTCCTCCTGCACCTGATTGGATAAATTCAGTCGCGAATCATACATGGTAAGCAGAAATCCTTCAATCTCCAGTTCAGGATGCAATTTTGTCTGGATAATCTTGATCGTATTCAACAGCTTTCCCAATCCTTCCAAAGCAAAATATTCGCATTGTACCGGAATAATAACCGAATCGGCAGCAGTAAGGGCGTTAACTGTTATCAGCCCTAACGATGGCGAACAATCAATAAGAATGAAATCGTAATCACCTCTTATTTTTTCGATCACATGGCGTAAAACTTTTTCGCGGTTTGGTAGGTTAAGCATCTCAATTTCGGCTCCTACTAAATCAATGTGAGACGGAATAAGATCTAATCCGGGTATTTCCGTATTTAATATGATTTTTCTTGGATCAAGCTCATCAACGATACACTCATAAATGCTGGTTTTTACATTTCGAACATCAAATCCAACTCCAGAAGTGGCATTCGCCTGAGGATCAGCATCAATAATCAGGACTCTATACTCTAAAACGGCCAGACTTGCTGCCAGATTTATCGCAGTGGTTGTTTTTCCAACTCCTCCTTTTTGGTTAGCAAGTGCAATTACTTTTCCCATACAAAAACTACTTATTTGGTAAGTTCCAAAGTTAATATTTTAAACAGAAACAGGTAGTAAATATTTCTTAATTAAACTAAATTATCTGGTAATATAATGAAAAACAAATTATTGAGTTTGTATATTTTTAAGCTCCAAACCTTCATTCGCAAAACGTATTTCTTAGGGAAATGTTGTTGTAATTACTTACTCAAACTATAAATTCCCTGATCGACACCACAGTTACCTATTTTATCAAACCTTTTTAATCAACCAGTATTTTTAATGCCTCCTTTTTTAAGTGTTCTTTGTTAATTGGTGCAACTCCGGATTTTTCACATACCAATCCTCCGGCCAGATTAGCCAGTTGCGCCATAAATGAATGAGATACTCCTGTTGCTAAACAAAGGCTTGCTGTGGCTATTACCGTATCACCCGCACCCGAAACATCGGCAATGTCTCGAACTTCGGCTGGATAATGCTTCTGGTCAACACCATTGGTGAAAAATACACCTTGTTCGGATAACGTAATGAAGAGCAACCCAATCTGATTTTTTGCTTTGAATGTTTCAGAGACTACTTTTAACTCATCCAGGTCGCTTTTTTCAATCTGTAGTTTTAGTCCGTCTTTAAACTCTTTAAAATTGGGTTTGAAGAGGTCAACCTTTTGATAACAATTGAAATTTCTGCTTTTAGGATCAGCTACGGTTAGGATGTTCTTCGATTTGGCAAGCTCAATACTATTTTTGATTAATCCGGAAGTAATAAAACCTTTGTCGTAATCAACAAAAATGATGACATCAATATGTTTTTCGCTTACGATTTCGTTGATGCGGTCAAAAACTTTGCTCTCCAATTCGGGATCAATTAAAGTCGATATTTCCTCATCAATTCGGCATAGCTGTTGACCTGCGCTGACTATTCGGGTTTTTACGGTTGTCATCCGGGTTGTATCCACGAAAATACCTTCGCTAAACAGGTTGTTTTCTTTCATTAGCTGAGTGAAAACCCTTCCTTTTTCATCATCGCCAATTACCGAAACGAGAATAGGGTTGGCTCCCAGGGCCTGAATATTTAGAGAAACATTGCCAGCGCCACCTAGCCTGTTTTCTTGTTTGGTAACCGTCACAATTGGAACAGGTGCTTCGGGCGAGATTCGGTCGGTTTTTCCCCATAAATAGCTATCAACCATAGCGTCACCTATAATTAATACATTTAATTCCGAAAATTTATTGAAAACCTGTTCGATATAGTCTCTTTTCACTTCCTGTTTTTTTGTTGCGCAAAAATAGTAAAATTAAGTGCGCAAAAATGAGAGGTAGAGGAAATGCAGGGAGTATAAAAACACGAATGGGAACAATCCTTTCAGATAGTTCCCATTCACTTTTGGTCAATCCGAAGATTTTCCTCAGTGCCAGACTACGGTTATTCAAGCTGGCTGCTCCATCCGGTTTCTCCAACCATTTTTTGCAACCTCGAGCTTTCCTGTATTGCTTGTTACAGCATTACGTTCCAGCTGTTCATTCAACTATTCCGAAGAAATGTTTTCCTGAACGAAGTTCCTTTTTTAGCCACCCTTATTTCAACATTTCTTGCGATTTGCTGAAAGGTGAAAAACTACTACCGATCCGAAGATCATTTCGTTTTCAGTGCGACACCAAAGAAACTAAAGCCTCTTTTTTGTCTCCTGCTTTTTTTTGAACCAACATTAATTTGAACGTTGTTACGATCATTTGTTTTGTTGATGAACCTCTGCATTACTGTTTTGGTTCGAACTTCAGCTTTTACAGAGCGCAGATCCGAAGATCCGGTTGATCGGGTTTTAGATACAATTAAGTATCTTCTTCCTTTTCCATTCTTTCAAAGCAGCTTTTTATCGCTCGTCTGATGATATAAAGTTAAAACATTTAATACCCTAAAGTCAAGCTTTTTAGCGAAATTGATTCAACTTTGTTTGCTCCGGAGTTATAAACAATTGTTGAAAACTATTTTCGATGTTAAGTGGTTGTTTAGTAGTGTTTTGGTGTATATTTTTCTGACCTTTTTCAGGTTGTTAACAATTTTGACAATCAAAAATTTGGTTGATTATTCTTTAAAACAATCCTTAATCCATCTTCCATTCTGAATTCTGCCGTTTCGATGCCAAATTCTTTCAGTGCTGCCCTAAACCCTTCATTCATCATACGTCCGGCCCGTAACGGAAAATCAATTAATGCAGGGAAATTATCCTCATTTTCGGGATGTTGGTAGAACTCCAGGCAGGTTTCCAGTTTGGTTGAAAGGTATATTCTACATGCCATAGGCCTGGCAGCATATATGGAGCATGCCCCGTTTTTTAATAAAGGGCATGGTGCTTTAAATTTCAGGATTTCAGCTTCGGTGAGTTCTGATGTACGGGCATATTTGGTTTCTGTCCGTTCGGTCAATCCGGCAAGTTCTTCGTCAGAAAAACTCTTTTTTATCTGTTCCGAAAGAAAATGCAGCTCGTATGAATTGGCATAAACTGCCTGATGACAGCACCAATGGCAACCTTTATGACAGGCTACACCAATTTTTTGCCGTTCGGCCAGGTCAACGATCGAATCATTTAACCCATCGATAGCTTCGTACATCGACCGTATTGCTGCGAATAACGATTCGTTTGAAAACCCTTGCTGAATAGAAGATTGTACCAACAGGTAACCATCAGAATAAAAAATACGGTCGTTTTCGGTAAAGTGTTTGTGATCAGAAACCATCTGTTTGTAATTTTTCTGGCAAAAATAATTTTAGTTTTCAGGAAAGGCTGTATTTTGGTATTTTATTTTCGAAACGAAAAATACTACACCCGTGAGAATTTGTTCCGCTATTTTGCTCTTGATATTATCCCATTTTTTGTATGCCCAATCAGTTGATTACATTCCTTCTCCAGCCAAAGACCTTGTTAAACACGCGTACTATATGTTGTCGTATAACGAAAGGTACGAACAGGCCAATTGGGTTTATTACAGCTTAACCGACAGCATGGTTCTGAATGGGGGAGAGGAACGGAGTAACAGTTTTAAAATGGACAAATTGGTTCCAACTGTGTCCGCCAAATCCTCGGATTATACCAAGAGCGGCTATGATCGCGGTCATTTATGCCCAGCGGCAGACATGGGTTTTAGTCCGGTAGCCATGCAGGAAAGCTTTCTGATGTCGAACATTTCGCCTCAGACCCCTGAATTTAATCGTGGAATCTGGAAAGAACTGGAGACAACTGTGCGCGATTGGGCAAGAAAGGAGCTACAGATTTATGTGGTTACAGGCCCTGTTTTTAAAGATAATAAAGGATCGATCGGAAAAGAAGAAGTTCTTGTGCCGGGATACTATTTTAAGGTGATTTTTGATGCTACCGATCAGCCACGCATGATTGCTTTTGTATTGCCAAACGAAAAGAGCGACAGGCCCTTGACTGATTTTGTAGTTACAACTGATGAGGCGGAGAAATTGGCCGGATTTGATTTTTTTTCGCAATTGCCTGACGATGTGGAATTCAAACTTGAAAGCAAGGCCGATCTTTCAGGTTGGTTTACTGGCTATGCTCCTGAAACCCCTATCGCGAAGATGGCGGATCAAGCTGAACGTAAATCAGAAGCACCCCAATCCGATTTATATTTTTATCTGGTATTGGTTGGTGTAATCGTTCTGGTCATTCTTTTCGTAACTATTAAGGGCCGAAAAAGAAGGAGATAGCCGTATTTACTATTCCATAATTTTTTTAATCGGAATTGTAAAACTAAAATCAGAATACTTATTGAGTTCCGATTCAACACGAATTGTTCCGCCAAGTAATTCCACCAGGTTTTTAGAAATAGCTAATCCTAATCCATTTCCTCCATATTTACGTGTTCTGGCAGCATCAACCTGCCTGAAACGTTCAAAAATAGTTTGATGGTGTTCAGGGGCAATTCCAATTCCGGTATCTTTCACATGAAATTCAATCATTTCATTTTTAACGTTAAATCCGATCTCGATATATCCTTTATTTGTGAATTTTAATGCGTTGCCAATCAGGTTACTAAATATTTGTTTTATCCGGTATAAATCGCTTTCGATGATAATGTCGGAAGCTTGAACCGAGCTTTGATCAATGCGAATTTCGATACCTTTCAAGCTAGCCTTACTGCTAAAATCGGTTACTAAATCGGCTAATAATCTTTCTGTTGATATCAATTCTTTCCTGATCTTCATTTGCCGGGCTTCGAGTATCGAGAAATCCATAATGTCGCTGATAATAACCAATAAGCTATTCCCATTATCAATAATGGTTTTAATGAAATCAGCTTTTTGCACTTCGTCAAAATCGTCATCGCTTAACAATTCGGAAAAGCCAATGATACTGTTGAGCGGTGTGCGTATTTCGTGCGACATATTGGCCAGAAATGCCGATTTTAGCCGGTCGCTTTCTTCTGCTTTCTCTTTTGCCTCAATTAACTCCGCCTGCATGAGCTTCCTTTCCGAGATATCTTCTTTAATGGCAATGTAGTTGGTTATTATGCCTTTTTCATTCTTTATGGAAGTTAGTATGACCGATTCCCAGAATACGGAGCCATCTTTCTTTTTGTTCAGAAGCTCTTTTTTCCAGATTCCTCCTGAACTGATAGTTTCCCAAAGATCGTTGTATGTTTCGGGAGACATTTGGTCGGATCTCAGAATTCTTGCATGTTTCCCGATAACGTCTTCAGGAAGGTAGCCGGTTGTTTCGGTAAATTTGGGATTAATATACTCAATGATTCCGCTTGTATCTGTTATTTCGATGGATGCAGGGCTCTGCTCAATTCCCTTCGATAATTTCAAAATCTTTTCCTGAGCTTGCTTCTGTTCTGTAATGTCGCGGCCAATACCCACCAATCCTATAATCTTGCTATTTTCATCGGAGAGAGGTATTTTTGAGGTTAGCAACCAGCGTTGGTTCCCGTATTTATCAAAAAAATCTTCTTCCCGGTTTATTACAGGTTCGCCGGTATCAATAACTATTTTGTCGTCAGCATAACCTCGTGCACCAATTTCATTATTAAAGGTATCTAAATCAGTTTTCCCGATGACATCTTTTTCTGATTGTGCTCCAATGATTTCTAAATCGGCGCGGTTTGCAATTACTTTTCTGCATTCCACATCTTTCACATAGATGGTCACGGGTAAATTATCAATCAGTGTGCGTAATAGCTTGCGTTCGCGTGTCAGTTTTTCTTCGGCTCTTTTTCGTTTTGTAATATCGTTAATTAAAACATGTTTGGCATTTCGTTGGTTGAATACGATGGGATGCGAAATGGTTTCCACAAAAATCAGTTCGCCATTTTTCTTTTTGTGAGTCCATTCTCCGGCTTGGTTCGGGTGTTGATCACTATGCTGAATGATTTCAATAAGTTTTGCAATTTCATTTTCAGGACGGATGTCTTTTATCGTCATCGAAAGAAATTCATCCTGATTGTAACCGTAATGCTTCACTGCCGCTTCGTTAACTTCAAGAAAGAAAAGGGTATCTGCATCGTAAATCCACATGGGTTGCGGATTGTTGTGAAACATGTACCGATATTTTGCTTCGTTAACGCGTATCGTTTCAATGGCCTCCATTCGTTCCTGCCTGATTTTACGTTGTTCCAGCGCATTCAGAACCGAAGAACCCAGTCGTTTTAGGGAATCTTTCAGTACATAATCGATGGCACCGGCTTTCATGCATTCAACCGCAGTATCTTCATTAATAGAGCCTGTTACCATAATAAACGGGGTAAGCGGACATACTTCCTGAGCAATTTTAAGAGCCGAGAGTCCATCGAATGATGGCATATTGTAATCAGAAATAATGATATCCGGGAGGTATGATTTTAATACTTCCAGATAGGCACTCCTGTTATCGACGATTTCGAATTTGCATAATGGTAATACTTTCTTTATTTCCCGTATGTTGAGTTCCGCATCATGTGTTTCGTCCTCAACCAATAATACACGATAGGTTTGATTCATAATGATTTAAAATCTTGTTACAAGACTCGTTTCCGAAAGGTCAATTTTTTAGAGGTTCGTTCACCAAAAGCCAGTACAGGCCTGTTTGCGACATGGCATTCAGAAAATCATCAAAATTAACGGGTTTAACTACATAACTGTTTACTCCTAATTCGTAAGCTTTTTTAATGTCAGGATCCTCGCGTGAGGAGGTAATCATCACTACCGGTAACGATTTTGTCAATAAGTTTGATTTGATTTCCTGAAGTACCTCCAGTCCACTGATTTTGGGTAGTTTAAGATCCAGAAATATAACTTTAGGAGACTTACTGAAATCGCGGCCTGCAAACTTCCCTTTACAAAAAATGAAATCAAGAGCCTCCGCTCCGTCTTCTGCAATACAGATTTTATTTGCCAGATTATGCTTTCGAAGTGCACGGATGGTTAATTCTGCATCTTGCGGATTATCCTCTACAATAAGAATTTCAACAGCATTGAAGTCTTCCATAATCCTGAAATTTGATTTTCTACGAATAGCTAAATATAGTAAAATTTTAAAGTATTCCGGATGTGGGGTTTTAATCGATCAGTCAATCAATTACTTCAATGAACTGGCCGGAAGTGTGAAGTAGAATGTTGCGCCTTCACCAACTTTTCCTTCTGCCCAGACGCGCCCCCTGTGCCTGCTTATAATTCGCTGAACAATTGCCAGCCCAACTCCGGTTCCTTCAAATTCGGCAATACTGTGGAGCCGGTGAAACACTCCAAATAGTTTATGTACATATTCCATGTCAAATCCAACACCGTTATCTTTAATATAATATACAAGTTCATTTTGTTCGGGGTAGGAGCCGATGCTGATTTGTGCATCCTTGTTTTTCGATGAATATTTAATTGCATTCGACAGGAGATTCACCCATACCTGCTTCATTAAGTTCGGGTCGCCAACGACTTGTGGAAGTTTTTGAACCAGAATAGTGTTAGAATCGATGTTTTGAGCCGATTCAAATTCGGAAATTACGTTTTTCACCAAGCCTTCCATGTCTATTTTGGAATGGTGCAATTCACTCCTGACCAAACGGGAGAACGAAAGTAAATCATCAATCAATTGCCCCATTTTTATTGCATTGGAATGAATGATGTTGCAGATTCGTTTGCCTTCGGAGTCGAGTACCTGCTCGTAATCTTCGAGCAAAATACTCACAAATCCGCTAATGGCACGCAATGGAGCTCTCAAATCATGCGAAACGGAATAACTAAAAGCTTCGAGTTCTTTGTTGGCAATTTCGAGTTGGGCTGTGCTTCGCTGGAGTTCCTCTGATTTGAGGTTAAGGTCCTCAACCAGGTTCAATAAGGCCACTTCATTATCTAAAAGCTGTCGGCTACGTTTCTCCAGTTCAACGGTACGTTCCATTACTTTTTGCTCCAGTTCTTCGTTCAGTTTACTGATTTCTTCTTCATTGAGTTTACGGTCGGTTATATCGCGAAAATTGATTACAATGGCTTCCACGCTCGGGTCGGCCAGTAAATTGCTGAACGTACTTTCTACCCATTTCCATTTTCCGGTGCGGTCGATGAAACGGTATTTTATGGTTTGTATGTGAGATGGGTTCTGTATTAGTCCTTCCAGAACAGCTAAAACCATAGGTAAGTCTTCCGGATGTGTATATTCCGATGGATTACCTGTAACTTCCTCGTTATTGGAATACCCAAACATTTTTAATGCCGACGGACTGATAAATTTAAAGTTTCCTTCTGCGTTCAACAGCACAATTCCATCGGGAGCTTTTTCGATTAGAGCCTGGTAATGTTTTCCCATCCTGACGATTTCCTGTTCTGCCTTTTTTCGTTCGGTAATGTCGCGTACAAAACCTATAATGTAATGGGTTCCTTCTATATCAATCATGCTGCTGTTTATTTCAACCGGAAATGTTTCGCCATTTTTCCGACGATGAACAGATTCGAATGTAAAACTCTCGTTCTCATTGATCTCTTCAAAAATTCCCTTCATTTTTTCGATTTCCTCAACTTGGGCATCCAAATCGGTGACTTTTAAATTGAGCAACTCCTCACGGGTATAGTTCATCCTTTTACAAGCCTGATGATTGGTATCAATGATGTTTCCTTCGAGGTCGGAGATGTACATCGCATCCGTGGCTTGTTCAATGATTCTCCGGAATTTTTTTTCGCTGACATTTAGGGCTTGCCTCGTATTCCAGTTTTTAGCCTGATTGAGCATCAGCATTCCCAGTAATACAGTGGCAAAAGGATAAATCAGAATAACCGGTAAGGCAATGTTTTTAGTGGTTTCTGTTCTAATTTCATCTGGAAGAAGGACTGTGCAGCCCAGCATAACCAAGTGAACCACAAAGCCCATGGCAACCAATTCGAATAAATGGTTCTTTTTGCGCCAGTCAGGCCTGAAGTATCGCCAAAGAAGACCAATTGTGCCGGAAGTGACAACAACCGCAACTCCCATAAAAACTCCGTCGCCACCCATGAAAATCCGGTATAAACCAGTAACAATCATTGCAGTAATGGTGGCCAAAGGTCCAAAAAAAAGGCCTGAAATAGAAAGCATTACCGATCGGGTATCGAAAAATATTCCAGGAATAAAATGCCAGGGAGTTAAAATCAAAATAATTCCAATTCCACCCAAAACGATTCCTGAACTGATTTTAAAATAGATGTTTTTACGATTTTCATTTCTCGACCAGAAATAATCGTATAGCATGCTGAATGTGAGTAGTATGGCTATATTTTGAATTAGACCGACAACTATTGATTCTTCCATTTTAATCGTTCAATTTAAAAGTTGATTTACTTTTTTAAATCTTTAGTCTTTAGTTTTTCTTCCAGGTCGTGGATGGTATTTTTCAGTTCTATCATTCTCAATTCCCTGCCTACAAAGAGTTTATTCATCCGCTCCAGATCGCCATTTTTTTGTTCGAGTTCGAGCGTTCGTTCTTTTACTTTTTGCTCCAATTGCATATTTAGTTTGCGGATTTCATCTTCTGCTCTCTTGGTTTCATCAACATCCATCCGGATACCGATCAGGCGGACAGCTTTTCCTGATTCGTTACGTTCTATAATTTGCCCAATCACGGTTTGCCATCTGTAAGTTCCATTGGCATGTAATAACCGGGCTGTGTAAGAATATTGTTCTTCCTGTAGATTTAAAATAGTATTAATTTTTTGACTGACGTATTCTCTGTCGTCAGGGTGAAGCCTGCTGAGCCAAATATTTCGGTCAGGGTATCCGGGTTCAGGTTCGTAACCAAGTAATGTATAATATTTGGGGGTAGCATACCAGACGTCGGTTCTTATGTCCCAGTCCCAAATGGCGATAGGCGTATTTTCTAAAATTAATTTCAGTCGCTCGTTGGTTTCCTGAAGGTTGATCTCTGTAAGTTTTCGTTCGGTAATATCCTCGCCAATACAGGCAAGTCCAATCATTTGATTCAGGTGATTGTGTTGGGCGACATTGCTCCAGGCAATCTCTAATTTTCTTCCGGATTTAGTAACTATCTGACTTTCCAGTCGTGGGGTAATTTTATCCTCCTTTAATCCAGTAAAGAAAAGGTCTTTAATCGTTGTAGTTCCTGCGGGCATCATCAAATCGAACCAATCTTTGCCAATCACTTCTTCTTGGTCATAGCCAGTAATTTTCAGTAAATGATCGTTGCAGAATGTTACTTTACCATTTTGGTCAAGAATAATTGCAATGAGATTAACTTTTTCAAGTAAGTTCCGGAAGCGCTGTTCCGAATTGATGAGTTGTTCTTCAGCTGTTTTACTATCGTTAATGTTTTTTACGGCTCCATATATTCCTGAAAGGCAGTTTTTTTCTTCGTCCCATACCGGATGTGCAAAAACCTGTACCCAAACAACCTGGCCTTCGCGGTTGATTGTCCTGATCTGACTTTCAGTGTCCAGGTTACGTCTCAGGCGGGCAATATCGTTATCATCAATGTGAATGTCGTCAGGATGTACAGAAGCTCTCCAACCTCCCCGTACTTTGAATTCGTCAACCGAGTACCCGGAAATAGACTCGAATGCACCGGCTACCCAGTTGAGATCGAGCGTGCCATTGGGCATAACCTTGGTTGAAAAGGTGTAATCAGTGGTTACACTCGAAATGAGCCTGTATTTTTCTTCGCTTCTTATTAGTGTTTCTTCAGCTAATTTTCGTTCAGTAATATCCAGGCAATGCCCAATATAGCCAATAAATTCTCCGTGTAAATTAAAACGTGGAGTTCCGTTATCCTGAATCCAGTGGAAATTTCCGTCGTGATGACGCAAGCGGTAATCCATGTTGAACCTTTCCTGACGATCGAAAGCCTCACTATAGACCTGAATGCAATAGTCTAAATCTTGTGGATGAACGCCTTGCGTCCAGCCATTGCCCAATTCTTGTTCAAGACTTCGTCCGGTAAAGTCGAGCCAGGGTTGATTAAAATAATTATATTTTTTATCTATTCCCGAAGTCCAGATTAGGGCCTGGCCCGAATCTGCCAGTGTACGGAAATGTAATTCACTCTCGCGCAGCTTTTCTTCTACTTCTTTTCTAAATGTAAATAGGTAGTCAATATCATTTCCTATGTTTTTTGAGAGTTTTGAAATAATGATGCTCAGTACAAAAAGTGAAGTAATGGTTACCAGTGCCGTAAACAATATATGGTTACTGAAAAATTGTATGGCAAAAGTATTTGCCCAACCTGCTATAATAATGATGAGTAAGGTGAGCGGTAAAAAATTTCTCATTAATCGCGCCCTTACCGATTCACCAACGAAAAAACGGATTGGCATTTCGTTTTGACTAAAGCCAATCAGATGTCCGGTAAACAGCAACGTAAATGCGATGGACGTATTGAAAGCTGGCGGAATTATAGCTTTCCCGTATAACAAAGGGGTTTCGTACAAATAACCCAGATCGAAAGTTAAAGCAGCCAGCAGACCGGCGGTACAGAGTAATGAGGCAATTTTATCGGATTTTCGGGTAACAATTAATAAGGATATAAATTCCGTAAGGAATAAAATACAGGTTACAGGCGACATACGACCCATAGGTTGATTCTGAAATACTCCCGGTGATTCTCCAAAAATCCGTTCAATTCCGATGGGATAGTTGAAAAAGTTATCGACTAGTATTATTGAATTAAATACCAGTATGCCAGGCAAAATAATTCGGTAAACGATTGTATGTTTATTTTTTAGCAACAAGTTTAACGAAACGATACCCGCAACAATAAAACTGACAGCGGTGGCTGGCGCCATAGGAATAAAATTCTCGCTAAGAGCCGACCACGATAACCTGTCGGCAAGTAAACCAGCCAGTGCCAGTGCGCTTATTCCAATAACAATCAGAAATGCAGCTGTCGAGATTTTTTCCTGGTTTGTCTTCATGTTAAACTAAGTATTGGTTTGTCCATCCTGGCTTAAAGTGAAGATGAATGTACTTCCTTTCCCTACTTCACTTTCAACCCATATTTTACCACCATGTTTTTCAACAAACTCCTTGCACAATAGCAATCCAAGCCCGGTTCCTTTTTCATTTTCGGTTCCATCTTTTGTGAAATTGGAATCAATCCTAAATATTTTTGCCATGTCGTCCTTACTTATTCCAGTTCCGGTATCGAATACCAAAATTTCGATTGTACTACCTTTCGAAATTGCTTTTATCTCAATCTTTCCTCTGGTTGATGTGAATTTGAGCGCGTTTGAAATCAAATTCCGAAGTATGGTTTTCAGCATATCTTTGTCGGCATAAACAACCATTCCGTCAGGAATATAGTTAATCACGGCTATCATTTTGCTGTTTGCTTTTTCAACCATAAATTCAACTACCTCATTGACCAGATTCTTCAGTTGGACGGAAACCGGATGAAACAAAATCTGTGATTGCTGAATTCGCGCCCATTCGAGCAGGTTTTCCAATAGCCGGAAGGTGTTTTTTGACGTCGAATGTATTATTCCGGAATACTGTTCGATAGTAGCAATGTCGAGGTGTTTGGCCTCTTCTTTCAGTATTTCGCTTAGCCCCAATATACTGTTGAAAGGTGTTTTTAGGTCGTGGGCAATAATCGAAAAGAATTTATCTTTTGTCGCATTTAGTTCCTGTAATTCTGTGGCATATTTTTGCATTTGCATTTCCGCTATTTTTCGATCTGTCACATCGCGTGAAATACCTTCATGAAAAAGTATATTCCCGTTTTCATCTTTAGCGTACCAACCGTGATCTTCGACCCATACAGCAGATCCGTCTTTTCTTTTAAGCGGATACACATCAAGCTCTTCCGGATTTAATTCCAGAATCAGGCTTTCCCTATCTTCCGGATTAAAATACAGATCATTTTTAATGTTAATAGCCATCAGTTCTTCCTTGCTCGAATAGCCAAGTAACTTCACCATTGCCGGATTAACTTCAACGAATTTTCCTTCAGGAGTACTTCGGTAAACACCATCGGGCATCGATTCGATAAGTGTCCGGTATTTTATCTCACTTTCCAGCAATCGTTCTTCGGCTTGTTTACGGGCGGTAATATCCCGGCCAATACCGAGGACTCCCAGAGTGGTTCCATTGGAATCGTACATAGGCACCTTGATGGTTTCCAATAATCTTTGATGACCGTCTGAGGCAAAAGTGATCCATTCTTCGTTGGATGTTGGCTTGCCGGCCGCAATCGCATTTAGATCGTTTTTACGAAAAGAATCTGCAAGTTCCCACTCCACAAAATCATAATCCGTTTTTCCAACGATTTCAGTTTCTGAAGCGCCAAAAAAGTTTTCGAACATTTTGTTGCAGGTAATATAAACGCCGTTTACATCTTTTAGCCAGATTAAGTCGGGGATGGTTTGCACCAACGTACTTAGATGGGCCTCTTTATCCTGAAGTGCTTTTTCTGCCAGTTTTCGTTCGCTAATATCGGTAGCCACACCAACCATACCCAGGGTTTTTCCATTCTCGTCCTGAACAATTGATGTTGAAAGCGATATTGGAAAGCTAGTACCGTCCTTTTTCCGGTTCATAATTTCACCCTGCCAGCCGGTTTCAGCAGTGGTACTTAAAATTCGATCAACAACGTCCTTGTCGTTTTCTTCCGACCTTACTATCGCAATATCTTCTCCAATAAGTTCACTCTCATTGGGGTATCCGTAGGTCTTCAGAAATGCAGCATTGAGAAATAAAATACGGTTATTGGTATCGGTAATACTGATTGATTCGTTGATGCTTTTAAGGGTGTGTGCCATCAGTTGTAATTGTTGCCCCGATCTTCTTTGTTCGGTGACATCCCTGAAATTCCATACCCGTCCAATAGGCTCACCATCCAGCAACTGTGGGCACGAAAATCGTTCAATCGTACGGCCGTCTTTTAATTCAATCGTATCAAGACTTTCCAGTTCCGGATGATCGTAAAGATATTTTATTTGGGAAATAAACTCCTGGGGTTTGGTTAGCTGTTCAAGTACAAATTCAATGGCAACAGAATCTTCTCCGGATTCAAGCGCTTCATCGGTATGATTAAACATCTGTTTAAACTGCTTATTGAAATTGGTGATTTTACCTGAACGATTCACCACCAGGATTCCATCGGCTGCAGAATCGAGAGTGGCCTGTAGCAGCGAAAGTGCCCGTTCCGATTTTTCTTCGGCTTCTTTGCGATCTGTCAAATCCCGGATTGTGCCTTCAATCCCACTAATTTTTCCTGATTTGTCAAATGTAAAATGGGCGTTAACCGAGCCCCAAACAGCTTGATTATCCCTTCCTTTTAATAATACTTCAAAGTCGTGAGCCTCACCTTTTTCTTTAATTTCAGCAATCAGCTTTATTCTGTCGTCTGGGTTTGCATAAAACTGATCAATGGCCTTCCCTTTGACATCGGAATGTATGTATTTGGAGTATCTTTCAATGGAAGGGCTTATTTCGGTTATAATTCCATTTAAATCAGTCTGGTAAAAAACATCCTGAACGTTCTCAAATATCTTTTTGTATTTGCTTTCGTTCTCCTGGATAATTTTCTCTTTGTCTTTTAAAAATGTAATATCGTGTATAGTGAATTGCTGAAAACTCCTTTGTTCATGAATAAATGAGTTTACAATGACCATAGCAATAAATGAGGTGCCATCAATTTTCAGGAATTCCCACTCAAATCTGGTTAATGTTTCGTGTGGGGAGGTTGCAAGAAACTCTTTGTATTTTTCTTTTGACGGAATACCGTCAGATTGATTTTCAGGGCTGAAATCAAATAAAAAATTACCTTGGGCTTTTCCTTTTGATGAAAATTGAAACAAAGCACAAGCAGCCCGATTGCAGTCAATTATTATTAACCCTTCAGTAAAAAATATAGCGTGGCCTGCATGTTCGAAGAGGATCAGATAAAGCTCGCTGTCAGAAAATAAGCTTTTATCGTAATTTGGGGCTGTATCTTTTTGCTTCATAAGCTACACTGAAATGGCTTATAAATATGGCAAAAAAATACAACGTATCCATATCCAACAAATATGTTTATGAAACAAGTTTCAGCGGGGTGATGATTATCGAAATCCGGGTTACTACTCCGTAGTGTTGACCATCCAGAACGAAAATACGTTCAGGTAATCCCAGAAAGACTGGAGTACAACTTCAGGCAAATCCATTTTCGAGAGTACCTGCTGGTAGCACTTCAGCCAAACCTCACGTGCTTCCGGAGTTATGGCAAAAGGTGCATGTCGTTTGGCAAGCATGGGTTTTCCGCGGTTCTCGTTAAAATACGGGTGTCCGCCGCAGATCTGGATGAAAAAATCGGAGGAACGTTGTTTTGCTTTTTCTAAAGCTTCTTCTATCCGCGGGAAAAGATGTTTAATCTCACTTTTACTCAGCAGGTCGTAATGGTCACTAACCATTTGGCGCATTCCGGTTTCTCCGAGTAGTTCCAAAAGTTGAGGCGAAGGTAGGGTTACCGGTGGACGTTGTCCGAATTCGTATTGATTGATGGTAAAATTCATGGTTTTTTGATTGGCTGAAAACAATTTATTTGATGAGTTTAACAAAAATGACAGGCATAAGTTGAATAAAAAGTTAGGATGATAACGACAATGCCTTTCAAAATGTTGAAAATCAATGACGATTGTTTTTTCTTATCAGGGAAATACCCGATAGATAAAAACTGTATATTGAAAACAAAAAATCGACCCAATGAACGGACAAATTCAACTGATCGCTTCGCGCATCAAAGAGTTGCGCGAGATCGCCGGTATTTCAGCAGAAAGCCTTGCCCATGAACTACATACGGAACCCACATTGTTTTTGAATTACGAAAGCGGAAACACGGACATTCCGGTTGGATTTTTAATCAAGGTGGCGCACCGGTTTAACCTGGAACTTTCGTCGCTGTTGCGGGGCGACGAACCCCGGTTACACGTTTATACGGTGGTGCGCAAAGGAAAAGGTTTAAATGTCGATCGCCGGAAACAATATCAGTATGAAAGCCTTGCCTATAATTTTATCCAGAAAAAGGCCGAGCCGTTTGTGGTGACTGTGGTGCCGGATAGTACCAATGCCCCGCTTGAATTTAATTCGCACCCCGGACAGGAATTCAATTATGTGCTTGAAGGAACCTTGATGATTGTGGTTGACGGGCATGAAATTATCCTGAACGAAGGCGATTCGGTTTATTTTGATTCGGCACATCCACATGCCATGAAAGCACTGAACAATCAGCCATCCAGGTTTTTAGCTTTTATTGTCTGAAAAAAATAACCAATATCCAATAATCAAATTCCAATCCTAAATGATACTCGATAAATACCTTTCACAAACAGAATTTGCTTCTTATCAGGAGTTTATTGAAAAATTTAAAATTAACATCCCCGAAAATTTCAACTTTGCCTTCGATGTGGTAGATGAAATTGCCCGTGAAACTCCGGATAAAGTGGCAATGGTTTGGTGCAACGACAACGGAGAGGAAGCTGTGTTTACTTTTGGCCAGATGAAAAAATACAGCGATAAAGCGGCCAATTTTTTTCGATCGGCTGGCATCGGCAAAGGCGATCCGGTTATGCTGATCCTGAAACGCCGTTTCGAATTCTGGTTTTGTACGCTTGCGCTCAATAAAATTGGAGCAATCACCATTCCGGCAACTCATTTGCTCAGCACCAAAGACATTGTTTACCGAAACAATGCCGCCGATATTAAAATGATTGTTTGTGTTCCCGAAGCCGAAGTGATTCAACATGTGGAAGCAGCCGAAGGAAAATCGCCAACCTTTAAAGTGAAAGCTTTAGTTGGTGAAAATCGCGAAGGCTGGCTCAATTTCAACTCCGGAATGGAAAGCAGTTCCGAAGAATTGGCAAGGCCGGAAGGAAAAGATTCAACAACAAACGACGATATTATGCTGCTCTATTTTACCTCTGGAACTACCGGAATGCCTAAAATGGTGAACCACAATTACGTTTATCCGCTGGGGCATATTCTGACAGCCAAATATTGGCAGAATGTTCAGGATAACGGACTGCATTTTACCGTGGCCGATACCGGCTGGGCGAAATCGGCCTGGGGAAAATTGTACGGACAATGGCTTTCGGGCAGTGCTGTAATGACTTATGACTTCGATAAGTTTGTGCCAAAGAATTTGATGGAAGTGATTGAAAAATATAAGGTTACTACTTTTTGTGCCCCACCAACCATTTACCGTTTCCTGATTAAGGAAGACCTGACTAAATTTGATTTGAAAGCCCTGAAATATTGCGTGGTAGCCGGTGAGCCGCTCAATCCTGAAGTGTATAAGCAATTTTTGGAAGCAACGGGAATTAAGCTGATGGAAGGTTACGGGCAGACCGAATTAACCGTTTCACTGGCAACCTATTCGTGGATGGAACCTAAACCGGGCTCCATGGGAAAGCCGTCGCCCGGATACCGTATTGATTTGGTTGACGATGCCGGAAATTCGTGTGAAATAGGAGAGGAGGGGCAAATCGTAATTTATACCGATGGGAGCGCTCCTGTTGGCATGTTTAACGGATATTACCGCGATGAAAACCTGACCCGGAAGGTATGGCACGATGATGTGTATTACACCGGAGATATGGCTTGGCGCGATGAAGATGGCTATTACTGGTTCGTGGGTCGCGCCGACGATGTAATTAAAAGTTCGGGTTACCGGATTGGGCCTTTTGAGGTGGAAAGTGCCCTGATGGAACATCCGGCGGTATTGGAATGTGCGATTACGGCCGTTCCCGATCCCGATCGGGGGCAGGTGGTGAAAGCAACTGTTATTTTGACGAAGAACTATCAGGCCAGCGACGAATTGGCCAAAGAACTTCAGGAACATGTGAAAAAAGTAACTGCTCCGTATAAATATCCGCGAATTGTTGAATTTGTAAGCGAATTACCCAAAACCATCAGCGGCAAAATTCGTCGGGTTCAGATTCGGGAAGACGACGGAAAGTGATCAGAATGCAATATAATATCGTTGTGAGCAAGGCCACGAGATCTCGTGGACCTACACTTTTGCCATGCCAATAGTGAGATATTCCAGTTTCGGGTTACCTTTGTAGTCAAATCAAATTTTCGAACTGTGACTTTTCTGGAATTAAATTTAAATATCCCGCTGCTCAATGCCTTGAATGATCTGGGCTTTGAAAATCCAACTCCTATTCAGGAAAAAATATATCCGGTAGTGATGTCGGGTCGCGATGCCGTTGGGATTGCGCAAACAGGAACCGGGAAAACTTTCGCCTATTTGGTGCCTATTCTGCGACAACTGAAATATTCAGAACAAAAACATCCGCGTATTCTGGTGGTTGTGCCCACCCGCGAGCTGGTTTTGCAGGTAGTTGGCGAAGCCGAAAAACTGGCAAAGTATATGAATTTAAGGGTTGTAGGTGTTTATGGCGGAACGAATATGAATACCCAGAGGCAGGTTGTTTACAGTGGAATGGATGTGCTGGTGGCCACTCCAGGCCGCCTGGTTGATTTGGTCATGACTGGCGTTTTGCGCCTGAAGTCGATACAAAAACTGGTTATCGACGAAGTGGATGAAATGCTGAACCTGGGTTTCCGCCCGCAGTTAATGAGTTTTATGGATAGTTTGCCCCAGCGCAGGCAGAACCTGATGTTTTCGGCTACTTTGACCGAAGATGTCAGAGATTTGATCGACAGCTATTTTTATGAACCGATAACCATTGAGATTGAAAATCAGCGGACTCCGCTGGAACAGATCGTGCAATATTTTTATGCCGTTCCTAATTTTTTTACCAAAGTAAACTTGCTCGAAAACCTGCTTTCTAATTCTGCTGAATATACGCGTGTCCTGGTTTTTGCTGCTAGCAAGCAGGTTGCCGACCGGGTGGCTCAGCTTATTGAACCGATTTTTCCGGAGCAAATCGGAGTTTTGCATTCCAATAAATCACAAAACCTACGTATCAACTCGTTGGAAAAATTCAGGAACGGGACTTTCCGGATTCTGATTGCCACCGATGTGGCATCAAGGGGTCTGGACATTGCCGACATTTCGCATGTTATTAATTTTGATGTCCCGGATGTGCCGGAAGATTACATTCACCGCATTGGACGTACCGGAAGGGCTGAAAAAACAGGCGTTTCCATAACTTTTGTGAATGAGCCTGAAATGAAATTTTTGTCGGAAATAGAACTATTTGTGAACCGGAACATGGAGGAGAAGCCGCTGCCGGAAGGATTGAAAATTTCGAATATTTTTACGGATGAAGAACGGCCCGTATTGTTCGACAAAGACTACATCGGGAAACCCAAAGTACTGACAGAGTCGAAAGGCGCTTTTCACGAAAAGAAAGAAAAAAATAAAAAGGTCAATCTGGGTGGCCCCGGTGAACGTAACCCTCGAAAATTGAAACCCGAAAACAGGGGGGTACTCCGAAAAAGGGCTGCTAAAGGAAAATGATGATATTCATATTATTCGTTAATGATTCTAAAGGGTTCATTTAAAGGCTGAAGAATTACTATATTTGGTTGGTCAATAAAAATTTTGAGAAATGAAACTTACATTAATTGTTAAAAAGGGCAAGAATGGTTTTTTGATCGGACAACTTAAAGAATTACCAGCCGTTTTTACGCAGGCATTTACTGTTGAAGAGCTAAAAGAAAATATTGCTGATGTGTTAGAAATGTATTTGGAAGATGTACGAGAGAGCTACAAGCCTGATGGGGAAATGTTATTGGAAGAAGAATTGATTTTTGCCTGATTGATGAAACGAACGAAATTTATCAAATATTTGAATGAGCATAATTGTGGATTCATCAAACATGGAGCAAAACATGATAAATATATGAACCACAATACCGGGACAAGAACCATGATTCCCAGGCATCAGGATATTGATGATGATCTTTGCGCTTTGATTTGTAAACAATTAGAAATTCCAAAACCTAATAAATCGTAAATTCGATGTTATTTTTCATCCAGCAACCGAATGATTTTCATGGTGTTACGGTGGTTTGAAAAGGAATCTTCCAATATTAGTTTTCGCTTTTCAATTTCTTCCGAAGTAAAATCCAGATCGAATAATTCGTCGATTAACCTGATCATTTCTTTTGGCGTATCGGCTAAATGGCACAAATGTTCGAGGCCTGTTTTGTGTATCATGGGTGTATTGGCAATGCAAAACCTTCCCGAAAAAAGCGATGCCAACAGTTTTAGTTTCAATCCGGTATCCTGAAAAGTAGGCAACAAACAGAGGTGCGCATCCTGAATGAGGTTTTCCATTTCGTCATGTTGCGGATTCGAAATTAACTGAACGTTTGAAAATTGTTTGATCTGCTGAATCAGTCGCTCCGGCGGATTTTTTCCTGCAATAATGAATTCCTGATTCATTTTTGAGCATACATTTTTGAGCAAATATTCGACTGCCTGAAAATTTTCGGAAACCGAAAGGTTCCCATGAAACAAGATGTATTTACCCCGACCAACTTTGGCTTTGATTTCGTTGAACGGATGAAAAGCCGGAATAAAATGAGAATGGCCGTATTGGTGGTCGAAATAGAAATTATCGTTGGGCGAAATACAAAGCAAGTGTGATGCATTTTTTAGCACTTTTTCGTACCGCTTAAGTTTGAAAGCTTCGATTCTGAAGAATAGTTTTTTGACCAGATTTTGTTCAGCGTGATATAGATTCTGATAATATTCGTGTTCTACATTGTGCGTACGAACCAGCCGGAGATGATTTTTGAGCGATGGGTGGTCAAGGTAAATGCAAGTGTGGAGTCCTTCAAATAAAATTGGTGCATTATTTTCGGATAAGTTACATAATAACTGTGTGTTAGTTCTTGTAATTACAATGTATGGTTTAATTGACAACTGATAGCGAATGCCGCACTTTCTGGGATAGTAAAAAACCTTCGCGCAATATTTTTCAAGCTCTTTTGACTGCTCGCGATCATATTCGAAACAATGGAGATAAACCGAAACGCCACATTCCGATAGAGCCTTTATTTTGTAAAAAATATCAATCACCCCACCATAATCGGGCGGATAGGGAATGTTAAATGCAACCAGTTGTAGCGCTGTTTCCACGTTTGTAATTTTATTCTAAATATAAAAAATAAAAAACCACGAACCGGTGAACGATTCGTGGTTTTCTATAACTTTTTGTAGAGTTGGTTATTCAACCAGTTTTACTCCGCCATAGCGGCTTGAAATGTTTACAGTTCCGCCACCTGTTCCAACATTTCCGTCGAGCGTAAACCGATGATTATCCCTGATCCGGTTTCCTTTGTACCGTTCGGTGGGGTAATTCACATCGCAGTAATCGCATTCGGTCTGAAGCTTGTAATTCAACTCGTTTAGTCCGATGTTGATCCCTCCGTAGCTGTTGACAATGCGGATTTTGTCGAATTTGGCATCGACCTTGCTGATTCGTACAGAACCATATCCGGTGTCGAGGTCGAGGTTCCGGTTGAGCAAGCCAATTTTGTAATTGGTATATTTCGAATTCGATTTCAGGTTGTCAATTTCGTCGATAGAAAAGGAGTCGTATTTCGATTCCAATGTCAGGTTACCTGTTTTATGCAGGTTGACTGTCGAATATTTGGAATCCAGGACCAAGCGGTTGATTTCGTCGGCATACAACTTGGAGTATTTGAATTCGAGATTGGCATCGTTTATGGTTTCCAGGTTGGCTTTACCGTAATTTACAATGATTGTCATTGGGCTTCCGGCAGGCGCTTTCATTTTTCCGGCAGTCAGCGAACCATAACTAATATCGAAAAATCCTTTGGCATCGAGTTCGTTTACAATCACGTTACCGTAGCGGTTGTTAATGTTTAATTCCCTGTCTTTGGGTATGTTAATGAGGTAATCGATTGAAAAGGTCTGTTTGCTTTTAAACCCGTCTTCAATATTGGTTTCGGCGCTAACCAGTCCTCCCGATTTATTGAACGAGATCTCAATTTGATCCATTAACTCTTTAGCCCGGCTGCTTGATTGGTTTTCTACAGTAATTATTACTTTAATGGTAACCGAGTCGCCACCCATGTCGTTGATTTTTACTTCCCCGAATTTGTTGGTAATCTTCAGGGCAGTCACTCCGCTTTTTGCCCAGCCTTTCCTGATGTTTCGGGTATATTCAGCTCCTGCTGCACCAACAAATAGCGTTGAAAGCAATAGCAGCGCAATGGTGAGGTTAAATTTTGATTTCATCTTTTTGATATTTTTGTTGTTTAACTTCTTGTAATTTGTTAATAATCATCGTGATGACATTCATCCGGGCTTGATAGTATTCGAGCATCGCATTAATCACACGTTCATCGTCGGGGTTTGCTTTCAGGTCTTCAATCAACTTTTGATACATCTGGTCAAATTCAGCCTGCTCTTTTTGCATCATTTGTTGTTCTGTTTCCGAAATAAATCCTTCTTTTTTAAGCTTATCCCATTGATTCATTCCCAGTTGGATGGCATTGGTGTAATAGAATTCAACTTCACGGTATTCGGGCGAAATTGATCCCAATGAGAGTGTTTCTGTCTTTTCAGGAAAAAAGTATATGCGGGCCTGATTGACTGCCAAAAGTGCAAATACCACCATTGCGGCAATCTTCAGGAACGGTTGAAAATTGATTCTTCGGGTTGGTTTTGCCGCTTTCTGAAGTCGGGCTTCAAAGCGCTCAAAGTGCCCTTCAAGTGGTTCTTCATCCTGAATAGAAGTCCGGTTATTTAAGATTAATCTTTCCAATTCGTCGTTCATAGCAATCATTTTTTAATTGTATTCAAACAGTTCTTCTTTTTGCAGCATTTCCCTGAGTTTCAGTTTGGCCCTCAGAAACTGAGTGCGCGACGAAACGTTTGTAATACCGAGTATTTGCGCAATTTCCTCGTGATCATAACCTTCCAGCAGGTACAGGCTCAGTACGACACGGAATCCATCGGGTAATTTTTGAATGGCCTTTTTGAGGTATTCCATCTGAATTTCGCCAATGTGAAGAGAGGCAGGTTCTTCATCGGGAATTTTCTCGTTCAGTTCTTCAAATTTTACCTTTCGTTTTTTTAGCTGATCCAGAGAACGGTTGATCACAATTCGTTTTAACCAGGCACCAAAACTAACTTTCCCTTCGTAGGTGTCAATTTTAGTCAGCGCATTTAAAAAGGCTTCCTGCATCACATCTTCAGCTTCCACTTCGTTACCAACCATGCGCAGGCATACGTTGTACATGGGTTTGTAATACAATTTGTAAAGCTCAAATTGTGCTTTGGTGTCGCCTTTCCGGCACCTTTCAATCACATCATGATAGATATTGGGATATTGCGCTTCCAAGTGTTTTTATTGTTTTCTGATTGAAAGACGAACCTGAATGTGCCAATGTTGCATGTTGCATGAAAATAATCCAAAATTAACTCCCGGATTTTATACGTTTAGATCAGGAGGTAAGTAACTTTTTTAGCTAATCTGTTGATTTATTGATGTATTTTATTGTGCTGATAAGCTCTGTTTCGTCGTACACTTTTATTTTCTGCTGCTGGATATAATCGATAATCTCTTTGGGTATCGGTTGGATAATTTTAATAAGCTCTTTCCTGGTGGTGATTTGCTTGGCTGTTCCGTCTTTGTAGCGCAGGTAATAATCGGGTTTGCTGTCTTCAAACCTGGTGGGAATGCCTTCCTTGGGATCAGATTTTTTCAGAACAGAGTTGTATTTCTTGAGTAACTGAAAATTTCCGCTGGCAATTAATTGGAAATAGGACCGTTTTATTTTTTTTGATGCTTTATACGGGGCATAAACGAAAACTTTGTTATCCAGAATGATGTGATCGATGGTGATCGGATCGGCAATGTATAAAAGCGTTTCCTTTTGTTTAAATTCCATTATATTCTTGAAAATATTATATCGGAGAGACATATTCGTAATTTCAGAATCGTTTTTTTTGACTATTAATGCGGGTTTGAATTCCCTATCCAGGTATGGGTTTCCGCTAATTTGCTGTTCCTCAATTATTCTTAGGCCTTGGTGGGCTATTCTTTCCATGGAGTTAAATGCTTCCCTACTTTGTCCCGAACTGTTAAAAGCGAAAATGAATGCCAAAAGAAAGATGAAAAATGACCGCATAAAGCTATTTTTGGTAAAATTTTACTTGAGCAAAAAACTTTAAGTATTTTGATTGTTAAATATACTAAAACAGATGTCACATCAGCACGAACATACCGGAAGAAATTTAGCGATTACGGTTATTCTGAATGGAATAATCACTTTGGGGCAATTTACAGGCGGGATTATCTCTGGTAGTTTGGCCTTAATCTCGGATGCCCTTCATAACCTGAGTGATGTCGTTTCTGTGATATTGGCCTACCTGGCTCACCGTATAGGGCTTCGACCTCAGACTCAGAAATCAACTTTTGGCTTTAAACGGGCCGAGATTTTGGCCGCGTTCATTAATGCCATTTCTCTGATAGCCATTTCGGTTTACCTTATGGTTGAAGCTGGAAAACGATTTTTGAACCCACAGGAAGTTGACTACCTCTGGATGTTTTGGCTCGGAATAGTTGGTTTTGTTGCCAATGGCCTGTCGGTTTTTATTTTGCACAATAATAAAAATGAAAACCTGAATATCAGGGCGGCCTATTTACATTTGATTGGAGATGCACTCACCTCTGTGGCAGTTATTGCCGGTGCTGTTTGTATCTGGTTGTTTCAGGTTTACTGGATCGACCCGCTGGTCACTGTGTTGATTAGCGTTTATATTTTCATTCATACCTTTAAAATTCTGAAGGAGAGTGTAGAAATACTGATGCAGTTTGCCCCGTCGGGGATTGATCAGGAAGAAATTGTTGCTGTTTTACTACAGATTCCAGAGATTCAAAGTGTTCACCACATTCATTTGTGGCAGCTAGACGATGACCGGATTTATTTTGAGGCGCACCTGGTCTTAGCTGAAAACCGTCCGGTTTCTGATACAGATCAGATCACCGAAAGTGCAAAGCGACTGTTAAACAGCCGCTTTGGTATCAGTCATACTACTTTTCAGTATGAATTTGCTTTGTGTAAAGATTGTAATTGCTAAACTACCTTAATTAGCTCATTCTTTTCCACTCCGCTTCAATCATCGATCGGGTTGAAGCCGAAGCCGGAACAAGCGGCAATCGAAGTTCATTTTTTATAGTTCCCATCATTTCCATCAAAGTTTTTACGCCAGCCGGATTTCCTTCCCTGAAAATCAGTTTTAGCATCTCAGCCATTTGCAGGTGCAGTTGGCTGGCCAGAAGCACATTCCCATCGAGTGAAGCATGTGCCAATTGACTAAGTTTTTCAGGTAAAGCATTGGCAATAACCGAAATAACGCCAATGGAACCTATGGCAATGGATGGCAGAGTCAGTCCGTCGTCTCCGGAAATCACTTTGAAATAACCTGGGGCATCGTTGATGATTTTGGCAAATTGGCCCAAATCGCCGCAGGCTTCTTTAATGGCAACCACTTTTTCCGAAAGCCTGGCTATTCGAAGGGTAGTGTCGGCTTCCATATTTACACCGGTACGTCCGGGAACATTATAAAGGATAACCGGCACCGGACTTGCTTCAACAACTGCTTTAAAGTGCAGAAAAAGACCTTCCTGCGTGGGTTTGTTGTAATACGGGGTTACTGAAAGAATGGCGTCTATGCCATCAAAATTTGTTTTCTGTATGGATTGAACCAGTCCAGCCGTATTGTTTCCTCCCATTCCGACCACAATTTTCAGGCGTCCGGCGTTCTTTTCAATCACAAAACGTACAATTTCCTTCTTTTCATCATCCGAAAGGGCAGGGGTTTCAGCAGTGGTTCCCAATACCACCAAATAATCAATTCCTCCTGAAACCTGATTCTCAACTAATCTTTCCAATGCGCTGTAATCAACGCTTTTATCCTCATTAAACGGAGTGATTAACGCAACTCCTGCTCCCATAAATGGATGTGTCATTCTATCGTTGTTTTATTAATTCTTTTTAAATAATACAAAATCTGGTCGGCTAACTGATTGGTTTCAGGTTGCTCGCTGAACTCAATGTTTAAATCAAAATAATTGACCGAATTTCCGGCATATCCAATTTTGAATGTAGCTTCAGATAAGGCTGTTACATACACCATCGGAAAATATTTCTGCCCGGTCAGATCCATCAGAATATCAAATTTCTGATGAATAAAATCTTCCACAGTGTCAGATTTTGGTAATTCGGTCCAGCTCGTTTGCTTTCGCGAGAAACCATTAATTTCATCCGGAACAAGCGCCTTTTTTGACTGAAAGTAACAAAGCCCGGATGATACAATTCCTGCGAGCCTTAACTCGGTTTCCAGCCGGTCAAATGTTTCTTTCTGTTCAATCTCCCAAAGAATTCCTGCCGTTTTGGCTAAATCAAGGTTAAGAACCTTTTTTTCTCTGATTACTGATCCCAATTTGGAGTTCAGTATTCGGTTGGCAATCTTTGATTTTAAACCCATAATTTTGTGCAAAAATAACAATTCGTTTGTTTTTCGATGTTTAAAAATGCTAAAAGTTTTAGATTGATACTAAAAAGCTTAATAAAATATTAATCTATTACTTTTAGTCGATCATCTTCAGAAAGTCATCTTCAGATATAATCGGGATATTTAGCTTTTCTGCTTTCTCCAGTTTGCTTGGCCCGATGTTGCTTCCGGCAAGCAAATAGTTGGTATTCTTAGAAATAGAACTGACATTTTTTCCTCCGTTTTGTTCGATCATCTTCTTCAGGTCGTCGCGCGAGTTTTTTTCGAATGTTCCTGAAATAATGATTGATAATCCGCTTAACTTATCGGACCGATTGGCCAGGCTTGCTTCATCAATCTGCATCTGAAGCCCTTTTTCTTTCAGCCGTTCAATCAATTGAACGTTTTTGGGATTCGAGAAATAAGCCCTGACGCTTTCTGCTATCCGTCCGCCAATTTCATCGATTGCCGTTAATTCTTCTAAACTGGCAGCTTCGATGGTTTCAATGTTTATCAAACGGTTGGTCAAAATTTTGGCTACAGTTTCGCCAACAAAACGTATTCCGAGCGCAAAAAGTACTTTTTCAAACGGAACCATACGCGATTCGTCTAAACTTTTTAGGATACGTTCGGCCGATTTATCGCCCAATCTTTCCAACCGGCTGATTTGTTCCTTTTGCAAATCGTATAAATCGGCAATGTTCCTGATCAGTCCTTCGCTATACAGTAAATCAATGGTTTCTGTCCCAAGTCCATCAATATTCATGGCTTTGCGGCCAATAAAATGCTCCATTTTCCCTTTAATCTGCGGCGGACAACCGTCTTCATTGGGGCAATAATGGGCGGCTTCACCTTCATTCCTGATCAGTGCTGTTTCGCATTCGGGACAATTTTTAATAAAAACGACTGGCGAGGCCATGGGATGCCTGGAGGAGGCATCAACTCCGGTGATTTTTGGGATAATCTCGCCTCCTTTTTCTACATAAACGGTATCGCCCAAATGCAAATCCAGGTTTTTGATGATATCGGCATTGTGTAACGAAGCCCGTTTAACGGTTGTTCCGGCTAAAAGAACCGGTTCGAGATTGGCTACCGGAGTAACCGCGCCGGTACGGCCCACCTGGTACGAAACCGAAAGTAGGGTAGTGGCAGCCTGTTCTGCTTTGTATTTATAGGCGATTGCCCAGCGGGGTGATTTGGCAGTTGAGCCCAGGTATTGCTGCAAATTCAGCGAATTTACTTTAATCACAATCCCATCGGTTGCTACGGGCAAATCAAACCGTTTCAGGTTCCATTTCCGGATAAAAGCAATTACTTCGTCAATATTGGCGCATTTTTCGGTGTCGGGAGAGATTTTAAAACCCCAACTTTTTGCGGCCTGAAGGTTCTCCAGGTGACCATCGTCAGGAAGATTTTCTCCCAGCAAAAAATAAAAATAGGCATCGAGTTTGCGCTCGGCGACTACCGATGATTTTTGCGATTTCAACGTTCCGGAAGCGGCATTGCGGGGATTGGCAAACAGGGCTTCACCTTCTTCTTCGCGTTCCTGATTAATTCGCTCAAATTCGGCAAATGGAAGCAATATTTCGCCACGGATCTCAAACTCTTCAGGAAAATCAGTTCTTTTTAATTTTAACGGAATGCTTTTAATGGTGCGGACATTGGCTGTTACATCGTCGCCAAAAGTACCGTCGCCACGGGTGATCGCCTTGTTGAGCATTCCGTTTTTGTAGCGCAAACTGATGGAAGTTCCATCGTATTTCAGCTCACAAACGTATTCAAATTTTTGGTCGGTCAGCTTGCGAATTTTTTGATCAAAATCGCGCAGTTCTTCTTCCGAATAGGAATTAGATAGCGAAAGCATGGGGTACTGATGCCTGACTTGCTCAAATTCTTTGTTCAGGTCGCTGCCAACCCGTTGGGTGGGAGAGTTGGGATCGAAAAAACCGGGATTTTCTGCTTCCAGTTTTTCGAGTTCTTTCATCAGCATATCAAACTCGATATCGCTAACTACAGGTTGCGACAGCACATAGTAGTTGTAGTTGTATTCCTCAAGAATTGCACGCAATTCTGTTATCCTCTGTGGAATGTTTTCTGTGGCCATTGTTTTGTAAAATTTCCACTAAAGTACAAAAAAGAAGATGTAAAAAGACCACTTTCCTGAATGAAGGATGGAGTGACGGGGGCTGTATAATCATGAAAAAACTGTCTTTCAGGCTGATATAGCCTCTGATTTTAGGCTCAGTCTGAAAGACAGTTTCTCGGGAAAATGGCTGAGAGATTATCTTTTCTCTAATTTTTTCTGAAGCAGATAAGAAACTACCAATCCGATCCCACCGAAAAGAAAGATCATTGAAAAATACGCAGCAGTTTCATCCATTCCGGCTTCGTACAGGAAATATCCGGCAATAATGCCAAGTGCAACACCTATCAGGAATAAGCCAAACTTAAAAGTTCCGTACCCCGATTTCTCTTCAGGTCTTTGGGTGAATATTTCAGGATTGACACCCTTTTCGATCATAGCCAACCGTTCTTTGTTTCTGGTAGTAAGGTGTATGTACAGCGACCCAAATACCAAAGCAAAAAATGCGAACGGTATTAACACTCCTAAAGTTTCTACTTGCATAATATTAGATTTTAAATGTTTAATTGTTTTCGAACTTGCCAGTATGACGCAGGTATTTTTATCCGGTTACAAAACATTTGAAAAAAGTTCGAAGTGCCTAAAATGTGCTAAAGTTTGGAGCTGGAGACGAAAAAGTGTCGAATTGCTAAATTGCTGAATTGTAAAACTTATTTTGATCGTATAACGATTTAACAATTTACCTTCATTTCCACATTTCCATATTTTCAAATCCTCGAATTTCCACATCTTGAAATATTTTTTAGTCGGAGACTGTAACCGTAATTAGAAAAGTTCGTCTATTGGGTTAATGATGACCAAAGTTGATGACTTATATTACATTGAAGCAGTCAGGAAAGGTGATGTGCAGGCGTTTTCCTTTTTGGTTGAGAAGTACCAGAAACTGGTATATACCTTGGCTTTGAAATTATTGAAAAAGCCTGAAGACGCTGAAGAGATGGCTCAGGACACCTTTATTAAGGCCTATCAGAAACTGGATTCCTACGAAGGAAAATCGAAATTTTCGACCTGGCTATACAGCATAACTTACAATGCCTGTATTTCGGAATTAAGAAAACGACGGATCGAGTTTAAATCACTCGACGATCGTCAGATATCGGATCAGGATGAACAGAAAATGCACGATTATTACAGGGAAACAAAAAAGGAAGATCAGGAGAAATATCTTAACCTTGCACTTGAAAAACTACCCGAAGATGATCAGGTTTTAGTTACCTTGTATTATTACGAGAGTCAATCGATGGATGAAATAAGTATGATTACAGGCTTAACAGTCAGTAATATAAAAGTAAAGATTCATCGGGCTCGAAAACAGATGTATTCGCTTTTGCACGAGAAGCTGAAAGAAGAAGTATATTCGCTTCTATAGCATAGTGCGTGGAGCAAAAATTTTAAACTTGAAATTTAGAACTTTGAACTTAAAAGATATGAACAAGCTGGATAAACAATTTGAAGGAATGATGAAGGAAGTCCGATTAGATTCACCCTCACCTGATTTTATGATTAAAGTTATGAGCCGGATTCAGGCAGAAGCCGCTGTTCAGCATCGTCCCGTACAGGCTTATCAACCAGTTATCAGCCGAAAAGCCTGGATTATTATAGGTTTGGCATTTTTGGCCTTGCTGATTTATATTACCGTTTCCGGTTCGGACACAGCAACTGAAAGCACTCCAGGGATTTGGTCAACGCTGTTGGGCTCTGTTGAAAAGATAAACTCAACCGGAATGACGTCTGTCTGGCAAAAGGGAATGAATATCTTTGGTACTATTCCTCCGGTAGCCCTCCTAATCCTGACTGCTTCAATGGCCTTGTGGACGTTGGATACATATCTGACCAGACTGAGGCATCATTCTTCGAAAGTTTAGTTGTAAAAAATACTCAGGGAGCAAGACGACGAATCTGCCAACTGTCTTCGGCAGGAACATACTCGAGCCTGTCGTGAAGCCGATTCGATCGACCCTGCCAGAATTCAAAATATGCTGGTCGGATAAGGAAGCCACCCCAATGAGGTGGCTTTGTTATTTCTTGATTTTCAAAATGTTGTTTGAAATGAGCGTAGTTATTATCGAGAACTTGTCTGCTTTCAATGACCTGACTTTGTGGCGATGCCCAGGCGCCCAACTGGCTATCCAAAGGCCTTGATAGAAAATAGGATTCAGAATCCTCTTCACTGATTTTTTCAGCTTTGCCTTTGATTCGCACCTGTCTTTCCAGTTCAGGCCAAAAGAATACGACAGAAACATGCGGGTTGATTGTTATTTGATGTCCTTTTTTGCTGTCGTAGTTGGTGAAAAATATTAACCCTTCGGCTTTCAGTTCTTTTAAAAGGACGACTCTCGATTCCGGATTTCCTTCCCGATCAATGGTTGATAAAACCATGGCTGTGGGATCTGCTTTTTGATTTTCAATCGCATCATTCAGCCATGTAGTTAGTTGCAGGATAGGGTCGTTGTTAACTGTTTCTTCATTCAGCTCAAATTTCTGATAATTGGTACGGATATCGCGCAACATGTTTAAATCGTTTTGTTTTTCAGTTAAACAAGCTATTCGGCAATTTGTTGGTTGCCTGACTTATTCCGAAGCCATTAAATCCGCTTTATAACCTGCGCTTTTCAATGTTTCAACAATCACATCAGGATCAAGTTCTGAAGTTTCAACAGTCAATACTTTCATTGGATTGGTAGTATCGACACTCCATTTTACAATACCTTTTACCTGATTCATGTGAGGAGTTACCGTGGCAACACATCCGTCACAATTGACATTGGTTTTAAATTTTAACGTTTCCATTTTTTTAGAATTTATAAGATTATTTTTAATGTGTCTGAGTGTCAAAGTACCAAAGTTTTGAAAACACCAACACAATGATCACATTGACAACACTGACAACTATTTTATATCCAATTTTCTGAATTTTAGCCGGAGGCTGTTGCTTACTACCGATACCGAACTTAAGGCCATCGCAGCTCCGGCAATCATCGGGTTGAGCATAAAACCCCAGATGGGGAACAAAATCCCGGCAGCAACAGGAATACCGATCAGGTTGTAAATGAATGCCCAAAATAAATTCTGATGAATGGTATTCACCGTCAGTTTCGATAGCCGGATCGCTTTTGAAATAGCCTGAAGATCGGAGGAAATGATCGTCATTTTAGCCACATCCATTGCAATGTCGGAGCCTTTGCCCATGGCGATGCTTACATCAGCCTGAGCCAGTGCGTGCGAATCGTTAATACCGTCGCCAACCATTGCCACCACTTTTCCCTGATTTTGCAAGTGTTTGATAAAATCAGCTTTGTCCGAGGGCATCACTTCGGCATTGAAGTTCTTCAAACCGACTTTCTGCGCTACTGCTTTTGCGGTTTGTATATGGTCTCCGGTAAGCATATAAACCTCAATGCCTTGATTTTGAAGGTCAGCAATGGCTTTTGCCGATGTCTCTTTAATTTTGTCGGCGATTGCAATGATTGCCATAAGTTCAGTATCGCGTGAAAAACACACCACTGTTTTTGCTTCATTCTGCCAGGTTTTGATTATAGCTGAACTTGCTTCCGGAAGATTTACCTGATGATCGTCCAACAGCTTTTGATTGCCTACCAGATAAACATGATCGCCAAAATTGGCTACAACTCCCTTTCCGGTAATACTTTCAAATTTGTCGAGTGTAATTTGTTTGCCTGAATTGGTTTTCAAAGTAGCAGCTACAGCCTCTGCCAATGGATGTTCCGATTGCGATTCGATGGTAAAAAGGATTTGTTCCAATTCTGCCTGATCCGCTTCAGGAAGATTCCATACGATGTCAGTTACAGTGGGTTTACCTTCGGTAATGGTACCGGTTTTATCGAGCACAATGGCGTTCACTTTGTACGCTAATTCAAGGCTTTCGGCATCTTTAATCAGGATTCCGTTTTCGGCGCCCTTGCCCATACCTACCATTATCGCAGTAGGAGTTGCAAGTCCCAACGCACATGGGCATGCAATTACCAGCACCGAAACCATCGCCAACAATGCTTGCGTGATGGCATCGTCACCGCCTAAAATCATCCATATTGCAAAGGTTGCTACTGAAATAACCATCACTATCGGAACAAATATTCCGGCGACTTTATCCACCAATTTTTGAACCGGAGGTTTGCTTCCCTGCGCTTCCTGAACCATTTTAATAATCTGCGCCAAAATGGTTTCGCCACCCACTTTTTGAGCTACAAAAACAAAACTTCCTTTCTGGTTGATGGTTCCGGCAAAGACTTTTCCTCCCTTTTCCTTTTCAACCGGAAGTGATTCTCCGGTAATTGTACTTTCGTCGATAAAGGATGACCCTGAAATAATTTCGCCGTCCACGGGGATTTTGTCGCCGGGCTTAACCCGAATTTTATCACCAATAACGACCTGCGAAATTGGTATTTCCATTTCCTGTCCATTTTCCCGAACCAGATTTACTGTGTTCGGCTGTAACCCAATCAGCTTTTTTATGGCCGATGAAGTATTTGATTTAGCCCGTTCTTCAAGCACTTTACCCAACAGGATGAAAGCGATTATAACGGCAGATGCCTCAAAGTAAACGTGGGCATGTTGGCCTCGTTCGTGCCAGAATTCAGGAAAAATGGTGCTGAATACGCTAAATGAATAAGCGATTCCGGTGCTTAATGCAACCAGCGTATCCATGTTTGCCTTGCCGTGTTTGGCCTGATTATAGGCATTGATAAAAAAGCTCCGGCCAAACCAACCAATTACAGGCGTTGTCATAACCAGCATGATCCAGTTGGCATAGGGGATATTCATCATGAACATGGCAATTACTACCACCGGAAATGACAGTATCGATGCCCAAAGCGTATTGGTTTTTAGCTTTTTGTAATGGATGTGCTGCATTTCCTCCTGATGGTCGTGGCCTTCTTCTTCAATCAATAAGTCGTAACCAATCGACTGAATGGCCGATTTGAAATCGCTGACAGAGGCTGTTTTGGGCGTGTATTCGACCCATGCTGAAGAGTTTGCATAGTTAACGGATGCATCGAGCACTCCTTTCTGAGCTTTAAGCATGCTCTCGACACTGATGGCG
>JAIBEY010000046.1 GCA_019459525.1 Prolixibacteraceae bacterium
TGAATTAAAATTAAGTTTCTGTCCTATCGCTTTATCGTAAGGAATCGAAAATTTCCTTAAAGTAGCTTCATTCACGATTATCCGGAAATGGCTATCTCCGGAGAATTCTTCCGAAAACATTCTTCCGGCAACCAATTCGAAGCCCATCATTTTCATAAAATCGGGGGCAACACGGTTGGTTTTTACTACGCTCATTTCGTTTATACTTTGGTCGGGTCGGTACAATGACATATCGCTTGGATTAAGGATCCCCGGATAATAATAAGTACCACTGGCGCCACCGATATGATTATTTTGCAGCATTTCGTTCCGAAGAGTTGCATATTCTTTTCTGGCCTGATCGCTCCGAAGTGGAATTACAATTTGCTGATCTTTGGTGAACCCCAGCGGCTGATTTTTCATGTATGTAATCTGTTGTCTGATGGTCAATGTAGCCACAACCAGCCCTATTGCTATCACAAATTGGAACACAACCAGCCCTTTTCGTAAGCTTGTAGCTGAAACTGAATTCGAAAATTTGCCTTTAATGGCTTCTGATGGGCTGAACAGTGACAGGTAGAATGCCGGGTAACTGCCTGCAAACAATCCGGTTATCAGGGCCATTATCAGGAATGAAAATGCTATTTTCAGGTTAAAAAGGTTGGAAATAAGCAATGTTTTTCCTGAAAGTTGGTTGAAAATTGGCAAAAACAGGATTACCAGCACGATTGAAATAACCAGTGCCAGGAGGGTAAGTACCATCGACTCTCCAAGAAACTGGCCAACTAATCCTTTTTTTCCTGCTCCCATTACTTTGCGTATTCCCACTTCCATTCCGCGTTTGGCAGAGCCTGCGGTGGCAAGGTTCATGAAATTAATGCATGCAATAAGTAAGGTAAACAAAGCAATGGAGGCCAGCACATATAAGTAAGTAGCGCTGGTGGTTGATGTTATAATTCTATCAATCTTACTGAAAAGATGAATGTCTTTTACCGGAAGTAAATTCATTTCTTTGCCATACCCCGCTACCTTTAATTCTTTACCAGCATACTTTTCGACAAACGCGGGTAACTTCCGGTTCAGGTCGGCAGCACTGGAATTCGGATTTAACCGGATGTAGGTGTAGAACATATTGTTATTTGAAAAGTCCAGTCTTGAATTCCTCAAATAGTCTCCAACCCAGCCCGAATTCATTGGAAGAAAATACCGGGCATCAATATGTGACCGGGCACTCTCATCACGATAAACTCCGGTAACACTAAAACTCTCGCCGTTGCCATCCGTACCGCCAACCTGGATTGTTTTGTTGAGCGCGGGTTGATCACCAAACAGTTTTTTTGCCACCTCTTCCGACAAAACAATTGCGCGTGGGTCTTTTAAAGCGGTGAGTGCATCGCCTTCAATAAACTGATAGGTGAACATGTCGAAAAAAGTGGAGTCAACATGAATCCCTTTGGTTTCGTAAAGCGATTTTATCTCACCTCCTGCACCTGCAACTTTAAGCAATGTTTTGGTTTCGAGGAAATTGCACCAAACACGTGTTGTTTGTACTACCTCCGGAAATTCTGCTTTAAATGCCTGTGCATAAAGTGCCGGAGCTCTTGGGTTATCCATTTTATCGCCATTGGATTGCGAGTTTTGACTTCTCACCAGGTATAAGTTATCGATATGCTTTTGATGTTTGTCGAATGAAAGTTCGCTGTTGATATAAAGTAACAGCAACATGCAACAAGTCATCCCGACAGACAATCCAACGATATTAATGGCTGAGAACAATTTACTTTTCCATAAATTTCGCCAGGCTATTCTAATGTAGTTTGCGATCATATTCTATTGATTTACTGTAATAAACTCCAATTCATTTTTTACTCATTTCTCAGCGCATCCACCGGATTCCTTGTCGCGGCTTTCCAGCTTTGCCAACTAACCGTGAGGAGCGCAATTCCTAATGCTAAAACTCCAGAAAGGGCAAAAATCCACCAACTCAGCGTGGTTCGGTAGGCAAAACTTTCGAGCCAGCGATTCATAATATACCAGGCAATGGGTGTTGCGATGGCAAATGAAAGGGCCACCCATTTTATAAAGTCGCTGTTTAGCAAAACCATAACTTCGGTGATCTGGGCGCCGTTTACTTTTCGGATACCGATTTCCTTCAGCCGTTGTTCCGAAGCGTATGCAGCCAACCCGAATAAACCAAGGCAGGAAATGAGGATTCCAATTCCGGCGAAATATTTGGATAAGGCAGAAACACGTTCTTCGGCTTCGTACAATTTTTGGTAGGCGACATCCAGAAACTGGTAGTCGAATGGAAACCCAGGGTTGAACCGTGCATATAGGCTTTTCAATTCAGCGATGGTTTGCTTCTCTTGCCCAGCTTTTAGTTTAACCATCATAGTCATTGTCTTGTTCGGATCATATATGATCGTCAGAGGGTTAACCTTTTGGCGAAGCGATTGGAAATGGAAGTTTTTCACCACACCAACAATTTGTTTTTGTTGGCCGTTGTAACTCACAATTTGGCCAATTGGGTTTTTAAGCCCCATAACATCAATGGCAGCCTGGTTCACAATTAGTTTGCTGTTTTCGTCGCTGAATTTATCCGAAAAACTTCGTCCATCAGCTAATTCAATGTTCAGGGTTTCAATCAAGTTAACGTCAGCCCGCATCACTTCGAAATTAATGTTAGCCTGCGGGTCTTTCCCTTCCCAGTTCATGCCATAAGTTGAGGAAGGATTGCCTACCAGGCTCGATGAAATATCCGAAACATTGGCTACCCCTGGAATTTTTTTAGCTTCGGCCATAAACGTTGGAAGTTTTGGTACTATATTTCCTTCTTTGGCGAAATAAATGATATGGTCTTTTTGATAGCCCAGGTTTTTGTTGTGAATGAACTGAACCTGCCGGTAAACCACAATCATTGAAGCGATGAGGACAACAGAAATTCCGAATTGAAAGACAACCAGTCCTTTGCGTGCCCAAATTTCTCCTGAAGAGCGGCTGGGTCTGCCTTTCAGGATAGATAAAGGATTGAAGCCTGAAAGATAAAGTGCCGGGTAAAGTCCGGTTAAAAGTCCGGTTATTAAACAAATGCCAACGATGGGTAAAAGAAAGCCGGCGTTTAAGACCAGGTGAAGTTGCTTGCCGGTTATCAGGTTAAATTGAGGCATGAAAAACCAAACCATAAGTATGGAAATAACCATTGCCATGAATGTTAGGATGATGGCTTCGCCGGTAAATTGAACAATCAGCGCCTTTCTTCCGCTGCCAACAACTTTACGGACACCAATTTCTCTGAATCGCTTCGAGGCTTTGGCTGTAGCGAGGTTGATGAAATTGATTCCGGCAATAAGTAATATAAAAATGGCGATCAACGAAAACAACCTGACGTATTCAATTCGTCCTCCGGATTCAACTCCATTGGAGTAATTGCCATGTAAATATTGGTGCGAGTATGGAACTGCAAACAGGCTGACATTCGAACCTGTTTGTTTGGTTTTTATAAAATCTGAGATTTCGCTGTTCAGCTTTTTTACATCAACACCTTCGTTTAACACCAAAAAGGTCTGCGGGGCATGGTTTCCCCAGTGAATATTCCGACCAAGGGCTTCCGATAAATTAATCCAGGCACTGTACGACAAAACGAAATCGAACTGCGCTGTTGAATTGGCAGGGGTTCCTTCAAAAATTCCGGACACTACTGCATTTTTCTTGACGCTAAATATCTGCCACTGAAATGTTTTGCCAATCACATTTTCAGTCGTTTTAAACAGCGACAAGGCTAATTTTCGGGAAATAACCACAGCGTTATTGTCACTAAGTACCTGTTCCGGATTACCTTGCAATAGGTCGTATGAAAAAGCCTTGAAAAAATTGGGCTCGGCAAACTGTCCGGCGGTTTTCACCAGGTTGTTATCATCGGTTGACACTGTAAAGTTTCCGAACATACGTGCCGGAGAAACGGCAACAGCGTATTTTATTTCGGGAAATTCGGCAGCAAGGGTTCGGGCCAGCAAATCCGGGGTATATTCCTGGGTCAAAATACCCTGCGACATGGCCTGGTTTTCCAGTACCTGGTACAATTGCTTGTCGGTTTTATGAAATTTATCCACACTCATTTCGTCAGCTACCCATAGGAAAATCAGGATAGCACAGGCAAAACCGGTGGCTAATCCAATCAGGTTAATGAAAAACGAACTGCTGTTTTTCCTGAAATTTCTGAATATTAATCGGATCTGGTAATTCATCATGGCTTAGAAATTTTAATGTTTTTTACATAGTTCGTGTTTCACTTCAGGTGAAGCCCTGACTTGTCTTTATTCATTCCTCAGCGCCTCCACCGGGTTCCGGGTCGCCGCTTTCCAACTCTGCCAGCTAACTGTTAGCAAAGCAATTCCCAGCGCCAGTAAACCTGCTAAAGCAAAAATCCACCAACTTAAATTGGTTTTGTAGGCATAACTTTCGAGCCATTTACTCATGATATACCAGGCAACTGGCGTGGCAATTACGAAAGCGATGGCTACCCATCGGACAAAATCGCGGTTGAGCATGGTTATCACTTCGCTGGTTCGGGCACCATTTACTTTGCGGATGCCGATTTCTTTTATCCGGCGCTGGCAGGCAAACAGCGACATGGCTAAAATGCCCAGGCAGCAAATAACAATGGCGCATCCGGCAAACAACGAGAAGGTTCGGCGGAACTGAATTTCAGACTGATACAGGTTTTCAACGGCCTGATCGAGAAAGCTGATTTCTACCGGGAAAGACGGAGAAAGCTTGTTTGTTTCAGTCTTTATTTCCCGGATAAAATGATCCAGTGATTTGAAATCGCTGGTGTTAATGCTAACCAGGCAATACGAAGTCTGCGGTCCGTTCTGGATAATCAGCGACCCAATTGGAGCGGTAACCGGCTTATAATGAAAATCTTTCACAACGCCAATAATTTCCGAAAGGGGCACATTTTCGCCAAACCCCATCACAAACTTGGCGCCAATAGGGTTTTCCATCTTGTGCGCGCGGACAAATGTTTCGTTCACGATCATCTTATGTGAATCGGTGACTAAATCTTCAGAAAAAAGCCGACCCTGAACAAGTTGTAAGCCCAACATGGAACACAAACTGGCATCGCCGTTAAACGTATCAAAATCAAGCTGTATATTTTCTCCGTTTATTTTCTGATTCGATGTCCAGTGCTCGTTTAATTTGCCCGGAAAAAATTGGGTGAATGAGATTTTTCCTGCATTCGGATGATCCTGAATGATCTTTTTTAATACTTGTTGCCTTTCGGTTAATTGGGGTGTAAGTTTTATCGCAACAATATTTTCTTTATCGAACCTAAAGTTGTTGCTTCCAAAATCAACCTGTTTCTGCACCAGAACGGTAAAGGCAATTAAAACAATGGCAATTGCAAATTGGGCAGTAACCAATATTCCCCGTGAAACCGAGTTGGATGAACCGGAATGAATCGTTTTCTTCAGGTTATCGACTGCTTTTGACGATGAAATGCGCATGGCCGGAATAATACTGAACATCAGGCTTAGGAGAAATATTCCGGCGATGGAAACAATCAGGAATGACGGTGTAAAAAGTAAAAATGGGTTGAAATGAATACCGGTATAACTACTGACGAAAGGGAACGAAAGCTGAACAAGCAAAATCGCCAGAAAGAGCGACATCAGGAACAGGATAAAGGCTTCGGAAAGCACACTTTTCAGGATTGATGTTTTATCGGCTCCAACTACTTTAAGAACACCGGTTTGCTTTATTTTTTCGAGCCATTGCGACGAGGAAATATTGATGAAATTGACCAGCGCAATAATCAGCACCAGAGCCGCAACCATCAAAAGAATCATTACTTTTCGTTTATCGCCGCCGTGCAGGTAATCGCCCCGCGAAACGGTGAAATTCGAAAAATAGAGATCCTGGAAATGATTCAGTTTGTAATCTTTAACACGTTGATTTTCCAACATGTCTTTGGGGTACAAGGCTGCCATTTTCGTGGCTGTTTCATTCGAATTGGCTCCCTCCTTTAAAAGCACAAACAGGTTAAAGTTCCAGTATCCCCATTCTGTAAATTCGCCGCCGTTGGCGAAAATAATTTTACGGGTAGCATTCGAGGCAATTGAGCTGAACGACAGGCTGCTGTTGGCTTCTGGCATTTTAACTACTGCCGAAACTGTTAAGGTATGTTTGTTGTTTAATTTCAAGGTTTTGCCCAACGCCTGTTCATTTCCAAACAGCTTTTTGGCTAAAGGTTCTGCCAGAACAATGGTCATCGGATCGTTTAGCGCCATCTCCAGATTTCCTTCAGCAGCTTCATAGGTAAAAAGCCTGAAAAACTCGGGATCGGCAGTAATAATGTCAGAAGTTATGGGGTCGTGGTCATCAACCTGATAAACGGGTTCTTCCCATGTTCCGGCTACCCTTACTGCGGATTCAACTTCCGGAATATTCAGGTCGATCTGATCTTTGAGAACAGCCGGTATATTCAGCCGTTTAAATTCGTTATGCAGGTCGGAATAGATATAAACCCGATCACCGTTTTTATGGAAGTTATCGGTAGTCAGCTCGCTGTACGAATATACCGAGAGGATAATTACCAATGCCAAACTAACGGCCAAACCGCCCAAATTAATCAGGTTGGTCGCCGGTTTCCGGATAAAATTCCGATAGGTTGATTTAAAAATGTTTTGCATAGCCTGAAATTTCTAATATAGTTTTGTCTTTAATCCTGACAGGTTTTCAAAACCTGTCAGGATTATTTTTATTCGTACCGCAGTGCCTCCACCGGATTCCTGGTGGCAGCTTTCCAGCTTTGCCAGCTAACGGTAAGCAGCGCAATTCCCAACGCCAGCAAACCGGCCAGAGCAAAAATCCACCAGCTCAACGAGGTTTTGTAGGCAAAGCTTTCGAGCCATTTAGTCATGGCGTACCAGGCAAATGGAGTAGCCAAAACAAAGGCAACCAAAACCCAGCGAACGATGTCGCGGTTTAGCATGGTAACAACTTCGGCAATTGTTGCCCCGTTTACTTTGCGGATACCAATTTCTTTAATTCTGTCGCGGCAAATAAAAATAATGAGTCCGAGCAAACCTGTGACTGCCAGTAACATGCACCACAAGGCAACAAACTCGATGAAGCGCGACATCCGTTTTTCTTTATCGTACAGCTTGTTAAGCGCATCATCCAGAAATTTTACTTCGAATTGGTTTTTCGGGTCAAACTTGTTGGCCGTATTTTGAATAAATGCCATCGTTTGTGTGTAATTGCCTGGTTTTAACCGAAGGATCAGGTTGTTTTTCCGGGTGTCAGTTCGCCAAAATTGCATCGGACCAACTTCGTCTTTCAACGACGCAAAATTGATATTTTCGGCAACGCCAACTATTTGGCCCATAAAATCGAACCCACTTATTTGCCGTTCCAGCGGATTGGTCCATCCAAATTTTTCAACTGCTTTTTTGTTCAGGATAAACGTATTGATATCGGCTTTGGAGTCTTTGGAAAAGCCACGGCCATCGGCAATCTTTATTCCGAAGAAATCCAGGAAACGATCGTCAACGGGCCAGCACATTAACTGGATGTATTGACCATCCACCTCGCGCCCCCATCCCATGCCAACATTTCCGGGAATAAACTGGGAGTAGGTATAATCACCAATGTTTTCGTTTTTCATGAGTTCGTTGGCTAATGCCTGAGAATGATCGCGTAACACATTGGTCGTATTCATGTACACCACATGCTCTTTATTAATACCCAGATCAAAATTTTGCCAGAAATTCAGTTGTTTCTCAATTACAAATGCAGCGGCCAATAAGGCAATGGTGAATATAAACTGGGTTGTAATTAATGTATTCCTGAAATTTTTTCCTTTTCCGGAGAAACGAATATGACCTTTTACCGATTGTGCGAGTGGCGAAGAGGTGATGTACCTGGCCGGATACAAACCTGCCAGTATGCCAAATCCAACGGCAAAAAGTACGAACCACAGCACAAACCATGGACGGGAGGCCATGCTTAACCCGCTAATGTCGAACATGGTTTCGATGTGCGAATAACTTAGCCAGTAAATGACAAGCGATAATAGTAGCGCTGTAACCGACAGGATTACAGATTCGGCAACAATTTGGGCCATCGACGACAGCCTTTTGCCGCCCAAAACCTGTAAAACAGAAAGCGCTTTGGCCCGGAGAGGGGCCTGCGATGTGGAGAAGTTGATGAAATTTACTGCCCCCATAATCGTCAGAACCAAGGTGAGTAAAACCAGCACATTCAGAATCACCGGATTTACGTAAGCAAATTTTCCGTCGTTTACAAAATGGATATCTTCAAGCGGTCGCAGGGTAATGAATGGTTGATTGGGAAAATGGGCTTTCATATCTTTCACATTTTCAGCTACAATGTCTATTTTTTCAATCTTGTCAGCCGTAGCTACCGGATCTGCGTTATCCCGAAGTTTTGTAAAAATGTTAAAACTCCATTCCGACCAATTGTTGGCTCCGTTGAGATTTTTGCTTGTAAGCGTTGAAAATGAGGTCAGAAAATCGGCTTCTACTGATGAATTTTTGGGAAAATCTTTCAGTATGCCAGTCACCTTATAAACTGCATTGTCAATCAATACACTTTCGCCAAGCGCATTAGCCTGCCCAAATAGTTTTTTTGCGTAAGTTTCGGTTAATACGGCCGAATAGGGGTCAGTCAATGCGGTTTGGGGATTACCCGATAGCAACGGAAATGAAAAAAGGTCGAAAAACGAATCACTCACAAACAACATATCAGAGCGAAAACCGGAGTTGGTTTGTTCTAGTGCTGGAGTGCTAATTTTTCCGTTATTGAAATTAAGGATACATATCTTTTCAATTTCAGGCACATTTTTTTGAATGATATCCGAAATTGCGGCCGGGACAGAACTCCCATATTCCTTGGTTTCTAGGCGATAAACCGAGGCGCCGTTCTCGTGAAACCGATCGAAACTCTTTTCAAAACTCACGTACAAAGTCAAAATAATAATCCCGACAAATGAGACAACCAGACTGAATAAGGTTAGTACTGATGAAGTCCGGTATTTCAAAATGGTGTTTAAAATGCGTTTAATTTGAATCATTATCTATTGTTTTAATTTGATCTGGATGCATCTACTGGTTTTCTCGTGGTGGCTTCAATTGTCCGAACTTTAATTCTTCGGGAGTTCAAACATTTTTTACATCTTTCCTGACGATTCCGTCTTCCAGCCTGATGATTCGTTTCCCGTATCCTGCAAATTTTTCGTTGTGGGTCACCTGGATGATGGTCATTCCTTCGTCGTTCAGCGCTTTCAGTGTTTCCATAATCATTTCTCCCTGTACCGATTGCAGGTTTCCGGTTGGTTCGTCGGCCAGCAAAAGTTTGGGTTTACCAATAATGGCGCGAGCGATGCCCACCAACTGCTGTTGTCCGCCCGAAAGCTGCTGCGGAAAAAGGTCCTTTTTGGCCACCATATTAAAACGGTCGAGCAAATCGGCTACCATTGCCTGCCGGTCTTTGCTTTTTACTCCCTTGTAAATCAGCGGGGTTTCAATGTTTTCATACACGGTCATTTCTTCAATCAGGTGATAGGCCTGAAAGATGAAACCCATAAAATTGCGGTGGTAATCCACTTTGGCTTTTTCTTTCAGGTCGAGTACCGATTTATCGTACAGCGAATATTCGCCGGCCGACGGGGTATCGAGCAGCCCGATGATATTGAGCAAGGTTGATTTACCCGAACCACTTGGGCCCATAATGCTGACGAATTCGCCATCTTTTATTTCAAGGTTAACGGCTTTCAGTACAAAAGTCCGTTGAAACTTTGAATCGTAATACTTGTCGATGTTGTTTAAGTGTATCATATTTTGAGTTTTTAATTTATTTTATCCATGAAAATTTAAAATCAATTTTTAAATTTTCATGGATAAAATAGTATATTTGTTCATGAAAATTTAAAATATAGAATATAAACGATACCTGTAAAGACATGATAAACAGAAGAGTTGGTTCAGAAATAAAAGATTCATTAAGTTTTTTTTCTGTTGTCTCCATTATCGGGCCACGACAGGTTGGTAAAACGACATTAGCGAAACAGATCATGTCGGAGTCGGCCAAACCAACACTTTATCTTGACCTGGAGCTGCAATCGGATCTGTTTAAGCTTAATGATGCGGAACTGTTTCTATCGCAGCATTCTGAAAAACTGGTCGTCATTGATGAGGTTCAGAATAAAAAAGAGCTTTACCCGTTGTTGCGTGCTTTGGTTGACCGTACCCGCGAACCGGGTCAGTTTTTGTTGCTGGGCTCGGCTTCCCCGGAATTGATCAGGCATTCCGCTGAGTCGTTGGCGGGGCGAATTGCCTACCACCAATTGCATCCATTCGATTTGACGGAGATTCCGGAAGCTATTTCGCAGAATGATTTGTGGGTCAAAGGTGGTTTTCCCAGTGTACTGTTTGCCAAAAATGATGATCTGGCCCGCCGGTGGATGGAAAACTTTATAAGCGCATACCTGAACCGCGATTTGTTGCAGTTGGGGTTAAACGCTTCGCCCAAAATTATCCGTAACCTGTGGACGATGATGGCTCATTTAAACGGACAACTGTTTAATGCGACCACGCTGGGAAACTCGCTGGGAATATCTACTCCAACCGTTAAACGATATGTCGATTTTCTGGAGGAAGCTTTTTTGTTGAAAAGCCTTCACCCGTTTTCGTGGAACATGCCGAAACGATTGGTTAAAACGCCTAAAATTTACCTTACTGACACCGGGATTCTGCATCACCTGTCAGGGGTAACCGATTTGATCAATTTATCGGGAAACCCGCTTGTTGGAAACTCTTGGGAATCGTTTGTGGTTAACCAACTTTTGGCGCTGAAGAAAAATCCGGTTGACCTTCACTTCTACCGAACGCATCAGGGAACCGAAGTCGATTTGGTTTTTACCAAAGGACTAAATGTAGTTGCCACCGCCGAGATCAAATATTCCAATTCGCCGCAACTTACCAAAGGTAATTTTCAGGCTTTCGACGACCTGAATGCCCCGATGAACTACGTCATTACTCCATCTTCCGATGATTATCTTTTCAAAGAACGTATCAGGATTTGCTCCCTGAAAGCTTTTATAACGAATTATTTAAAGTCCCTCTAGATCTCCCCGGAGAGGAGACTTTTGGACGATGTCAAATTTCTTCATTTGCTCATTTTATAATCGGTCTCATTTTCCTCCCCTCCTTCGGAGGGAGCTGGGGAGACTACCTACTCATGCCGCAACGCATCCACCGGATTTCTGGTAGCAGCTTTCCAGCTTTGCAAGGTTACTGTCGAAATTACGGTTATCAGCATGATTAAGCCTGATGCTGCATAAGTTGGCCAGCCGATTTCTGTTTGGTAGGCAAAACTTTCGAGCCATCTGTTTACCAGATAAGTTGCCAGGGGCACTGCCAAAAAAAGCGAAACAGCAACCCAAACCAGGAATTCTTTATTCATGTAAGCCAGAATGTCGGAAACTTTGGCCCCATTCACCTTTCTGATCCCGATTTCCTTGGTGCGGTTCAGGCTAATTTGGAACACCTGTCCGAGAATGCCCATAAACGTGAGGATGAGCGCAATTACCGAAATAAACCCGATGGCTTTACTCAGTTGTTCGTCTTTGCGGTACATGGTGTCGAACTGTTCGTCGTAAAACGAAAAATTCATAGGCTCGTCGGGGATAAATGTTTTCCACGCTTTGCGCAGTTCATCCATTTGCAGTCCCGGGTTTCCGGGTGCCAGTCGTACCGAAACATTACCCAAATCAGCATGCTTGCCGGGTTCTGCGGCCATAATGCAAACCGGTTTTATCTTTTGGTGCATCGATTCGATATGAAAATCTTTTACCACACCAACAATCCCGTAACCACCTTCGCGGCCGTTATTAAATCTTTTTCCTTCAAAATCGGTCCAGTCGTATTGTTTCATGGCCTCTTCATTAAAAATGCAGGCCGTTCCCATATCTCCTGAAAGGAACCCGCGCCCGGCAGTTAGTGTCAACCCGATTGTTTTGAAGAAATCTTCGTCAACAAACAAACTTTGCAGCATAACAGACTTCCCGTTTTGATTTTCACCCAGGTACAAATTTACCGAACCGGGAACTCCACGGCTAAGTGAAACGCTTTGGCAAAACGGCAGGCTGACCAGCTTTTGCTTGAGGGCATCCTGCGATTTAAAACCTATCGGAAGTTTCAGCCGCAAAAGCTGTTCTTTCTGGAAACCCAGGTCGGCATGCCGGGCAAACGAAATTTGCTGGTAGAAAGCAAATACCACGGCTATCAGTACGATAGAAACCGACAACTGGAACAATGTGAGCAATCGCCGCCCGGTCTGACTGTTTCCTGTTACCTGCATTTTGGTAAGGAACGAGCTGGTATTGAACCTCGATAAAATGGAAAGAGGAGCAATGCTGTTGATCAGGATAATTCCTCCGGCGATCAGCAGTAAAATAGCCAGTAGCGAAGGTCTCAGCAACAAACCGGCTTCAAGGTTTCGCTCGAACAACCGGTTGGCTGCGGGTAAAAATGCAAGGAACAAAACCAGGGCAATAACTATTGAAATAATAATGCTGACCGAGACTTCGGATAACGAGAAACGGAGCAAATGCCTGAAACTAGCCCCGTTGATTTTTTTAATCCCTATTTCTTTCAGCTTAGCGTATTGCATTGAAACATAGAAATTCAGGAAATTAATGGTTGAAAGCGCCAGCACGACTAACCCGACCGAGAGTAAAATCAGCAGCAAGGATTTGTTGCCTGAAAGGGTTCCCGAACTTTCAATGGGAGAGAGGTAACCATCTTCGAGCCGCTGAAAAGCAACCTCGCTGATTTCGGGATGGTTTTTCGGAAAATCTGCCGACATTTTTTTTGCCAGTGCAATGCGGTCGGTTCCCTCACGAAGCGCGAGGTAGTGATTGATGGGATTCCAGCATCTGCCGTTGTCGCAACTTTGCGAAAGTATAAAATCAGGGTTTTCGGCGTTCACCAGTACTTTGCCCTGGATGCTTGAGTTTTTCGGGAAATCTTCAATTACAGCGGTGACCTGTCCGTGCATAAAATCAAAAATGGTCATTTGTTTGCCAATCGGGTCTTCGTTTGGGAACATTTGCTCTGCAAACGATTGGGTAATCAGGAACGATTCTTTCCCGTCAAACGGTTGTTTCCCCGATGAAACCAAAACCCGGATAGGGAAAATGGAAAAGAAATCGTTGGTGGTCGAAATCAAACCGGTGAACCGGATAAAATTCTGACTGGTTTTGGCCGACACTTCCATAGAAGTGATTTCTTCGAGTGGGCAGGTTGCTTCAACTTCAGGGTACTTTTCCTTGAATTCCTGGTTAAGTTTGATGTCGAGGTTACTGAAATTTCTTTTCGATTCGTAAACAAGCACCGTGTTCCGGTAATTCGGGTAGCACTTGTCCATCGAAAGTTCGTTGTAAATAAACATGGCAACGAAAATGCAAACCGCAAATCCGACAGAAAATCCGGTGATGCTAAGCACGCTATACAATTTGTGCTTTTTCAGGTTCCTGATTGCCAGTTTAATGTTGTGTAAGTTCATGTTCTTTTGTTTTAGTTTTCTCCCGTCCCCCTTATTCGTACCTCAGTGCTTCCACCGGGTTTCTTGTCGCTGCTTTCCACGATTGAAATGAAACGGTGAGCAATGCAATTCCCAGCGCCAATATTCCTGAAAGAGCAAAAATCCACCAGCTTAATTCGGTTTTATAAGCAAACTTTTCCAGCCAGGTATTCATGATGTACCAGGCCACCGGACAAGCAATAACAAAAGCAATGGCAATCCAAAGCGCAAAATCCCGGTTTAATAATGCCAGTATTTCGGCGAGCCTGGCCCCGTTTACTTTCCGAATACCAATCTCTTTGGTCCGTTGCATTGAAATAAACGAGATCAATCCAAACAACCCCAGGCATCCAATAAATATGGCTATTCCCGAAAAGACCGTGAAAATGTGGGATAGTTTTTTCTCTTCTTCATAAAACGAAGCAATGGTATCGTCAAGAAATTGATATTCAAATATATTCTCGGGGAAACTTGTTTTATAAATCGATTCGATTTTTGCAATCGTGGTTCTGATGTCGGAAGTACTGATTTTTATTCCGGCCAGTCGGGCTCCATTCGGATCGTTAAATAAAAATACCGGCTGAATAGGTTCATAAAGCGTAAACGCATGAAAATCTTTTACGACCCCAACTATGACTGTATTATCCCCGAACGTAGTAATCGTTTTTCCCAGGGCATCCTGCGGATTACTGATACTCATCAGTTTAAGTACGTTTTCGTTTACAATAACGGCTGTCCGTCGTGTGTCGTTTTCGGTCAGGTCGCGTCCTGCCAATAGGGTTAAACCATAGGTTTTTATATAGGAAGGGTCGGCAGGTCGCATCACAATGTTCATATCAGGAGTTATGCCTGAACCGGGGAAATTAAAAACGCCAACCCAATTCCCGTCGCTCGACGGATTATTTTGATTGAGACTTACCGACTGAACTCCGGGTATCTCCAAAAGCTGGTTTCGCAACGATTGTTTTTGCTGAATTTCTCCGCGAGGCAAAGTCACCGTAACAATGGCTTCCTTGTCAAATCCGAGTGGGCGGTTCTGAAATAAATTGAGCTGTCGCGCAACAACTATTGTTCCGATTATCAACACCTGCGACAAAACAAACTGAAAAATGATGAGTCCGCGACGTAACGAAAAACCTCCGGGAGCAATGCTGTTGCTCATTTTGCTTTTCATGGCCAGAATGGGATGAAACCCCGACATGACCAGTGCCGGATAAAGACCAGACAACGTGCTGACAACAATGGCGGTACCGATGAAGAAAACCGGAATTAGCGGGTCGGTTATCCATTTGGTATTGTAGTGCAACCCAAGCAGGTCTGAAATTGACGGAAAGAAAATGAGTGCGGCTATAAACGATACGGTCAGGGAGGCAAAGGTAATGAGTACGGCTTCTCCCATAAATTTTCGGATTAATTCGGCTCTCCCGGCGCCTAAAACTTTCCGAACGCCAACTTCTTTCGAACGTTTGGATGACTGGGCTGTAGCCAGATTTACAAAATTGATGCAGGCTGTAATCAGCAAAAACAGGCCAATTAATGTCAACATCAGTATGATATTTGGGGTAACTGTCCGGTTGTTGTAATTGCCATACCGGTCGTCGAAATGGATCTTAGCTAAGGACTGAAGCTGAAGTGACCTTCGTCCGGATTCGTTTGAAGCCATGTGACTTTTCAGGAATTCGGGAAAACGGGCTTCAATTTTTGCCGGATTGGCACCGTTTTTCAGGAGAACAAAATGGCTCACCGATGAATTTAAGGTTATCCAGTCGGTCATTTCGCGGCGTTCCGATGGTTTCAGGGTTGACAATGAAAGCATTACGCGGAAAGGCAGATCGGTATTCGAAGGAAAATCTTTGGTAACACCGGCTACAGTAAAGTCGGTTTGATTATTTAGCCGGATAACTTTTCCAAGCACACTGGCCAAATCGCCTGTTTTGTCGATGCCAAAATAGTTACGGGCAAGCGATTCGGTCAATACCATAGCTCCTGGCGCTTCGAGTGCCTGATGCGGATTGCCGACCAGCCAGTCGAAACTGAAAATATCAAAAAACTCAGGTGAAATATAGGCGATACCTTTTTCTTTGTAAATCTGGTTGTTGGCCTTTACTATACCTTCTTCTTCAAAGTAAACGGTAGAAACTTTTTCAAATTCGGCAAACTCGTCTCTTACCGTTTCGCCTACCGGATAGGATGCTCCTGGGAAATAATCGGCGCTTTCGTTATGAATGGTAGTCGTTATGCGGTAAATACGGTCGGCATTGGAATGAAAGTTATCGAAACTAAGTTCATACCTGATGGTAAGAAAGATCAACAGGCAGGAAGTAATTCCAAGCGTAAGTCCAATCATGTTCAGGAGTGAATGCGATTTGTTTTTCAACAAGCTCCTGTAGGCTGTAGTGAAAATGTTTCTAAGCATAGGTTGAGTTTTGTTAAATCAATACTTCGCCCATTTTATGCTTTACTTCTTCGGTAATCACCTGTCCATCAAATAAGTTGATTACACGATGGGCAAATTCTGAGTCGTGCATGGAGTGGGTTACCATCACAATGGTGGTTCCTTCGCGGTTGAGTTCGGTAAGCAGGTTCATCACTTCCAGACCGTTTTTCGAATCGAGGTTACCGGTTGGCTCATCGGCCAAAATCAATTTTGGATTGGCAACCACAGCGCGGGCAATGGCTACACGTTGCTGCTGCCCCCCGGAGAGTTGCTGCGGAAAATGTTTTTTGCGGTGACTGATCTGCATCCGTTCGAGCACTTTTTCGACCATTTCTTTACGTTCTTTGGCACTCATTTTTAGGTAAATAAGCGGAAGCTCCACGTTTTCGTAAACGTTAAGCTCGTCGATGAGGTTAAAACTCTGGAAAACGAATCCAATATTACCTTTACGGAGAAGTGTGCGGTTACGTTCTTTAAATGCACCAACTTCCTGATTATCGAAGTAATACTCACCGGTTGATGGGTTGTCAAGCAGGCCGATAATATTCAGCAACGTTGACTTACCACAGCCCGAAGGTCCCATGATGGCCACAAATTCGCCCTTCTGTATGTGAAGGCTTACGTTGTTCAATGCACTGGTTTCAATCTCTTCAGTGCGGAATACTTTGTTTAAGTTGACAGTTCTGATCATGATGGAAAAATTTGGAAAAGGGAGAATGGAACCCGGAGACCGGAATACAGAGCCTTTTCATAAGTTATTAACTGAATCGTTCTTTTCTGATTTTGATTAAATTGTATAATTGTGCTGATATTTTTCTGGTATTCTCCAGTAAAAATTGGTAATCTGTCTCGCTTAACAAGCCTGGCCTAAAGGCGATCAATAATTGCGTGCGAACTTCTCCTGTGGAACCTTTGGCAATGAATAAATACTGTATAAACTCTTTGTTGTACTGCCTTTCAAAGCCTTCAGCAATATTTGACGGAACAGAAACGGAGGCCCGACAGACTTGATCTTTAAAAGAATAGTCTTTGCAATTCTGAAATTTGCTGTAAATATCAACGCTTAGCGAAATAGCGTTTTGCCAAACATCAAGGTCTTCAAATTTTTCGATTTTTGCTGACATAATGATTTAGTTTTGAGAATGAATAAAAATAGGATAAAAATAAATTTACCTTTTTTCGTTTTCAATCTTCCAGTTCTGTTATGTTTTCCGTTCTCCCGCCTCCGTTTTCCGTTCCCCCTTTTATTTCAGCACGATCCGGTCGTTGGTCCCGAACATTTCGTAGCCCGAGGTGATTACCTTTTCATTGGCATTGAGGCCTTCCAAAACTTCATAGTACTGTGGATTTTGTTTTCCGATCCGGATATTCCGTTTTACTGCTTCTGTTTCGTTTTCGTTCAATACAAATACCCATTGTCCACCGGTGCTTTGGAAAAATCCACCACGGGGCAGCAATACTGCTTTGCCCGATTCGCCCAATTCGAGTTTGATGTGGTACGTTTGTCCGGTGCGGATGTTGTCGGGCGAACTGTTGTCGAAAATCATATCAATTTCAAATTGCCCGTTCCGTACTTCAGGATAGACCTTGCGAACCATGAGGTTAAAGTTGGTTCCATTCCGATCTAACGAGGCCGGAAGTTCACGTTTCACGCGGTCGATATAATGCTCGTCGATCAGCGCTTTAATTTTGAAGTTGTCGAGTACGTTGATCTGCCCAATGCGCTGGCCTTCGTTAATACGCTGACCAATTTCGGCGTCGAGCATTCCCAACTGCCCGTCAACCGGTGCTTTTACATTCAGGTTATCGAGCCTTTCGCGAACCAGCACCAGCATCTGGCGCATTTTCCCGAGGTCGGTTTCCAGACTTTGCATGGAAGTAACCCGAATCAACGAATCGTTTTTTGCTTTTACCTTATTGATTTCGAGCATGTTTTTTTCATATTCGTAATCTTCCTTAGCCTGAAGAAAGTCCTCTTTGGAGATCAGTTCGTCATCGAATAACGCTTTGTTTTGCTCAAATGTCCGTTTTTTACGGTTCAGGCGGTAACGGTTGTCCAGCAGGTTCTTGCGCGACTGGATTAATTCGGTTTCGAAATTGATGCGCGTGTTACGCAGGTAGTTTTCTTTTTCGGCCAGAGATGCTTCGCTGTTCAGGATGGTCTGGTACAACTGGCGGTTCTCGAGGCGCAAAATTACGTCGCCTTTTTTTACCATGGTACCTTCTTCAATAAACCGCTCTTCCACCTGTCCACCTTCAATGGCATCCAGATAAATGGTGGTTATGGGTTCCACCTGGCCGATTACGGTGATATAGTCATTAAAAAGTCCGTCTTCAACAGTGCTGATGGTCAGCTTTTCTTTTTCGGCCCTGAAGGTTGAACCGGTTTCGGCAAATACCACTTTGTAGAGCAGGAATCCGATGATTAGAACTCCCGCAGCCCAGATGATGTGTTTGGGCCTGATGCCCTTTTTCTTTTCTATTACTTTATCCATTCCCATGACAATATAGTTTCAAGTTTGGCTTCGACAGGCGTTCGACAGAGCTCACGCCGAAGTCTCAGCCACCGGTTAATAAATCTGTTTAATAAATATTTTCCTTTTTTTCCGTTTCCTGGTTATTCCCAGAATCGTTTTCCCATGTAAAAATCGAGTATTTTCTTTTTGACTTCCCACTGCAGTCGGGCTTTTAGCACCTGACTCTCCGAATTAGCCAACCTGTTTTTGGCAATGTAAAAATCGACCACATTCACCAAACCCTGTTCAAATTTTCTCTCCGATGCCTGAAATGCCTGCTGGTCGGCTTCCTGTTGTTTCTGGTACTGGTTGTATTCTTTTTCCAGGGCTTCCAGGTCATTCAGGTTATTGGCCATTTCAAAATACAATTTTTGTTTCTCTTCGTCCAATGTATTTTGGGCTTCTTCAACTCCCAGTTTAGCTTTTTTAATACCCGACCTTGCAGCCCAGCGGCTGAAAATCGGAATATTGACCGATGCCCCCAAATATTGACTCCTATTGTTATCCAATTGAGTTCCGAATCCAATTGTTTTGCCTGAATCGTCTTTGGTAGTTTCGTAAAAACCGGTTCCCATCGATCCGTAAGCACTTAGCGAGGGATACAATTGCGATCGGCTGATGGCCAGTGATTTACGGCTTGCTTTCAATTGTGCCTCGAACGATTGGTAATAGGGCGACCACTGGGTGTAGGAATTAAACAAATTTTCCTGTTGTTGATTTCCTGCCGGCACCATCGGGCTTTGTTCAGCATCTAAAATCAAGTCCGTTCCTTCGGTCAGGTTCATGTGCTGTTTCAACTGAAGCATGGCTGTCTTCAGGTTGTTTTCTACCTGAATCCGGCGTAATTCTTCGGTTTCGAAATTGGCCCGCATTTCGAGCAAATCGGTTTTCGATTTCATTCCCAGATCCACCTGTTTTTCAATTTTTCTCAGGTTAATGCGCGACGTTTCGACTTGTTCCAGGGCAATCTTTAACACGCCCTGGTAATAAAGCACATCAAAATAGGAGTTCATTACACTAAAAGCCAGGTCATCAATGGCATTCAGCCGGTTTAGTTCGCTGGCTTTTTTCCTGAATTTCAGGTATTCAATCTGATTAACCTGTTTAAAACCGTTAAAAATTGTCAGCGAAGCCCCAAGCTCGTAACTGTTGTTAAAGAACTCGTTGTTCACAATATCGTTGGTATTGGGATCTACTGAACGTCCAAAGCTAATTCCGGCCCGCGATGAAGCGCTGATTTCGGGTAACAGGTTTCGTTTCGACTGGCTCAGGTCTTCTGTAGCCAGTTTCTTTTGAATTTCCTTTTGCTTCAGCCCGATGTTGTTTTCAATCGCAAAGGAAATGCACCGGGTCAGGTTCCAGTTGGTCTGAGCCACCAATGCATTTCCAGTCAAAAACCAAAATGATACGAATAGGATGAAATCTTTCTGCCTCATTGTTTAATTGTTTTGCAAAAGGCTGTGCCAGAATAATGCCATAAATATAAGTTGCATATAATCAGGGTATTATATTTTAAAATTAAGAATGTACGTTAAAATAATTGACACGATTGTGTAAAATATTTTAACAAACGATTGACTTCCTCTGAACGGAACTTTATCTTTGATTAAAAAAAATGGCAAAAGGAAATATTCTGATTGTCGATGACAACAAAAGCATTTTAAGTGCACTGGAGATTCTCCTAGCTCCTGAATTCCAAACGGTCACTACGCTTTCCGACCCGAACCAAATACCTACTGAGCTCCGGAAGAAAGAGTACAATCTGGTTATTCTCGACATGAATTTTAACGCCGGAATAAATACCGGGAACGAAGGTATTTACTGGCTAAGCCGCATTAAGGAAACCAATCCGGAAATTTCGGTAGTGATGATTACCGCTTATGGCGATGTTGAATTAACCGTTAAAGCGCTGAAAACCGGGGCTACCGATTTTGTGCTGAAACCGTGGGATAACGCCAAAATGATGGCAACCCTCAAATCGGCCCTTCAGCTAAACCTTTCGAAGAAAGAGGTAAGTCAACTGAAAGAGAAGGAAAAAGGGCTGAAGAGTGAGATTAACCGCGAGCAAAAGTATATTGTTGGTTCGTCGCCGCAACTGATGAATGTGTTGAACCTGGTTCGGAAAGTGGCAAAAACCGATGCCAATGTACTGATTACCGGCGAAAACGGTACAGGGAAAGAGCTGATCGCCCAGGAAATCCACCGCCTTTCGAAACGGGCAGAAGAAGTATTGGTGAGTGTTGATATGGGTGCAATTACCGAAACACTCTTCGAAAGCGAGTTGTTTGGGCATGTTAAAGGCGCTTTTACCGATGCCCGCGAAAACCGTCCCGGAAAATTTGAAGTGGCCGATAAAGGCAGTTTGTTCCTTGACGAAATCGGGAACCTCTCGTTTCATCTTCAGGCTAAATTGCTGGCTGCCATACAAAACCGTCAGATTTCGCGTATTGGGTCCAATCAAACGGTTCCGGTTGATATCCGGTTGATTTGCGCCACCAATAAAAATCTGGAAAGCATGGTTCACGAAGGGCTTTTCCGCGAAGATTTGCTTTACCGCATCAATACCATCCAGGTTGAAGTTCCGCCACTGCGCGAGCGGGGAAATGATGTGCTGGTGCTGGCCGATTTCTTTCTGAAAAAATATTCGTCGAAATACAACAAACCGAACCTCAAAATTAATCAGCAGGCTCAGGATAAACTGCTTAAATATGCCTGGCCCGGAAACATCCGCGAGTTACAACACACTGTTGAAAAAGCGGTTATCCTGAGTGAGAACAATGTGCTGAAACCTGAAGACTTTTTCATGCGGCCCATTCTTTCCGGGAAAAATGTTTCAACGGAATTAACGCTCGAAGAAATGGAAAAACGGATGATCAATCTGGCCATCGAAAAAAACGGGGGAAACCTGAGCGCTGCAGCCGATCAACTGGGAATTACCCGGCAAACGCTTTATAACAAGATCAAAAAATTCGGATAATGATCAGTCGAAACCTTTATTATCAGATTGTTTTCAGGGTTCTGCTGATGGTCGTACTGGCTTTTGCAGCGGCCTGGTCTTTTGTGGCTTTCAACTCTTTTTTGCTGGCGGTGGCGTGTTTGGTTTTGGAGGTTTTGGTTGTTTTAAACCTGATAAAGTACTTAAATACAACGAACCGGAAAATGGGCTATTTTCTGGAATCGGTCAGAAACAATGATTCAACATTGCTATTTCCGACCAATATTTCGGGCAAACCCATTCGCGAGTTGTACCAGGGACTGAGCAAAATTAACGAGCAGATTCAGCAATTGAAGATCGAGAATCAGCAGCGCGAACAGTATTTCCAGACGTTGCTCGAACATGTGGCTACCGGAATTGTGACTTTTAATTCCAGGGGTTTTGTTCTCCATGCCAATTCGGCGGCAAAAAAAATGCTGGCTATTGATGTACTCACACACATTAACCAACTGGAGCGGATAAACTGGAATCTGTTTCAGGCGGTGCTGAATATTAAACCCTTTGACCAAAAGCTGGTGCCTGTTTTAACCGAACGCGGCACCATAGAACTGTCGCTAAAAGCTACTTCGTTTAAGACCAAAGACGACGAGCTGATCTTGCTTTCCATTCAGGATATCCGGAATGAACTCGACGAAAAGGAACTGGATTCGTGGATGAAGCTGATCAGGGTTTTGATGCACGAGATTATGAATTCGATTGCCCCAATTACGTCGCTGTCCGAAAGCCTGAGCAAATTTTTTACCATTTCCGGACGCCCTGTTGTTCCGGAGGAAGTGGATGAAAGAATCATACAAACCACTATCCGTGGGCTTAATGTGATTAAAGAACAAGGCAACGGACTGATGCTTTTTGTGGAATCGTACCGAAAATTAACCCGGTTACCGAAACCTGATAAGATAGTGTTCCGGGTTGAAGACCTGGTTAACCGCATCAAAGTTTTGTATTTCTCGCTGAATAATTGTGAAAAAGTAAAACTGACCGTTGCTTTGAACCCGCCCGAACTGGAACTTTTTGCTGATGAAAACCTGATTTCGCAAGTACTGCTTAACTTGTTGAAAAACGCGCTGGAAGCTATCGCCAGTAATCCTGATGGGCGGATTCACATTGCCGCTCAATATGCGGCCAACATGCGCCCTGAAATCTGTGTGATGGATAATGGACCCGGGATTCCAAATGAAATTATTGAACAAATATTTGTTCCTTTCTTCACTACCCGCGAAAACGGCTCGGGAATCGGGCTAAGCCTTTCACGGCAGATTATGCGGCTGCATGGCGGTAGCCTTCAGGTACGGTCGGTTCCGAACAAAGAGACTGTTTTTTGTATGGTTTTCTAAGCCTGATTTTAAAGAAGTTGACTAACGCAACTTCCTAGAAATTCCAGAAATGCTCATCGGTCATCCAATCTTCAATTTCGAGAGTTTCTTCGGGCTCGACCGGAGTGGTAACTGCGTTTGAAACAAAATAAGTTTCATCAATCATCCAATTTTCTATTTCCAGGCTTTTTTTATTGGCAGTTTCCAACGCCGATAAGTTGGTAGTGGTGCATACTTGTGCAGGGTGTGCTATGGCTACCGGGCTAACATAGGTCAGCAACTTTTCCTGTTCTTTTTGCTGATCGACCATGAGTATGGCCATTTTTCCGTAGGTATTGTTTACCAGCAGTTGCTTCCAAAATCCGTTGGCACTAACTGTAAGGCTAATGAGCACAAAACTTAATACTACTGCAACGGTTTTGCTAATTGTGTTTTCAGGTTTCTTGTTTTCTGTTTTCTGAACATGTTTTGTTGTTTTCATGACAATGAGTTTTAAATGTTTCTGTTTTCTTGACGGCATTACAATATGCCAGATTAATGCCAAACATTTAAATGTCAATAAATCAATTGTTTGTGTTTTTAACTGAGATGATAGTGTGTAAAAATATTTTACAATAGTCTCATTAATATTTTACAGTTAAGGAGTTCGTATCAGGCGCAAAACGGTTACTAAAACAAAAGGCTGCCAATTTCTTGACAGCCTTCAATCATTAAGAATCGAGGTATTTTCAGAGATTTACTTTGTAAGCTGAACCGGTGCCTGTTTCAAGGCTAACCCATCGGGAGTCATCGTCCATATTTTGCCTACCATATCACCATCCCACATGTTTTCAGTGTTTTCGATGTCGTAGATAATTTCGGTCATTTTTTCATTCAGATAAACCGATTTTCCTTCAGGTACTTTCAGGATCATGGATACTTCCTGGTTACGCCATTTGGCATTTTCTTTCAGGAAATAGTAGGGGTCAAACTTCAGGGTCGAATCTTTCTGGCTGAAGTTGTATTCAATGAGTTCAACGTTTTTCTGGGCATCTTCGGTGCTGTTTCCACGTGCCCGTTTTTTGATCAGGAGTAAATATTCGCCGGTACTGCTTTTTTCAATGGTGAAGCGCGGATGGCCCAACATTTTTTCTTTACCGTTTACTACGGCAATTTTCATGCGGTCGAGCGAAATATGGTCTTCAATCAGCGATTCGTACAAATCGTCGGTAGTTTCCAGGTAAAGAGTTTTGCAGGTGGTGCAATCGATCTTTTGGGTAACGGTTTGGCTCGATTGTTTTCCGAAGTTACCTACCTGATTAACGCTTACCACGATTAATGCAATGAGTGCAGCCAGCCAAAGTCCGAATGTTCCAAGGCCGATCAGTTTGTTGTTGGTTTTATACCTGAACAGCAATTTGGTGCCAATGAACAGGATGAGTAAAATCGGGATTCCGATCAGTACAGAAATGGCAATCAGGGAAACGGTGTAAGCTCCCGGGCTAACAAAATGCTCAAGTAGTCCGGTCATGTTAACATCAGAGTCCCATCCGAAATTCCAGGGGCCACCGTGCATGAAGGAATGTCCTATGGCAATTGAGGTTACAAACCCAATCAGGGAGGCAATACCACCAATAATAAGAACGGCTCCCAATAGCAGAACCAGGACTCGAAGGGCCACTTTTAATACGCTGGCCACTACGTTACCAAAGCTTTCTACACGAGATTCTCCTCTCTCGTTTTTTGAGTTCATAAACTTATTGTAGCTTTCGCCAACTTCGTTCACTTCTTCTTTGATCGATTTTTCGATATTGGAGATGGTGGCCTCTTTCCCTTTCATTTCAAGTCGCTGGGCAGTTGTTTTTGCTTTTGGCACAGCAATCCAGAGTACAATATATATGATGAACGAAGCGCCAACTCCCAGAAAGAAGGCTAATACAAAAATGATACGAAGAATTACGACATCAATATTAAAGTAGGCACCCATTCCGGAGCAAACGCCACCGAGTACACGGCTGTCACCATCGCGATAAAGGCGGCGGCGGATAGGTTGGTCATTGGGGGTAGCGCTTTCTGGTTGAGCTTTTGCTGAAGCTTCTTCTTCTCCGGATTCCATGAAGTCTTCCGGTTTTCCCATTCGGGCCATTACTTCGTCAACCATCCCGTCGGTGATAACCTCAACTTTATTTGTGGTTTTTTCGATGAAGAGTTCAGAAATACGTGCTTCAATATCCTGAAGTATTTCCTGACCTTCAACGGCTGCCCCGAAGTGGCGGTTCAACATATGCAGGTATCGTTGCAGCTTTTCGTAGGCATCTTCGTCGATGTGAAAAATGCTTCCACTAATGTTTATTGTAAATGTCTTTTTCATTTCTGGATAATTTTTCAGATTTGTTTTCTTTATACTGAAGATGACCTATTTATGTTCTTTGATCATTCTGACTGCTTCAACCAACTCGTCCCACGAGGCTCCCATTTCATTCAGGAAATATCGGCCTTCATCGGTTAGTTCATAGTATTTACGGGGAGGTCCCTGTGTCGATTCTTCCCATTTGTAGGCCAGTAATCCGTCATTTTTCAGGCGGGTTAGCAATGGGTAAAGCGTTCCTTCCACCACGATCATCTTTGATCGGCTAAGCTCGTCAATGATATCGCTTGCATACAAAGGTTTTCCGTCGATGACCAGCAAAATGCAGTATTCGAGAACGCCCTTGCGCATTTGAGCTTTTGTATTGTTCAGATCCATTATTTTTCCCTCCTTAAATTTCGTTCAAAATTTCTCCCCGTCAAAAAATGTAGAATTAGTTGATCCAAATGTTTGTGTCTAACATCCAGGCTTCAGTCACCATTGCAGGTTCACTCTCGATGTCGTTTACCGCATTGCTGAACAGGCTGTTGTTTGTCATCCAGTCTTCAATTTGCAGAGATTCTTCGGTTTCAACCAGATTGGTAAATCCGTTTGAAACAAAATAAGTTTCATCTGTCATCCAACGTTCTATTTCCAGACTTTTTTCTTTGGCGGTTTGCAACGCTGATAAGTTGGCGGTGGCGCTAACTTCTGCCGAATGAGCCACGACTACCAGAGCAGTATAGGCCAGCAACTCTTCCTGTTCTTTTTGCTGATCGACCATGAGTGTGGCCATTTTTCCGTAGGTGTTGTTTACCAACAGTTGTTTCCAAAAACCGTTGGCACTTACGGTAAGACTAATTAACACCAGGCTTAATACTACTGCGAAAGTTTTGCTTACCGGGTTTTCAAGTTTCTTGTTTTCTGTTTTCTGAGCATTGTTTGTTGTTTTCATGGCTTTGAGCTTTGTTTTCTGAATTGTTTCTGTTTTCTGTTTTTGTTTTCCGAACACGTTTTCTTATTTTCTGATGTTGTTTTCTTGTTTTCTCTGTTGGTAAGACGATCGGTTTTTGTTTTCGTTACAGTTATAAAGAACTTTTTTTAAACTTCTACCTTCTCTTACATTGTTATTGGCTTTACAAACATACGAACTTTAAATGGTTCTATGCAACACAAAGTACTAAAATTTTCAAATATTTTTCAAAATATATTTTAATACACTGAAAATCAGTCTTTAATAAATTTAAATTTAATGCAGAAAACGATGCGTGGAAAATTAAAAGTTCAGAAATTAGGTTTTAAAAGCTAAATTTGACCAAAAAGAATCGGAAAATTCAGTCAAAAAATGTTGGCTATAACTAGTCAGAGCTTCACTTAAAGTGAAATCCTGACTTTAAAAGAAGGTGATCAACAAAATCCGATTACCAAAATTTGATTATTGAAATCGATTAATTGTATTTTGCTAATTGTCAAAACGCAAAAACCTCCCGATCATTTCGACCGGAAGGTTTTCCACTAAACAAATCAACTAACCTCTATTTCTCAAATTCTTCTTCCAGTTCTTTCTCGGTCTGGAGGAACAGTTTCAAATCTTCGTCAACCGATTGTATTCCGGCAATACCAAAGTTCTGCACCAACACATTGGCCACATTTGGCGACAGGAAGGCCGGTAATGTTGGTCCGAGGTGGATGTTTTTAACACCCAAGTAGAGCAGTGCCAGCAATACAATTACCGCTTTTTGCTCGTACCAGGCGATGTTGTAGGCAATCGGCAAATCGTTGATGTCTTCCAACTCGAATATCTCTTTCAGTTTCAAAGCAACAACGGCCAATGAATAAGAATCGTTGCACTGTCCGGCATCGATTACGCGAGGAATGCCGTTGATGTCGCCCAAAGGCAGTTTGTTGTAACGGTATTTGGCGCAACCTGCTGTCAAAATCACAGTGTCTTTAGGGAGTTTTTCAGCAAATTGCGTGTAATAATCGCGTTCTTTCATGCGGCCATCGCAACCAGCCATCACAAAGAATTTACGGATTGCTCCTGTTTTTACAGCTTCAACAATGGGTACTGCCAATTCGAAAACCTGGTTATGAGCAAATCCGCCAATGATTTCGCCAGTTTCGATTTCTGTTGGCGCACCGCAGATTTTAGCATGTTCGATAATGGCATGGAAATCTTTTCGCTGTCCCGGTTTGCGGTCGGGAAAGTGCACTGCGCCAGGTAATCCGCTAGCTCCTGTGGTATAAATACGATCACGGTAACCTGCTTTTTCCATCGGTGGAACAATACAGTTGGTGGTAAACAGGATAGGTCCATTGAAACTTTCGAATTCTTCTTTTTGTTTCCACCAGGCATTTCCGTAGTTACCGGCCAGGTGTTTGTATTTCTTGAATGCCGGATAATAATTGGCCGGAAGCATTTCGCTGTGGGTGTAAACATCCACTCCGGTTCCTTCGGTCTGTACCAAAAGATCTTCCAAGTCGCGCAAATCGTGACCCGAAATCAGGATGGCCGGATTTTTCCGGACTCCAATGTTTACTTTGGTCATTTCCGGATTTCCGTAGCTGGAGGTGTTCGCTTTGTCGAGCAGAGCCATTACATCGACACCAAATTTCCCGGTTTCGAGGGTCAGCGCAACCAACTCGTCTGCAGATAAATCCTGAGTGGTTGCAGCCAAAGCGCGTTCCATGAAAGCGTAAATTTCTTCGTTTTCATGATTCAGATTAAAAGCATGTTCGGCGTAAGCGGCCAACCCTTTCAACCCGTAAATAATCAATTCTTTCAGTGAACGGATGTCTTCGTTTTTTTCACTCAGAACGCCAACTTCGGCAGCTTTGGCTTCAAACTCTTCGGTAGTTACAGCAGTCCATGTCACCGATTCGTGCGTTGGCAACGCGATTCCGGCAGCTTCAGCTTTCGAACGCAATTCATCACGGATTTTGAGCGTTTTCTTGATGCGTATGACAAAGGCCACATCGTCGAAATTGGCGTTGGTGATGGTGCTGAACAGACCATCGAAAATCACTTTATTCACTTTGGGCTCGGCCAATCCGGCTTTGCGCAATTCACTGTTCAGTGCGGCAACGCCTTTCAGTACAAATAACAGGGTATCCTGAAGGTTGGCCACATCGCTGTCTTTTCCGCACACCCCTTTAATTGTGCAACCAATTCCTTTGGCTGCTTCCTGACATTGAAAACAAAACATATCCATAGCTAATTTTTTGGAAATGAGAAGTGCTGTCCGCATGAATTTGCAGATCAGTTTCTCAATTGATTATTAAATTTTTAAATGATTATTTGACTGATTCCGTTTCGTCGGAAAGAAGTTAATCGCTTTTACTAACGAATGCTCGCGGACGATTAAACTCTGACGATTTCCCTTACCCGGGGTTTCGCCCCGGGCTATTCAGATTCTGCCCTTTCAGGTCATAGAAACCTGCAAACCGAATCTCCCGCAAACTTGGAGCTTGAAACCTTGAAACTCTTGCCCTGAGTTTGTCGAAGGGTGGAACTGGTTTTACACCCAGCTTTCGTCCAGAATTTCGCCCTTGATGCTGACGATGATTTCCTTTACCGGAACTTTGCGTGTTGCCTGGGCTGCTGCCATTTTAACCAGTTGCGATAAACCTCCGCAGCAGGGAACTTCCATCATCATCACGGTAATGGTATTCACGCGGGCTTCGTCGATGAGACGGCGAATTTTCTCTACATATATTTCTTTTCCCTGATCGAGTTTGGGGCAGGCGATAACCAATGATTTTCCGGCCAAATGTTTGGAGTGAAAATTTCCTAAACTAAAAGCCACACAGTCGGCAGCCAAAAGCAAATCGGTTCCCTGAAAACTGGATGCGGCAGGATTAATCAGGTGCATTTGTACTGGCCATTGTCGTAAGGCCGAAGGCGCTTCGGTTGTTGCAGCTGCCGGAGCAAAACGTAAATTCTGTGGTTCGAAACTGACAGCTTGTGAACCCGGACATCCACCGCTGGCGCAGCCTGATGATTCCACTTTGGTAGAATGAACCTCGGCAATTACCTCATCGACGCTGAAAGGAATTTCGCTGGCGTGTAATTTCAGGTAGCCAACAGCCTGTTTCAGGAATCCGGTTTCGCCATGCTCTTTCAAATGTTTCAGGTGCGCGACCAGCGTGTTTTTGCCCTTTGGAATAATTTGTTGAACAACAACCACCTCGTCGTATTCGTCAGCTTCGCGTTTTTCAATCGTAATTGCACCTTCCGGGCAATGGCCAAGGCAGGCTCCCAATCCGTCACACATCAATTCGCTAATGAGCCTGGCTTTACCATCTATAATTTGCAATGCACCTTCGTGACAATTTGGTACACAAACACCACATCCGTTGCACAAGTCTTCGTCTATATTTACAATTTCGCGTATCATCTTGATTGATTATTTGTGATTGATGAATGTTGATTCATCCTTTTCAGTTACTAATTTTGTATTTTTCTGAAACAAAACTACAGCCATTCGGTTGTTTGTAATGTAACGAATGTTACAAAATGGAAGAAAAATAGAAAATAGCTTTTGCTGTTTCTTCTAAAATTCAATTCATTGGCTAATATATTATTGAACCCACTTAGGGGTTCTGGATTTCACTGTGCTTTTTACCACGGGTTTACACCGTTCGACTGAGCTCACGTCGAAGCCCGCGGTTATTCAGGTTGAATCCCTTCAGGATTCGGCAGGAGAAACCACGAAGTGGTTTAATATTAATAACCCCGTACGAAGTGCGGGGTAAACAAAAATGGATTATTAAGAACCCCGGAGCGGGTTCAACTTTACAATCATTATAAATACCTAATTGAATTCGCCTTATGATTCAGCCCGAAATACTTTGCCAGTCGCCCATTTTCAGGGGTATTTCACCTAACGATCTTCAGGAATTATTCCGTCAGATTCACTTCCAGGTTAAAACCTATCAGAAGAATGATTTGATTACCATCGGCGGTGAAATTTGCGACCGCCTGCTCATTATTCAGCAAGGCAGCGTAAAAGCCGAGATGACCGACTATTCAGGAAAAACCATAAAGATTGAAGACATGTCGGCGCCGTGGCCATTGGCAACTGCTTTTTTGTTCGGAAAAGAAAATCGCTTTCCGGTAACCGTTTCGGCTACTTCCGACGTCGAAATGGTCTCAATTCCCAAAGCTGAATTTGTGAAACTGCTGCAATTAAATGCCCTGATCCTGAACAATTACCTGAATACCATTTCGACCCGTGCTCAGTTTTTATCGCAAAAGCTGAAATTTCTTTCCTTTAAAACCATCAAGCAAAAAATTGCCCATTACCTTTTGGAAAAGGCTGGCGACCGTTTGCAAACGGTTGAGGTACAGCAGTCGCAGGGACAGTTGGCCGAAATGTTTGGCGTTACCCGCCCTTCGCTCGCCCGAACGTTGGGCGAAATGTGCCAGGAAGGATTGATTGAAACGGATCGCCGCTACATTAAGATTCTGGATAAAGCCAGGATGAATCAGTTGCTGATGGGATAAAACAGAATTGTTGCGGGTTACAGGTTCTGGGGTTCGACAACTCGTTACTCGCATCCCGTAACTCGTAACATTATATCTTCACGCGACAAAAATCATGTATTGCACGGATAACACTGCTTATAATTGCGCAAAAATTTTGAACGATGAGAAAGATGATTCAGGGAAGGCTTTCTGTATTTAAATTCGAGAGCTTCAAAAAATATAAAGGAATTGCCCATTTCATTACTACAAAAGAAGGTTGGGTTTCGGGCAGCAAATCGCGTTTTACCGGCGACCAGA
>JAIBEY010000063.1 GCA_019459525.1 Prolixibacteraceae bacterium
ATCGACCGACGAACTTGCGACTGCCAAAATTCTGAAAAGCGGAATCCTGAAGAATATTTCGCTCGAAACGGCTACTGTTCCCGATTCGTTTGCATTCGAGTTTAATGCCTTCCTGAAAATTCCCAAAAAAGGAGTTTACCGGTTCTACACCTATTCCGACGATGGTTCGAAGCTATTCATCGACGGAAAAGAAGTGGTAAACAACGACGGATCGCACGGAGCACGGCGGGCCGATGGCAAAATTGCACTGGAAGAAGGGTTCCACGAATTCCGAGTTCTTTACTTTGAAGACTACATGGGCAGCGAACTCGAAGTTGGCTTTTCGGGCATTAGCATTCGCGAATGCAAAATCCCGGACGAATTTCTGTTTGTTAAATAAATCAGGGAACAAACCTTTTCCCCAGGGCTTTCCTTGCATTTGAGTCAAACATCGAAAAGGAGTATTGGAACCCAGCCCAAAAAACGATCATGAAGCAGAGGATGCCATCAGTGCATCCTTTTCTTTCTTTAATAGAGTCCTGCTATTTTTGAGATTGCCACTTTTGTAGGCCGATACATATTCTGACGGTGTTAAATTCATAATCCGTTTGAATTGGCCGTTGAAGTGCGACAAGTTATTGTATCCGCTTTCCATACTGGCCCGCGATACCGAAAAACTATCTTCGATCATCAGTTTACAGGCATGCCCGATTCTGATTTCATTCAGGAACGAGAGAAACGACTTGCCGGTATGCTTTTTAAAGTACCGGCAAAACGCGGTCGGGCTGATGTTGGCAATACTGGCCGCATCTTCCAGTTTAATGGGGCGGGTAAAATTTAAAAGGATGTGCTCGTGAATTTTATTGAAGCGATAGAAATCGTAGGTATTGATGGTCTTTGAATATCCGATACTGGTGTGGTATTTAAACTCTTTGCTGTTGGCCATCATATCAAGTAAAATGATCAGTTCGGTAATCCGTCGGATACCTGTTTCCTGAAATACCCGAATGACCTGCTGCCCCAACAGCTTGCGGCTTTTACAGGTAAAGTGGATTCCCCGCTGCGATCGTCCGAGCAATTCCCTGATGGCTTGCATTTCAGGTAAATTAATAAAGTTCTGGTTGAAAATCTCTTTGTTAAACTGGATGATCAGCGCCTTTATTCCGGTGGTGTCCTCCCCATCGTAATATTTGGCATCACTTTTCCACCAATGCGGAACATTTTCACCAATAATACTGATTTCACCTTCCGTAAAACGACGAATTCCGTCACCCACATAACTGGTTCCTGAACTTTTATTTACATACAGAATTTCAATTTCAGGGTGAAAATGCCAGGGCACCGAAAAATGCGGTTTTTCTTCATCGTAAAAGATGACCGATTGGCTTGGCGAAGAGGCAAGTTTTTGAAAAAATGGCTTCATAATATTTACAGTATTAGCATAAATAAGCCAGAATAAGAGTGATGATGCTAAAATAGCATTATATCTGGGTAAAAATGCAAAATGTAAGAATTAAAATCTTGCCTAATTTTAGAGTGACTAAACGTATTTAACTCTAACTAGCTGAAATGAAAGAATTTGCTTTGATTGATTGGATAGTCTTTATTGGCTATGCAGCCATAATTGTATTCACCGGATTATGGGTTTCGCGAACAAAAAAGGGTGAAGAAAAAACATCACAGGATTATTTTTTGGCCAGTCGATCGTTGCCCTGGTGGGCCATTGGTTCTACACTTCTGGCCGCAAACATTTCGGCCGAGCATTTTATTGCCATGTCGGGGTCCGGTTATGCCATTGGATTGGCCATTGCCGCCTATGAATGGATTGCCGCCGTGGTTCTGATATTTGTGGCCAAGTACTTTCTTCCGGTGTTTATTGAGAAGGGAATCTACACCATGCCTCAGTTTCTTTCACAACGTTACGATAAGCGGGTCAGTACGGTTTTAGCCGTGTTTTGGATATTGGTCTATACTTTTGTTAATATGACGGCTGTTATTTATCTGGGGGCCTTGGCCATGGAACGGATAATAGGCGTTCCTATGGTTTACGGGATCATCGGATTTTCATTCTTTTCAGCCGTTTATTCGCTTTGGGGCGGAATGAAAGCCGTTGCCTGGACCGATGTGATTAATGTTGTTGTACTGGTTTTTGGTGGATTGGTGACTACATTTTTGGCCGTCAGTGCATTAGGCGATGGTCATGGTTTTTTAACCGGTTTTTCTGAATTAATTGACAAAGCGCCCCAGAAATTTCATATGATCATCGAAAAAGGAATGGTTTTCGTTCCTGATGGAGCAGGCGGGAAGAAAGATGCTTTCCTCGATTTACCCGGACTGGGTGTGGTTCTGGGGTCTATGTGGCTGACGAATTTTGGATTCTGGGGTTTTAACCAATTTATTATTCAGCGCGGCCTTGCCGGGAAAAGCATCAAAGAAGCACAATACGGAGTCGTATTTGCCGGTTACCTCAAACTGTTAATTCCGCTTTTGGTAGTCATTCCCGGTATTGCAGCATTCGCGCTGGGCGCTGATTTGAGTAAATCAGACGAAGCCTATCCGTGGTTGCTGAATAATATCGTTCCTGTCGGAATAACAGGGCTGGCTTTTTCTGCAATTGCGGCGGCAGCGGTTTCATCCATCAGTTCCATTGTAAACAGTACATCAACCATTTTTACCATTGACATTTATAAAGCCCACATCAATAAAAATGCAAACGACAAACGTCTCGTTTTGGTTGGACGCATTGTTGCCTTAATTTCACTGATTGTAGCCACTATTGTGGCGCCTCAGTTAAAAACACTCGATCAGGCTTACCAATATATTCAGGAATATACCGGATTTATTTACCCCGGAGTTTTCCTGATTTTCTTTTGCGGCTTATTCTGGAGGCAGGCCACAGCCAATGCGGCGCTATGGATAGCTTTATTGACCATTCCGCTGGGCATCGCTTTTAAAGTGGCAAGCCCCGATCTTCCTTTTATTCTCCGGATAGGTTATGTATTTATCATCCTTACGGTAGTTATGGTTGGGTTAAGTCTGTTAGATAAATCGCATCGGGTTGAAAATCAACTGGCCGATGATATGTCGAAACATAAAGCGGTTAAAACTGGAGGAATCATGATCGGAATTTCAATGCTGATTGGCTTGGTTGCGGCCTTTTTTGTGTCCCCCCTGAGCTACCTGGCGCTTGACGCCGTTTATGTATTGGTGGTAGGTTTTATCCTGATTGGCGCAATAATCATTTTAAATAGTACACAACGTACCATGGATGCAAAAGGCATTATTATTCATGCAAATGTGTTTAAAACCACCACCACATTTAATGTTGCCGCCGTTGGAATTTGCGGAATATTGGCGGTTCTCTATGCGGTTTTCTGGTAATCAGCCGGGTTGGATTTATTTAAAGTAGTAATTAATACCATTTCAAAGTAAAAATATGGAAACAGCATCAACACACAACAAAGCTTATAAAAGCAAGTTGTATCAGATTTCACAAACAACACCAACAGCGCTATGGAACGATTCCTGCTCGGTTGGTGAGTTAAGTAATTCGATTGCTGACGGAGCGGTTGGAGCAACCTGTAACCCGGTAATCGTGCTCGAAGTCCTCAATAAAGAATGGGATATATGGAAAGAAAGCATCCAAAAGCTCATCAAAGAACATCCTTCGGCAACCGAAGATGAACTTGCCTGGTTGCTCATCGAAGAAATGTCAAAAAAGGCTGCCGTTCTTTTGGAACCTATTTTTGAAAAGGAAAAGGGTAAAAATGGACGACTTTCTATTCAGACTGATCCCAGATTATACCGCAGTGCACAAAAGATTGTTGATCAGGCCATTCATTTCAGCAAACTGGCGCCGAACATCATTGTGAAAATTCCTGCAACAAAAGCAGGGATTGAAGCGATGGAAGAAGTAACCTATCAGGGTGTAAGTGTTAATGCGACAGTGAGTTTCACCGTTCCTCAGGCCATTGCTGTTGCCGAAGCTGTTGAGCGTGGGTTGAGCCGCCGTGTAAAAGAAGGAAAAGACATTAGCACCATGGGGCCGGTTTGCACGCTGATGGTCGGACGACTCGACGACGCCCTAAAGACCATAGCTGATAAGGAGAATATCATTGCAAATCCTGGAATTATGGATTGGGCTGGAGTCGCTGCCATGAAAAAAGCCTATCAGATTTACAACGAAAGAGGATATCGGTTACGCTTGTTAAGCGCGGCCTTCAGGAATCATTTACACTGGTCGCAATTCATTGGCGGTAATGTGGTGATTTCGCCCCCATACAAATGGCAGCAAAGGTACAATGGTTCTGACGTGCCTATACTAAACTACATGGATATCCCTGTCGATGAGAAAATCATTGCTGAACTTGAACGGAAATTTAAGGATTTCAGGCGTGCTTACGATGAAAACGGAATGACCATCGAAGAGTTTGACAGTTTCCCGGCAACAGTAGTTACGTTAAAGCAATTCTGTCAGGCTACTACTGATTTGATTTCAAAAATCCGAAGCTTACTATTGGTTTAATTCACGGAAATATGAACAGAGATAAAAAGTGCCCGATTTTGGCAAAACCATCCGGAGATAAAGAAATTTACCAGTCCATTTCTTCCGGGGAAGCAGGTTGGAATCACCTGAATTTTATGGCGAGGACAATGGAGTCAGGGCAAATTTGGAGGGGCGATACCGGCGAAAATGAGTATATGTTTGTTTTGCTCGGGGGAAATTTTTTGGCTGAAACTTCGGCTGGAACATGGACAACTTCGAACGGAAGAAAAGATGTTTTCAGTGGCTTGCCGCATGGATTATACCTGCCACCGCATACCAAATTCGAAATCAGTCCGGTTAGCAATTCGCTTGATATGGCTTGTGGCTGGTGCATTGCCGATCAGGTATTCCCTGCCCATTTGGTGACACCTGACGATGTGGTTGCCATGGGAATTGAACACCGGGGCGGCGATAATGCCAGCCGTCAGATCAACCGCCTGTTACCTCCCGGATCGGCAGCCAGTAAATTAGTTTGTGTCGAAGTTTATACGCCTTCAGGAAACTGGAGTTCTTTCCCTGCACACAAACACGATGACCGCAAAGTCGATCCGGAGACTGGGAAATTGCTAGAAGCGCAACTTGAGGAGATTTATTTCTACAAGATTGATAAACCTCAGGGATTTGCAATCCAAAAGGTATATACCGACGACAGAAGTTTAAATGAGCTTGCAGAAGCTCGGAACAACGATGTGGTTCTTATTCCTAAAGGCTACCATCCGGTGGTGGCCGGGCATGGCTATAACGTGTATTACCTGAATTTTCTGGCAGGTAGCGACCAGAGCCTGATGAGTTCAGATGATCCGGACCACCAATGGATCTACGGAACCTGGAAGGGAATGGATCCAAGAGTACCGGTAGTCACACGCGAAATGAATGGCGAATGATAATTCAATGTTGTTTAGTTAAGGCTGAAAGCCTTTAATCCGATAGCGCAGGGCAAAGCCCTGTGTGAAAGTAAGACCTAATAATCAAAGCCCTGAAAGGGCGTTATGTTTCGCCCCTGTAGGGCTTGGCTTGGCGAACTATGATGATCTCGCGGGCACAGGGCTACACCCTGTGTTAACAGACCAATCCCTTTCAGGGCTTAACTAAACGACGTTAAATAATAATTCTGTAAACTTTTATAGCCTAAAATGGCTGATGCTAAACTTTTAATATTTCATACAAATGAAAACAATACGATTAACTGTCGGACAGGCAGTTATCCAATTTCTGAAAAATCAGTATGTCGAGCGCGATGGCATTGAAAGTCCATTCTTTGCCGGTTGCCTGGGCATATTTGGTCACGGTATTGTGGCTGGTGTGGGCGAAGGTTTGATGGAAGATACCAATTTCAGGTACATCATGACCAAAAATGAGCAGGCCTCGGTACATATTGCCATTGCGTATGCCAAAATGAAAAACCGGATGGGGACATTTGCCTGTATCTCGTCCATTGGCCCGGGAGCGACCAATATGGTTACCGGTGCCGCTTGTGCAACAATTAACCGACTTCCGGTATTGCTTATTCCGGGTGACATTTTTGCCCGACGCAACGTAGCGCCGGTTTTGCAGCAACTCGAATCAGCCACTTCGCAGGATATTTCGGTAAACGATTGTTTTAAGCCGGTTTCCAAATATTGGGATCGCGTTAACCGTGCCGAACAATTAATTACCTCTCTTCCTGAAGTGATGCGCGTATTGACTTCACCATCGGAAACAGGTGCGGTCACTTTGGCTTTACCTCAGGATGTTCAGGCCGAAGCCTATGATTTTCCTGAAGATTTATTCCGCAAACGAGTCTGGAAAATTCAGCGTCCGCGTCCGGATTTGGACCTGTTGAAGGAAGCCGTCCGGTGGATTAAAGCCTCCAAAAGACCGGTTATTGTGGCTGGTGGCGGTGTAATTTACAGCGAAGCGACCGAAGCTTTGGCGAAACTGGTGGAGAAAACCCACATCCCAGTTGCTGAAACTTTTGCGGGCAAAGGATCATTGGCCTACAATCACCCGTCAAATTTGGGTGCCGTTGGTGCAACAGGTACTCCCGGAGCTAACGAATATACCGAGCAGTCCGATTTGGTGATTGGAATCGGAACCCGGTACAGCGATTTTACCACGGCCTCCAAAACAGCATTTCAGAACCCGGATGTCAAATTCATCAACATCAATATTGCCGAATTTGACTCGCACAAGCACTGCGCACTGCCGTTGATTTCGGATGCCAAAGTCTGTCTGGAAGAATTGACGGATTTGCTTTCAGGCTATCGGGTTGATGAAAGCTACCATGCCCGGGTAGGTAAAATGAATCTGGATTGGGACAAAATGGTTTCTGAATTCTACAAAGTTTCAGGAGAAACACCGGTTCATCAGCGTGAGGTTGTTGGTGCAGTAAACGATTTTGCCGGATCGCGTGATGTGGTTTTATGCGCTGCCGGAAGTTTGCCCGGTGACTTGCATAAATTATGGAGAACTACTGATCCCAAAGGGTTTCATCTGGAATATGGTTACTCAACTATGGGCTACGAATGTGCGGCTGGTATAGGTGCCAAAATGGCTTGTCCCGATCGCGAAATTTACGTGATGGTGGGCGATGGCAATTACCTGATGATGAATAGCGAAATTGTTACTGCCGTTCAGGAAGGGGTCAAGTTTGTCATCATTTTACTCAACAACAATGGCTTTGCAAGTATCGGAGGCCTTTCGCAATCCATCGGCTCAGAGCGTTTCGGTACCAAATACCGTTACCGCGACGAAGAAACCGGATTGCTCACCGGTGATGTGCTGCCAGTTGATTTTACCCTGAATGCCTGTAGTTTGGGCGCTCATGTAATTGAAGCAAACAGCATCGATTCACTGAAAGCTGCTTTAGCAGAAGCCAAAAATCAGGATAAAACTACGGTGATAACTATTGAAACCAGCCTGACAAAGGGTGTCCCCGGATATGCCTGGTGGGAAGTTGCCATAGCCGAAGTTTCGGAAGTGGATACCGTGAAAGAAGCCTATTCGAACTATGTCGAGAAAAAGAAAAAGCAGAGATATTACCTCTGATTATTTACTATTTACGAATCATATTAAAGCTAAAACACAAAAACATGACAGTTTTAAAAAATTATATCAACGGACAGTGGGTTGACAGCAAAGGTAGCGAAGTGTTGGATGTAATTAATCCGGCCACCGGAAAATCACTCACAAAAGTGCCTGCTGGAAGCGCCATAGATATTCAGGACGCTGCAAAAGCTGCACACGAAGCATGGTCTGCCTGGAGAAATACTCCGGCCACCCAGCGCGTGCAGTATTTGTATGCCATGAAACAAATTCTGGAAAAGCATACCGATGAAATCGCTGAAATTTGTACCCGGGAATGCGGTAAAACCTATGCCGAATCGAAAGCCGAAATGGTGCGGGCAGTCGAGAATATCGAAGTAGCTTGTGGAATTCCAACACTGCTTCAGGGCGAATTTTCTGAGGATATTGCCCGCGGTGTCGATGAATTTATGATCCGGCAGCCGCTCGGAGTCGGAGCCTGTATTTCTCCGTTCAACTTCCCGATCATGATTCCGTTCTGGTTTATGCCGTACGCCATCGCCTGCGGAAATACCTACATCGTTAAACCTTCAGAAAAAGTACCGATGACAATGGCACGCATTTTCGAATTGTTGGAAAGCCTCCATTTACCCAAAGGTGTTTTAAATATGGTGCATGGCGGCAGGGAAACGGTGGATGCTATTCTCGAACATCCTTTTATTCCGGCTATTAGTTTTGTTGGTTCAACACCCGTAGCCAGGCATGTTTACCAAACCGGAACAGCCCATGGTAAAAGGGTTCAGGCACAGGGTGGTGCTAAAAATGCAGTGGTAGTTATGCCCGATGCCGACGAAGACACTACTGTGAAAATTATTGCCGACAGCGCGTTTGGATGTGCCGGACAGCGTTGCCTTGCAGCCTCTGTTGTAATTACCGTGGGCGAAGCTTCGAAAAAGATTCTGGAAAAATTGGTGGTGGCTGCCCGGTCGCGAAAAACAGGTGATGGCATGTCGCCTGAAGTTGAAATGGGCCCCGTAATTACCAAAGAAAGTAAAGACCGCATTGAAAGTTTAATTCAATCGGGAGTTGACGATGGCGCTGATTTGCTGCTCGACGGACGAAATCTGAAAATTGCCGATTTTGAAAATGGCTATTTTGTGGGTCCTACCATTTTGGGCAATGTGAATCCGGAAAGTAAGGCTTATCAAACCGAAATATTTGGCCCGGTACTCAGCGTGGTTCACGTTGAAACACTTGACGACGCAATCAACCTCATTAATAGCAACAAATACGGAAACTCAGCCTGTTTATTTACGCGTAGTGGCGCTGCCGCCCGTAAATTCCGCCACGAAACAATGGCCGGAAATATCGGTGTAAACATTGGAGTTGCTGCGCCAATGGCCTTTTTCCCGTTTAGTGGCTGGAAAGAAAGCTTCTTTGGCGATCTGCACGGACAAACATCGCATGCCGTTGAGTTTTACACGCAGACCAAAGTGGTGATTGAACGTTGGAATGAAGAATGGACCAGAAAATTTTAATCATTAGTATCAACTAACTTATATAAAAACATGATAAAAATAGCTAATGCTCCCTGTTCGTGGGGAGTTCTGGAATTTGACCTGGATGGAAAAGCCGCTGGTTTTGAACAGGTGCTTAATGAAATCAGAGATACGGGATACGAAGGTTCGGAACTGGGTGACTGGGGTTTTATGCCTTCAACCCCTACTGAATTAAAAAAAGAACTTGACCAACGTAACTTGTCGATGGTTGGAGCTTTTGTCCCGGTTTTTATGAAAGATAAAACCAAACATGCTGCCGGTGCCGAAGTTGCCGTAAAAACCGCTAAGCTGATGGCCGATGCAGGTTATCCGGATGCCTTTATTGTGCTGGCCGACGACAATGGCAGTGTGCCCGAACGCACCCAAAATGCAGGAAGAGTAACTGCCCATATGGGTTTATCGCCCGAAGAATGGAAAACTTTTGCTGAAGGGGCCAATTTCGTCGCCGCCGAAGTAAAGGCAAAAACCGGATTGCGAACCGTATTCCATCACCATTGCGCCGGATATGTAGAAACTCCGGAAGAAATTGACCAGTTAATGGCTCTGACCGATCCATCGTTGGTTGGCCTGGTTCTGGATATGGGCCATTATAAATTTGGAGGTGGTGATCCTTTGTACGCTTTAAGAAAACACCAGTCACGCATCTGGCATATCCATTTTAAAGACTGCCATCCAGAACTTGCAGCCAAATCCAGAACCGAAGGTTGGGATTATTTCCAATCGGTAGGTAGCGGTGTTTTCTGCGAATTGGGAAAGGGAGCTGTTGATTTTGCAGCGATTGTTGCCGAACTTAAAAAACAACGGTATTCCGGATGGATTGTGGTGGAACAGGATGTGCTTCCCGGCATGGGAAATCCGAAGGTTTGCGCCCAACGTAACCGCGATTTTATTCAATCGCTTGGTTTATAAAGGTAAAAGTCGAATTATTCAGATTGTATTTGTTCTGATACATTTTTGTAACCTCTTTGGGTGACTTTTGCCCACTTCAATGACGAACAGAAAAATTATAAATAAAAACATATTGAAATGAAAAAGATAAAACTTGGAGTAATCGGGACTGGCCGCATAGGTAAAGTTCATATAGCCACATTGGTTCAAAGCGTTCCCCAGGCCGAAGTGGTTGCTGTAGCTGATGTTAATATCGCCGGGGCCACCGAAGTGGCCAATGGTTTTGGTATTTCAACTATTTACAGCAATTATCAGGATGTAATTAATCACCCCGAAGTTGAGGCTGTGGTGATTTGTTCGCCAACCGATACTCATGCTCAATACATTATTGAAGCCGCCAAAGCAGGGAAACATATTTTCTGCGAAAAGCCGGTAGATCTATCGGTTAGCGTAATACAGGGCGCTTTGGAAGCCGTTGAAAAAGCAGGCGTAAAACTGATGGTTGGCTTTAACCGCCGGTTCGATCCCAATTTCCTGAAGTTAAAACAACTGGTTGTTGATGGTAAAATTGGCGATCCGCATGTGCTGAAAATCACTTCACGCGATCCCGCGCCACCACCGGCAGAATACAGCGCTGTTTCGGGTGGTATGTTTATGGATATGACCATTCACGATTTTGATATGGCCCGGTATATGGTTGGCAGCGAGGTTACCGAAGTGTATGTAAAATCTGCCGTACTGGTCGATCCGGCTATCGGCGAAGCCGGCGATGTGGATACGGCTGTTATCACCTTAACATTTGCAAACGGAGCCATCGGGGTTATCGACAACAGTCGCAAGGCGGTTTATGGTTACGACCAGCGTGTGGAAATATTTGGCTCAAAAGGGATGGCATGTGCCGATAATAATTTCCCTGAAAATCACCGCTATTTTGCCGGCGATGGTGTTCACAGCTCGTTGCCGCTCAATTTCTTTATGGATCGGTATCTGGATGCCTATGCCAACGAAATGAAAGTATTTTGCCAGGCAGTAATCAACGATCTGGCGCTTCCGGTTTCGGGCGACGACGGATTAAAATCGGTTGTTATCGCATTGGCAGCAAAAAAATCGGTACAGGAAAACCGTCCCGTAAAACTCAGCGAAATCATTTGATATCAGTAAACCTGGCTGATCCCTGTTTTGTCAGCCAGGTTTACTTTCTAGCCTGCCAGCCTATTTGTTAGCAAAGTAATAATCCGATAGAATCAATTTTAGGTAGCTGTGTAATTAGGCTTCCAATATTGATATTTTTCGATAAAAGTATGTTCCACAATTCATTGCATCAATTAAGAACAAAGCGATAGCAGTATTTTATAACCAAAATTTTATTACTTATGAAAAAATCACGATTAGAAGCTCCTTCGCAAAGGAAGGAAAGGATTTCTATCCTTCGGAAGCTGAATTTTACCTTGGTAATTTCAGTTTTGATGATGACAGGCGCCTGGGCGAGTGTAAACACTCCATCATCAGCGCAACAAATGGGCCAGAACAGTAACACGGCGGTGCAGCAACAGAAAAAACAGATTACCGGTAAAGTAGTTGATTCAGATAATCTGCCTTTGCCTGGTGTTGGTGTACTCGTTAAAAATTCGACCATTGGTACGGTAACCAATCCTGACGGCGACTTTCTGTTGGAAGTTCCTGAAAATGCTGAAGTCCTGCAATTTTCGTTTGTTGGTATGAAATCGCAGGAGGTAGCTATTTCCGGAAAAACAACATTTAAGGTTGTGCTGGAAATTGATGCGATTGGTCTTGAAGAAGTGGTTGCCGTGGGATACGGTAATCAACAAAAGAAAGATATTACCGGAGCTGTATCCTCGGTTAAAAGCGAAAATTTCAATAAAGGGGTTGTCAGTTCGCCCGAACAATTGCTTCAGGGTAAAATATCAGGTGTAAACATTACCTCATCGAGCGGTGCTCCCGGTAGCGGTCAGCGCATTATTATCCGCGGACAGGGAAGTTTAAGGCAGGGAACCGGTCCGCTGTTTGTTATCGATGGTTTCCCGATTGGTTTGGCCGGAACAGGTTCAGAATCCAGCCCCTTGAACTTTATTAATCCTGAAGACATTGAGTCGATGGATGTTTTGAAAGATGCTTCAGCAACAGCTATTTATGGGGCAAGAGGCGCCAACGGGGTTATCCTGATCACCACCAAAAGAGGATCGGCCGGAATTTCGAAAGTTACGGTAACTTCCAATGTGGGTGTTTCGAATATTGCCCGAAAAATACCGGTATTCAGTGCTGCTGAATTCCGCAAAAAAGTAGTCGAAATAGGCGGGGCGCTTACTGATATGGGCGCAAATACCGACTGGCAGGATGTACTCACGCAAACCGCTATAACCAACGACCACAACCTGGTGTTGAAGGGTGGAAGCCAGAAAACAAGTTACTACGCTTCATTGGGATTCCTCGATCAGCAGGGTATTGTAATTGAAACCGGCATCAAACGGTACAGTGGCAGGGTAAATGTCACTCAAAAACTGTTGGACGATCGCCTAAAAGTGGATTTTAACCTGAGTACCACAGTCGAGTCAGGCGAAAATTGCAACGCATCAACCATGGTTTCTCAAATGCTCGGACTTAACCCAACCTATCCGGCTTACGATGAGAATGGTGATCCTACCGTATTCAATGACGTTCTCAACCCATTGATTGACGCCAAATTATATAAAAACTTTAGTGAAAGCAGACGAATTATTGCCAATATTTCGCCATCGTTTGAAATCGTAAAGGGCTTAATTTATAAACTTAATTTTGGCTATCAGAACACTTCGGGCGATTACGATTACCAGGCGATGCCCAGCACTTTGCCTTTCGAACGTGGCCGCCTCGAACAGAGTTTCTCGAACGGCAGAAACACACTGATTGAAAACTACCTGACTTATACGCACAATTTTGGCGATCATAACCTTTCTTTCCTGGCGGGGCATTCTTACCAAAATTCATTTGATCGCTGGAGAAAATGGAGCATCGATTTATTTGCACCAACCGGAGTTGAACCCCATTACAATCCAGGTCTTGGTCAGGAAATTGATCTTGTTGACAACAAACCAGAAGGATGGGCATCAAAAAATGAACTACAGTCTTTCTTCGGAAGGGCAAACTACAGCTATAAAGGTAAAATTTTGTTTACAGCAACAGTTCGCGCTGACGGCTCTTCAAAATTTGGGGCAAACAATAAATACGGGGTATTCCCGTCGTTTGCTGCGGGTTGGCGCATTTCAGAAGAAGAATTTATGAAATCGCTGCCATTTAGTAACCTTAAAATCCGTGCAGGTTGGGGGCAGACCGGTAACCAGGAAATTCCTTCGAAGATTACCCAGGCTTTGTTTACCACCAGTGTAAGCTCTACCACCAGTTATCCTTTAGGCACCACCGGAAGTTATCCGGCAGGTACAACTTATGTCCGTTTGGCCAATCCCGATATCCAGTGGGAAGTTTCAACACAGTCGAACGTTGGAGTCGATTTTGGACTGCTGAATGGTAAATTGAATGGAACGATTGACTATTTCCATAAAGTATCAAACAATATTTTGCTTGAAGTGGTACCGCCAGATCCTATTCAGCCCGCAACAACCTATTGGACCAATGTGGAGGACATGACCATTACCAACGACGGTGTTGAAATAGCGTTGGATTACCAACACCGCAATAAAGGAGGATTTTCCTATGGTTTTGGGGGTAACATTACTTTCATCGACAATGTGGTGGAAAACTCACCATTTACGATCCTCACTACCGGTGGGGCTTCCGGTTCGGGGCTAACCTCAGCAACGGTTAATGGTTACGTCAACGGTTATCCGATTGGTGCCTTCTACATGAAAGAGTTTGCCGGGATTAGTGCAACCGGTTTGACCCAATATGTGGATTGGAACAACGACACCAAAGATACAGACGCCGACCGGCATGTTGTTGGTAGCGCTTTGCCTGACAAATTATTTAATTTCAATGCCAACGTGGGCTATAAACGTTTGGAATTGACGGTTAATTTCAATGGCGTTTCGGGAAATAAAATTTACGACAATACAGCTACAGCAAACTTCTACAAAGCACGTTTGGCCAAATCGCTAAATACAACTGCCGCAGCAATCGAATATCCTACGGAAAGTAATGTCAATCCGGCTTCGGTTTCTACCCGTTACCTGAAAGACGGAGCCTTCCTGAGACTGAACAATGCGACTTTGTCTTACAGCCTGGATACCAAGAATATTGGTATCGGTAAATGGGTTGAAGAGATGCGTTTGTCGGTAACCGGGCAAAATCTTTTTGTAATCACCAAATACGACGGATTTGATCCGGAAGTGAATCAGGATAGCTCACAAAGTGGTATCCAGTCGTTCGGTATCGACAAAAACAGTTATCCGAAAGCCCGGACATTTGTATTCGGAATCAACGTTACATTTTAATTAACCTAAAAGAAGATTGATATGAAAAACAAGATAAAAATGGCCATGCTGGCTCTTATCATGGTATTTGGCTTTAGCTGCTCCGACCTGAAAGAAGAGATCCTTGACGAATCATTATCAGGAGGTAAACTTCAAAGCGACATCATTGCCGGAAGTGTAGCCCCTGCATATGCCCTGCTTCCCGATTTCTTTTTGCACACCAAGTATTTTGCCTTGCAGGAAATCTCAACCGATGAGGCTATTCTCCCATACCGCGGAGGAACCGACTGGGGCGACAATGGTATTTACATTGATATGCACCGTCATACCTATACGCCTTCGCACGTGCGTATTAAAGATTGCTGGGATAACCTTACCAAAATGATTTCGAGGACGGTTACAGCAATTAATGTACTTACCCCACTGGCCAAAACAGACGCCGATGCCAAAATCTACCTGGCCGAAATGAAAGCGCTCAGGGCTTATTACAACATGGTACTGCTCGACCTTTACGGGCTTTCTTTTGTAAAGGAAGATCCGAATGAAGTCTCGAAAATTCTTCGCGGAAACGATGCTGTTGAATACATCAGAACAGAATTGGAGTCGGCACAAAACGAAGTAAGCACCACAACCGGACCTGGCCGTATAACCCAGGGCGCCGTATGGGGGTTACTTGCCCGTTTACACCTGAATGCAGCTGTTTGGAGGGAACCCTATGCCACCTTCAATTTTAAAAATGAAGATATGGACAAGGTGATTGATTACACCAGCAAAGTAATTAGCTCAGGCAAATACCAGCTTTCTCCTGAATTCTTCGAAATCTTTGATGACGAAAACCACAACAACAAAGAATTGATTTTTGCTGCCGATCAGCGCCCTGATTTAAACGGTCATAACCGTATGGCCTATTTCTCACTTTCGGGCGATATGTTTCCGCTTCCCAACTTTCCGAATGCAAACGGAACCGATGGCCCTGGCATCACTTCAGATTTTTACCGCACCTGGGTACAAGCTTATGGAGCTGATGACCCTGCCCTAAAAGATGCACGGTTCTTTAAAGAAAACCTGGTAATTCCTGTCGATTCATTTATCGCCGGCGATAAGTTTGAGATCAATCGCGGTATTTTAAGAGGGCAGCAATATGGATTGATAACAACCAAATACGGTCAGCCATTCGAACGTGGCCCGAATGGTACTTACAAAATCGGAAAACTCAGGAATATTACCCGCGCCGATAAAACCAAGCTGGTTATTCACACCGAAACGATTGACTTTACAACGGCAGGAAGTGGTTACAGTACCGGTTACCGGGTTGAAAAGTATGAGTTTAGTAAACTCTCCGACAGTGGCCGAAATAAAGGGCAGGCTGATATCATTATTCTTCGTCTTGCTGATATCTACCTGATGAGAGCCGAAGCCAAAATGCGCAAAGGTGACGCAGCCGGTGCATTAAGCGATGTGAATGCGGTTAGAGCCTCCAGAACAGCAAGGCCAACGCAGACTCCTCCGGCACTTGCACAAATGACACTAGACGTTTTATTTCGCGAACGTGGTTTCGAATTTTACTGGGAACACCAACGGCGTACCGATATGATCCGCTTCGGAAAATACGAAGGAACCTGGGCCGAAAAGACCGATAATGATGTTAAAAAACGGCTGTTCCCTATTCCACAATCGGCTATCGACGGGGCATCGGCCAATACAGGCTATCTGGTTCAGAATGATGGATACTAAAGTTACGGAACCAGGGTTTGTTTCGGATGAATTTGCCAACACGAATTTTTCCGATCCGGATTGAGCTCAACCCGGCTCTGTTTCGAAATAGAAATCATTTAGTGCCTGTTTAAATTTTTGATGCAGGAATATGGTTTTTAGTTTTTGGGAAATAGTATTTTAGCGCTCCTCCTGATGTCTGGGAGGAGCGCTCGTTTTAATCTAAAATATACGAATGACGCTGTTTGGAGCAGTGCGATTGGTGATTTACTATTAGCTTTTACATATGGAAATCTTTGCAAATATCATTGGGGTGGATTTGGGTGGCACTAATATCCGTGCCGGAAAAGTTGTTGGGCCGGAAATCGTCCACATGGAAAAAACACCGACTCCGTCGCAGGGAACAGAAACGGAAGTTCTCGAAAGTCTTTTTACCGTTATTGATGGTTGTTTCGACGAGCATACAACAAGTATGGGCATTGGAGTTCCTTCGGTTGTTGATGTTGAAAAAGGCATCGTATATGACGTGGCGAATATTCCTTCATGGAAAGTTGTTCCGCTAAAAAGCATCCTGGAAGAACGCTATCGCGTAAAGGTTTTTGTAAATAATGATGCGAATTGCTTTGCGCTTGGCGAAAAGTATTTTGGCAAGGCCCGGCCCTACAATAGCATTGTTGGGCTAACTATTGGAACCGGTATGGGAAGCGGTTTGATTTTTAACGGTAAAATTTACGAAGGCGTTAATTGCGGGGCCGGTGAGTTTGGAAACATTCCATATTTAAACAGCAATTTCGAGCACTATTGCAGCGGGCAGTTCTTTTCAGAAGAAAAATCAATTTCGGCCGTTGAAGCTTACCAGCTTGCAACCGAAGGCGATAAAGCTGCTATACAAATGTTTACTGAATTTGGATTTCACATGGGGCAGGCAGTCAAATCGATTTTGTATGCTTACGATCCGGATATTGTTGTTTTAGGAGGCTCGTTAACAAAGTCTTACGAGTTTTTTAAAACATCGATGTTTAATGCGATTCAGGATTTTGCCTACCGGAATGTGTTACAAAACCTGAAAATAGAATGTTCAGAATTGGAACATTCAGCCATATACGGGGCCGCCGCACTGTATTTAAATAAGAAGGCGAATGTATAATTCCCGGGTATTTTTTTAATCAGTAAAATCAAAACCGTTCCATCGTTGTTGATTAAACTGTTTTATAGTTTGATGCTGAGTGGCTTTCTCTGATAAGGTCTGACTTTCAAATTTATTGCTTTCCGAATAGAAGAGACCGAATACACTGATTGAAAAAGATTCTATGAGAAGCGAGCGTGAAAATATTTCTGTTCAATTGGTTTGGGATCAAATGAAATCCGGAGATGAGCAAGCTTTGTCGAAACTTTTCGTTTATTTTTATTCTGATTTGTACCAGTATGGGATCAAGATTTTTAATCTTCCCGACCTGGTAAAAGATTCTATTCAGGATGTATTTTCGCGAATCTGGGAAAAACGCGTTACGCTTGGTGATGCCCGTAATCCAAAAGCCTACCTGATTGCATCGTTACGAAGACAATTATTTCAGAATAGCGAATGGCTTGCTTCCGTTCCCGCAACGGGAAATCGACAATAGTGGAGGCTCTATAGAGCAAAATCCCGGATATAGCGGTTCATAATTGCTGATCAGCAAAATTTAATACGCTCTTTCTTTGAATCATTTCAAAAGGGAGGGCGTATTTTTTTAATTAAATTGCAGGGTTTACCAATCAATTTTTATTTACCAAGGTATGAATGCAGTTAAAGAAAGAACCCTTGTTTATTTTCATCATGAAAAGTCATTTAAAGCGAAAATAACAAGTATGGAAAATCGTTTGAAAATCATCCTGATAGCCCTTTTGTTCGTATTCTCTGAACACCTGAGTGCGGGCGAACACCTAAGTCAGTTGTTATGGTACAGTCAACCAGCAGCCAATTGGAACGAAGCACTTCCTTTGGGAAACGGACGGATGGGAGCAATGGTTTTTGGCGGAATTACCAACGAGCATTTGCAGTTGAATGAGAATACGTTATATAGTGGTGAACCTTCGCAAGCATATAAAAATGTTGATGTTACCAGGGATTTTGATAAGGTAATGAAGCTTTTGCGTGAAGAAAAAAATGCAGAAGCTGACGAATATATCCGACAAAACTGGTTGGGTCGTTTGCATGCAAATTACCAGCCTTTGGGCGACCTTTTCCTGAAGTTCAATCATACGGGAAAGGTAACCGATTATCGGCGCGAACTCGACATTTCCCAATCGGTTTTGCGCGTTTCATATCAGGTTGATGGAGTGAAATATACCCGGGAGATGTTTGCTTCTCATCCCGATAGTGTTATAGTCATAAAGCTTCAGGCATCAGAACCTGTACTTGATCTGGTTGCTTCGTTTGCTTCAGTTCATCTTACTGCAAATTCGAAAACAGAGAATGGGGTACTTCTGATTAAAGGTCAGGCTCCGGGCTACAGTTCGAGGCGCACGCTTGAGCAAATTGAAGAAAGAGGGGAGACCCACAGGCATCCGGAATTATTCGATACCAACGGGAAACGAAAGTTCGAAAAACAAAACCTTTATGGAGATGAAATTGGCGGTTTGGGAACATTCTTCGAAGCACAGCTTCAGGCAAAACTGAAAGATGGCCAAGTTGAAAACGAGGGCAGTACCATTCATATAAAAAATTGCAGCGAGGTCGTGTTGGTGTTGTCAGCCGCTACCAGCTTTAACGGATTCGATAAAAGTCCATCCAAAGAAGGGCTTGATCCTCATGAAATAGCAGGCCGGATTGCGGGAAAAGCAAT
>JAIBEY010000050.1 GCA_019459525.1 Prolixibacteraceae bacterium
AAAAAAAAAAAACACCCCCCGCGACCGGTTACTGAAAAAACTACTCGATCGGAAAATTATTGATCCGCTGGACTATGAACTGGCCCTCGAAGAAAGCCTTCCCGAAAAACCGTTTCCGTTGCCCGACCATTCCTTTCACCTGACCGAACGGCTCAAAAAATCGAATGCCGGAGAACGAATTACCACCGGTATCGACTACGCGCTCCAGCAGCAAGTACGCGAATTGGTTAAAGAGCAAAGCGCACAACTGGCAGCCCTGCATGTTTTTAATGCCTCGGCCATCGTGATTGATGTAAAAGCAAATCAGGTGAGGGCCTATGTTGGCAATTCACCGGCCAACAACTTTGCCGATTTCAACAATCAGGTGGATATGATCAGTTCGGTACGAAGCACCGGTAGTATTTTAAAACCATTTTTATATGCGGCCATGCTTTCCGACGGTGAAATACTGCCCAACACTTTGCTGCCCGATATTCCGGTTTTCCTGTCAGGATATGCCCCAAAAAATTTCGATTATACTTTTCACGGGGCCGTTCCGGCTTCGCAGGCTTTGTCGTGGTCGCTCAATATTCCGGCCATTTCCATGCTAAAACAGTATGGAACCGACCGTTTTTTGGATAAACTCCGGAAATTTGGTTTCCACTCGTTCTGTAAAAGTTCCGATCATTACGGATTGTCGCTTATTCTGGGCGGTGGCGAAACGTCGCTTTGGGAGCTTTGCTCGGCCTATGCCGGATTCTCGCGCACACTCACCAATTACAATCTTCATCAACAGTATTTTCAGGAAAATTTTAAGGCCCCTTCACTACTTGCTGCCGACCGGAACGACCGATTAACCGAACAGGAAAGTACAATCGATGCAGAAGCCATCTGGTTCACCTTCCAGGCTTTGCTCGAAGTTAACCGGCCCGAAGGCTATTCCGGTTGGGAGAATTTTCAGTCGTCGAGGCAAATAGCCTGGAAAACAGGCACCAGCTTTGGGTTTCGCGACGCCTGGGCCATTGCCACTACACCCGATCACGTGGTTGGTGTCTGGGCCGGAAATTCAAACGGCGAAGGCCGACCTGGCCTTACCGGAATCACTGCCACCGCTCCGCTGCTCTTTCATATTCTGAACCTGCTTCCGGAATCTGCCCCTCATCATCAACCAGGTGGCGATCATACATTTATTGAAGTTTGCAGCCACAGCGGTTACCGGGTGGGCAAAAATTGTCCGGAAAGTAAAACAGTAGCCATTCCGGCGAATGGGTTAAAAACGGAACCTTGTCCATATTGCCAATCTATAAAAATGGTAAAATCTCCATCCGGATCGGAAAACCTCAATATTCTGGCTGATGTTGAAGTTAAAAAATGGTTTGTTTTACCACCGGCTATGGAGTTTTATTACCGGAAATACCACCCCACCTATATGTCGGTGCCGGTTTCTGCTGAATCAAAAAAAGGAAATCTTCCGATGATGGAATTTATTTACCCGGGTGCCAACGATAAAATTTACATTCCCCGATCGGTGGAAGGCGAGCCCGGAAATGTCGTTTTTGAAGTTGCCCACCGCGACGCCTCCTCCAAAATATTCTGGCACCTCGATCAGCAATTTATCGGAACCACCAGCTACATTCATCAGAAAGCTTTAAGTCCAGCACCCGGACAACACCTGATTACCCTGACCGATGAACATGGCAATACCCTCAAACGTTTATTTACTATCCTGAATCCGGCTGCGAATTCCGGACAAAAATGAATCCTAATTATTTCGTAATTTTGCAAAAAACAGAAAGCTATGAAACGGGTAATAATTGTCCGGCATGCCAAATCAGTTCCGTATGGTTACGACGATGATTTTAACCGCGACCTGACCGAAAGGGGAATGGAGGATGCCGCTAAAATAAGCAAACATTTAAATGAAAAAGGGATTACTGCCGATTTGGTTATTGCCAGTCCGGCTACCCGAACCATGCATACAGCCCGTATATTCTGTAAAAATCTGGGCTATCCGGCTTCACGAATTCAGCAGGAAGAAGATCTCTACAAGGGAATTACCACGCAGGACTTTGTTGAATTTCTTCAGAAACTGCCTGAAAATATACAAACAGTTTTTATTTTCGGTCATAACCCAACGGTGTATTATCTGGTGTATAACCTGGTAAAATATTTCAATGCCGACATGCCGACCTGCTCGACTGTTGCGTTGGATTTTCCGGTTGAAAAATGGGCAGAGGTATCAGCTCGCGGAGGACAAATAGCTTTTCAGCTCGTTCCAAAGGGGATGTAGCAGCAATTTTACCGGACATCATATTCGCAATGATATTCCTCAAAAATTCATAGAATAATGCAGATTGACAATTTATTAAAACAAGTAGCTTTCATAAAAGAGATTGACAAGTTAAAATACATTCAACGAAAAACCAAATTATTCAATAGCGACAGACACGAAAATGACGCTGAACATAGTTGGCATTTAGCAATGATGACAATTGTACTTGCAGAACATTCGGACAAGCCAATCGACGTTCTTAAAGTTTTGAAAATGGTTTTAATCCACGATATTGTAGAAATTGATGCAGGTGACATTTTTATTTACGATTCTGCAAAAAGCCACGCAAATACAGACGAAGAACGTATTGCAGCAAAACGAATTTTTGGACTTTTACCAGTAGAACAAGCCGAAGAATTTATAGCAATTTGGGAAGAATTTGAAGAAGGTGCTACAGATGATGCAAAGTTTGCAAAGGCAATGGACCGGTTTGAACCATTACTGCAAAACACCTCTAATAATGGTGGAACTTGGGCGGAATTTAATGTGCCGTATCAAAAAGTCTATAACAAGAAAAAAGCAATTAAAAACGGTTCGAAAGCGATTTGGAACTATGCCGAGAATCTACTAAATGAAAGCGTGGACAAAGGCATTCTAATAAAACAAACAGACTGACCGAGAAGAAAAACTGAACAAACCTTGAACTTTCCTGCCTGCCACAGGCGGGGAATTTGAAACCTGAAACTTTTTGAAAATTATGCATATTTTTTATACTCCCGATCTCTCCGGAAACACATACACGCTCGACGAAACCGAATCGAAACATTGCGTTCGGGTTTTGAGGCTGGAGAAAGGCGACGAAATTACTCTGGTTGATGGTCGCGGTGGTTATTTTACTGCTGAAATTGACGATCCAAATCCCAAACACTGTGCGGTAAAAGTGATTCAATCTGAATTGAATTTCGGACTCCGGAAATTCCAGGTTCATGTGGCCATTGCGCCTACAAAAAATATGGATCGTATGGAGTGGTTTCTGGAAAAGGCTACTGAAATAGGTATCAATCGGGTGACTCCCATACTTTGCCGATACTCGGAACGAAAAGAAGTGAAGCACGACCGGCTCGAGAAAGTGATGGTTTCGGCCATGAAACAATCGTTGAAAGCCTATTTGCCACAACTTGACGAACTGACGAAATTCAATGCATTAATCAAACAACCTTTCGACGGGCAGAAATTTATTGCCCACTGCGACGAACAGCACCGCGAATTGCTAAAAAAAATGATTCTTCCGAATCAGAATTACCTGATATTGATTGGTCCGGAGGGCGATTTTTCAACCGAAGAAATCGAACTGGCCATTCAGGCAGGATTTAAACCGGTAAGCTTGGGTGACAGTCGCTTGCGCACCGAAACTGCCGGAGTGGTTGCCTGCCACACCTTTAATTTACTGAATGAAGTTTAGATTTTGGCTATCCTAAAATGTTCCGAAAATGGAATGTTTGGCCGAATTGAAAAAGATGGTCGAGTAAATATGAAATCCTTCGCGGTTGGTATTCAGCTTTCGCTCAATACTCAAAACCGGTTCACCAATCTGAAGACCAAGCAACTGACCAATCAGCTTATCCGCTTTAATCGCTTTCAACTTTTGTTCGCCGCCTTTTACTTCAATCTGGTATTGTGTCCGCAAGGTTTCAAACAGTGACTTATTTTCGAACGAACGGCTCGAAAACCTTGGCAGATTAATATTTGGAATGTGGTTGATGTCGTAAAAAACAGGCTGCCCGTCAACTAAACGGAGGCGTTCCATATAAATACAGCCCGATTCGCGTTCAATATTCGAAAGCTCAAACGGAAATTTTTCGGGCCAAGGTTTAATTTGCGGCTTTTGCAGAATTTGGGTTTGCAGATACTGGTTCCCAATAGCCGATGCAGTTCCTGAAATGCTCAAAATACCGATATCCTGCGGTGGTTTCCGCACGATGCTGCCTTTCCCTTGTTTTTTCGAGATAAAGCCATCTTTCACCAATGCTTCCAAAGCCTGACGAACGGTTGGCCGGGTAATGTTATGCACAGCGCAAAGTTCGTTTTCCGACGGCAGCAAACTGCCTTCTTCATAAACCCCTGTAAGAATGTGCTTCCGGAGAATTTCGTAGATTTTTTTGTGCTGTGGTACCTTATTTTCTTCAGCCATAACCGTATGAATTTGAGCCAAAAGTAAAAAATAAAAATCATTTTTCAAATTTAACTTGTATTTACAAGTTAAAAAATATAGTTTTGATGCGTCAAACAATATTAAGCTTTAACTATTGATACAATAAGGATTTAAGCCAACATACTGTTTGCAGTTGTGTTTACAAGTTGATAAAAGTTGTTAAAACAAATCAGATATGGCAATTCCAGTATTAATGCCTCGTCAGGGGCAATCGGTTGAGACCTGTATTTTAGGTGAATGGGTTAAGAAAAAGGGTGACGCTGTGAAGGTAGGCGACATCCTTTTTTCGTATGAAACAGACAAAGCGTCGTTCGAAGAAGATGCCAAAGCGGATGGCATTTTGCTCGACATATTTTTTGCTGAAGGCGATGAAGTTCCGGTTTTAGTCAATGTTGCCGTAATCGGAACTGCCGGTGAATCGGTTGATGAGTTTCGTCCGGGTGGCCAAACTGCTGCCCCTGTAGCCGAAACTATTGCTGCCGTTGAGGTGGTTGCTGAAAAGTTAGCTGCTCCGGAAGTAAAAACAAATACTGAACCTTCAGGAAAAGTAAAAATATCGCCACGGGCAAAAAATCTGGCTGAAAAGTCAGGAGTTGCTTACCAGCAATTACAGGGTTCTGGTCCTGAAGGGCGCATCATTGAACGCGACATTGAAGCCGCCGCTCAGGCATTACCAAAATTGACGCCACTGGCTCAGGAAAAAGCCAAAGCAGAAGGCCTGAAAGCTGGCGAAGTTGCTACAGGATTGGGCGGCAAAGCGGTTGCGAAAGACCTGATTTCGTACAATCCGGTTTACAGCGACGATTTCGAAGTGAAAAAACTCACCAACATGCGCAAGTTAATTGCCAAAGCCATGCATACTTCGTTGCAAAATTCGGCTCAGTTGACTCACCACATGAGCGCCGATGCCCGCACCATTATGGCCTTGCGCAAAAAATACAAGAAAGCACTCGATGCCGGACAAATCTCGCAGAACATCACCATCAACGATTTAGTTTGTTTCGCGGTAATTAAAGCCTTGAAAAAATTCCCGCAAGTGAATACTCATTTTATTGGCGACAGCATGCGTTGGTTCAAGAAAGTTCACCTTGGTTTAGCCGTTGATACCGATCGTGGCTTGATGGTTCCCGCCATTAAAAATGCCGACGATCTTTCACTCGAAGGTCTTTCCGGACAGATGCAGTCCATCGCCGGACAATGCCGCAAAGGCAATGTGAGTCCGGAGTTATTGGCTCCTGAAGCTGCAACTTTCACCATTTCCAACTTGGGAAATTACGGTGTTGAAATGTTTACGCCGGTCATCAACATCCCGCAAACCGCTATTCTCGGCGTTTGTACCATTGTTCCACGTCCGAAAGATTTGGGAGACGGCGTTTACGGGTTCGTTCCAATGATGGGTTTGTCACTGACCTACGATCATCAAGCTCTCGATGGCGGCGAAGCAACGTTGTTCCTGAGAGAGATCAAAGAACAAATCGAAAACCTGACGATTTAAATAGTTCCAAGTTTCAGGTTTCAAGTTCCAAGTTGCCCTGATTCGCGATTGTTCTTGCCCTGAAGGGGCAACATATCAATAACCCGGGGTAAACGACGAAGGAGTGCAGCCCCGGGAACGAAAGGCAAAGAAAAATCGTCCGCGAGAAAATGCTGAAAGAAGTGATATTCTATTTTCGGACGAAACGGAACAAACGATATTAAAAACGATGTAGAGACGCGATTAATCGCGTCTCTACCCAAATTCAATAAAATACAATGAGCAAAATATACGATTTAGCAATTATAGGTGGTGGCCCTGCTGGGTATGTCGCCGCAGAACGTGCGGGAGCCAAAGGTCTGAGCGTGTTGATTTTCGACATGCGTTCGCTGGGCGGTGTTTGCCTGAATGAAGGTTGCATTCCGACCAAAACGCTTCTCAATTCGGCCAAAGTGCTCGAATATGCTGAGGAAGCCGGCAAATACGGAATCAACGTGGAAAATATTTCCGTCGATTTCAAAAAGATCATGCTTCGCAAAGACAAGGTGGTTCGCAAGCTGGTGGCCGGAATCGGTGCCAAAATGAAACATGCCAAAGCCGATGTGGTGATGGCCAAAGCAACCATTAAAGAAAAACGTGGCGAAGTAATTACCATCGAAGCCGACGGTCAGGAATATCAGGCCAACCGCTTGTTGGTTTGCTCCGGATCGGAAGCTGCTGTTCCACCCATTCCGGGACTGGATGTATCACAGATTCTGACCAACCGCGAAATTCTTCAGTTAAAAGAAAAGCCTGAAAGCCTTGTCATCATTGGCGGCGGTGTAATCGGAACTGAATTTGCCGATTTCTTCAACGCCATGGGCACCAAGGTAACCGTCATCGAAATGCTTCCGGAGATTTTAACCGGAGTAGATGAAGAAATTGCTGCTTTTGTGCGCAAAGAATTTGTAAAAAAGGGTGTGGAATTTCACCTGAAAGCGCGTGTGACCAAACTCAATGGCAAAGAAGTGGTATTCGAAAAAGACGGTCAGGAAATGAAAATTACCGGAGAACAGGTGCTGCTTTCTGTTGGACGAAAAGTCAATGTGGCCGGAATTGGTCTGGAAAATATTGGTGTTGAATTTACGCCAAAAGGAGTAAAAATCGATCAGAATTGCCGTACCAACGTGCCGAATGTTTATGCTGCGGGCGACATCACCGGATTCTCATTGCTGGCTCACACCGCTAGTCGCGAAGGCGAAGTGGCCGTGAATCACATGCTGGGTCGGAAAGATGTGATGCGCTACGATGCTATTCCGGGAGTAGTTTATACTCATCCGGAGATTGCCGGAGTCGGTTTAACTGAAACTCAGGCCAAAGAAAAAGGCATTGAAGTGGAAGTAAAACAACTGCCAATGGCTTATGCCGGACGGTTTGTTGCTGAAAATGAAGGCAAAGACGGTTTCTGCAAAGTGATTGTCGGCAAAAAATACCGCGAAATTCTCGGAATCCATATGGTTGGCGGAGCCTGTTCCGAAATGATCTGGGGCGCCTGTGCCATCATCGAAGCGCAACTGCGCATTCAGGATGTGGAAGAAATCGTTTTCCCGCATCCAACCGTGAGTGAGATCATCAAGGAAACGATATTTCTCTTTTAGTTCCAAGTTTCAAATTCCAAGTTCCAAGTGGAGCTTTGAATGAAGGTTTAGCTTATCCAATAAAATTTACAGATATGTCGAAAGTTGAACGGTTTGAAGATTTAAAGATTTGGCAGTTGGCTAGGGAGCTTTGTCTGATTATTCATAAACTAACGATCAAAGATCAATTTTCAAGGGATTTTAAGCTTGTGGGGCAGATCAATGGCTCTTCAGGTTCGATCATGGACAATATTGCAGAAGGTTTTGAACGTGATGGTAATAAAGAGTTTATCCAATTCCTAACATTCTCAAAAGGTTCGTGCGGAGAGACTCGCTCACAGCTTTATCGGGCATTGGACTATCAGTATATCACGCAGGAGGAATTTGATGCAGCTTACAAAATGACACTGGAAGAGAGTAAAATGCTAAAAAGTTTTATCCAATACCTGAAAGATTCTGAACTAAAAGGCAATAGATTTAAATAGAAGACCTTCGCAGCCAGACTTGGAACCTGAAATTTGGAACTTGAAACTTTTAAAAATAACTGAATAATAAATAGTCAATAATCAATATCCAAAACCTCCGCACACGAGACTTGGAACCTGAAATTTGAAACTTGGAATCTGCTCATAAAAGAGAAACCCATATTAACAACGAAAAACAAATTTAAAATCTAAATACGATGCCAAAAAGTCAATTTATTGATCCATCAGAAGTCAGGAAAGCTGGTGAAATTACATTCAATCCGATTCCTGTAAACCAGTACAACAAAACTGTTGAAGAAGAAAAAGCGAACTTCTCGAACGAAGATTTGCTGCGTATTTACCGCGATATGGTGGTGATCCGCGAGTTCGAAACCATGCTGAACCTGATCAAAATCCGTGGCGATTACAACGGAATTGCCTACGATCATCCGGGACCAGCTCACTTGTCAATCGGACAGGAAGCTGCTGCCGTTGGTATGGCTTACACGCTGGGCGTGGAGGATTTTATCTTCGGATCGCACCGCTCCCACGGCGAAATTCTGGCCAAAGGTTTATCTGCCATCGCCAAGCTTAACGACGAACAACTGATGCAGGTGATGGAAAGTCATTTCGACGGAATCACCTTCGCCCCGGTTAAAAACGGACATTCAGGAACAGTAAAAGAACTGGCCGTAAAATTCCTGATTTACGGAACGCTGGCCGAAATTTTTGCGCGAGAAACCGGCTTCAACAAAGGATTGGGCGGTTCGATGCACGCTTTCTTTACGCCATTTGGTGTATATCCGAACAATGCCATCGTGGGTGGTTCGGGCGACATAGCTGTGGGTGCTGCGCTCTACAAAAAAGTAAACCGCAAACCGGGAATCGTGGTAGCCAACATTGGCGACGCTTCGATGGCCTGCGGTCCGGTTTGGGAAGGTCTGGCTTTTGCAACCATGGATCAGTTCAACGAATTGTGGGAAGGCGATATGAAAGGCGGACTTCCGTTGATCATCAACATCATGAACAACCAATACGGCATGGGCGGACAAACCTGTGGCGAAACAATGGGCTATAACATTGCTGCGCGTATCGGTGCTGGCGTGAATGCCGATCAGCTTCATGCCGAACGTGTTGACGGGTACAATACGCTCGCCGTTATTGACGCCTACAAACGCAAACTCAAAATTCTGGAAGAAAAACGCGGACCGGTTTTATTGGACGTTTTAACTTACCGTTACAGCGGGCACTCGCCTTCGGATGCATCGTCGTACCGCTCGAAAGAAGAAGTGGAAGCCTGGGAAGCTCAGGATTCGATTGCCTGGTTTGGCCGCGAACTGGTGAAAGCCGGTGTGGCAACCGAAGATCAGTTGACCGGAATCAAAGGCGACACCATCAGCCTGATGGAATCGAGCATGAAACTGGCTATCGACCTGGAAATCTCTCCACGCATGGACATGGCGAAATATCCGAATCTGATTGGCGAAATGATGTTCTCGAACGAGTCGGTTGACAAAATGGAAGACCGCACTCCGGACGTGAATCACCCGATGGCCGAAAACCCACGTGTACAGCAATTGGCTAAAAAAGAACGTTTTGCTTTTGACGAAAATGGCAAAGCGCACTCCAAAATAAAAACGTACGCATACCGCGACGGTATTTTCGAGGCCATCGTCGATCGTTTCTACAAAGATCCTACTCTGATTGCTTACGGAGAAGAAAACCGCGACTGGGGCGGCGCGTTTGCCGTGTATCGCGGTCTGACCGAAGCGTTACCTTATCACCGTTTGTTCAACTCACCGATTTCGGAAGCTTCGATCGTTGGAACTGCCATTGGTTACGCCATGTGTGGCGGCCGTGTGATTCCTGAAATCATGTATTGCGACTTCCTCGGACGTTGCGGCGACCAGGTGTTCAACCAGCTTCCCAAATGGCAGGCCATGAGTGGAAACGTGATCAAAATGCCGGTGGTGTTGCGCGTTTCGGTAGGTTCGAAATACGGCGCACAACACTCACAAGACTGGACCGCTTTAACTGCCCAGATTCCGGGACTGAAAGTTGTTTTCCCTGCAACTCCATATGATGCCAAAGGTTTGATGAATGCCGCTTTGCAGGGAACCGATCCGGTGATTTTCTTCGAAAGCCAGCGTTTGTACGACATGGGTGAAATGTTCCACAAAGGTGGTGTTCCTGAAGGTTATTACGAAATTGCCATTGGCGAGCCGGATATCAAACGCGAGGGAAAAGATGTAACCATCCTGACCATTGGTGCCACGTTGTACCGTGCGCTGGAAGCTGCTGACATTCTTCAGGAAAAATACGGCATGTCGGCTGAAGTGATCGATGCCCGCAGTTTGAGTCCGTTTAACTACGAACCCGTTTTGGCTTCCATCAAAAAGACCGGTCGTATCGTGATTTCGGGCGATGCTTCATCGCGTGGTTCGTTCATGAAAGAAATGGCGCAAACCATTTCCGAACTGGCTTTCGACGACCTGGACGCTCCACCGGTAGTGGTTGGCTCGCGCAACTGGATCACTCCGGCTTACGAACTCGAAAACTCCTTCTTCCCATGTGCTGAATGGATGATCGACGCCATCCACGAAAAGATTGTTCCGCTGAAAGGCCATGTGGTGAAAAACAATTTCACCAGCGCAGAGCAGATCAGAAGGAATAAATTGGGAGTATAATTCTTGATAAATGCAACTGACGGGGTGATCTGGAGTCACCCCGTCAGTACGATAAAATAAGTGTATAAATGAAACGAGCCCTCGTTGTCCGGAAAGGATGGCGGGGGCTTGTGGCGTTTAGTAAACCTCTTTGTGATTTCCAATGTCAACAAAAACTGCCTTCTTGGGCTTGTCGTCAGTGAAATAAAAGATTACTCTTAAATCGTAATCAACTGAAAAGCTCCAAAGGTCTTTCAATTTTCCAGTAAGCTTGTGCGTTTTTAGTTGAGGTGCAAATGGTTCGCTGATAAATAGTTCGAGTCTGATCCAAAATTCCGACTCCAACTCAGTCATTTTGACCCGCTTTTTGAAAGCCTTTTTGAACGAATCACTAAATGCAACTTCCATTACAGCATGTTCTTAAGTTCGGAAATATTGGATGAGAAACTTAGTTTGCCGGATTTGTGTTCTTCCTTTGCTTTTTTTGCATTATTGGCGATTTCTTTCCTTCTGCTATCTGCAATATTGTGCTCCAAAAGGTTTTTAAGCTCTAATTTATCTTCAAGTGGCATCCCGTAAATCTGATCCACCAGTTCGTTGAATTGTATGGTTTGTGTTTTCATGTGTGAATAATTTGTTTTTATTGGTCACATGGAATAGTCGTGATTTGAAACGATATTCTCATTTTCGATTAGCATTTGCTAAACCATGGCTACTTCATATTGCTGTTATTTTTTTCTGATTCACGAAGATAGTTATTTTTCTTCTGGGCAGAGAGATATGATCTCGCTTTCAAAGCGACTAATTCGTAGAAGCGCCCAAACAATCAAAATTTTCTTCCGCAAATTGTAGAAGAAAATTTTTGATTGATTTGGAGGTTCTGCAATTTGCAGAGGGTTCCCCTGACTCCGATTGGAGCTTCTGCAATTTGAGGATGGTTCTTCTTACTCCGATTGGAGCTTCTGCATTTTGTGGATGGTTCCCGTGACTAAGGTTGGAGCTTCTACAATTTGTAGAGGGTTGCGCTGACTCCGATTGGAGGTTCTACAATTTGTAGAAGGATTCAGACAATCAGCGGTGAGTTTCTCAATTTATTCATCTGGTTGCCCGGCATGCTAAGTAATGAAAACTATCAAATGTCGTATTTCAGTTTTGACACTGTATCCCGGGAAGCGGGATACCTAAAATTTATTCTACCACACCTGCCCGACACAGCTACCGTGTGTACACAAATCTATCACCTTTTGCTTTATGACAATTTATAGAAGGTTCATATTTTTAAAACCTTATTTTTTCAGAAAAACCTTAGTAGCACGGTAACCACCATCCTGTTTGAACCTTATTTTGTGTTAAAACAGGACATATTAATAAGGTTTATGTTTTGGGTTTGCATGTTTTGTACTGAGGTTGCCCAATAAAAATAAGGTTTTATCAATAGACATGTTGTCGAAAAAGATGTGGCTACACGGTAGCCGACACAGGCGGGGATTATAACGATTTACACCGATTATAACATAAGGTAGCTTTTGAATCTGTGTTTATCTGTGTAATCTGTGGTGCTAACTATTACTTATTGAAGCTGCGAGGTTGTATAACAAGTATTTTTGACTCAGAAAAAAAACACGACATTATTTCATTCCAATTACTTATTCAGCAAAACAGCTCGAAATATTATCCCATTTTGTACCATGGTTCCGGTAATTCCGGCAGATTCATCCGGATTCGCCATTCCTTCGGAAAGTAATTGTTGGCGCGGTTTCCGAGGTTTTTCACAAAGCCAAGTGGTACGCCCTGGTATTGAACCAGCAACCAGCCTTTGGTTGATGAATCAATTCGGATTTCATCCTTTTTCTGGAAAAGAAGCGCATCGCACAAATTGAGTTCAACCGATTCAAAAATGGCGGGATTGCGATCAACGGAAAGAGCAAAAGTATGTTCGGGCAACAAATCATTCTTTTTGAATTGCGCTACCGGCAGGCCAAAACTAATCACGCGCAATTGTTCAGAAAGTACATTCAATACCGGAATTTTATCTTCTGGAAAAGCAACCAGGAATTCACTTTTGGCAAAGAATTCCGAATTTTCAGTAGTCAGCCAATTACGGACTTCGGCAAACTGTTTCGGCATTTTCTCCAACCTCGATTTGATCTTTTTAGGTATTGAATACGAGTCGCTGCCGTCTTTTTTGCGGATCAAAGTCAGGAAAAAACCTTCGCCTTTAACCCGATGCGGAAGAAACCGGTAACCAAATAAACCATCTCGCTCAATTTCTTCAACGCCCCAATTTTCGGGAATCGGAATTCGGATGCTTTCCACTTCATTGTTTTCGGCCAGCCATTTCAGGTTTTCCTCATTTTCGGCTGGATTAAACGTACAGGTACTGTAAATCAGGTAGCCACCGTTTTTCAGTGATGGCCAAATATCCGCCAGAATGCGGCGCTGGCGCGTTGAACAAAGGTTCGTATTATCGACCGACCATTGCTGAATGGCCGAAGCATCGCGCCTGAAAAGTCCCTCGCCCGAACATGGCGCATCAACCAAAATGACATCGAATAAGCCTTCCATCGCCGTAAAATCAGCCGGATCGTTGCTGCAAACCACCACGTTTTGGTGTCCCCATTTGCGGATATTTTCGTCTAGGACCGACACGCGCGAGCGGATTACCTCATTCGAAACGAGTAAGTCGCTGCTTTCAAGCAAACTCAATAAATGTGTCGATTTTCCGCCAGGCGCTGCGCACAAATCCAGAACAATCCGGTTGCTGTTGTGTTCCATTTGTCGGAAAGCCTGTTCCACAAACATCGAACTGGCTTCCTGAACGTAATAGGCGCCAGAATGAAAAATGGGGTCGAGTGTAAACGACGGACGCTCATTCAGGAAAATACCGGTTTCGCACCACGGAATTCGTTCTGCAGGATTTGGCAAACGGAACTTACGTGGATTGATTCGCAGGCTAATAGCAGGAACCTGATCGATGGATTGCACAAAACGATCAAAATCGGCTGGAAACTGAGTTTTGATTCGGTCTAAAAAGGCAACTGGTAATATTTCGGAAGTCTTTTCGATGATTTTTTGAGTTTTCTTTTGATATTTGCCGGCAAGATAAACGGATTGAGAATAAAAAACAAATCGATATGGTTGATCAAAATATAGTTTCGGAACTGAACAAACAGGCCGACTCCGCCAATTTAGTTGAAATGCTGAAAAATGTAGCCGCACAATTTCCGGGGAAAGCGGTTTTCACAACCAGTCTGGGAATTGAAGATCAGGTTGTCACGGATATGATTTTCAGCAATAATCTGGACATCAAAGTGGTTACTTTGGATACCGGTCGCTTGTTTGAAGAAACTTACAAGGTGTTTAACCGCACGCTGGATAAATATGGGAAACAGATTCATGTTTATTTTCCGAAGCACGAAGCGGTGGAGAAAATGGTGACTGAAAAAGGGCCGTTGAGCTTCTATTTGTCGCTCGAAAACCGCAAAGAATGTTGCAACATCCGGAAGGTTGAGCCATTGAAACGGGTTTTGGAAGGAATGGAATGCTGGATTACAGGCCTGCGCGCATCACAATCGGACAACCGGCACGATCTCGACTTTTTTGTTTGGGATGCCGGATTTCAACTGATTAAATGCAATCCGCTTTTGCATTGGTCGCTCGAAGATTGCCAGGAATATGTGAAGAAAAACAATGTTCCCTACAATGTTTTGCACGACCGTGGTTTTGTAAGCATCGGTTGCGCTCCCTGCACACGCGCCATTCAGCCCGGAGAAGATTTCCGTGCGGGTCGTTGGTGGTGGGAGAATAATTCCAAGAAGGAATGCGGGTTACATACACATCAGGAGTAGGGTTAGTTATCAAGTTATCATTGTTGTAATTGTTGTCAGGTTTTAAGCAAAGTACAACTATGATAACCTGATAACAATGACAACTAAAATTTTACTTCTCCCTAATCTCCCGTCCGAACGGTGTCAATGCCAGCGAAACCAGTTTGAAATGCTGTTTAGCCCATGGAATTCCGATGATGGTAATTCCGAGCAATATTCCGAAAAAGAGGTGGGTTAAGGCAATCCAGATGCCGCCAATCAGTAACCAAATCAGGTTCATGATGGTTGACAGGCAGCCGGGATTTCCGGGTGTTAAAGCAATGGTTTTGCCGAAAGGCCATAAAGCCAGTATGGCTAGTTTAAAAGCCTGAATACCAAAAGGGATTCCGATAATGGTGATGCACAGCAAAAAGCCAGCAACCATATATTCGATGTAAACCAAAAAACCTCCAAAAATTAACCAGATTAAATTACCAAGTGTGCCCATGTTGTTTGAATTAAGTGGGATAAAGTTACCATTTACATGATTAAGCTTATACTATTTCTGTCACGTTTAGAGCAACTGTTGCATTTTACCGGTAAAACGAATGTTTACATTTGTTGCCGTTGACAACATCATCTCGATTTTTTTGTTTTGATGCAATATCCTCTAAATTTTATGAGCCGATTTTTCTCCAACGAAGCTTTTGCGGCCATCCGAATCCGCAATTTCCGCCTGTTTCTGGCCTACCGTTTTTTTATGACAACCGCTGTACTCATCAGCGCTGTTTTTTTTATTTGCGTATAAATAATGATTAATTAAACATTCTCACATTTTATTAACAATCATTGGATTTCAGCACTTTATAATTTAACTTTGGTTTGTTAAATATTAATAATTATATGAATCCCGCAAAGCAAAGTGAAGTAATTCAGGAAAAAAAAATTTCATTCTTAAAAAATGAAATTGTTAAAGGTTTATTAATCGCTTTAATATCTGTTCTTTTATCTCAAGGACTAGCTTATTATTTTTGGACAAAACAATTCCAAAACACTAAAGAACAAAAGATTTTGGAGTTCAAAATTGACTTATTTAAAGAATTTACAAAAGCCCTACATAATGCAGTATATTGTTCTGAAGGGAGTAGTTTTATTTATATGGAGGTACAAAAAATGACTGATGCTGCTTCTGATAGCATATATTATGCTACAGGTATTAGAAAATCTTTTTTGGATATTGAAACAAACAAGAAAATAAGGAATAAAGCTAATAATATATCTCAAATACATTATGACCTGTTTAAGAAAGGTATGGAGATTCGAGACGTAAATGCCTCAATGAGTTTGACTGTTAGATTATTATATGGCGAGAAGGTGCATGAAAAATTATTTAATTTATCTCAAACATTTAAAGCAGAATATTCAATGAATTTTTATACAGCTGAAAGGGTATCAAAGAAACTTAATCCTAAAGATATTGACATTGAAGGTCTTGCTGGACAATTAACTAATAAAAGAATATATTTATTGGAATTAGTTTTGCAAGAAATGATGAAACAAATTCAGAACTAATCATAAAAGATCGCTACGGATTAATTCAATACTTTACATTTACCTATATGTTTGGCTAGTAGTAACATTTTTACATCGACATAGAATCTATGCCGATTATATTATTACTAATTCTGTGACGTCATTTTGAAGGATTATTTTCTTTAGAAAGTTGAATACTTATATTTGCTTTCTACTAAATTATTCCAGCTTATATCCGAATGACAAAATTATTTTCCAACGAAGCTTTTGCGGCGATCCGAATCCGCAATTTTCGCCTGTTTCTGGCCTACCGTTTTTTTATGACAGCCGCAGTATTGATGCAGGCCGTAATCGTAGGCTGGCAATTGTACGACATCACCAAAGATCCGCTTTCACTTGGAATGATCGGACTTACCGAGGTGATCCCGCAGGTCTCGATTGCCTTGTTCGCTGGTCATTTTGTGGACATCTGGGACCGGAAACGGATTATTTTCCGGACCAGTTTTATTTTGCTGATTGGTTCAGCGATTTTGCTGGGTTCCAGTATCGATTCTGAGGCAACCCGGTTTTTACAGGGCACTTTGCCAATCTTCGTTACCGTATTTCTGGTTGGCTTAACACGTGGAATTTTAATGCCTGCCCACACGGCCTTGCTGGGGCAGTTGGTTCCGCGCGAGCTGCTTGCCGGGGCTGCTACCTGGGGAAGCACGGTTTGGCAGGTTGCTGCGGTTACCGGTCCGGCGCTGGGCGGCTTAATGTATGGTTTCTTCGGAATTGTTCCTGCTTATATTCTGGTATTTACCTTTTTTCTAACCTGCGTAATCCTCATTTTCTTCATTAAAAGTCCGGGGAAAGTGGTTCAAAGTCCCGATCGCGACGAGCGTATTTTTGCCAGTATTGGTGAAGGAATCCGCTACGTTTTTAAAAATCAGGTTTTGCTGGGCGCTTTTACACTCGATATGTTTGCCGTTTTGTTTGGTGGTGCAATAGCTATGCTCCCGGTTTTTGCTTCCGACATCCTGAAAATTGGCCCCGAAGGATTGGGAATATTGCGCGCCTGTCCGGCAATTGGTGCAATTTTGATGTCGGTTGTATTGACTTTTTATCCCCCGCTGAAACATTCGGGAAGGCAAATGTTGTTCAGTGTGGCCGGATTCGGTGTTTGCATGATCGTTTTCGCGCTGTCGAAAAATTTCTACCTCTCAGCATTGGTTCTGTTGTTGAGCGGCTCGTTCGATTTCGTAAGTGTCGTGGTTCGCAGCAGCATCCTTCAACTGTTTACCTCCAACGAAATGAAAGGCCGGGTATCATCGGTCAACAGTATTTTCGTGGGTTCATCCAACGAACTGGGCGCATTCGAATCAGGTGCAGCGGCCAGTTTAATGGGCTTGGTTCCATCGGTTGTATTTGGCGGAGTAATGACTTTGATTGTTGTTACTGTCGCATCATTTTCCGCGCCAAAACTCAGGAATCTGTCACTGAAAGATTGTTCTGCCAATTAAAGTAAGGTCAGGACATGTCCTGACCTTACGCCTTAAACGTTCACAGTCTTCCATTTTCCTTTTCTGAAATAATACCAGGCAGTCAGTGTTAGTGCAGTCTCAGCAGCAACAATAGCTATAGAGATTCCGTAAATTTTCATATCCAGAACAATAGCCAGCAAATAGGCCAGTGGTATTTCGAACAGCCAGAAGCAGAAGAAATTAATCCGGGTTGGGGTAACCGTGTCGCCACTTCCGTTAAAGGCTTGAGTCATCACCATGCCCATGGCATACGAAACAAATCCGATGCTGATAATCCGCAAACTAACTGCTCCATTGCTTATTACATTGGGATCGTCGATAAACAGACGAATAAATGCTTCAGGAAAAATAATCAAAACTATTCCGACCAGCCCAAGCAAAACCATATTGGCATAAGCAGTAATCCACACGGTTCGTTCTGCACGTTCAGGCTGTTTTGCACCAAGGTTTTGGCCTACCAAAGTCGATGCGGCATTGCTCAAACCCCACGATGGAAGCAATACAAAAACGACAATTCGGATGGCAATGGTGTAACCTGCCATAACTTCCGACCCTAATTCAGAAATAATGCGGTAAAGGGCAATCCAGCTTGAAGTAGCAATGATGTATTGCAAGATTCCGCCAGCCGAAAGTTTAAACAACTGAATCATCACTTTCAGTTTGATTTGCAGATGCTGAAGTTCGAGCCTAATCCGTTTGTGTCCTTTAAATAAAAGGTAAAACTGGTAACAAACGGCTAGTCCGCGTCCAATTGTAGTTGCAATGGCTGCCCCCATCAGACCTAATTCAGGAAATGGTCCGATACCAAAAATCAACAATGGATCGAGAATGATATTGATTAAGTTGGCAAACAGCAATACCCGCATCGAAACTGCGGCATCGCCCGAACTTCGGAATACCGCGTTAATGATGAACAACAGCATGATCACTGCGTTTCCGCCAAACATCACTGCCGGATATAAATAACCGGCTTCGGCCATTTCTTCGGAAGCGCCCATCAGCAACAGGAATTCTTTGGCATAAATAACTCCAGGAATAGAAATCAGGATGGACACGATTAACCCGGAAATGATAGCCTGAAAAGCAACGGTCCCGGCTTTTCCTGTTTTTTTCTCACCGATGCGGCGGGCTACCAACGCAGTGGTTGCCGTACTCAAGCCCATGCCAATGGCATAAACTATAGTCATTGATGATTCGGTGATTCCAACAGTGGCAACGGCATCGGCTCCCAGTTTGGAAACGAAAAAGATATCGACAACAGCAAATATAGATTCCATAATCATTTCCAGAACCATCGGGATGGATAGGATGAATAAGGCTTTCCCAATGCTGTCGCTGGTAAAATCGCGATCGGTTCCTCCAATGGCTTCTTTAATATCAGTCCAGATCGACCGCCATCGCAAAGATTTTAATTGTGCAAAAAATGATATAGTATTTTTATCAGTCATGATAAAAGTAGATTAAAATGAAAAATTAAAATTTGGGTAAATAGATGATGAATCCGCTTCCTGCCTTGCAGAAACTATAAGATTGCGGAATAACAGACCGCCGGAATTGAAGTAAGTTTCATAATTCGGTCTTTTTGAATGCGACAAATATAAGCTATTTGATACATATATTTGAACCTGTTGACGATAAAAATGTTTCAGGAGTAAAAATAATTCGATGAACCTTGTACGATTAATTGTCATTTCTGGAATTGCACTTCTTTTTACTGCTTGCGGAAGCGAAAACGAAAGTTTCAACCGTGCAAATTCACAATCATTTGCTGAAAAACAAATTACATTGGAAGGCGCATTGTCCTTGCGGATTGGAGTTGATTCTGTAAATCGGACCCAGGAATCAAGTTTCTTGATTAAAAATTTGGAAGAAATGCTTTCCGTTACTGCGACTTTAAAGAAAACAAAGTCGGATAGCAGTTGGACTGCACTCCAGAAAAATTGGGAAGAATTCCGGAGTAATGAAGCCGTTCTGTTGGCCGACACATCTGGAAATTCGGTGGTTGTTCTTCAGAAATGGGCAGAATTAAACAGTCAATTGTTAAAGTTGACCAGTGAAGTACGATTTGGCGATGCCCTGGAAAAACTGATTTACGAACCAAAGTTTTATTTGCCCGAAAGGTTAATTAAATCGGTTATTTACACCCACATCGACGATCAGATTTTTATCAATCTCTTCGGTTCGTCGAGCTTAAACCACCAGCACACTACCGGCGGAGCAATCAAATTGATTCAGAAAACGGAATATCCATCGACTAACGAAATAGCCTTATTTTGTGAATGTTCCGACACCCGTTACCTCGATGTTTTTATCCGGATTCCGGAATGGGCGGTAAACCCGACCGTAACTCATGGCAATGTGAAGTATGTGGCCCGACCCGGCGAATATTGCCAGATTTCGCGGAAATGGAGAAATGGGGATGAATTCAGTATAGAACTGAAAAATTAAGGAATAAATTGTAACATGTCCGTCACGTCAGCTAAAGCAGACGGCAAAGAATAGCAGAATGCTCAATTGGAGTGACACTATTTTTTGCCGTTCACTTTAGCTGACGGACATGTATGTTTTTTATTCCATCGAATGTAAACAGACATGGTTTCCCTCGGTATCTTCAAATACCGCATAATAACCAATTTCGTCACTAATTTTTGTTTTCTGCGTAATAATTTCACCGCCAGCCTGTTCAATGCGGTTTAAAACGGTAAGTAAATCCTTACCTCCATTCAGGTAAACTTTTGCACCAAGCGAAGTGGGAACATAGCCACTTCCCTGAACAATAGCCCCGCCAACACCCCGCGATTCGGGATCCATAGGTAAAAATCCCATTCTCCAGGAACCCATGATTTCTTCGAACATTTCATAATCATAAATGCGTGAATAAAACTCTTTTGCCCGATCAAAATTCAGGACAGGGATTTCAACCCAATTGACCGAATTAATAAACTTTTCCATGATTCAGGATTTTAAAATCTGTGATCTAAACAAGTGAACCGAAAACAAGGTTTACATCTGCCGGTGATCTGTTGTGTCCAATTACGGCAATTGGCTGGCGAAAGATTCATGATTTTTTGGTTTAAATTATGAATGGAGAATGATTTTGTCAGGTACATTCATTTATCTTTGTGTGCATTCAAAAAAAACGAGTTATGAGCGAGCGTCCTCTTATTTTAATAACCAACGACGATGGTGTTTCGGCCAAAGGATTAAAGGAATTAACTGAAGTGATGCGTCTTTTCGGCGATGTAGTAGTGGTTGCACCTGATAGTCACCGGTCGGGGATGTCGAATGCCATAACGGTCGATCACCCGATCAGGGTTACCAAAACAATTGACGAAGAAGGGTTTCAGGTGTATAAATGCACCGGCACTCCGGTTGATTGCGTGAAACTCGCTTTCAACCAATTGCTCGACCGCTATCCCGATTTTGTCGTTTCGGGAATCAATCATGGCTCAAATTCATCCATCAGCGTAGTTTATTCGGGTACGATGGGTGGAGCTTTGGAAGGCTGTATTCACGGCATTCCATCCATTGGCTTTTCGTTAAACGATTACGATTCGGAAGCCGATTTTTCGCGGGCTAAAATTTACGTTGCCCGTGTATTTCAGCAAGTGGCCGAAAATGGGCTTCCACCGTTTGTTTGCCTGAATGTAAATATTCCGAAAGGAGAGATCAGAGGTGCAAAAGTATGCCGCCAAACCTCCGGGAAATGGGTGGAAGAATACGACAAACGTACCGATCCGCACAAACGCGAATATTACTGGATGACCGGCTATTTTAAAAACTTCGAGGAAGATGTGGTTGATACCGACATCCACGCGCTCGAAAACGGATACGTGTCTATTGTTCCGGTAAATGCCGATATGACTTGCTACGAGACTTTTGAAAGCATGAAAACATGGAGATTTTAGCATGACCCTACGCAAAAGAAACCGTTACGACCGGATGCTGATTGGCTGGCTAATCGGAACTATGGTACCCATCGTTATTTTTCTGATTACTTATCAGGTAAAGTACAGCGAAATGGAATTTTTGGTATTCCTGAAAAGCATGTGGCAAATGAAAATATTTCTGAAACTACTGAGCCTTTGCGTATTCCCCAACCTTGGATTTTTCTTTTTGTTTTACCGCAACAAATACGATATGGCCGCCCGTGGCGTTATTATGGCAACATTTATTTATGCCTTTGTAGTGCTGTTTGCCAAACTAATTTGAAAATAATGTTGCGAGTTCCGAGGCACGAGTTGCACAAACAACCTGTAACCCGTAACACGCAACCTACAACCCGTAACTCAATGAAATATTACGTTTTAGCTGGTGAAGCCTCGGGCGATTTGCACGCCTCGAACCTGATCAAAGAAATCAGTTTGATTGATAAGCAGGCGCAATTTCGCGGATTTGGTGGCGACCTGATGGAAAAAGCTGGGATGACCGTGCTGAAACATTACCGCGACATGGCATTTATGGGCATCGTACCGGTTATTATGAATTTCCGTACTATCCGTAATAACTTCCGGTTTTGCGAAGAAGATATGCTTGCCTTTCAACCCGATGTGCTGATTTTGGTTGATTATCCCGGATTTAACCTACGGATGGCCAAATTCGCCAAAGCACACGGAATACGCACTTTTTATTATATTTCACCGAAAATATGGGCATGGAAAGAACAGCGTGTACACAAAGTAAAAGCCTATGTGGACGATCTGTTTGCCATTTTGCCTTTCGAGGCAGAGTTTTACCGGAAGTATGTTTATCCGGTTAATTACGTGGGCAACCCGCTGCTCGATGCCATACTGGAAAAGAAAACTGTACCAGACTTTCCGAAGTTTTGGGCTGAAAATAAACTGCCTGAAAAGCCCATTTTAGCCCTTTTGCCCGGAAGCCGAAAAGCTGAAATCAGTGTTCTGTTGCCTACGATGCTCGAAGCTGCGGCCCAATTTCCGGAATATCAATGTATCATTGCCGGTGCTCCCAATATGGGAGTCGAATTCTATTCACCTTTCATGAAAGGAAGCCAGGTTCCGGTTATCTGGGGTAGAACTTACGAAATACTGACGCACAGCAGGGTAGCCATTGTATCTTCGGGTACCGCAACGCTCGAAACAGCCATTATGAATGTGCCTCAAGTAGTGGTTTATCAGCTCACACCCAACTGGTTATTTAAATACCTCAAAAAGTTTTTTCTGAAAACCAGGTGGGTTTCGCTTGTCAACATTATTTTGGGTCGTGAAGCCGTTGCGGAATTAATACAATCAGACTTTACCCTGAAAAATGTCGTAAACGAACTAAAAAAAATTCTGCATAATCCGGAAAATGAGAAACGGATGCTGGCCGATTACCACGATATGATGATCAAGCTGGGCGAACCTGGAGCTTCCAAACGGGCGGCAGTGTTGATGGTGGGGAAATTAAATCTGCAAAAAAAATAGTACGGAGCAGTATAATCCACCGGCATTATGATCTCACTAAATTCGTAGCTTAAAATGGAGATACAAGAGAATAAATATCAAAGTCTTATTGAGCAAATTGGTGGGTTATTGCAATCTGGCAGACAAAAAGCCATTCAATCTGTAAACACCATCCTGGTGCAAACCTATTGGCAAATAGGACGATATATTGTAGAATTCGAACAACATGGGAATGAAAGGGCTGAATATGGCTCACAGCTTTTCGAAAGACTATCAAAAGATTTAACAACTGCTTATGGCAAAGGGTTTGGTCGATCTAACCTTTTGTATATGAGAAAATTGTATCTATCCTTTCAAATAAGTGGGACACTGTCCCACAAATTGACATGGAGTCATTACTACGAGATTCTAAAGGCAGATTCAGAACTGGAAATTGGTTTTTACTCCAAACAATGCGAAAATGAAAATTGGAGTGTAAGGGAGTTGAAGCGCCAAATGAAAAGTTCATTGTTTGAGCGGATAGCTTTAAGTAAAGACAAAGATGGTGTATTAAAATTATCTAAAAAGGGACATGTTGTCGAAGCGCCTGAAGATTTACTAAAAGACCCTTTTGTTTTAGAATTTCTGAACATTCCGGAACAGTATCAATACCAGGAAAACGAACTGGAAGAGCAAATCATTTCAAACCTTCAGCAATTTATAATGGAATTGGGTAAAGGTTTTGCCTTCATTGGCCGACAATACCGCATGAGTTTAGGAGGAAAGCATTTTTATTTAGACCTTCTTTTTTACCATAGAATTTTAAAATGCTTTGTGCTGGTCGATTTGAAACGAGGCGAAATTGATCATCTGGACATTGGGCAAATGAATCTTTATCTCAATTATTTCAAAAAAGAAGAAGCTACCGAAGGCGACAATGAACCAATTGGTATTATTTTAGGTGCCCACAAGAATCATATTTTAGTAGAATATGCCACCGACAGCATTAGTAACAAAGTGCTTCTAAGCAAATACCAATTGTATTTACCCAATAAAGAACAACTTCAGAAACAGCTATCAAAATTAATCGAAGACTAGATGTACAGTTTATTAAAAAAAGAAATTACCAGTTTTTTTGGATCGCTCACCGGATATGTGGTTGTTTTCGTTTTTTTGCTTACAACCAGTTTGTTCCTTTGGGTTTTCCCCGGAAATTACAATATTCCGGAAGGTGGATATGCTTCGCTGGACGGGTTGTTCTCGCTGGCACCGTGGGTTTACCTTTTTTTGGTTCCGGCCATCACCATGCGTTTGTTTGCTGAAGAAAAACGCCTCGGCACTATGGAGGTTTTGCTCACCCGACCACTTTCCGTGCTTCAGATTGTTTTTGCCAAATACCTGGCCGGATTACTTTTGGTAAGCATTTCGTTGTTGCCAACTCTATTTTATTTCTATTCGGTATATGCATTGGGCAATCCGATAGGATGTATTGATACCGGCGGAACCTGGGGCGCTTTTATTGGTTTGTTTTTTCTGGCTGCTATTTATGTAGCTATTGGGGTGCTTGCTTCAGCTTTAACCGACAATCCGGTTTTCGCATTTATCCTGGCCTTATTTCTTTCGTTTCTGGCCTATCTTGGCTTCGATCTGATTGGTTCTATGGAACTTCCGTCCGGCATTCAGCAATTTATTATCGGCTTCGGAATCAATGAACATTACCAGTCGGTTAGCCGTGGGGTCATCGATTCCCGCGATCTTGTGTATTTTCTATCAGCTATATTTGCTTTTCTATTCCTGACCAGCCGGGTTATTCACTTTCACAAAATCAATTTCAGAAACGAAGTCCGGAAAGTTGTACTTATGGTGGTGGCCTTGGTGGTGGCCGCAATAATTTCAGGACAACTCTTTTTCAGGCTCGATCTGACTGCAGAAAAAAGATATTCCATTACTGAAGTCTCGAAAAAAGTGGTGAAAAATCTGGAGAAACCGGTGAATATTACCCTTTATCTGGATGGGGAATTGAATACAGGGTTTCGGAAATTTCAGAAATCAATCATCGAAAAAATTGCCGATTACAACGCGTATTCGTCGCAACTGATCAATCTGACGATTTTTGACCCTTACGAAATTACTGATGCGAAACGGCGCGATGAACTTTTTTCAGAACTGATTGCCAAAGGGCTTCAGCCAGCCAATATTCGTCAGAATACAGACCAGGGCACTACCACCCGGCTAGTTTTTCCGGGAGCCCTGATAGCGTATGACGACAGACAAACAAGTGTCAACCTGCTGAAGAACAACCAGAATTTACATGCAGAAGTTAATCTGAACAACTCCATTGAAAGTCTGGAATATGAATTTACTTCGGCCTTTGCAGACCTGATGAACGATGAAAAACAAGCGGTGGCATTTCTGGATGGACATGGAGAACTGAATAAATACGAAACCCACGATTTTAGCGGTGCTTTATCCGAAAAATATACCGTAAGCCGGGTTTTCGCCTCGCAGCTAAATTCGAAAGATTCGCTCTACAAAGTACTCATTGTAGCCAATCCCACAAAGGCTTTTACCGAAAATGACAAGTTTTATATCGATCAGTATTTAATGAATGGCGGCCGGATGATGTGGCTGATTGATCCGGTTTCGGTGAGTCTCGACAGTTTGAGTACCGGCTACACCACACTTGCTTTTCCGCGAAACCTGAACCTGGACGATCAGCTTTTCAGGTACGGAATCCGCCTGAATTACAATCTGGTGCAAGACGTGGAATGTTTGATGATTCCGGTAAATACGGCGCCGGCCGGATCGCCCTCCAAATTCACCCCGGCACCGTGGTATTATTCGCCACTGCTTGGCCCATCGCAAAATCATGTGATCAGCCGGAACGTGAACCGCGTTAAAGCCGAATTTGTAAGTTCGATTGATACCGTTGGGAAAAGCGACAAGTTACAAAAAACAGTTATTCTGGGCACATCGAACTATTCGCTGACAGCACAAACGCCGCAAGAAATTAGCCTGGCGAGTGTAAATAATCCACCCGACCGCCGACTTTTTAAACTGCCTTCGCAAGCCGTGGGAGTGCTGATTGAAGGAACTTTTACGTCGGTTTTTCAAAATCGGATGGTCGATTCGTTTGGGATGAAATCGTCGGAAGTGAAAGCAGAAAGCCAGCCAACCAAAATGATTGTATTCTCTGACGGAAACCTGATTGCCAATAAATACCGGATACGCAACGGCGTTCCCGAATTTCTGGAAATGGGCTACGATCAGTATTCCAAACAAACCTTTGGCAATGAGGAGCTTTTGATGAATGCAGTCAATTATCTGAGCAACGACGAAGGTTTGATGGAATTGCGTTCGCGTACGTTTACCATCCGTCTTCTGGATAAAGTCAGGATGAAAGAAGAAAAACTCAAATGGCAACTCATCAACGTTCTGGTGCCCTTGTTGTTAATTTCGGTTTTTGGCGCTGTTTATGTGTACCTTCGCCGGCGGAAATACAAATGCTGATTTATCTGCATTCCCAACCATTTATTGACTAAGCATTCAGCCGGTTATAAATATACCGGATCGTACTCAAAGGTGGCATTCCACCTGTTTATTTACTGATATAGAACCTGTTCGTTTCTTTTGAATAAAATATTCGTTCTTCAATAGGTTAAAAATGCCAAAGTTTGTATATTCGTGTGCTTCCCGATGATTTTCGATGGAGGTGATTTTAAGGCAAATAAGTAAAACTCTAAAAAAATATCAAATGAAATTTGTTGTTTCAAGTACCGAATTGCTCAGCCATCTTTCTGCTATCAGTAAAGTGATCAATTCAAAAAATACGCTTCCGATTCTGGATAACTATTTGTTTTTGCTGGAAGAAAATTTACTCACGGTTACGGCTTCCGACCTGGAATCAACTTTAATTACAAGCATTGAACTCGATAACACCAACGGCACCGGAACAATTGCGGTTCCGGCCAAACTGATGAATGAAACGCTGAAGGAATTTCCGGAGCAGCCCTTAACTTTCCAGATAGATCCTGAAACTTTTGCCATTGACATCTTTTCGCAAAATGGTAAATTCAGTATTGTTGGCCAGAATGGTGAAGATTTTCCGCAGCAGCCCATGTTAAACGAAGCGCTTGCTTCAACGATCAATGTTAATCACAGCGTTTTACTTAGCGGGATCAACAAAACGCTTTTCGCCACCGCCGACGATGAACTTCGCCCGGTGATGAACGGTATTTTTATTGAATTGACCACCGAAGACATGAAGTTCGTTGCTTCTGATGCTCACAAGCTGGTTCGTTACAAACGTTTCGATGCCAAAGCCGAAAAAGATGCTTCGTTTATTCTTCCGAAGAAACCTGCAGCATTGCTTAAAAGCTTGCTCCCCAAAGAAGAATTTGATGTTAAATTAGAGTTCGACGATAAAAATGCCTTTTTCACTTTAAGTAATTTCAAACTGATTTGCCGTTTGGTTGAAGGAAATTACCCAAGCTACAATTCTGTTATTCCGCAAAACAACCCCAATAAACTGATTATCGACCGCGTTGAATTTTACAATACGGTTCGTCGTGTTTCGGTATTCTCGAACCAGGCAAGCAACTTAGTTCGGCTAAAACTAGCTGAAAATCAACTGGTTGTTTCTGCACAGGATATTGACTTCTCAATTTCGGCTGTTGAGCGTTTAAATTGCCAATACGAAGGCGACGATATGGAAATCGGGTTCAAATCAACCTTCCTTCAGGAAATATTGTCAAACCTATCGGCAACCGACGTAAAAGTTGAACTTTCAGACCCGACACGCGCCGGTTTGCTTTTGCCTGCCGACAATGAGAATGAAGAAGAAAATGTATTGATGCTTTTAATGCCAATGAAGATAAACGCCTGATAAATAACACGAAATAGCATATAAAAACCTAACAGATTCGCCCTGTTAGGTTTTTTACTTTTAGTAGAAACAATGTCTAAATCATAACCATGAATTTGAATTTAAAGAATCCGTTGATTTTTCTCGACCTGGAAACAACCGGGATGAATATTGTAACCGACCGCATTGTAGAAATTGCACTGATAAAAGTATATCCCGACGGAAGAGAAGAAGAAAGGCAGTACCGCATCAATCCGGAAATGCCTATTCCGGAGCATGTAAGCAAAATTCATGGCATTTACGAAGAGGATATAAAAGATAAACCAACATTTAAGGAAGTAGCCAAAACCATAGCCCAATTTATGGAAGGCTGCGATTTTGCCGGGTTCAACTCCAACCGGTTTGACATTCCGCTGTTGGCCGAAGAATTTTTGCGTGCCGATGTTGATCTGGATCTAAAGAAACGTAAATTCATCGATGTTCAGGCCATCTTTCACAAAATGGAAAAGCGCACCCTGGCCGCTGCGTATAAATTCTATTGCCAGAAACCGCTGGAAGATGCGCACAGCGCCATGGCTGACACCAAAGCTACCTACGAAGTACTGAAAGCTCAGCTCGACGTGTATAAAGATGAAGAATATGACGATGGCCACGGTAAAACATCGAAACCCATTGTGAATGACGTTCAGGCCCTGAGCGAATTTTCGGCTTACGACACCAATGTTGATTTTGTTGGCCGAATTGTTTACGACGAAAATGGCGTTGAAATCATTAACTTCGGGAAAAACAAAGGTATTCCGGTGGAGAAAGTTTTGCGCGAACAACCCGGTTATTACGGATGGATCCTGAACAGCGAATTCCCGCTATATACCAAAAAAGTGCTGACTGCGATAAAATTGAGAATGAAATAAACATTGATTGTAGAGACTCGATTAATCGCGTCTCCACCTAAAAGAAAAACATGAAAATAATTTGTGTTGGCCGTAATTACGTAGCCCATGCCAAAGAACTGAATAACGAAGTTCCTACAGAACCGGTTCTGTTTATGAAACCTGATTCGGCACTGCTCCGCAACAACGATCCGTTTTACATTCCCGATTGGTCAAACGAAATCCATTACGAATGTGAGATTATTGTCAGGATTAATCGACTTGGAAAAAATATTGAAAAGAAATTTGCACATCGTTACTACAACGAAATTGGTTTGGGAATCGATTTTACTGCCCGCGATGTACAGAATAAACTGAAAGACAAAGGATTACCCTGGGAAATATCGAAAGCTTTCGACCATTCAGCAGTTATTTGCACGGAATTTACTTCCATTGATGCCCTACCCGACCGCAATTCCATTCACTTCAGGCTCGATAAAAACGGGACCACTGTTCAGGAAGGCGATTCTTCGCTGATGATTTTTCCGATCGATGACACCATCACCCATGTTTCGAAATACTTCACCTTAAAAATTGGCGACCTTATTTATACCGGTACGCCGGCAGGCGTTGGACCGGTGCAGGTTGGCGATCGTTTGGAGGGTTATCTCGAAGGTCAAAAAAAATTCGATTTTCGGGTAAAATAAACTCGGTTACGCGCTGTTTCCGGCAGGTTAATGACAAGATTCTTTACGTTTCAGTGAATTAAATTTCAGTATAAAGCAAATAAAAAGTTACTTTTGTCACCGAATAGCTTAGCTATCAAGTTATTTTAACCTGTAACCAACACCAACTATGAGAAACAAGAAAGGACTCTTGATTGCAGTTCTGTTATTGTCGGCTGTCATTATTTTCCTCCTCTTTTTTCGGAAATCCGGAATACCTTCATTCTTTACTTCTGATATACAGAAAGATAATATTTCTGTAGTGGATCGCGGACAAGTGTATATTCCGATCGACGCTATTGGCATTGTTGAGCCTGAAAATGAGGTGATTATACTGAGTCCATTGAATACCATTGTCAGGAAAATAAATAAAGAACCGGGAAGCCGTGTTAAGCAGGGCGAAGTTATTATTGAACTCGACGACAAGCCAACCCGCGACGAAATAGAGCAAATATCCGATCAGTTGGAAGTAAAGTCGAACTCGCTGGAAAGGTCGAAACTGGAAGGACAAATGGCCCGAATTGACCTGGATTACAATCTGGAAGTTAAGAAACTAAGAATAGCTTCGATTAAAGCGCAATTGGCCGACGAAGAACAACTCCTGAGTGTTGGCGGTATTTCGTCAGCTAAAATCGACGAAACCAAACAAAATCTGGTATTGGCAGAAAAAGACCTGGCCATGGTTCAGAAAAAAAATGCTATTCGGTTAAAACAAATGAAAACCGAGGAAACCGGGCTAAATCTACAAATCGGAATTCAGCAAAAACAACTGGCCGATAAAATGGAGATGCTTGGTAAATTGAATATTAAAGCCCCGTCAGACGGTATCATTCTCTCCATTTCAGGGAAAGAAGGCGAAAAGGTTGGAAACGATAAAATGCTGATAACCCTGTCGGATCTCACCACTTTCAAAATCAAAGGATTGATAGAAGAAAAGTTCTCGGAATTCGTAAAAACTGGAAACCCGGTTTTTATTTTCGCCGAGAATGAGAAATTGATTGGCACCATCGGGAATGTAACCCCAACGGTTGCCGATAATAAAATACACTTTAACATTCATCTCGAAAACAGCTCAAATTCGAAATTAATCCCGAATCAAACCGTTAAGCTGCAGGTTTTAAAATCAATAAAAAACGAAGTAATCCGGATTTCGGCCAACAACGATTTCAAAGCCAATTCAGAACAAACCGTATATGTGCTCGACTCGGGCAACGTGATACCCCGCACAGTGATGTTTGGTGTTAAAGGATCAGAATATCAGGAAGTCATCTCCGGATTAAACGAAGGCGAAAAAGTAATTTTATCGGATTCACCATTTTCGGGAAAACCGAAAAAAGCAGAAAAGCAAAACTAGATGAAACGGAAAATTAAAACTGTAATCCCGACCGGACTCATCGTTTGTTTTATCCTGATTTCAGGTTTAAAATCCAGCGCTCAGGATACATTAAAATATAGTCTCGATCTTCAGGATGTGGTTTCGCTGGCCATTGAGCAATCGCCGGCGGTAAAATATACCCAAAACCGGAATGTTAATTATTATTGGCGCTGGAAAAATTTCAAAACGCGGTACCGGCCCAAACTTGTGCTTTCAGGGAACCTGCCCGATTATACCAAATCAACTGTAGGAGTTACCCAGCCCGACGGAAGCCTCGCATTTAAGCAGGTTACCAATTTATCCACTTCGGCCCAATTAGCCTTAAATCAGTCTATTCCGCTAACCGGAACGTATGTATATGCGTCAACCTCGGCGTACCGGTTTCAGGATTACAATAAAAATACGGTCAGTTTCTCCGGAAACCCATTCTCCGTTGGATTTACTCAACCCATTTTTGCCATTAACTGGATGAAATGGTCGCAAAAAACCGAGCCGCTGGTCTATGACGAAGCCCAAAAAGATTTCATTGAATCCATCGAAGAAATCTCGCTGAACACGGTGTATAAATTTTTCAGGTATTTAATGGTGCAAACCAATTACAAGCTGGCCGAAAGCAACCTGAAAAACAGCAGCAACAACCTGAAAATTGCTCAAATGAAAAAAGAACTTGGTAAAATTTCGGAAAACAATTTTGCCCGGAACGAACTGGCGGTACTGAATGCACAAAAAGCGCTCAATCAGGCGAGTATGGATTTAAAGAATGCCGATTTTGAGTTAAAATCGTACATCGGGCTTGCCCAACACCAGAAAATAGAATTACAAATGCCACTTAATATTACCCTGTACGAAATAGATCAGGAACGGGCATTGGAAGAAGCAAGAAAAAATAGAAAAGAAGGATCGGAATATAAAAGGCGTTTGATTGAAGCAGACCGCGATTTGCTGAATGCTAAGCGTAGCACCGGTTTAAGCGCCACTCTCCAGGGTAGCTACGGACTGTCGAACAGTGCCGAATCGATGGCTGGAATATACCAGCAACCCGAACGCCAACAAACAGTAAGACTAGCTTTAAGTATCCCAATTTTAGATTGGGGGCAGTCGGCCTCTTCAGTAAAACTAGCTGAGTCTCAGCGCGACCTGGTACTATACGATGTTGATAAAGATCGTGAAGATTTTGAGCGAAGTGTAATTGTACAGGTCGAACAGTTTGGCCTGATGAAAGATCAGTTGATGACTGCCCGTGAAGCCGATAAAGTTTCGGAAAGCGGTTACCAGATTGCATTGAAGCAGTTTCAAAATGGCGAGATTACCATTACCGACCTCAATATTGCCCTTTCGGAACGCGAAAATGCCACCCGCGATTATATCCGATCGCTACAGACGTATTGGGAGGCCTATTACCGATTACGCATTTTAACCCTTTACGATTTCGAGAATAACGCGAAAATCAGCTATGTAAATCCGATGGGCGAAAACTAGATTTTTTTGATCTCTTAATTAAGACCTGTTTTGAAGACTCAAAGCAGGTCTTATTTTTTTGCCCACCTCCTATTCAAACAAAACAACAGCTATTTATCAACCAATTAGAACCAAATTTCAATTAAATTCAGCGTACATTTTACCTGGCTCAGACTTTATTCATCACTAAAAATCTGTTCGATAAAGTCGAGTACACCTCATTCCAAACAGATCAATTGTTAAAAAGTGTAATTTTTTATAAATTTTAATTAAGAAAACATTAAAACTTCATAAAATATTTTAATAACTTTACGCAAGATTTTTATATCATTGATTTAGTTTAATAATAAATTGAATAATGAGTCAAATTGAACATGTAGATACCAGAGATATATCTGCTTCTGAGTTGAATAAAATCAAACAGAAGAAAAGAATTCTGAGCCTGCTGCACATGCACGGAAATATCTCTGCCCCCGAACTTAGCAAATGGCTTAGAATAAGTTTACCCACCTGCATTGCCTTAATGAATGACCTGATTGCTTCCGGATATGTAAAAAATATTGGGATTGGCGAGTCAAGCGGCGGAAGAAAACCGAATCTCTACGGCCTGCCCGAAGATGGATTTTATGTGATTTCATGCGACTTTTCGCGCTACTATGCCAGCATGACCATTTGCGACTGCTACAATAAATTTGTTACTCCAATTATTAAAATTGACACCCATATTGATGATCCGGAACTTGTTGAAAAATTGTTTCGGGCAGCTCAAAAACTACAGGAAGAAAATGGTATTCCGAATGAAAAAATTTACGGAGTAGGTGTGGACATGCCTGGGTTAATTGATTCCAAAGCTGGAATCAACTTCACCATTAAAGATAAAAAATACCAGAACATTAGCCGGGACCTGAAAAAAAGGTTCAATAAACTGATTTATATCGACAACGATGCCCGGATGCACGCTTATGGCGAGTTTCATTTTGGAGCTGCCAAAGAATATAGAGACGCTATAATTATTCACTGGAGCTGGGGGCTTGGCCTTGGAATTTTTGTAAACGGACAACTTTACAGTGGTAACAATGGGTTTGCCGGAGAGTTCTCTCATATCCCGATGATTGAAAACGGGGATCTTTGCATTTGCGGTAAACGCGGATGTCTCGAAACCATAGCCTCCTCGAACACGATTATGAAGCGGGTTGCACAGGGATTCGAAGAAAATGAAATTTCCTCTTTAATTAACAAGTTTAAAGATCGCCCCGATCAGGTTACGCCTGAAGATGTGATTAGTTCAGCCCGCCAGGGCGATGAATTTTGTATCTCGATATTAAACGAAGTCGGGAAAGCTATGGGGAGAGGTCTTTCGTATATCATTCAGTTATTAAATCCTCAGGTTATTGTACTTAGCGGCCCAATTTCAAAAGCGCGCCAATATGTGCTTTCGCCTGTTCAACAATCGCTAAACCGGTTGTGTCTGGAAAAAATTTCAGGGAACACAATTATTATTGTTTCCGACTTGGGCGATCAGTCGGCCTTACTTGGAACTTCCGAAATGGTTTTTCAGAAAGTGTTTACAGAAATGAATTTTGAAGGACTAGCTCTATAAATAAATTGAAGTGTGATTATTACTTATTATTTAATTTAAATTAAAACTTATGCGAAAGGTTTTATTATTGACTGTAATGTGCTTTGCTCTCTTAGGGAGTGCAATAGCACAGCAATCGGTATCCGGGACCGTTGTTTCCGAATCTGACGGACTTGGATTGCCAGGGGTAACAGTATCAGAAAAAGGAACCGGTAACGGTGCTCTTACTGATTCTGATGGTAAGTATTCCATTAAAGTGTCCTCAGGAAAAGCGACACTTGTGTTTTCGTTTATTGGAATGAAAACCGTTGAAGAACCAGTTAACAACCGGACTTCTGTTAACGTAAAAATGGCCTCTGAGGACATTGGCTTAGATGAAGTGGTGGTTACCGCTTTGGGTATGAGCCGTGAGAAAAAAGCTCTTGGTTATGCAATGACAGAATTGAAAGGAAATGACATTGCAAAAATCAATGTCGTTAACCCAATCAATGGACTTCAAGGAAAAGTCGCCGGGGTCCAGATCAATATGGGATCAGGCGGACCTCAGTCTGCAAACCGAATTTTGATTCGTGGTAACTCTTCTCTGGGAACAAACAACCAGCCTATTTTCGTTATCGACGGAGTAATTATTGACAACACAGTTACTGATAATGCAGAATGGGGCTCTACTCTTGACTTTGGTAATGACATTAAAAACTTAAACTCTGATGACTTTGAAACAGTTTCTGTTTTAAAAGGTGCCGCAGCAACTGCTCTTTATGGCTCTCGTGCTGCAAATGGTGTAATTCTTATCTCAACAAAAAAAGGAAAAAAAAGTGAAGGATTGGGAGTTAGCCTTTCACGGTCACAATCGTGGGACGATGTTTATGACTTTCCTGATTTCCAAAACGAATATGGATCGGGTTTGTATCCTGCATGGCCTCTTAATACAGCCGGTCAGGAAGTTAGAAGCACTACTGAAACCTTAAACTTCGGACCTAAATTTGACGGGCTGCCTTATACCAGAAGTGGGAAAGAGTACATCCATTCAGCAAAAGAAGATAATGTAATGCAGATGTATCAAACCGGAAAATATGAGAATACCAACGTTGCACTTCAAGGTGGTGACGATAAAGGAACCTTCCGTTTTTCATATTCCAATTTGAAATCTAATGGTGTAACTTTAAACAACGAATTTTCCAGAAATAGTTTTAGTTTAAACACAACCCGGCAAATCAGCTCCAGGGTTAAAGCTGACGGAGGATTTTCATGGGTATTTTCTGAATCACAAAACCCCGCCTACCAGGGAGGTAACAAATCTCCAATTTATGATTTTATGTATTCTGTTCCACGTGATTATGACACCGGATATTGGAAGCAGAATTACAAGAGTGCAAAAGGCGATGGATATAATGGCGCCGATCCTTATGGTTATTCAGCTACAATATTTGAATATCTGGAAAATAATTACACCCAGAATGAAAATAACTTAAGGGCTAATTTAAATGTGGATATTGCCCTTCAGGATTGGTTAGTCTTAAAACTAAAGGGAGATATGTACAAGTTATATACCACCCGCGAAAGCAAAATTCTGGCAACTGGCCAGAGCAACTATGATGGATCTAGCTATGCAGTTAACGAAAACAAAAAAGATCAGTACAAAATAACTGCAATGTTGAATGCCTTTCACAAATTTGGGGATTTGAATGTTAATGGAACTGTTGCTATTGAACAATGGGATACCAAATCTGCTTATCACCGCACAAATTCAAGAAATGGATTACGTATTCCCGGACAGTTCGATATGTCTAATTCGGTTTCCGATCCTCAAACAACTGTAAAAAAGGATACGGACAGAAAACGAATCAATTCGGCCTATGCTTTTGTTAACTTTGATTATAAAGGTGAATTGTATCTTGATGTTACTGGCCGAAACGATTGGTCATCATCGTTAATCTACGCCAATGGAGATGGGGCTGTTTCTTATTTCTATCCATCAGTTGGTTCTTCTTGGATTATGACAGAAACATTGAGAGATGCCCTTCCTAATGTTATTTCGTTTGCAAAATTAAGAGCATCATATGCAATTGTAGGTAACGACTGTGCTCCTTATTTAACAAGTATCGGTTACTATACCTTAGGCGGAACATTTAAAAATCCAACAAACGGAACCGATTATCCTTATTACAATTACGACTCAGACGCACTGCGTAACCAAAATCTAAAACCAGAAAAACAACATTCGGTTGAGCTCGGTACAGAAGTGAAATTTTTCGACAATCGTTTGGGCTTTGACTTGGCTTGGTATAAAACAAATACAAAAAACCAAATCCTGGCTTTATCTCAAGCTTCTGAAAGTGGTGTCAGAAGTCGGTGGATTAATGCAGGAAATATCCAGAACCAAGGGATTGAGTTCTCACTAAGTGCTACCCCTATTCAAACCAAGGACTTTTCTTGGGATATCAGCTGGAATATTACCCGGAATGTCAATGAAATTATTGAATTGGCTCCGGATGTTAATAAATATGCTATCGAGGGTGGTGGAATGGATATGACAGCTTATGCGACTGTAGGCGGTGCTTACGGAGATATCTACACCCCATACGCCTATACTCGTGATGCTAATGGGAATAAAATATTGAATGCTGATGGTTCTTGGAAACGTTCCGGAACAACTGAAAAAGTTGGAACCCTGCAACCCGATTTTTTGAGTGGTGTATTCTCAAGCTTAAAGTATAAAAGCTTTGGTCTTGGCTTTGTTATTGACTCCCGCTTTGGTGGCGATATCGCTTCAGGAACATATAACTATGGTTCATATTCTGGAGCTTTGGCTCATACCCTTTATGGTCGTGATACTCAATATGGCGGATTACCAAGAACTCTTTCTGACGGACGCGTACTAAACGACGGTATGATTCCTGATGGAGTTTTTGCTGAAGGTACAACCATTGGCGGCGTAAATGTTTCAGGCCAAACGTATCAGGAAGCATACGAAAAAGGTATTGTAAAACCTATTTCAGCCCAACAATACTATACCAACAAGCATAGCTGGGGTACTGGTATCAGAGAAGAAACTGTATTGGAATGCTCTTGGATAGCTTTACGCGAAATCACTTTCTCTTGGAGTCTTCCACGTAACTGGATGCAGAAAGTTTACATGCAAAATGTTAATGTAGGCCTCGTTGCCCGAAACTTAGGTTACTTATACAACAGTTTACCTGACAATATTCACCCTGAAGGGCTGTCATCAAACAGAAGCTCAGCTTTCGTTGAGATCGGAGGATCAGCTTATACAAGAACTTTTGGTTTTAATATTAACGTTACATTCTAAGACAGCAACCATATGAAGACGCTTAAAATATCAATATTTTTACTCGTTGCGAGTTTGTTTTCATTAACACACTCCAGTTGTACTGATGAGTTTGTTGAAGTTAACAGCAACAGTAGCACTGTTTACAAGGTAGATCCTGTAAGCTTAATCTATAATGTTCAAACGAACACCCGAAGCAGTTCATGGGAATGGTACTATGACTATTATACCGCTCAGATGAGATGGATGCAGTATGGCTGTAGGGTTATTGGAAATACACCAACTGTTTATACGATCTGGAACCCGAATATTGGAGCCCAGCGCTATAGTAACTGTTGGATTAACACAGGTTCATATGCCCGCCATATCGAATATTACGTTCAAAGTAATATGCCAGAGGAGGCAGCGTCTTATTCTAACCTCATTGAAGCGGCAAAAGTTACTTTGATTTATCAAGGTATCATAACATCTGATTTTCATGGATCTCTAGCATATACCGAAGGATGGAATGCCCGTTCCGGAGGAGACATTACCGATCCTAAATTTGAAAGTCAGCAAGAACTTTATACGATCTGGGATGCTGAATTAAAAAATGCAATCAGTAAATTCAAGACAAACACCAACCAAAAATCTATGGTAGGTTACGATATGGCATACAATGGCGATATCAATGGCTGGATTAAAGCTGCAAATGCATTAAGGTTGCGTATTGCTCTTCGGTTAATGAAACGCGATATTACAAAGGCAAAACAGATTGCAACAGAAGTTTTGGCTACAACTTCAGATCTTCCTGCGAAAAACGAAGATGGATTTATTTTTTGGCTCGAAGGAAAATATTCTGAAAATGGGGACTACTATTCTATTAACGATTTAATCAGGGCATCAAAAGGTATGATGAACTATTTAAATAAATACAATGACCCCCGTAAAAGAATGTTCTTCCGAATCAATAACCTTACTCCTGAAAATGTAGCTGAATACAATACCGGTCTTGCAGCTGACAAACAAATTCCAACTACATGGGGACGATGGGAAGGTGGAACTGCCAATACAGACGGCGGAGCTGCTGACAGGAAGTATGAACGGAACGTATTGGATCCAAGTGGAAGAGCAATTAGTATGCAAGCAGTAAACTTACCACAAACACGTATTTTTGCTGGCTCGTATGATAAAGGTTCTGGTGGTACTTGGTTTCCTAATGTTACTTATCCAGACTTCTGTTTTATGGCTGCTGAATTTGTTTTAAATGGAGTTAGCAGTAATAAATCTGCCGAAGAGTGGTACACCAGTGGTGTTCGTGGATCTCTTGATTTATGGAATAAAGTTGGTGATTTCTGCAAAGTTCATGACTATGTACCGATGTCAGAGACCGAAATCACCACATTTATGAATCAGGAAGACATTAAGTGGAACCCGGCCAAAGGATTGGAACAAATTTATTGTCAATCTTATATCGAACATTTCAAAAACTCGAACGAAGGTTGGGCTTTATGGAAAAGAACCGGCTATCCAACAACATCTTCGATTGTTGCCCTTGAAGATGTGTATGTGGGTGGTGTAAAACAAAATATGCCAAGACGTTCAAGGTTTACTATTCCGTTGGAAGGTACACCTAACTACCAAAATATGAAAGCTCGTATTGAGGATATGGCAAAAGATGCTGACTTTGGAGATATGTCAAGTGAATATGGCAGAATCTGGTGGGATAAAAAATAATATTATTTTTTAGTTATAGAAAAGAGGTTACCCATTCAGGGTAGCCTCTTTTCGGATTTATACCTAAGACAATGTAAGCAGAATAAAAAATATGGCTATTTCACTATAAACCATAAAACGCATTTCATTTCTACACTCCCACTCATCTTTCAGAAATAACACTGAAAGTAATTTCATCAATACAACACAGCATTTTATTTAACCGATCGAATATGAAAATTACACAAATAAAAATCACTATTCTTCTGCTAACGTTTGAATTACTAACTTTAATATCGTTTGCTACACCTAAAAAAAACGCTGAACAACTTGAAGTAATATACCAAACTGTAGTGAACGGAAAAACCCGTCCCGATGGTCCGAAAAGCAAAGTTTTGTGTTCGGCTACAGCTTCCCGTTCGTGGGTTGAAAGCGATGACAAAAAGTTACTGCCTACAGTGGCCAAAGAAACCAGTTATGTCGATTACAGCGCACAAAAAACGTTTCAGCTTGCCCGCTTTTCCGACGGGAAAGTTATTCATACACCAACGACATTTTCAGAATATCCGGTGTTTACCGAGACCGGAGAAACTGCTGTAATTCTGGGCTATAACTGCAAACACCTCAAAACTTCACTCCGCTCCAATTCCATCGACATTTGGTACACGACCGAACTTGGGGTAAAAGGAACACCGGCAATGGGCTACGGAATTCCGGATGGATTGGTGCTGAAAATCGTAAGAAACGGCAATTACGAAATTGTAGCTACCGACATCAAACCCCTGAAGAAAAAAGATAGCGAATCAATCTTGCCTGACCACATGGGCGAAAGTCTGGAGCTATCCTTATACAAACACCGAATCACCGAAAACCTGATTACAACCATACCTGTTTTCAACAACGAACAAATCAGTTTCGGCAATGAAATCATCAACCCTACCGACCTGGAATCGGAAAAAACATTTAAATATTCGGCAGGAACGGTAATCCTTAAGAAAGTAAAACTCCCGGTAGTACCCGACGACACCCAGCTTTTCGTTGAACTCCATCAGCATTCTGCCGGCGACGCTTACGACCGAACCGGCTCGGTGTTTATGATCCCTCTGGACAAAGAGCAGTCGTTTCTGGATGGCTTGCGCAACGGGACGAAAACGATGCCAACGATTCAGGCCCGAAATGGCAAATCGTACCAGGGCATGGTGGCTAACGATAAATTTTCTCCGTTGGTTGAAATCATGCGTTTTTTCACCTCATTCGGGATCGGCCAGTTCAACGACAAAGTGACTGTTTACGGCCAACAGTGGGAAGACTCCACGCTTTACAAACAAGATGTAACCGAACTTTTACCAGTTCTCCAGGGCGAACGCTGGATTGGCGTTTTTATTGGCAACTACGACAAAGGCGGTCACCGGGTGAGCCTGAAACTGAAATATTACCCCGGCAGCATGGAAGTTTCGGAAAAACCAGCAAAAAGATACTGGACGATGCCTTTGTTCAATACATTGAATGTGATGGAAATGTCGGGTCAGGAATACGGAACCATGTTCGAAAACGATTCACTGAAGGTGGACTTTGAAGTGCCTTCAGGAGTAAAAAATGTACAAATGCGGTACATAACTACCGGCCACGGTGGTTGGGGCGGTGGCGACGAATTCAACCAAAAACAGAATACTGTTATCCTCGACAACCAGGTGTTATTTCAATTTACACCCTGGCGAAGCGACTGTGCAACTTTCCGGCAATACAATCCGGCATCGGGTAACTTTTGGAATGGGGTAACATCGAGCGATTACAGCCGTTCGGGATGGTGCCCCGGAACAGCCACCAATCCGGTCTATTTCCCCGTTTCAAATCTAAATCCCGGGAAACATCAGATTAAAGTGGCCATCCCGTTGGGCAAGAACGAAGGTGGCAGTTTTAGCTCCTGGAATGTTTCGGGCGTGTTGATTGGTGAATACAAATAACAAATGCCCCATGCTCTTTGCCCTATGCCAAAAATAAAAACAGGAGTACTCAGGAAATGGTCGAAAAAGTTGTACTTTTGTAGCCCTTAATACCGGGGCTGACTGGTTTTGACAGCGGGTAGAAGAGGTATGTAAGCATGTCGGGCCTTGATCGCACAGCCCGTTAATCTCGGCGGTCGAACCACAATTGGCGAAAATAACTACGCTCTTGCTGCGTAATCGAACTAAGTAGATTACACTTTATTCCGGCACCAGGTGCTGGAACGAGACATCGCCCGGGTGCTACTTCCCTGAAGCGGCCCGATCAGGCGGTGCAAATAAATCGGGGATAGTGGAAGTCTTGCTTCGGGATTTCTGCAAAATTAAGAAGCTAAGGTAAAAGTCGGTGGCCCTGATCCAGCTTTTATTCGAAAACCAAGTCTGGGGATAAACATGTAGAAAGCGTATTGCTTCCTCGTTTGGACGCGGGTTCGACTCCCGCCAGCTCCACGCAAAAAGCTCCTGTAAATGCAAATTTACAGGAGCTTTTCAATTCATACTATCCCTCAAACCTATTCGTATCTGAAAACAATTTCGTCATTTTCAACATCGACTTTTACTTTAGTGCGATTCTCCATTCGTCCGGAAAGGATTTCCTTCGATAAATCGTTAATCAGATATTTCTGAAGCATTCGTTTAACTGGGCGCGCACCGTGTGTTGGGTCGTAGCCCACTGCCGCCAGCCAGTCAATCGCGTCTTCCGATATTTCAATGGTAAACTGATTATTCGGAATCCGCTGTAAAATCAGGTTAAACTGCAGGTTCACAATATTCCGCACATCTTTACGTGTCAATGGTGTAAACATGATCACTTCGTCAATCCGGTTCAGAAATTCAGGCGAAATGGTTTTCCGGAGCAGATCGAACAAATCGGTACGGGTTTGTTCCTCGATCTGCGCATGGTTTCGTTCGTTCATTTGCTCGAAACGATCCTGAATCAAATGCGATCCGATGTTGGATGTCATAATGATGATCGTATTCTTAAAATTGGCAACCCGTCCTTTGTTGTCAGTCAACCGACCATCGTCAAGCACCTGAAGCAACACGTTAAAAACATCAGGATGGGCCTTTTCAATTTCGTCGAAAAGGATTACCGAATAAGGTTTCCGGCGAACGGCTTCGGTCAGTTGCCCACCTTCGTCGTATCCCACATATCCGGGAGGCGAACCAATGAGACGGGTCACCGAGAACTTCTCCTGGTATTCCGACATATCAATGCGGGTCAGCATATTTTCGTCGTCGAACAGAAATTCGGCCAGAGCTTTGGCCAGTTCGGTTTTCCCAACACCAGTAGTTCCCAGAAAGATGAATGAACCAATGGGTCGTTTTTCGTCCTGAAGCCCTGCCCTACTCCGCCGTACGGCATCGGCCACTGCACGTATTGCTTCCTGCTGCCCCACTACCCGTTGATGCAACTCATCTTCGAGGTGCAATAATTTTTCGCGTTCGCTCTGTAGCATCCGCGATACAGGAATGCCCGTCCACCGCGAAACAATTTGCGAGATATCCTCAGCATCAACCTCTTCCTTAATCAGGTGCTGCGCCTTATTGTTACTTAATTCCGTTTTTAATTTTTCGATTTCCACTTCAGCCTCACCAATTTTACCATACCTGATTTCGGCCACACGGCCAAAATCTCCGGAGCGTTCGGCCTGTTCTGCTTCCAGCTTTAATGATTCAATTTCCTGTTTCTTTTGCTGAATACCATCGATCAGCGATTTTTCGAGTTGCCACTGTGCCCTGAACTTCGATTGTTCCTGTTTCAGGTTAGCAATTTCTTCGTTCAGAACCGAAAGCTTCTTTTCGTCTTTTTCGCGCTTAATAGCTTCCCTCTCTATTTCCAACTGCATAATTTTGCGGTCAATTTCATCCAGTTCCTGTGGTACCGAATCCATCTCCAGGCGCAAACGTGCAGCAGCTTCGTCCATCAAATCGATGGCTTTATCCGGAAGAAAACGTTCGGTAATGTAGCGTTGCGACAGCTCTACCGACGCAATAATAGCCTCATCTTTAATCCTGACTTTGTGGTGGTTTTCGTAGCGTTCCTTCAAACCGCGAAGAATTGAAATTGCGCTCAATGTATCTGGCTCATCAACCGTTACAATCTGGAAACGGCGTTCCAATGCTTTATCTTTCTCGAAATATTTCTGGTATTCATTTAGCGTGGTTGCGCCAATAGCCCGGAGTTCTCCGCGCGCCAATGCCGGCTTCAGAATATTGGCCGCATCCATAGCACCATCGCTTTTTCCGGCACCCACCAACGTGTGAATCTCGTCGATAAACAGCACGATTTCACCATTCGCTCCAATCACTTCGTTGACAACGGCTTTCAGTCGTTCCTCAAATTCACCTTTGTATTTTGCCCCGGCAATTAATGCCCCCATGTCGAGCGAAAAGAGTTGTTTCGATTTCAGATTTTCGGGCACATCGCCCCGAACAATTCGCTGGGCCAAACCTTCGGCAATCGCCGTTTTTCCTGTTCCGGGTTCTCCGATCAGGATCGGGTTATTTTTAGTTCTCCGCGATAAAATCTGCAGAATACGTCGTATTTCGTCATCACGGCCAATCACCGGATCGAGTTTCCCATCGCGGGCACGCTGATTCAGGTTTACGGCAAAACGGTTAAGCGAATCAAATTTATCTTCGGCGCTCTGGCTGTCAACCTTGGCACCCTTCCGGAGTTCCTTCACCGCAATTTCAAGCTCTTTCTGTGTCACTCCTGAATCTTTCAGCATCCGGCTAATGGTATCGCCTGTTTCAAGCAAACCCATCAAAATGTGTTCGACCGACACAAATTGGTCGTTCATGTCCTGCATGATGGCAATTGATTTTTGCAATGCTTTATTGGCATCCGACGATAAATAAGCTTCACCTCCGGTAACTTTGGGATACGACTCTACAATCCGGTCAAGCGCCTGCTGAATGACAACCGGGTTTGTTCCGAGTTTTTTCAGTAAAAATCCAACCACATTCTCGGCTTCATGAAACAGTCCCTTTAAAATATGCCCTGTTTCAATTGCTTGCTGTTGTTTTCCCTGAGCCACAACAAACGCATGTTGTATGGCTTCCTGTGATTTAATAGTAAAATTATTGAAGTTCATATTTGAGTAATTTGTTTTTTAATTGTCTCATGGAACTCACCCGAAAATCGGGATGCGTTTCACATTTTCTGTTTTTATTGTTTCTGATTAAATACATGGACGGATTCCTTCAAATGTTTAGCCAATGTTTTTAACCCTTGCATAACCGACAAATTGGCTGCTTACGGTTCCTTATACGGAAGTTTTTTCAGAAGGAATGAAAATTAAATGGAAATTTTGACATAATAAATGGGATTACGAAACTCGCCTACCCAACAAGTATAGTTACGCCAATCCTCAGGTTTATCTGGCATACGGGAAATAAAAAAGGGATGAATTACTCCACCCCTTTTCTCACAAAACCAAATCTATTTCTATGAAAAAAAACTAACCTCTTATTTTTCTATTGTACGATTCAAAGGTACGGCGAATTAAAGTTAACACATCTGAATCAACGTTAAAGAACCTTAAATCTGGCTGGATAAATAATGAACAAAAAAAGGATGGCCCCAACCATCCTTTTCTACCTAACCAAACCTATTTCTATGAAAAAAACCTAAAATGTGTATTACTTACTAAAAATCTATGCAACAAAGATACGGCAGCGAACCGTTAACAGGTATGAAGGATAGTTAAGGAATGTTAAGATTTTCAGAAACACGACTTCGTTACAATTTTCTGTACATGAATGAAATAGTCGGAATATACCACGCCAGTTAAACCACAATCCCGTACGTTAAATTAAAGTTAAGAAAGTGCTTTTAGCTTCATAAACGAATATATATATTTGTAGCCATTACAGACAAAAACAAAATCGATACTTGTTCGTTTGACTATGGGGTTAAATCAAAAGCATAAAAAACAATAAGAAACAACCTCCAGTCACCGAAACTTAGTTCACAAAATACTAACAAACAACAGATTATACATCAATAATCCATAAATTAACACTCTATGACAAAGTACGTTTACACGTTTGGAAATGGTGCAGCTGAAGGAAAGGCTGACATGAAGAATTTACTTGGAGGTAAAGGTGCAAACCTTGCTGAGATGAACCTCATCGGAGTTCCGGTTCCTCCGGGATTTACCATCACCACTGAAGTGTGTACCATTTACAATAAACTGGGTCGTGAAAAAGTTATCGAACTTCTTAAAACTGACGTTGAAGCTGCTATTGCCCAGGTGGAAAGACAAACCGGTGGAAAATTCGGCGATGCTTCCAATCCGCTTTTGGTTTCAGTACGTTCGGGTGCACGCGCTTCTATGCCCGGAATGATGGATACCATCCTGAACCTCGGTTTGAATAATACCGTAGTGGAAGGAATGGCTAAAAAAACCGGAAATCCACGTTTCGTTTGGGATAGCTACCGTCGTTTTGTACAAATGTACGGCGATGTGGTTCTTGATATGAAACCCACTTCAAAAACGGATATTGACCCCTTCGAAGAAATTCTGGAAGAAGTTAAACACGAAAAAGGAGTAATTAACGACAACGAACTTTCAGTAGAAGCTTTACAAGAATTGGTTGTAAAATTTAAAGCAGCAGTTAAAGCCAAAACGGGTCACGATTTCCCCGAAAGTTCATGGGATCAACTTTGGGGTGCTGTTTGTGCCGTATTCAACAGCTGGATGAACGACCGTGCCATTTATTACCGCCAGTTAAACCAGATTCCTGAAGAATGGGGAACTGCTGTTAACGTACAGGCTATGGTATTTGGGAACATGGGCCTTACTTCAGGAACTGGAGTTTGCTTTAGCCGCGACGCCGGAACCGGTGAAAACATGTTCAACGGCGAATATTTGATCAATGCCCAGGGCGAAGACGTGGTGGCCGGTATCCGTACCCCACAGCAAATTACCCTCGAAGGTTCAAAACGCTGGGCCGAACTGGCTGGTGTTTCTGAAGCTGACCGTGCAGCCAAATATCCTTCTCTCGAAGAATCAATGCCAGAAATGTACAGGGAGTTATTCGATATTCAGAATAAACTCGAAAAGTACTTTACCGACATGCAAGACATGGAGTTCACCATTCAGGAAGGTAAAATGTGGATGTTGCAAACCCGCAACGGAAAACGTACCGGCGCAGCCATGGTTCAAATTGCCATCGACATGCTGAAAGAAGGCCTGATTGATGAAAAGACTGCACTACTCCGCGTTGAACCCAACAAATTAGACGAGTTATTACACCCTGTATTCGATAAAAAAGCGATTAAAGCTGCCCGTGTATTAGCGAAAGGACTACCGGCCTCCCCGGGAGCTGCAACCGGACAAATCGTATTCTTTGCAGACGAGGCAGAAGAATGGGTAGCACAAGGCAAAAGCGTGGTTTTAGTTCGTATAGAAACTTCTCCGGAAGACCTTCGTGGGATGAACGTAGCCAAAGGTATTTTAACTGCACGTGGGGGTATGACTTCGCACGCTGCGGTTGTTGCCCGCGGAATGGGTAAATGTTGTGTATCGGGAGCTGGAGCCCTCCAAATTGACTACAAAGCCCGCACCATGATTGTTGACGGGAAAATGTTCAAAGAAGGTGATTTCATATCGCTGAACGGAACCACCGGGGAAGTTTACGAAGGTAAAATTGCTACGATCGATCCGGAATTGAGCGGCTATTTTGGAGAACTGATGACAATTGCCGACAAATACAAACGCATGAGTGTACGTACCAATGCCGATACTCCCAAAGATGCCCAGATCGCACGTAATTTCGGGGCACAAGGTATTGGATTAACCCGTACCGAGCACATGTTCTTTGAAGGCGAACGCATTAAAGCCATGCGCGAAATGATTTTAGCCGACGATGTTACCGGACGCGAAAAAGCGCTCGAAAAACTGTTGCCAATGCAGCGTAGCGATTTCGAAGGTATTTTTGAAGCGATGGCTGGCTACGGCGTAACCATTCGTTTGCTCGATCCGCCGTTGCACGAATTTGTTCCTCACGAAGAAGCTAATCAGCTCGAAATGGCTAAAGAAATGGGCATTTCGGTTGAGCAGGTAAAACATAAAGTAGAATCACTGCACGAATTTAACCCGATGTTGGGTCACCGTGGGTGCCGTTTGGGTATCACCTATCCTGAAATTACAGCCATGCAAGCCCGTGCCATCATTGAAGCTGCTCTTAACCTGAAAGCCAGGGGTGTTGATGCCCGTCCGGAAATTATGGTTCCGCTGGTAGGCACAGTTGCTGAATTGAAAAACCAGACCGACATCATTCGTAGTGTAGCCGAAAAAGTGTTTGCTGAAAAAGGCGACCGCATCGACTACCAGGTAGGTACCATGATAGAAATTCCACGTGCTGCATTAACAGCCGACCACATTGCTGCCGAAGCTGATTTCTTCTCATTCGGGACCAACGATTTAACCCAGATGACTTTGGGTTACTCGCGCGACGATGCCGGCAAATTTCTACCCGATTACCTCAACCGTGGCATCCTGAAACAAGATCCTTTCCAGATATTGGATCAGAACGGCGTTGGTCTGCTGGTTGAAATCGGTGTTACCCGTGGCCGCATGACCAAACCCAATCTGAAAGTGGGTATTTGCGGCGAACACGGCGGCGAACCAAGCTCTGTTGAATTCTGCGACAAAGTGGGTATGAGCTACGTAAGCTGTTCGCCTTACCGCGTGCCGATTGCACGTTTGGCTGCCGCTCAGGCAAATATTAAACACAGTAAATAAGACGGAAGACAGAAGTCTGAAGTCAAGAATTAAAAGATAAGCAATTTGAATTGAAAGGGAATAATCTGAAAGGATTGTTCCCTTTTGTTTTTTTTGGGTAAAAACTCAGCAAACACATCCATTGGATGCAACAATATAGTCAAATCGACTAATCAAATAAAAAATTCAGAAATTAAATCAAAACATAAAACATACAAAACTCTACAAATCAAAACTTTAAAGCACACAAAACTCGTTGCAAAATATTTTATCGAAAATAATGCAATGAAATCAGATTGTTATTTAGAATAATTATAAATAATGATTTAATTTTGAAATACACCCTAATTTGATGCTTCGATTCTATCGTTTGCAGTTAAAGTATAATAACACTTTAGCATAAAAACCAAAACACTGCCAAATACTTAAGTATAACTTATAAACAACTTCAAACCATGAAAACAAAAAGTAAATTGAACAACCTAAAACGAACTTTTCTTCTCTTACTTGTAATTACCGGGATGAATTCAAACGCTTCGACCATTTATGTTAATCATAATGCTATGGGCATGAATAATGGTACAAGCTGGGTCAATGCTTATAATAGCTTATCTACAGCGCTATCTGCAGCAACAAGTGGCGATAATATCTGGGTTGCACAAGGTGTTTACAAACCTACGTCTTTAGTTGATGTAAATCTTGACGGATTTTTAGACCCGAGAGAAGCTACTTTTCATATCGTAGATGGTGTTAGTCTATTTGGGGGGTTTATTGGCACCGAAATCTCAATAGATGAGAGAAATTGGAACATTAATAGTACAATACTAAGCGGTGATTTAGATAATAACGATATAAATATAGATGGAAATAACACAATAGAAAATACATCACAAATAGTTGGAAATAATGCATTTCACATTATTTATACTGAAAATGTAGGTTTTGGAACGACACTGAATGGATTTATTATAACTGGAGGAAATGCTTCTGTTACATTGCCAGCTACAGATGCAAATGGCGACGGAGGTGGTTGGTTTAATAAATTAAGTGGGGTAGTAAATGCAAGCTCTCCAAGCATATACAACAATACTTTCAGCGGCAACTTTGCTGCCTCTGAAGGTGGAGCGTTATACAATTCTGCGGCACCATCCGGAGGAGTAGTTTTATCAACAATTGATAATTGCCGATTTGTTTTTAATAAGTCAAATCTTAATGGAGGAGCAATTGCTCTAGGTTCATATAGCCCAGGAAACTACCAACCAAATATCAATAAATGTTATTTCGAGTTTAATCAGGCTTACAGGAGAGGTGGAGCTTTATACTTTATAGGCGACCATGCAGTTATTGATTCCTGTACCATAAAAAATAATTCAGTTACAGCAATTTCTCCAGACATGAGTACTTTACCCGGTTCTGGAGGAGGTGCACTTTTGGTTGGTACCAATGCAGTATTTAGTGCATGTTTATTCGAAGCGAATAGTTCAACGGGAAACCCTACCGGTGCATTCGAGGGTGGCGGAGGCGGAGGAGTTTATCTTTCGATGAATGAACCACAGACCTTATCATTTGGCTCATCCGAGCCTCAATTTATTAACTGCGTTTTCAGATTGAATACCGCCTCCGGAAATACAGCAGCATGGGGAGGAGCCGTTAACCATTTAAACGATGGTGGAATACTAAATCCCAACTACGTTAATTGTGTGTTCGTTGACAATTCCTCTCAAAATACAGGTGGTGCAATTGCTGCTTTCACTCGTGTAATTGGATCACCAGAGGGGTATGCTCCATCCTTATCTCTAAAGCTTACCAATTGTACTTTTAATTCCAACTCTACATTACAAAGAGGGGGTGCAATTTTTTACGATGGATATTTACACCTTGGGGCCCAGGTATTACAATCAAGAATTGAAAATTCTATACTCTGGAATAATAGTGCCGGGGTCGATGGACCTCAAGTTTATTCTGATGCCACGAATCTGGTATTATATTCCAACATTATGGGTTCAGGAGGTAGCGGACCTGGCTGGCTGGCTTCAATTGGTATCGATGGCGGGAATAATCTGGATACCGACCCTGAATATACCGATGAAGCCAACCATTTAGGAATTGATAATACTATTCCTTCATCTGATGACGGATTGCGCTTATCATCAACTTCTCCTCTTATAAATCAAGGGAACAATTCAGCACCTGCATTATCCGGCATTTCAAAAGATATTATCGGCAATCCACGAATTATTAGTTCCACGGTAGATATGGGGGCCTATGAAAGATCAGGGATAATACTTCCCGATTTCCCCATATATTGGCTGTACAATTGGCGACCTTATTTTCCCGGATGTTTAACCTGCCCATGGACTTTTAACTTTTCGGATAAAATACTTGGACATTTCATATGGTCAGAACCTGCTCAATTAAGGTTCGATGATTCGGGTGCAACGATTACTGGTAAAATAAAGAGTACTCTTAATAGAGAAATTACGTTCAATGTCTTTTTAAAATTAACGAGGCAATCAAACTGGAAAGAATGGAACGCCTTGGGAAGAACCTATAGTGCAATTTCACCTCAGGTAAGAAAACTAGCAGCTCAAACTCATACTGACTGGACATATTGGGAATTATCTGAAAAAAGTTATTTGGAAGCAAGCGGCAACTTTAGTGGTATATTATACTTAAAACACTATCCGATCAGCAAGAAGACTGGATTTCAACTTGGTATTGCAGCCAACGCTCTTGATATTGATTTAGGGCTAAACGGGAACTTTGTATATCAGGGGCAACTATCTTATGGGAAAAAGAAATTTGACATTAAAGGTATAGGTTCCTTACATGCAGATGCAAAACTTTGCAAATCAAATTGCGAACAGAATAACTACTCAGAATCAAATATTCTCAAAAATATACAAATTGACATTTTAGATGACGAGCCAGATATTACCATATATCCAATCCCTGCGACTGAATTTATATATATAAATGGAACTGAATTTATTTCGGCCATTAAATCAATTGAACTTTATGATACTAAAGGAACCATGATTAAATCTTTCCCTTTGAGCCTTAAAGAAATGAGGGATTATTCTATAAATATCAGCGATATAAAAAAAGGGATATATCTGCTCAAAGTCATCACACAAAAAGATGAAATGGTTATGAAAAAACTAATCATTCAGTAAGCTTGCCTTTTTGTCATCCTATTTTCCTATCTGCAATTAACTGTTAAATATTTCGTTATAAAAGTAAAACTGGCAATAACACAAAATCAAATAATACTTATTTTATATTGAATTTTTATTGCCTGAAATAACTAGTATGAGAAACTTACCAGGGTATTTAACTGATAGGTACCACAAAACTATTTAGAGAATAAATAACAATAATTCGAAGACCAAACAAGTACTCCCTGAGCACTAATCAGTCAAAAGGGAATAATCCGAAAGGATTGTTCCCTTTTGTTCGTTGGTTAAATCCCTATAAGAGTAAAAGCTACCGCTTGTCTATTCACATTGAAAATCAATTGCCTGTTGAATGGATTTGTTGCAAACCGGGCAAAACACATCAATGGTGTGCAGGTTGTTCATCAGGCAATTGATCCACGGACGGTAAACGCCTTTGGTTACATAGCCGCCACCTTCGAAAACACCCAATTTTTCATTATTCTCCGCCTTTACGGGTGTTGGTATTTCGGTTCCTTCCGGAAGCATGTTTTTCCATTTCCGGTCGAAATCCACCAAGGTAGTCAGGTTAGGTTCCCAAGGTTCCACCTGGGGTGGATAAAAGTCGGAATACTCGACCCCACCAACATATTCATCGCCCAATCCGGCAAACAGGTGCCCAAATTCGTGAATATAAATTTTACCGGTTTCGTCGATATGATGGGCCGCGCTGATTCCGTAGAAATTATAAATGGCGCCACCGCCATATTTTTCGGTATTAGCCAGAATATAAACAAAATCGTAAGGAGCATTTCCGGCCAAATTTCGGATGCCCTGAAAATCGTTCACCATCAGGTAACGTTCGGAGTCGAAAGTATAAAACGAAGCATTCAGGCAGGTTTCGTTCCAGATGTGATCGCCCGGGATGTCTGGTCCGGCCTCTTGCGAAGGAGCCCAAACTCCACGGATATTAAATTTATCCTTGTTTTCGGAATAAGGCGCATATCGAAAAAGTTCTTCGGCAAACTTTTGGCAATCCGCAATAAACAAGTCTTTCTGATCGGCAGTATATCCTTCAGGAAGTAAAACCAGATCAACTTTTTTAGCCGGATTGCCCGATTTCACCACATCAAACACCGGCAGTTTAGCTCGTTCCTTTTTAATGAAATGACTTTTCGGATCAACTGCATATTCAAATTTCTTTTCGAAGTTACCTTTCTTATTTCGGCTTGTTATGGAGACTACTACTTTTTCGCGGGGAAATGGCATCACCACCGACTCCGGATAACAACTGTCGGTAATTTTAGCTTCTGCCGTGGTTTGCCATTCGTCAAAAAGGGTACAGAAACCGCGTGAAAAAATCAACTCTCCGGTATCGAAGGCACGCACTTCAACAAAATGATTCCCAAATCCGTTGGTGTCTATCAACTGGGTTTCCGAACCGGCCCAAAATGGCTCCTCTATCAGCTCGTCGAAAAAGAACTGCTCGGTTCCGGCATTTCCACAATGGTAATAATCGAGGCGCAAAGTTTTGTTGTCGAAATATTTACGAAATTGGGCATCCGATTTTCCGGAAATACAAAGTACAGCGATAAACATCAGGAGATATTTCATATCAGCACGTTTATAAGGTTATTGACTGTTGACCTGTGATTTTAAATGCACAGAATCGTATTCATTTTTGAATCGCGTCCCATGAAACCAAATATAACACAATAAATTTCTCAACAAAATGCGGTTCAACAGGGTTAAATAATGTTTGTAAAAATCAATTCAACAAACCAACATTTGGTTTCATTTTATACTTTTGCACGCATGTATTACCTCATCGGAATTATCGTTTTTGCAGCAATTGTGTATGCTGCAATCCGGTTTTTAAAAAATAAACCGGTAACAACCACAGAACCCCAGCCTCAGGAAGTACCACATCAGATTGCCTCTGATTGCTGTGGGGCTCACGAAATATGCGAATTCGATGCTTCGGCCTTCGACGAAGAGCAAATCATTTATTTCGACGACGAAGAACTGGATGTACTGCGCAATGTCCGTGAAGACCAGCTTTCAGGAAAGCAGATTGACGATTTACGAGAAGTTTTATATACCTTGCGAACCAATGAAATTAACAAATGGCTCACCAGCCTTTCCCGTCGGCACATTCATTTACCCACCATCCTACAGCAGGAAGCCAGGCAGTTAATGGCCGAGAAATAAATCCACAACATCGGGTCATTTCTATCGTATCAAAAATCCCATATTCTGCCCTTATTTTCGCATTGATTCTTACTTCGATTTTTTGCTAAATTTGAAACCCACACCCAATGGGTAATCTGTAAACTATCGAGCCGTGATTCAGCACCTGAAACAAATTTTATTTTGTGGATTTTTACTCCTGATCCTGCAAACCCAGGCCTCGGAACCTTACCGCCCCCAATTGGCCAATCCCGTTTTGGAACCCTGGCGCTGGATCGAATTCCCGGAATTTGACACCATCCGGATTTCGTGCGTGACAAAAGAAAAAGAAGGTGGAATGTGGATGGGAATTGGCAATAAAGCCGTTTTTTTTAACGGATACAAATCCATCAGGTTTATTCCTGACAGCAGCGCCATCCACTCGATGGTTATTGAGAAAGATAACAATCTGCTTGCAACCACATCAAACGGAATTTTCAGGTATAAAGAAGGCGAATTCCGCAAAATACTCGATTTCACTTTTAGTGGACAGCGAAACTTTATTACCGATTCGAAAGGGCATGTTTGGATTGGCTCCGACTTTGGATTGCTGCGAATTACTCCGCAAACAATTTTCTGTCTCAACCCGCAAGGCTATTTCGAAATCGACAGCAACGGTTTGGTGATTAAAACCCTGAAACTGGAAGCGGCAAACGACTATCACCCCAACTCCGTTACTGAAACAAAATTTCCTGTTTATAACCTTACCATCAATACGCAACAACGCGTTTGGATGACGATCGGCGAGCCAACTAAAAACCTTGCGAACATCAACCTGAATGAGCTTTCAGGCGCTTCGGTAAAATGGAAATACCAGAAGATACCAGGCATTGAAACCTGGAGTGTTTCGGGACTTTGCGAAGCCAACAATTCGCTATACATAACCACCAGCGACGTAAATATCATGCTAGCCCGTTACCAGATTGATGCCGATAAGTGGGAAAAGATTAACATGAAAGCGATTGGCGGCGATAATGTTCAGTCTTCGATCCTGAAAACCCCTGACGGAACACTTTGGATTGGCGGACACAGCAAACTATACGCATTGAAAGATTCGGGCTGGAAAGTTTACCAGTACCCTGAAGTAGCGCTACCACTTTCCTACATCGAACTAACTCAGGACCAGGAGGAAAATTTGTTTATTTTCGGGAACGACGGCAGTTTGTTAAAATTCGATCTGTCGCCGCGGAACTTTTGTACCTGGCAGGGGCTCAACTTCCAGTGCAATTCGGCCGACGGGAAATACTGGTTTACCACCAATACCGGCAAAGTTGTTGAATGTGACCCGGACATGCAAAAATTTACCCGCCATTCGGTCACCGACGGATTGATGGATATGGCCATGGCGATGCACTTTTCAGAAAAAAGTGGGTTGTGGGCAGCCGGGAGCCATCGCGGCAAAGCTGCTATTGCCCGTTTCAGAAACGGGAAATGGGAAAACACGTTATTTCCCGAATTATATCTCGGAATAGCTTACAACGGAATCTGCGAATTAGGCGATTCGGCCCTGGCTTTTCCGGTAAATGGGCTGCTCGAATTGGGCAATACCAATTATAACGGAGGTTTTGTATGTTACAATTATAAACGATCGGAATGGGAAGCCGTTACCCGTGAGAAAGTTCCGCAACGTATTCCTTCAATGGGGCAAACCTCCGATGGCAGGCTTTGGTTCTCCGGAGGCGAATTTAATGTTTACGATGGAAACACCAGCCAGAAAGTTGATTTGCAGGTAAAAGCAACCAGTTGGACTGACGATGTGCGGATTTCGCCAACCGACCGGATTTGGGCAGCACAAGGCGGAACGGGCTTGTTTTACAATGATGGCAAAAAATGGATCCGATATACTACGTTTAATGGTTTAGCCAGCAATATGGTAACCAATGTTTACATCGAAAACGACAGCGCGGTTTATATTGCCTCCGATAAAGGCATCTCGTTTTACGATGGCAAACAATTTATCAGGCAAATTATTCATCCGGAACTGAATATACAGCGGGAACGCGGCCATTTAAAATTATCAGACAATGGCGCACTGTGGATTAACCAAGGCACACGCGAATGGTATTTGTACGATTTCAAATCGATTACCGAAGATCCAACGATATTTAAAACCACGATGTACCTCCGTGGAAATAAAGCGCCGGTAACAACTATTTCATTTTCAAATCAGGAAATTTCTTCGTCGGGAAACGTAATTATTACCTACAATGGAATTGACTATTTCAATAGTACGTCTCCCGAAAAAATCCAATTCTCCTATCGGCTAAACAACGAAGCATGGTCGCCCTTTTCCGAAGAAAAATCGAGCGTTTTTCTGGATTTGGATCCCGGCGATTATACGATGGAAGTCAGGGCCCGCGATCTCGACCGGAACATTGAAGCGGTTCCAGCACAAATTTCGTTCAGCATACTGCCACCAGTTTATTTACGTTTCTGGTTTATCCTAACCATATTTACCTTTATCGGCATTATCGTTTGGTTGTTGCTCAGGCTCTATGCGCGCGACAAGCAAATCCACGAGCTCGACCAATTAAAACTGCGGCTTTTTACCGATATCTCACACGAGCTAAAAACCCCTCTGACCCTGATTTCTCTTCCCCTTCAGAAATTACTGAACAAGGCTGACCGGCAAAACGAAACCAAAGATAGCCTGGAACTGATTTACACCAACGTGCAACGACTAACTAACCTCGTGAATCAAGTGGTCGATTTCAGGCGTTTGGAAGCCGGAAAAATTCAGTTGGAAATAAGTCCGGGCGACCTGACGCTGCATTTGCGCAACATCGCCAATTATTACCTGCCACTGGCGCACGAAAAAAATATTCAATTTGTGTTTACCTGCAACTGCCGCGATTTATGGGTTAAATACGATGCCGACAAACTCGAAAAAATCGTGGTTAACCTGTTATCAAATGCCTTTAAATATACTCCTGAAAATGAAAAGGTGGAACTGATTGTACACATTGAAGAACCGGCAGAAAAACTTCAGCTTTGGGTAAACGACTCAGGACCAGGAATTCCGAAAGAAATGCAGCAGAACGTTTTCGACCGTTTTTACCGGCTACGCAACGAAAAACTAAACCGGATACCCGGCAGCGGAATAGGCTTATCGCTGGTAAAAGAGCTGATTAACCTGCACCAGGGAAGTATTGAGGTAATTAGCGACGGAATGCATGGAACTAGTTTTTATGTGACCTTACCACTGATTCCGGCCGAAAAAACCGAAGTCAGCAACGACAGGCAGGAAGAGCAACCGGATTTAAGCCGTTACCTCTCGGAAGGAAAAGCGACTGTTTTGCTGATTGAAGACGAAGAACCCATGCTGCGGTTTATCTCGAACGAACTTCAACCGTATTTCGAGGTTAAAAGTTTTGGCTCGGTTGAGCGTGCTTACGACTGGCTGGAAACCGAAATGCCCGATCTGATTATTTCAGACGTAATGCTTCCGGGAATGACCGGCATGGAATTTTGTAAAAAACTAAAGTCGGAAGAACTGACCAGTCATTTACCTGTAATTCTGCTTACAGCACGCGATTCGGAAGAAGATATTGTCGAAGGTTTGGGAGCCGGAGCGGATGATTACATCACCAAACCGTTCCGTTTAAACGAATTGATTGCCCGCAGCTACAACCTGATTGAAAACCGCCGCCGCCTGAAAGATCGTTTTGCCGAACAGGACGAACCCGAAATTAAACAAACCGCTCAAAACCCTGCCGACCAGAAATTACTGGATAAAGCTTTCCGGATTGTATTTGAAAACCTGGACAATTCGGAGTTCGACGTTCCGCAATTCTGCCAGCACATGAACATGAGTAAAACCTTGCTGTATTCGAAACTGAAATCGCTCACCGGGCAATCAGCCACCGAATTTGTGCGCAACATCAGGCTGAAAGAAGCCAAAAAGCTTTTGCTGAACAACGATCATCAACAAACCATTGCCGAAATAAGTTACCGCGTTGGCTTTAACGACCCACTCTATTTCTCGCGCTGTTTCCGGAAATACTTTGGGGTTCCGCCTTCGGAAGTAGGGAAATAATTTTTGTGCTATTTGCTTGTATATGTAATTTTTTGAAGATTTGACTTATCAAAATTTTGCCATAGATAGTATATCTTAATCTATATTTACTGTAAAACAGGATTACATGAAAAGATCAATAGTAACTGCAATAAATACGATAACTGGTGAAATTGTAAACTCCGATTTGATATTTAATACACAAAAGGAAGGACAAGAAATTCGAAAGATAGATAAGCAAACTTCTGGTGATGATTTTTGCTGTTATGAATGTGGGCAATTTCTTGAAACTACCTCAAGAAATAAAAATGTCTTTTTTAAGCACAAAAAATGGCATTCTCCTTGCATATTCACTGATGATGGTGACAATAAGATATCAAAACAAGAACTCGAAGAGTTCTTTCTGATGAATAGAATCAAAGAGGAAAGTCAAGATAGTTACGCTGTTAAAAGAAGTACAGAAGGAGAAAGACATTATAACCTCAAAAAACAGATCGTCAGTAAGTTAAAGAAAACAGATTATATTACTGAAGTTCAGGATGAAAAAGTTATAAAAAAGGATTCTCAATTCAAAAAGGCCGATATATACTTCGAATATAAAGGGAGAAAAATTGTAATAGAAATTCAAATCTCTAAGCTTTCAGCCAGATATATATTTAGCAGATATGATTTTTATAAATCGCAGGGGATTTATCTTATATGGATTGTTGATGTGATTTTAAAAGAACAGGATCAATTCTCAATCGACATTAAGTATTTAAACGCTTATGAGAACTATTTCAATATTGTAGGGGAAGTAACTAATTTTCAACTATTCTGTAAATACAAAAACGTTTATATTACCGCTTTCAATGAACTTAGGACTCATTGGGAAACTAAATCAATTGATTTGTCTGAATTACAATTTAGCGAAGATATATTTCAAGTTTTTTATTATGATTTAACCAAGGAAAGGCAAAAAAAAGAAGGAATCAGGCTAGAACGAATAAAAAAAGAAAAGCTAGAAGAAGAACGCCAGCAGAGAATTGAAGAAGAAAGAAAAAACGAATTATTCATTCAATGGAAAAGTAATTGGCTTATGAAATTCGATAAAACTCAAAGGAATTCGGATGCTTTCCTTGAAAATTCAGTAGGAGATATTTTGTATTTTACTAAGGATGATTTGAACTATTTTGACATCAAAAAAATTGAGAATCAACTCCCTAATCTTATTTGGATAGTAAATGTAAATAAGATTAAGAATTCTATTGAATTTACTGAGACGTTTACCAGTAAGCTTAAAGAATTTAACAAAAAAAGAGAAGACGATTTAGCAAAGACTAAAACAGACTTGGAAAATTCCTTTTCGGAAAACGAAATATCTCTAAAAAAAGAGTTAAGGAAAGAGGAACAAAATCTGAAAGAGCTAAAAGAACTTGAAAATATTTGGAAATTAAAACCTGAAAAAACAAAAAATCTGCCAAATGATTACTTGCTCTATTTTTGGGATCCTACTCTAAAAAAAGTAGATAACACTACTGATCTTTACAAAAAAATAGAGTCCCTTTTCAAAGATCAAATTTTGAGTTGTAAGCAAGAACGTTTAGACTTCCTAAATCAGAAAGATAAGTCAGAAAAAGAAATAAAAACATGGAAAGATAAGGAAGGATTGATTATTAGAGGTAAAATTCTTAGGCTGAAACCATCTTTTGAAATAACTTTTGAAGAGCTATCAAAAAATGGAGATCGAATCTTATTCAAAGATATTGATTCTCAAAACATTGATATACTTAAAGAACCAGACATTGAAAAAGTTCTAGCTTCCCCAAAATCATACTTCGTCTATGATGATTATTCTAAAAGAATTGAGGAATGGATGGCCGATATTAAGAAAATTGAAAGCAAAATTGAAGAAAGCAAAACGAGACTAAAAGCGATACAAGAGAATATAGAAGTCGAAGCATTAAAATGGTTTAACCTGAGATTATCTGAAACTCAAATAAAAATAGAAACAACGGAAAAGGCAATAAAACTTATTAATAATAAGATAGATAGTATAACGAAAGAAAAAGAAACAATTGTTTCAAGTTTGATCCAGGAACAAGACGTACAGCGAAAATCAATGATCGAAAACCATAAATGGGATTATCGCATTGAGTGGAATTATTATGATCTTTCTTGGCATCACGTTGCGAAGCCAATATTCTTCGAAATTGATGAAGGTTTATATTATAAAGGCGATCCAAACAGTTTAGATGTTAGATTTTATACTAGAGAAATGTTCTTAGAAGAATTCAATAACTAAAGTTTTGAAATACAGCTTATATTTGTACCATGCGAACCGAATCAGAAATATTACACGAAATCAGTCTTGGCGAAGATTCAAGCCGACAGTTTAAGGTCAAACTGAACAATCAGGCTCATATCGCTCTTGAGATGTGCGCCATGAGCAATAGCTTGGGCGGAATCATCTACATTGGCGTGAATGATGATTGCACCATTGAAGGAATTTCGCAGGAAGAAGTCCGCAAATACAATTCATGGATTTCGGATGCTGCCAGCCAACTCATCCGTCCGGCCATTTATCCACAAACCAGAACGGTTGAAGTGGAAGGAAAACTTTTGATGCTGATTGAGGTTTCGGAAGGAACATCCAAACCATATCAAGATCATAAAGGTGCATTCTGGGTTAAAACCGGAAGTGACAAACGGGTAGCTTCGTCGCAGGAATTAATGAGGTTATTCCAGCAAAATGCGCAATTGACATTGGACGAAATGAGTACTTCTGCCGATTTATCTTATCTGGAAATTTCGAAGTTTAAGGCTTTTTTCGAAAAATTAAAAGGAATTACATTTGAGGAATCCGGATTAGAATTAGTACAGGTTTTGCAAAACATGAACCTTTCTAAAAATGAAAGTTTAACATTGGCCGGACTTCTGTTGTTTTCAAAAGATGTCGAAACCTTTAAACCCTTTTGCCTGGTCAGGGCTATCAATTTTCCCTCGAACGAAATTAGTGACGACTTATACATTGACAAACGCGATTGCACCGGAACTCTGGATGCTCAGTTTAAACAAGGAATGCTTTTTCTAAAAAACAATCTGGCATTCATACAAAAAGAACCCTCATTTAATAGTATTGGAGCGTTAGAAATCGATGAAAAAGTATTGGAGGAAGCTTTTGTAAATGCCTTATTACATCGCGACTACAGTAAAAATGCGGTTATCAGGTTATTTATTTTTAAGGATCGTGTTGAAATAATCAGCCCCGGGAGTTTACCGAATCATCTGACTATTGAAAATATTAAGAACGGAAATTCGGTCATGCGGAATCCATTACTTGCTTCGTATGGCACGAAAATATTGCCTTATTCTGGCATTGGCTCCGGAATTCCCCGGATCATAAAGAATCACCCCGAAACAGAATTAGTAAACGACAAAGAAGGAGAGCAGTTTACGATTATTTTGAAACGTCTGGTTCGACTTTAGACTTTTTAAATCAGGTATGGGTCATGATGAAACGCCTTCTCTTTCTTTGTTTAACGGTAATTTTCTATAGTTGCATCCAAACTCAACTTCCAATTGCTAGGGGCGTTTCACAAGAATTGGCTCAATACCGGAAATCAGTGCTTTCTGAAATCAATTACGATTTAAGTTTCCGCATTCCGAAGAAAAAAACTGAAAAAATTAATGGAACTGCCGTCATCCGATTTAATCTGAATAATACAAAACAGGATTTGCAGCTCGATTTTAAAGGCGACACCGCAGTACCATACAAAGTATCTGTCAACGGAACTGTTTCTGAGATAGTGATAACAAAAGGACATCTGGTTATTAATAAATCGGCTTTAAAAACCGGAGCCAACAAAATCAATCTGGAATTTGTTTGCCCCGACTGGTCGATGAACCGAAATCCGGAGTTTATCTATACCTTGTTTGTTCCCGACCGTGCGTCAACCGCTTTCCCGTGTTTCGATCAGCCCAACCTGAAAGCTCAGTTTAAACTTCAACTTCAGATTCCGGTTGATTGGAAAGCTGTTGCCAATGGATCGTTGGAGAAAGAAAAAACCTTAGATTCGGTTAAAATACTGGATTTCAAACAAACACATCCGCTTCCTACTTATTTATTTGCATTTTCTGCCGGAAAGTTCGATACGATTAGTCGCACCCAAAACGGTAAAACCTGCGTATTGTATCACCGCGAAAAAGAGGAAGAATTGCGGAATAATGCTGATTCTGTATTCTCGTTACTTTTTCGATCATTGGAATGGATTGAAAACTATACAGGAATCCCCTACCCGTTCGAGAAATACGATCTGGTAGCTGTTCCTTCGTTTCAGTACAACGGCATGGAACATCCGGGAGCCACGCTGTACCGTGCATCAAGCCTGTTTTTGGATAACCAGCCAACTCAGCAACAATTGCTGAAACGTGCTAACCTGATTGCCCACGAAACAGCGCACATATGGTTTGGCGATCTGGTAACGATGCCCTGGTTCGATGAAGTCTGGCTGAAAGAAGTATTTGCTAATTTCATTGCCGACAAAGTCGTGTCACCCATGTTTCCTGAATTCAATTTCGATCTGCAATTTCTGTTGGCGCATTACGATGTTTCATATTCGGTCGATCGGACTTCGGGTGCCAATGCCATCGGGCAAAAGCTGGCCAACATGAAAGATGCCGGAAGTTTATATGGCTCCATCATTTACCACAAAGCGCCCATCGTGATGCGTCTGCTGGAACAAAAAACCGGGGAAGCCGTGCTGCAAAAAGGATTACAACAATACCTTTCAGAAAATGCCTACGGAAATGCGGGATGGAAAGAACTGATCGACCTTTTAAATGTAAGCCAGACCGATGAGTTGCCTCACTGGTCGGACAGTTGGGTGAACGAAGCCGGTCGCCCACACCTGAGCGCCACCATTAACGCGAAAAACCTGATTATTGAACAAGTTGATCCTTTTCATAAAAGCCGGATTTGGCCATTGGAACTGGAGCTGGCATTCTCTGAAAACGGGAAAATCAGTCAGCAAAAAATTGAATTAACGTCAGCTACCGAAGAACTTCAAAATGTATTTCCAACAGGTAACCCGGATTGGATTTATCTGAATTCTAAAGGGAATGTGTATGGTTTTGTAGAGATTGATTCCCTTTCTGCGGGGTATTTTCTGAACCATTTTTCGACATTAACCGATGATCTTTTGCGGGCATCGGTGTTGACAGACCTGAATGAAAACATGATGGAAGGTAACTTGAATTTAGGCCATTTCCTCAACCTGATCATCGGCCAAATGCCGAGGGAAAACAATGCAGTTATTTACGAACGCATGCTCAGTTACCTGGAATCCGCCTATCAATACAGAGCAAGTGTCGAATTGCAAAAAGATCTTCAGGACAAACTGGAAATCATGCTCTGGGCTGAATATGCCATCCGAAAAAACCAACAGACGGCAATCATCAACAGCCTGATGAGGTTAGCAAAAACTGAAATTTCACTTATTAAACTGCAAGAATACCTGAATAAACCGGCCACTCATCCGGAAATTAAACTTAGTGCCGACCAACAAAACGATCTGGCTTTGCAGTTGGCATTAAAAGTACCTGAAAAAGCTCTTGAAATTTTGAATACTCAGGAGGATCGTATTTCCAATCCGGATAAAAAAGCACAGTTTCAGTTTGTGCGAAAAAGTGTCCATCCGGATCAAGCTGAGCGTGATCGGTTCTTTCAGTCGCTGCTTCAGGAAGAAAATCGGGAACACGAGCCCTGGGTTGATCAGGCGATTGCTTTACTGAACCATACGTTACGGCAGGAAGAAGCCTTGAAGTTCATTCGTCCGGGTCTCGACGAATTGCAGGAAATTCAACAAACCGGAGACATATTCTTCCCGAAATCGTGGCTCGACAACTTACTCAAAGGCCACAACAGCAAAGAAGCTGCTTCAATCGTCCGGCAATTCCTGACGGACTATCCCGATTATCCGGAGAATCTGAAGCTGAAGATTTTGCAGTCGGCTGACCATTTGATGCGGAAATAGTTCACATCGAAAAAGTTAAAAATTCAAACACGAAGACTCGAAGATACAATATGTTACCAAGAAATGTATCTTCCAGACTTCGTGTTTGATAAGTAATTACAGGCTTGCGGATGACTCCACTTTGCAGTTACAATTATTTCACCTCCGAAATCTCAATCACAGCGCTGGTTAAATCGCCATTATTAGGTAATTGCACACCTATTTTCATCAGGTAATCGCCCGAAAAGGTTTTGCCATCGGCAACAAAACGACCGCGACTGTTTGGCATTTTATTGATTTCCTCCAACTTGTAGTTTTTATTTGCATCTAAACCCAATAAACGAACGGCGCTGTATTGGTTAAAAGCACGCGGATGAAGCGAATAAGCGAACAATATCGCTTTATTTTTGGGTTCGTTGGTGTACATCAACACGGCGCGATCATCTTCGTAAGGCGAAACCAGGCGGTACAAATCTCCTTTCCAAACCAAATCTTTCAGGCGATTGTAATTTTGAACAGCCTGTTTGCTGAATGTCAACTCATCGGCAGTCATTTCATTTACCCGGATGTCGTAACCCATTTTCCCCATCATGGCCACATCGGTTCTGAACTTGAGCGACTGTTTGCCCATCGTAGTGATGTGGTTACACGAAGTAATACTTGGAAAAAAGTAAGAATATCCCCACTGGATGAACACCCGCTCGTATCCGTCGGTGTTGTCGCTGGGCCAGAATTCGGTGAAATATTTCAGCGCGCCATAATCGGTCCGGCCTCCGCCACCCGAGCAAAGCATAATGGGTAGTGTTGGATATTTAGCCCGAAGCCGATCCATCACTTTATAAAAACTACGCACATATTCAATCTGCACATGCGACTGTTTGTCTTTCAGGTAGGGCGAATAGGTGTTGGTCATCATGCGGTTACAATCCCATTTGATGAAGCCAATCTTCGGATTTTTGGTTATCATGTCGTCCACCAGTTTAAATACAAACTCCTGCACTTCAGGATTGGTCAAATCGAGCACCAACTGATTCCGGTAATAATGTTCTTCGCGGTTAGGCAGTTTCAGCACCCAATCCGGATGTTTCTCGTACAATTCGCTTTTCGGATTTACCATTTCGGGCTCCAGCCAGATTCCGAATTTTACACCTTTGGCTTCTGCTTGTTCAACCAGATAGCCCAATCCGTGAGGCAATTTAGTGGTCGTTTCCTGCCAGTCGCCCAAACCTGCGCGGTCGTTGGCACGCGGATATTTATTTCCGAACCAACCATCGTCGAGCAAAAACAGGTCAACACCCAATTCTTTCGCTCCGCCAAAAAGTTCCGTCAATTTGGCTTCATCAAAATCGAAATAGGTTGCTTCCCAATTGTTTAACAACGAAAGTCGGTTCCCGTTTCCATCCATCACACCATAGTTACGGGCCCACCGGTGAAAATTGCGGCTCGCCTGCCCTTTTCCCTGATTGCTGAAGGTGAACAAAAATTCAGGAGTGGTAAATGTTTCATTCGGATTCAGGTGGTATTCGGAAGCAAACGGATTGATACCCGAAATCATACGCAGCGAACCTTCATTATCAATTTCGAATGCCATCTGGAAACTACCGGTCCAACCCAGAGTTCCGGCAATTACATCACCCGAGTTTTCGTTGGCCGACTGATTCTTCGCCAGAAAAAATACCGGAGTCTGGTACATGTTGGCGCGGGTTCCGAGTTTACTGTCGATGATTTTAATTCCACTGGTCAGTTGGCTTTCTTCCATGCGCATTTCCTGAGCCCAATCGCCATGAAACTGAGTCAGCCAGTATTTATCGGCATCCACATGTAACATAGCCGAAGCATAATTGCTCAACACCACCGGTTTCTTTTCCTGATGTTTGATTTCCGCCCAGGTTTTAATGATATTTTCTTTCTGGAAAGCCACAAAATTCAGGCGCACTTCAACGGGATATTTCGGATCTTTCAGGAGAATGGAAGTGGTTACGAGATTTCCGTCGCGGGTTACTTTTTCGTCGGAAACAAGCAATTCGAGCGACGGATTTCCATCGTTGTGCAACATTTTAATGGCTGGCTCGAACAAATTATCGCCACCAGAAGGAATGTAAGCTTCGTGTTTACTGGGCAGCAATTGATAATCGGCAGCATTTTTTAATTTTTCGCCCAAATAAACCTGGTACAACTTCTGGTTTTTCCCGATCGAATAAACCAGCGCGGTGTTATCGGTTTCAATAATCAGTTGTTTTTGGGTTTGTGGAGCAGGCTGAAACTGCGCTTGCAGGTTTACAGCAACTAAAATCAGGATGAGAAGGAGGAAATTCTTTTTCATGGTTGTTACAGTTAGATTATACATAAATTGGCAAGGCTAAGATATTGAAACCACATGGTTAAACAACTTGAAATTGACTAAAAATTATCACGGTTTCTTCGCCAAATACCTTAAATTCGTTAATCATTTAACAAACAGAAAATATGAAACTTAAAGCTTTCCATAAATTATCCTACGGCCTATACCTGATTGCTTCCGAGCACCAAGGCAAAAAAGCCGGATACATCGCCAACACTACGTTTCAGGTCACTTCGGAGCCACCTCAACTGGCTATTTCGTGCCACAAAAACAACTATTCAACCCAAATCATACTCGATTCGGGCGCATTTTCGGTTTCAGTCCTGAAAAAAGAAGTGAACATGAAAATCATTGGCGACTTTGGGTTTATGTCGTCAACCGACATCAACAAGTTCTCCGGAATCAATTACATTAAAGGCCAATCCGGAGCGCCCATTGTGATGGACAGTTCGGTGGCCTGGTTCGATTGCAAAGTGGTGAAATCGATTGATTTGGGTACGCATTACCTGATTATTGGCGAAGTGATAGACTCGGATGAAGTTTCGGATGAAGAACCGCTGACTTACCAGTATTACCGCGAAAAATACAAGATGTACTCACCCAAAAACTCACCAACTTACATCGAAAAATCGAAGCTGGATGACGAAGTTCAGTCGATTATTGTTGAGGAACGGGATGGTGAAACCGATGTCACTTATTTTGACGGCAAAAAATACATTTGTGCCATTTGCGGGTTTGTTTACGATCCGGAAGAAGGCGACCCCACCATGGGTATTGCACCCGGAACGCCATTTGAAGAACTGCCGGAAAGCTATCGCTGCCCCATTTGTAACGCCGGAAAGGAATATTTTAAGGAAGAGTAAAGACACTGTCGCAGTCTTCTGTCTCAGTTTCCGGTTTGGAAATCAACCCTTCAATTCACCCATCCTTCAATCCGCCTTAGAAAAGAAGTGTTACCTAAAAAAGATTATTTTTGCCCTAAATATCAATCATCATGAAAAGAAAAAACTACAATATCGCATTGACTCAAATTTCGCTGGACGGAACTCCTGAAGTGAACCTTAAAAAGTGCCTGGAATGGATTCACAAAGCCGTCCAACAGGGAGCCAATGTGGTTTGTTTACCCGAATTATACAGTTCGTTCTACTTTTGCCAGAGCGAAAACCACGATTATTTCGATTTGGCAGAGCCGCTGCACAACGATTCGTACAAAGCCTTCAGCACACTGGCTAAAGAGTTGGGCGTGGTGCTGATTGTTCCGTTCTTCGAACGCAGGGCATCGGGTTTGTACCACAACTCGGCTTACATTATTGATACCGACGGATCGGAAGCCGGACTGTACCGCAAAATGCACATCCCGGACGATCCTAGCTACTACGAAAAGTTCTATTTCACACCCGGAGATATTGGCTTCAAGGCTTTCGATACCAAAGTAGGCAAAATCGGAACCTTAATTTGCTGGGATCAGTGGTATCCGGAAGGAGCACGGATTACAGCTTTGCAAGGCGCTGATGTACTCTTCTACCCCACCGCGATTGGCTGGCATCCGTCTGAAAAAGCACAATATGGCGAAAAACAACACGATGCCTGGCGCACCGTTCAGCGCGGACATGCGGTGGCCAATGGTATTTTTGTGGCAGCCTGCAACCGCGTAGGTTTCGAAAAACCGGTTGAAACATCGGCAGGAATCGAATTCTGGGGAGCTTCGTTTATTGCAGGCCCGCAAGGCGAAATACTGGCAGAAGCCTCGCACGACAAGGAAGAAATCATCATGGCCGAAATCGATCACACCCTGATGGAAGACGTCCGCCGAAACTGGCCTTTCCTCCGCGACCGCCGCATTGATGCGTATGGCGATATAACGAAGAGGTTTATTGATTAAAAAATGGATGAAGGATTGAACATACCTGATTTTGGGAACTGGATTGGTGAGCTGAAATCCAGAATCTATGAAGCACGACGGAGAATTGCTTTTGCCATAAATTCTCAACTGCTTGAATTGTATTGGGAGATTGGAAAATCGATTGCTGAGAAACAGGAGAAAGCTAATTGGGGAAGTAATTTTATTGAGCAGGTTGCGATCGAATTAAAACATGAATTTCCTGATATCAAAGGATTTTCGCGACGAAATTTATATGCAATAAGTCAATGGTATAAATTCTATTCTGAAAAATATCAATTTGTGCCACAGACCGTGGCACAAATCCCTTGGGGGCATAACAGGCTCATCATTTCCAAAATAAAAAATATAGAAGAAGCAGAATTCTATTGTAACGAAATACTGAAAACTGGATGGGACAGAGACACTCTGGAAATTCAAATCTCCAATAATCTATTCGAAAAAGTTGGCAAAGCAACAAATAACTTCTCCGAAACTTTACCAATATCTCAATCAACACTCGTATCACAAACATTAAAAGATCCCTACAATTTTGATTTTCTGGGATTACACGATGATGCACTCGAAAAAGCTATTGAAGATGAATTAGTTAAAAATATTACAAAATTTCTACTGGAACTTGGAAAGGGATTTGCTTTTTTGGGAAGGCAGTATAAAATCGAAATTAGCGAAACCGATTACTTTATAGATCTTTTATTCTACCATTTGGAATTACGTTGCTATATTGTAATTGAGTTGAAAGCCGGAAAATTTAAACCTGAACATGCAGGAAAGTTAAATTTCTACTTATCAGCAGTTGACAGCCAACTCAAAAGATCTGACGATAATAAAAGCATTGGAATACTTCTCTGTAGGAAAAAAGACAGGATAGAAGCAGAGTACACCCTTCGTGACATTAACAAACCAATGGGAATCAGCGAGTACAGGCTGACAGATTCAATACCAGAACATATAAAAACTAAATTACCATCTATCGAAGAGCTAGAAAATAAATTGACTGAAAAAATGGATAAAGTAAAGGATAAGTAAAACCAGGAATTTGTAATCCACAAACACAATGAAACATTATCCTTCGACAATTCCCGACTAAGCGGGAAAAAGATATAACTACTTGTCTTCACTTCCGTCAGAAAACCACAAAAGTCAATATTTTTTTGAAATAATGAAAAAACCAATTGCTATTTTATTCCTAATCACCCTCTTTTCGTGCAGCACCCCTCCAAAACCCGAAGGAGTTATCCTGAAAGTTCAGTACCAACCCGAAAAGACATACCATATTTCGACCATCAGAGGAACCGAAACGGTAATTACCTATTCGGGGCAAGAAATTGCCATGCGGAAGCTGAAAAGCATGCGCGTTAAAAACCCAACGATTTCGAAAGTAAGAACCAAAACCGATGCGGAATTGGTAACCGGGAAAAGTTCGGCAGACTCCAGTTTTCAGGCCAACCTGACTTATAAAAAGATAATGAGTCTAGACGGGAACAATGAAATTCCCGAAGGCACTGTGGTACAAGGTGAAATCAAAGGCGAAGAGTTGCCAGCTTTTAATAAGGTTGTTTCCAATACACTCAGTATCGATCAACGAATCCAGCTTTTGCAAACGGTGCAAAACACATTTGAACAATTTAAATTTCCGGAACAAAGGCTTAAAATTGGTGATCAGTTTTCGGTTGATCGTCCGACACTGATGGCGATGGAAAGTTCAACCATTGATATTGTAGTTACTACGACTTATACGCTGCTGAGTATAAAAAACGATATCGCTCAATTCGAACTCAGCCAGAGTTACCTGATGACCCCTAAAACGATGGATAATTCGTTCACTGGCACCGGTAGCGGGAAAGGTCAGTTAAGTTATGATATCGCGAACTTCCTGATCACTGATTATTCCATCAAAACAGAGCTGGAAATGAATAAAAAACTCGATTACTACGAGTTCGACCTGAAAACCGTGAATGAATTCAGCCAGACCACACAAATGGGAAAACAGTAGAAAAATCATCTCATCTAAGCAGCTAATTTTAAGCGGCAAATAACTTCGATTTTAAGGTTAATCAACGCAACGAAAACTATTGAAGGCGGTTAGTGTTTATTATAAAAAAAGACATGAATATCACGGTAAAAATAAACACAGTAAAATCGATAGAAGAGCTTGAAGGTTCGTGGAGTAATGATGACTTTACAGAGCTTTTAAAAAGATTCGATTATGAAGATTCGGAGAAACTAAAGCCCGGCGAGTTAAAAGAATATCTTTTTATGGCCATCTCCGACTTTGAGCCAAACGAGGCCGCTGTAATTCTTCTTGGTTATAAACTTCCGGAAACATTTTCGGAGGGTCAAATAGACAATCTCTCGCACGAGATGCTACGGGAAAAGATTTCAGAGAATTATTCTGATATCTATATCCACAAATTCTTATTTGAGGTCAATCAGTTGCTTTACAAGGCTTACAATGGAAAGTTTCCATTAACTAAGGCGAATTTGGTTGAATTCGAATTGAGGATGGAAAATGAAGAAGAAACAGAACTCACCAAAGAACTTATCTTAAAAGCATTAAGTAAAAGTTTATCGGACAGTTGCTTATTAAACAGGCTGTTTAATGAACAATTAGAAAACGATGATTCATTTCCTGAAGCTGAAGGAATAATCTGGAATTTTCAGAAAAAGGGAAATTTTCAGTACACCATAACCGCTTCTGAAAAATGGTTCAGCAAAGATGATTTTGAGAAAACAGAATATGAGTGTACAATAATACCATCATTGGAAAATTCAGAGCCAAAATAAAAGAAGAAAAGTTAAATTCGCGCTCTCAATTAAACACATTGCTATGACCATACTATCGCGTCGATTCCCTGCTGAATGGGAAAAACATCAGGCTACTTTACTTTCATTTCCATCCGAAGGCCGCGACTGGCCAGGGAAATACCACGCCATTAAGTGGGCATTTGTGGAAATGATCAAAAAAGTGACCACCTACGAGCCGGTTATCCTGGTCGTTCAGTCAGACGAACTTCGCGAAAAAGTTGCTATCATGCTCGAACAGGCACACGTCGATCCATCGGCAGTGAGCTACATCATCAAAGACACCAACCGCAACTGGATGCGTGATTCGGGTCCGGCGATCGTCAAAACAGCTAATGGAGGCCGCGAAGCTATCCAGTTTGGCTTCACCGGATGGGCCAAATACAAAAATCATAAGAAAGATCAGGGAACTCCCGCGGCTGTGGCCAATCATTTGGGATTACCACTTGTTCAGGCCATGTACAACAACAAGCTGGTTGTTCTCGAAGGCGGGTCTATCGATGTAAACGGCTGTGGAACCTTGATTACGACCGAAGAATGTTTGATGGATCCGGTTCAGCAAATCCGGAATGAAGGGTTCAGGAAAGAAGATTACGAAAATGTATTTCGCGAATATTTGGGTGTAACCAACACCATTTGGTTAGGCGAAGGCATTGAGGGCGATGACACGCACGGACATGTGGATGATATTTGCCGTTTCGTAAATCCGACTACCGTTGTTGCCGTTCAGGAACCAAACACCAGCGACCCAAACCACCACAAACTGGAATCAAACCTCGAAATACTCCGGAATGCCAAACTCGAAAACGGAGAAAAAGTGAATGTCGTTACGATGCCCATGCCCGGCAGACTCGACTTCGAAGATTTACGACTTCCGGCCAGTTATGTGAACTTTCTGATGACCAACGGCTGTGTGCTGATGCCCACCTTCAACGACAAAAACGACTACAAAGCGTTGGGAATCCTCACCGATTTATTTCCCGACCGAGATATAATTGGTATAAGCGCCGTCGATCTGGTTTGGGGACTGGGAACTTTGCATTGTTTGAGCCACGAGATTGCGGAGTAAAACTAAATTCTGACTCATTTGGCAATCTCTACAGAAACTTCAGATTCCGGAATACGTTCGTTTTCCGGAATACGACGAATTTTAAAGTTCAGGTAAGCAATCAGGATGCTCATCAGCGGACTAATGATGTTGAAAAACGCATACGGTAAATAGGCCCATGTACTTACCCCCAGCACCCGGGATTGGGTAGCACCGCACGTATTCCAGGGAATCAGAACCGATGTTACAGTTCCGGCATCTTCCAGGGTCCGGCTTAGCAATTCCGGTTTATAACCCCTATCCTGATACGATTTCCGAAACATTCGCCCCGGAACTACAATCGAGATATATTGATCGGAAGCCGTCAGGTTAAAGAAAATACAACTAACAACCGTGGAGGCCACCAGAGACCCTGTAGATTTAGCCCGATCGATAATTGGTTGTGTGATTCGTTTGAGCAAGCCACCAGCTTCCATTACCCCGCCAAAAACCATAGCCGAAATAATCAGCCAGATGGTATCGAGCATTCCGCTCATTCCTGAAGTTTTAACCAGTCCGTTTACAATTTCATCGGAAGTGGTTAATTTCACATCGCCAAACATCGCCTGCATAAAAGTGATGTAAGAAGCTTTCAGGTACGAATGTCCGCTGCCCGCAACTTCTTCGATAATATGGGGTTGAAAAATGACTGCAAAAGCTCCACCAAGCAAAGTTCCGATCATCAACGACGGAATTGGCGGGACTTTCATCAGGATAACTGCAAACAGGATGATTGGCACCAGAAAAAGTACCGGCGAAGTATTGAAAGATCCATCGATGGCTGACTTAACTCCAACAACATCAACTTCACCCACATTTGAAGCATGATTAAATCCCAATACAAGAAAAATAATCAGGGTAATGATCATCGTTGGTGTGGTCGTAATAAGCATATACCTCACATGCGTAAATAAATCTGTTCCTGCCATTGCCGGAGCAAGATTGGTGGTATCGCTTAATGGCGACAGTTTATCGCCAAAATAGGCACCGCTGATAATCGCACCGGCAACCACTGCTTCGTTCATTCCCAAGGCTTTCCCAATACCCAGCAAAGCCACTCCAATAGTTGCCACTGTACTCCACGAACTCCCTGTTGCTAAAGAAACAATTGCACTTATAACCACTGCCGTAAACAAGAATAATCCGGGACTGACAATATCCAGTCCGTAATATATCATTGCAGGAACTACACCACTAATCAGCCATGTTCCAGCCAGTGAACCAATTAAAAGAAGAATCAGCATAGAGGGCATTGCCGAACCGATGGTACTTACAATTTTCTCACTAATAGACTCCCAATTCATTCCATTCCGGATAATAATGACCGAAGCCAGTGTTGCAGCAAGCAGCAACGCAATCTGGTTCGACCCTGCAAGCGTATCTTCAAACAAGAAAACATTAGCTGTTAAAAGACCTATTAACAGAATAATCGGGATAAGAGCTTCGAGAAGTGTTGGTGTTCTTTTCATAAATAAATCCTTGTTTTTCTGCAGAAGAATCCGTCAAACAGTCAGGAATTCATCCAGAACAATATTTATCAGCATTCTTATAAAGCTTAAAGAAAACAATTAAATACAATTTTTTGAAATTTACACATCCTGTTTGTGCGTTTTTCAGAATATAATGTAGTTTTGTCAAGCTTAAAAAATAAACCAGGCACAGCAACTAATTAACGTTTAACTTAATGGTAAAAATGGGCATACCCAAGATCGCTCTGATCTTTTTTCTTTGTGCAGTTGTTAATCTGTCATCCCTGGCTCAGTACCCAAAATACTTTATCATTACCGGTAAAATCCTTTCTGAAATAGCACTTATTGAAAATTGTTCCGTTCAGATAATTAAAAATAACCGACCGGCTGTTTCAACACAAATACCCAAACATGGCCGGTTCCGGCTCGAACTCGACTACAATTGCGATTATCAGTTAATTTTTACCCGCCAAGGTTATATAGCCAAAACCATACGCGTAAACACGCAAATTGCAGAAGATAATGCAGGCAGGACCGAGAATTTTCCACATTTTTTGATGGCCGTTAAGCTTACCAAAAAC
>JAIBEY010000098.1 GCA_019459525.1 Prolixibacteraceae bacterium
CTGGAACGGCATGGACTGGTAAGCTACATCCCGCCCCATGGCACATACAAGGGCGGCCCCGAAGGCTTTACGTTTGTCAAAGACGAAAATTACTGGCTTTGTCCTGAAGGTAAGAAGGCGACATTCCGCGGGCGCAAACTGGAAAAAAACGTTATGCAGGACCATTACCTGACCAAAAGAAACGACTGTAAAAACTGCCCGATCAAGACACAATGCATGGGCAAGAGCTACGAAAAGCGCATCAGGATCACGATCTGGGTTGAACAGTACGAGCGGAACAATGAGCGTGTCAGGAGCCGTTTTGGCCGACAGATGAAAAGCAAGCGACAATCGACCGTTGAACCGGTTTGGGGAACACTGACCCAGTTTATGGGACTGAGAAAGATCAACACCATAGGAATCAAACAGGCCAACAAGGTGATGCACATTGCCGCGACAGCTTATAACCTGAAAAAGCTGCTGAAGTTCATCACAACCAAAGTTGAAACCGCAGTGGGGATAATGTCCCCGGAATTGGCACTCAAATTGGCATTTCTTTGGTTTTTCCGGCCCTGTTTAACGCCCCAAACTGTCCAAAACTGAAAAAACCAATAAAAAACCCGCTTTCAAAAAATCCTTTCAGGCACGCTATCCTTTTTTCAGAATCCACATGAAACCCGGTCAAAAAACCAGACGTTGTGCAACGGCTACTGAAGTTACCAGCTGTTATTATTTTTTAATCATCAAAATCTTCATAATATTCGTCTTCATAAAATGGGCTATATAATCTACGTATAAATTCTCTTACGAAATGTTGAGAAGAAACAATTTCAATAAATTCTGGAGAATAATCAGCTGAATATTGTAAATGTTCATCAGTTCCATTTACTCTCATGTAATCGTAATCAAGTTTAGAGTAATCAAACCATAATTCCCTAATTAAACCTGTCGGCCTCAAATCAAAATTATGACATGAGATATCTTCTAAAAAAATCTGTTGATATATTTCCCAATCAAATGAATTATAACTTTTTTGTACATCTGGTCTTCTAGTTGATTTTGTCAATGTCTTTACAATATCTAAACCTACAAAAGTTATTTCATTAGCCCATGATTCGGAAAGACTGCACAAATAATTGAATTTTTCATTTACTTCCGCTGCTTTTGATTTTAATTCAGGTATAATGTCTAAAAAACTGATAGATTCAATTCCAACTTTGTCTGCACTTTTCTTGTCTAAGCCACCATTAATAAGAAAACGATTTTTTGTTGCCTTGTATGGATTGATACCAACCACAATAAGCGAGTTAGTTAAAGGTAAAGCGTCTTTTAATTCACTCCATGTTTGTGATGTGTATACGAAACCATGAATTCCTCTTGACTCCATTACTTGTGCAGCATAAGATGAAACCTTGTTCATTCTCTCAATCATATATATATCTGGGTCAGACGAATCTCTCGGATTCCATTCATCAGGCAAATCCTGCCATGCAACTTTAAAAACATCAAAGTTCTTTTCAGAGAAAGAGTAATCTAAAATGGAACCAAATTCCTCAAAACTGGGTATCCATGGTTCTAATCTTAACTCAATTATTTCATCGTTTTTCTTTTTCACTTTTGGTATTAAGGCAAAAAAGTTGGTTCTGTCGAAAAAGAAATTTTGTAGCGATGCTTCAATTACAATTCGTTCTTCCATCGGAGAAATCAGAATGTAAAAAATATCCGATTTACTCATAGGCATAAACTTAGTTCTCAAATGATTTCCATAAGCATATAATTCGGTAAATGCTTGCCTTTCTGTTTGCCTACTTTTTTTCAACTCTATTATTGCTAAACCATTTGCTCCACCTGCAATTCCTAGAAAATCAGCACGAATCGTTGAGTTTTCATCTTTCTTTAATGGGACTTCAACTCCGAAGAGTTCAATGAGCTGAACATATTGCCATTGTTTTTTTACTATGGATAAAAACTTGTTATATAAAATTTCTGAAGCTGAAGCAAAAGATGGGTTTGTAATTTCAATTTCATCAGGAAACTGAGGTTCTATCATAAATTCTACAAACTTCTCCCTGTTATCCCAAATATGTGTTTGGATTTTGTGTTCGGTAATATCGTTCGGAATTGTCATTGTCTTCGTTTTTTAATAGCTGGTAACTAGATCATATGTTCAAATATATGGTACTTTTTTGTATTTTTATTGATAATCAGTATTTTTATTTGCCAATTACATTTAAGTATTATTGCGGAAAAATCTGTATTAATATTGATGTATTTTTCAGCCTGAGATTTTTTTTCACGAGTTGTCATTGAAGTTAGTCTACTTGTTCTATTGTGTTATTATTTGATCTCGAACTATGTGTATTGGCTTTGAAAAACGGATTTTTTGTTTGATCTGGCTTTGTATCTTGGACAGAAATGGATGATATATTTCCAGCAAGGAATTCTTTCTCTAAGGTAAGGCTAGACTAGATTTCACTCAACGTCCTCACCGGTTTTCTTTATGTAGTTGAAAGCGGTGTCTAATTTCTTTAACAATGAGTTTAAGATTTCATCTGCTATCAACAGCTTCATTTCGGTTAGTCGTGAAAGACCATGATGAAAATGGTTGCCTTTATTCATTTCCTTGAAGAAGTTTTCTCCGCTTAGTTTTTCAAACAGGTATTCCAGCTTTTCCAATCCTGGATCTGCATATACGCACAGCTTCCATAGAGTATGGGCTGGCAAATAATTGGGCAGGTAACTTAGCTTTAAATAACCCAGAGTACGGAATATTCTTAAAACAGATTTGCCGAACAAATCAAAGATTCCTTCGGTATTGCTGCTCTCCGAATGGTTCCTTAACACAAAATACTGTGCTGAAAGCCTGACGGCAGAACTGTGAAGATATTCAAGGTCGGGATAGATTGAATAAAAAGGGTTTTCCCAATGAATGGAAGGATGGTTGGGATGGGATTGAAACTTGAGGTTATCCGGGTTCATTATTTTTCTGAAGAAAGACTGTTGGTAAAACAAATTGGTTTGTATCCAGCTCCGGCTGTGGCCGATCAAAACGACGGAATATTTTCCTTCAAATCTGGAATTCACGGACTGTTGAATGCGAGTCAGGGTTTCGATGCCAAGACTTTCGCCAATGAGAAGAAGAAAATAGGTGGTATGCTGATTGTTTTGGATTTGATGGAACAAATAGATTTCTTCTACCGGGTGTGTTTTCACTAGTTGCGTTGCAATCTCTTTCACCTGATCATCTTCTGTTGCCAATTCTGCATGATCAGTAAATGGCTGTTTAGGAAAGCCGGACTTTATCAGCGACTTTAACCCGCAAAGGCGGGAAAGAACCATTTTATGGAGCTTTTCTTCTGCATGGGAGAAACTGTCAATGAGTTTCTCATTGAGCCGAATTTCATCTCCGTCCTCTGCAAAGTCATTGGCTTTCTCCAGTTCGAAAATCAGGTAATATTCATTCCCATTCTTGGGAATAAATACTCCCTCCATTTCCGGGATGTATGAGATCAGCTTTTTGATTCGATGATGCAGATTGTCTGATTCAAAACTGCTTCCGTTATAAAGTATTTCCAGGTATCGAATGTCGTATTCAAAAACTGAAAGGTAGGAAGCAAATAGTCCGGTAAGCGAATCCAATTCCTGAAACCGGTTAACTGCGACCAACAGGTTATCCCGATCATGATTGTATGCCATGAAATATCTTTTGAACCTCTTCTTGAAAGATGGCCAGTCCGAATTTTGACAATCTTTCGCCGATAGATTTTGATAGATAATTGCAGCCTTTTGGCAATACCATGCAAAGAACGGATTGCCTGCCCGAAGTTCAGCTTTCATTTTCGATTTACAGGAAATATGAAACCAGGTCGGGTTCTCGTCTTTGTTATTTCGAATCCATTTTCGGGATTCGATGGTTTCTACATCCCGGGATTCTTCCGCAATAATTACGATATGGGCAGCCACCTTTGCAATAGTTGGATGATAAAAAATACATGAGAGCGGGAATTCGTGGGTTAACTGTTTGAGCTTTCCGCTTAGAATATCGTTTCCCAGAATCGAAAAATTAGGTTTTATCGTTGTTTTCATGTGCTGTATTTCAGGGGTACAACACAAATTTCCAACCTATCAATAACGTATTCAATTTTGCCCGTCTGTAAAATATCATCCGCAGTCATGTAAATTACAGTTGAACCAAAATCTGACTTTTCCCAAATCCTTACTGATACAGGCAATCAGTGGGCTTAGAAATATTTTTTATTCCTGTATTTTACCGAATGTCTTTTGTTAACTTTGGTCTTTTACTTTTTTAACCAAATTTGTTTTATCTTTGAATTGATTGAAAAAATCGGAATTATGGAAACTAAAGTACATGAAGGTCGCAACGTAAAAAGGTTTCGTGAAATGTTGGGAATCAAGCAGGATGCCCTTGCTTATGCACTCGGCGAAGGTTGGAACCAACAGAAAATTTCTTTGCTGGAACAGAAAGAAACCATCGAACTGCCACTTCTGAAACAGATTTCCAGTGCCATGAAAGTCCCGGTGGAAGCTTTTCAAAATTTTGACGACGAGCAAGCTATTAATATTATCTCCAATACATTTGATAACTTTGATAATGGAGCAATTGCAATAAATTGCAACTCAGATGTTAATCCTATAGCACAAATAATCATACTTCACGAAGAGAAAATTGCGCTATATGAGCGTATGCTGAAAGAAAAGGATCAGATGATGGACCGGCTTGAGAAACTTATCAAGGAAAAATAGGATTTTCTTTTCATCTACGGTAAATTGTATGAGTAGTGACAAATGGGCTTCTTTCCTGTCAAACGGCTACGCAGTTTGAACGGGCAACAAACCTTGATATTTACCACATCGCTCGCCATTACTTATATAAAATGTTACGATCTGATTTTTTAGTCGATATTCTTGTTTTCAGAGTCTTATGTCAAAATTATCATATGTAAATGTTCCACTACCGTGTTTTAATTTTCCTTTCTCATACAATTCGGAAAAAGCTTTATCCATATCTTTAATAATCGACAACGGGACATTTAAATTGTGATGTGCCGGTAAAATTTTCTTTACAGTCAAAGGCAATAATTTTTTAATTGAATTCATATAAGCAATAGGGTCTGTTGATGGAAAATCCGCAAACAATACATCCATATAAATCAAATCTCCTGTGTATAAATAACCTTTATCTTTTTCATAAAAGCACATATGTCCTGGAGAATGTCCAGGAGTATGAAAAACTTGAATTATTCTTTTTCCCAATTCAATTGTATCATTATCTTTTAGTACTCGTGTCGGAGTCCCTTTAAAAAGGTTATAATTGTCAACATCAAAATCTTTAGGAAAATCGCACGGTTCTTCTATCAAAAAGTTTCTAACCTGTTCAATTGTCAATGGAAATCCTCCGTTTATCCATTCCGTTTCTGCTTCGTGTACATAAAAGTCAGGGAAATATTTATGTCCTCCAAAATGGTCGTAGTGTACGTGTGTCGTAACTACCGTAACTGGTTTATCTGTCAGTTTTTGTACTTGTTCCCAAATATTTTTTACTCCAAGTCCCGTATCAATTAGTAAACATTTTTCTGTTCCATTTAGCACATAACAATGTGTCTCTTCCCAATGCTTGTATTCGCTTATTATAGATGTATTGTCATCAATCGGCTCAATTGTAAACCAGTCGTTTTTGTTGTTATTAATCATTTTTATTTCTCTTTTATCCATTCCTTTCACACTCCTTAATCTTGCCCATACCGGTCACTTGCAAGTTGTCGTTGCGGATTTCGAAGAGCGTCAGCGTCCGCAGGACGAAGACGGTCAAGAAAGGAGCAGAGACAACGCACACCACTGCACCCGCAATGCAATTTGCAAATTGTTATAGGGTGTTTTTTATTCATATATAATATTCAGATTTCCTTGAATAATGTCTGGCATATTAGCTGCACTTATTACATATTCAATTTTAAAATTTTGTTTGTTCTCAAATCTTTCATAAATCATTACAAGCGTATCAAGTTTTGATTTGTAGTGATGCTTTAAATAGTTTCTTTGAAAATCGACCTCGTAACTATTAGTTTTCCTGATTGTTGGTTTATTTATTTCAATTTTCGAGTCAGAAGGAAAAGTTGGATAAAGGTTTGGTAAATGCATTGAAAGTCCCATTCCTTCAAAATCAAATCTTGATTTTGGTTTATATGGAGGCTTTGGCTCTTTCGGCGGTTTTGGATAATCTTCAAGTTCAATTAATTTAAAACCATCTGGGAAATGAAGATGAATATCTACATTCTCGGCAGGAATACTTCCGCTATTTGAAAGATAAATTGAGATATTATGTGATAATTTTCTATTCTCAATAAATTCAAATTTCTTGATTAAATATTTTTTATAGTCTTCGAAATAATTATCCAACTCACTATTGTATTTATCAATCTGCTCAGGCGATAAACTTAAAACACTCATTGTTTGAAGAAACGCTGCCATTGGATTTTCATACGCATTCTCTTTATAAACAAGATGTTCTAATTCTACTTTTTTGTTACCAAGGTTTTCTGTTACAAATTTTTCTCTTTCGAAAGACTGTTCTCCTTTTTTGATTTTGTAGAATTCTTTGCCATCTTCAAATTCAAGTGTCAAACTTGGAATTCTTGACTTTAAAAAAACGTTCTCTTGTTCTAATTTTTTAATAGTTTTTTCTTCATCAGTTTCTCCTGGTGAAATGAAATATTTCTCAGGAGGCTTAATAACATTAATATCAAATTGCCTAGCACGTATTCGTGGTCCAACATCTACTGTTAAAAGGCTAATTTCACAGGATGGGTTGTTTTCTCGATATTCAATAATACATGCAAAAATCCGATGGTCTTGTTCTTGATAGTTTAAGCCATTTCTTGAATAGGTGTCAAGTTTAGGCTTTTCATTTATTATTTTAATAGAAACATCTTTTTGAATCTCGAAATTCCCTGTTTCGTATAGTTTTTCAATTTGAGTCAGTACATTTCTTGCTCTTTTGCCAATCTTTGTATTCCCAATTTTATGTTTGTCAAGTTCATCAATTACAATTGGTGTGATTACTAATTCACATTCACTAGCAGAACAGACAGATAACCAATCAATTTGGTCGAATTGTTTATAATGTAAGAAAATATTTGTATCAAGGAAGACTGTTCTCATAGTTTGTCTTTTTTAAAATACCCTATAACGGTTGGCGGTATGGTTAGTTGCCGATTTCGAAGCACTTTCGTATCAAGTTACAAATAGTTTTGATACGAGCTGCGCCGCTCGAATACTCACTGCAACGGCAATTAACTATACCGCATGTTGTGCGTTCGGTGTTCTTTCTGTCATTAAATTCTGTCTCAATTCCTGTTCGTTTATGTTCATTGTTTTGATATATTCTTTAAAGTTTTCAGTTGTCTGTGGAACTGCAAGTCCAATTTTCTTTAGCATTCCATCTGTTTCCTTTATGCGGTATGTTTCAAAAAAACTCTTGTCTTGTCTTGGAAAGATTAAAAAACCATTTTTTGAACTAAAGCGATACATATACGCAATTGTCTTGTAATATATGCTTGTGGCTTTTTCAGAATTTTCTGAATACGATTGTTGTCTGTCAAGTGGAATATACTTTGCGTCACCTACCGATTTTGGCTCATCTTTACTTATGAAGTCAGGATAAATTGGTTGGAAATTCTCAAAAAGTAAATGACGATGTTTTCCTGTTTTATTCTCTGGGTGAATGAAATTTTCTTTTAAAATAGTGTTGAGATACTCTTCCCAAAGCCAAGCACCGTCAAATAATAATCCATAAACTTTGTCTTTTTCTTTACCAAAGGTGATTTTTTCATGCCGTAAAATTTTCAGGCAAATCTTTTGCAAAGCAGAATATTCGGTAAAATATGGATGCGTTACTGGTTTTAAATTAGCTGAAATAATCTTTTGTCTTGCATTGCTATTGTATGTTTTATTAGTAACAAAAATAAATTTACTTACAATGTCTCTTAGTTCACTATCACCTGTTAGTACTCCACTGCCATAAGGGTGAGTTCTGATGTATTCAATCGTATGTCTAATGAGTTGGGTCAGATTGTTATTATAGCTGTGTTCTCTTGTCGTGTAAGCAATTTTTCCTGTAAATGGAATGTTTCTAAGTATATGGCGTTTAATATCAATACTGCCTTTAACATTTGTATCGTTGTATTCCTCTTTTTTGTATGCTTTGTAAATTCCTTGTGAATATGCTTTTTTGAGATAATACGGGAAAAGATAAAGAAGAAAATCCCAAATATTTTCTCTGTTTGCTGTTTGGTCAAATTTTAAAAGATTGATTGAAAAGACCCTTTGCAGCATATAATGAAGAAAATAGTCGTTCTCTTCGTCCTTTGCGAATCGCGATGAAATTGTAAGTTGTGTAGAATTCCGACCAATAAATCCCATTAAATTATATGTGGTCAGATGTTCATTATCTAATGAGAAGATATGGGGGTTTTCAATATCGTCTCGATATTTGCCAAAAGAATGAGGAAAAACAAGCAAATCAGGATTTTCCTTTTCTAAATCCAAAAGGTTTTTGTTTGCTATAACTGATAAATCTGCAATGTTCAAATTGTCAAATTTATCAATGCTTTTTCCGCCATTGTTGTCGGTTGTTTTCATTATTCTGTAAAGGCAGTTTTCAATAGTTCAATCTTCTCAATGCTGTCAGGCATTCCTCTTAAATACTCTTTTAGAAGTGGTTCAATTCTTAAATTCCAAATATTTTCAATATCCAGTCTCGCATTTCCATTTGAATCAAGAAAATAAGCAGCTCCAATATGATAGGAAGGATTTAGTCCATCGGTTTTAGAAATTTGCTCGTTAAGTTTAAGCATTCTTTCTTTTACAGCTTGTGGCAAATCCATATTATCAGCACTTTGTTCTGCTGTAATTTCAATCCAAATAAAACGTCTTCGCATTGCAAAATCGAAGCTTTCAACACTTCTGTCGATGTCATTCATTGAACCGATTATGTAAACATTTTCAGGTACATAAAAAACCTCGTTTTCATCATTGTGCAAATTTGAATACTGGGTTTTAACAGCTCCCTTTTTTCCTCTGTAGCTTGGATCAATAGAAAAGAAGAGTTCTCCAAATATTTTTGAAATTTCGCCTCTATTGATTTCATCAATTACAAATATGAAATCTTTTTTATTGATTTTTATTCTAGGTTCTTCAGCTTTCTTTTTGAGTTTGTCTCTTAGCTGTTCTAAAATCAAAAAGATAAAAGTATATTGATATTTAAAACGAGTGTTAAATACCTTTTGAATATCCGTAGGTTTCTTAACGTCATCGGCTTTTTTTAATACTTCTATTGCATCTTTTTTGAAAACCAATTGTCGCTCCATTGATTCATTGTTCAATATTTTTGCATAAAAACATTCCTCTTTTTTAGAATGTGGAGCAATAACAAATTGATTGGAATTATTATTGTAATCAAACTTTTCCCCATTCTCAATGGAGTCTGCTAAAAAGTTATCTAAAATTGATACTATGTTACTTTCACTTTGTATTTCATCAGGTGTTTTTTCTGAGTCTACTAAATTTTGCAATGCTTTGTCACAAAATGATTTGAAAATACCGTCTTTAATTTCAAAGCCAATTACTCCGTTTTCATCAGGTGGTGTTGGTCTTAGTCCTTCAACAAAGTCCGTATAATCATAAGATGGATGAAATTGTACAAAATTAAACTGTCCGCTTTCTTCTAGCTCTTCATCTGTTTTAACACCAATTAATTGCTTTGCTATTTGTTTGGCTAAATATGTTTTTCCTGTACCTGGAGCGCCTGTAAGGATGATATTTTTGGATGATTTGAGCAAGTCTATGTATGGTTGTAATTTTTTCACTTTAGCTTCATTTTGTTCATTTATATTCCAATCAATAATTAATTTTTCGAACTTATTAAAGAGTTCTTTTAAAATCTCATTCGGAGTGTTGTTGTCAAAGAGACCTAGTTCTGTAATTGTTTTGTTAAATCCTAAGTCAATTCTTTTTGTTGGTTTAAGCCAAAATTGATACTCTTCCAATGCGAGTGAATTAATTGTATTGTCATTCCATCGAGCAATAATATTCAATCCTGTATCTGCCCAATTTAAATAGCATTTAACAGTTTTATAATTACCATAATTTGGTTGAATGTTAATGAATATGTCGCCATTTTCGTATTGACACCAATCGCTTATATGTTTTTGTATGTTTCCGTTATTGTAACCTTGTCCTGTAGAGTAAAATTCATTTTTATCAATTAGTGGTTTTAAGTATAAATTATATCCACGATTATTTGTGTCGTTGTTAATGAGCCATTCAAGGTGGGTCACAAAGTATTCTAGAAGTTTCTTAAACTTTTCGTATTCGGTCATTCAATTTATATTTTAGTCATTAGTTTTGCTCATATCTGTTTTTTACACTGACGCACAACGGTTGGTGCATGTTGCGGAGCGGATTTCGGAGAGCGTTCCTGTCCGGTAGGACATGAACGGCGATGCGAGAATCCGCCGTTGATTGCCGCACCGACCCCGCTCTGAAATATGCACTTTGTTGGCGTTTCGTTGTTATTTCTTTTTTAATATCTCAACAGCAGTCGATAATAATTCTTTTGCTGTATCAATTATACCAGAATCTTCTTTTGTTTTTTTTGTTTTATAAATTGTTGGAGATTTATATATTCCTGAAACTGAACTAACAATTAATTCATCTTTTAAATCCTCTCTAACGATTATGTCTGAATATGCTTTTATTGTCAAAGCAACTGCTGATTTAAATGCATATTCTTCTTGAAAATTTCTTTCCTTGTTATATTGAGCAATTGAGTAAAACAGCAGAAAGAAAAATGGCAATGTTTTTATTGAATTGGTAATTAGTCGGCCCGTTGAAATATCAGTCGGCATATCGCCAAAATATCCAAATGCATTTGTGAAAATTATAAGAATTGCAGCAAAAGTTAGGGCAGATGAAATTATTACTAACCACAACCATTTATTTACAGGTTTTTCTAATTCCCCTTTTCGCTGTTTAAAAGTTTCAAAAAGTGAAGCCCCAACTTCTCGCCCAATAAGTTCATTTAAGTAATTTACTCGCTCCTCGAAATATTCTTTTTTACTTTCAACGAAGTCAAGTTTTTCTTCAAAACTTGAAATCTGACCGTTTAAAGTTTCAATGTTTTCTGCAATAGTTTTTTCCTGATTTTTAAATATTGTTTTTTGATTTTCAAATAACATATTTTCTTGCTCTACCTTTTTTCTTATTGTTTCTAAGTTTTGATTTTGTTGAGAAAAAATACTATTAATTTTCTCATTAGTAGAAGTACTGGCATTTAAAAGCTGAGAAATTTGGCTTGATTCGGTATTAGAAGTTTGCAGATTTGTATTTATTTGTTGGAGTTCTTGATTTTTTTGATTTATAAAACTTATAAGATTTTCTTTTTCAGTCTGTAAAAGTGAGATTTGTTTTTTTAAATCTTGAGAATTCAGATTCAGTTGTTTGCCAATATATTCAAGTTGTTCTTTAAGCTCATTGATTTTAATTTCATTGTGCTTGTGAATTTTTCGTGTCGATTTGTCCCAAAATCCATTTATCAATTGATAGTAAATTAATCGATTAATAAACGCGATAGAATTGTTTAAGTTATTTTGATTTTTTGAATCGACCAGATTAATTAAATTTTGAATATCGTTGTCAAGAGTTCCGCTCCCAAATTCATTTTGAAAATTATATTGAAAAGGAAGATAAATTCCATTTACATTGATTTCATTTAGGAATTGTTTGAAAAGCCTTTTTAATACTGACTTATATTCAGGTACAGTATATTGACCTATTCTTAAATTCTGTATGTCTTGATTTTGAAATACACCTGAAAGAATTTCGTCAATTTTTATCTGATTAAAAATTTCTATCCGATTTTTAATGTCTTTTATCTGATTATTATTCATTAGTTTAAATTTTTAGGTTAACCATTTAGGTCTGTTTTTTTTTTTTACAATGAACGCCAACGTGCTTGTATGTGTATTGTATTTATTTCTCTTTTAGATTAAACTTCAGTTGTTCTTTCCATACCCAATTGGTATGGAAAGAGTAGGTGTTTGATCTATTTATCTTTAAAATATCGTCAAGTGTATTTTCTATTCTTCGCATGATGTTATTTTTTACGCATGTAAGATTTCTATTGCTTTACCAAATTACTTCTATCTAACTACCAACGCAAAGGCTTTCGCTCCAAATTGTTGGCAGAACCTTGCTTTTACCAATTCTGCTATTTCAAATTATATGAGAAATTGGTCATGATCACTGGTTTGCCATCGTGACAGGATTGTTTATGGGGTATGGTAATTGATTTATTCAAAGGTTAATTCGTTTTTTCAAATTTAAGATATTGAAATATCATAAACAATATATTATTCTAATTCCTTGCTAATCTAATTAATTTCCAATCAATGGATAAATTGCCGAAGAATCCATTTAGCTGGTGCCGGTAAGAGTGATTTTAACTTGACTACAATCTGTGTCTGTATTGGTTTTCTTTCTTCTTTTTCCGCCTTCTAGCTTGCTCTCTTAAAAAATCAGCCTCATCTTCGTCGTAACGGTGCGAAGGTTTCAATAAATCGAAAAGCCCGCCTGCAATGGAAGCTGCGTTTTCAAGTCCGGCAGCAAGATCAACAGTGTTGTCTTGCCAGTTTAATTGATCGGAAAGGTTTGATGCAGAATGGTGATGGCTCTCATTTTGGTGTAGCCTTTCATTTAAGTACAACTGGTAACTGATTTTGGAAAAACTACAAGCCCGGTCAATCTTGGAACCGTTGAACTCATATCCATTCTTTCCAAACCTGACCCCTTGGATTTTGTCTGTATTCCCGTTTTTTCGGAATTCAATCGTAATACCTGACTGAAGTAATTCCGATTTTAGTTCCTTCCAGTTCTTGCAATTTGGAATAGCATATTTCAGGGCATGATAGATTTCGTACTTGGTTTTATCCGGCTCTTTCAATCTGTGCTCTTTTACATTCTCCTTACCTGAAGCAATATACAAACCGTACTTTTTGGTCAGCTCCATACAAACTCTGGTGTTTCTCAGCCTTTCGTTCTGATCGGAAATCCGCTTCCCGTTATTGTCGATTCGGTTAATCACGATATGGATGTGTGGGTGATCAGTGTCGTGGTGCCGGACAATTATGTACTGCGTATCCCGGTATCCCATCTTTCCCATGTATTCTTGAGCCATACTCACCATAAACGGATCAGTCAGCCTGTGTTTATCCTGAACCGAAAAGTCCAGCGAAATATGCGCAACCGGTTTTGCAATTTTCGGATTTAGCTTTTGCTGGGCAATGAAACTTTTGACAATCGATTCCTTGTCTTTTGTCCTGACCCCTTCCGAATAAAGCAAGCTGGCCTTTTCTTTGTCCAGGACATAACCAACCACTCCTCGGAATCCTTGTCCTTGTACAATCTTAGCAATCATCTTCAATTTTGCTGATTACATTATCCAGTCTCTTGTTCATATATAGGCAATGCTTGTGCACACCCGGATACCCTGCGGCATTGGCTTTGTGGGCAATCTGGTTGATGTTGTTGGCCATTCCGCTCAGTTGACGTATGTGGTTCATCAACTCAGGGGTTATGCGCTGTTTAACGATGCTGACCTTGATACACTGGCGGATATATTCACTCTGGTTAATGCCCGCTTCATGAGCCTTTATCTTTAAAGAACCGTACTCATCCATTGCCATTTTGATCGTTATTTTACGCCCTTTCTTTTCGGCAGGTGCTTTTGCCGGCCGACCTCCTGTATTCCTGTTCTTGATTGTTTTCATGGTTTGTACATTTCATTATTCTGATTAGACCGACGGGATGTTTTAAGCCTCGCAGAGCAAGGAATCGGTCTGACCGATTCACAAACTTGCTCCGCCCACTGACAGAATAGTTTTGCATGAATATGACTAATAATGAATAAATTATCTGTTTCTATACAGAAATATTTATTTCTATTCATTCCTGTTCGTTCTTGTTTATTTCTGTTCAGAATTATGCAGAATTGGTTATTTGGCAACCGGCAGATGAATTACATTTCAGTGATATTATCCACAGAAGACGGCATGGCACCGGGATCGGAAAAAGTTGACGCCGGATTAACGCTTTTCTGCTTGGGTTGAAGTCCAGGTTGAAGTTCTTCTGTTTTGCTTTTGTCCTTACCTTTCTTTTGCTCCCGTCTTGCTGCAGAATACAGGCTTGTGACGTTTATCTTGCTTTTATCAAGTTCCAGTTCCTGGCTTAACCAGTCCCGAAAAAGGCTGCAACCCATTTCATTTATTTGGTCTGAATAGTGATGGGCGATCAGAGAATAAATCCCTGCCTTGTTTTCCAGTAGTTTCTGCTTTAAAAATTCTTTCATTTGATCAGGTATTTAAATTTATTCAGGGATGGGATTTGCCCTTAAATATTCTTTTATGGCCTTGGTCTCCCTGTTTTCAATGTTGGATTGATAAAAGTTTTCATACCAGCGGAGTTTAGCAGAATCGATTGTTTCCTGGTCCTGATTGTTTAGATGGATCATATAAAATATAGCCAGGAAAGAGATTGCCAATAGTAAAGGCAGACCCAACCTCCCAAGACCGTATGAGAATGCCTGCCAGCGCGGGTGTTCTCGGTCCAATGCTAAGGTTCGTTGAGAAGCTTCTATTTTATCGATGGCCTTGTTCAACGCTGTGTTTTGCAAAACAAAGTTCTGTTCCTGCTCTTTCTTCAAAATATGCAACATGGCAAGGGCAGTCTCGTCGAACCGGTAATCGTATTTCAGAAAGTACTCGGCCTGCATTCGTTGAAAATCAATCTTCACATGCTCCATCACGATAATTTTTGAAGTTCTTTTTGAATTTTGATTTTCTCAATAAAGACAAATGCATTCATTCCCTTTCCTTCAGAAATGTATCTCAGGATGTTTTTATGTGGGGCAGCATCCGTATCAAAATCACCAAAATAGCTGACCCCTCGAATATTGTCTGAATTGGCCTTTGCATAGCTTTCTATTTCTTCAATCAGTGATTTGTAATTCTGAAAAGAAAACTCATTGATATAAATGATAATACTGAAATTCTGTTGATTTAAGCCAACAATGTTGTCCAGGTAACTGGTGCAGGGAAGGTAAGAACTGCCTCCTGCCACAACAATGTTGAATATGAATTCAACATCCAGTTCATCGGCAATTTGTTTGAATTCTTCGATGGTGTAATCCTTTGAGAACAGGGAGGTAAACTGCTCGCTTTCGGGTGCGCCAAAATCAAGAAAGAATTCCTCATAAGGTTTTTGTGCGAGGATCTGGAGGTTCTCGAACAGACGCTGCCGGTCAATCTTTCCACGTTCATCAAGTAAATTCATTTTTGCAAACCGGGCAGGCGTTCGGCCTTGCAGGAATTTTAGCTGTTGTGTACTTGATTTGACGGAACTGTCAAAATCAATAAAATACGTCAGGGGATTGTCTTCATTTTTTAATGCCAGTAAATAGGCAAGCATCGATTTGCCGCTACCGCCTTTACTTTGTAGAATAAAATTCATTTTTTTCATTGCGAGTATTTTAAAATTTATGTGTTTTGATTGATTAAAAGAAACCTGCAGTTCAAAAAGGTAAAACCAATGATCACCCGCCAGGTGACAATTTACCGTTTCAATCCTGGTCGTTTCAATATTTGAGCTTGTCTCATCTGCTGTTTAAGTTTACGGCACAGGTATTCGTTTAAGTCTTTGTACCCGGAATAGCAATAGGATAGGTCATTGACATTGTTGCAGGCTGACTGCAATTCCTGAACAGCCCTTTCCCCTGCTTGGTCATTGTCAAAAAATGTGAAGATTCCTTTATAAGAATTGAGCGTTCTTTTTACTTTTCCAAGATTTGAGAGTGAATTGAGAACAATCACATCTATGGGAGCATTTTGCTGCTTTTGTATGGTCAGAAAGCTGAGGTAATCCATGAATCCCTCAAAGAACAGGCAATGGTTCTTATTTCGCTTTATTGTTGTAATGTCTTTCGAAGTACAACCCTTAAAGTATTTGCTTCGCAGTTCATAGCCTCCTTTGTCATTTTCAAAGCCGACAGCATAATAAGGCTTGTCATTTGCTGAGTAATGAACTTCGCAGCAATGAATCCGGGCAATGGATAGATTGATCTGGCGCTCATTCAGATATTCTATTAATGCCGGGTTGCTGATCGTTTGGACCTTCAGGATGGTTATCGACTGTTCCGGTGATTTCATGTCCGGATCTGTTTTTTCCCGGTGAAAAGAAAAGTTACCTGATGGGGCATTGCTGCGTTGGTAGGTACTTGCGTCTATACTGTTATACTTTCTTTCCAACATAGATATAGCTTCGTTCAGGGAACAATGTTCCATTTTCATGACCAGGTCAATCAATGTTCCGCCTTCACTGGTCCCATAGTCTATCCACAGGTTTTTGGGATAGTCCACTTTCATACTTGCGTTGGGATCCTCCCTGAAAGGTGAATGATACATCCCGTAATGGGAATGATCTTTCGACGGGTAGATTCCCAAACCGGCCAGGTATTCCCGGATACTTATTTGCTTTATTTCTTGCAGTGCCATAATCGCCAAATTTTTGTTGTTTCCTTTTCCTTTCATCGGGGATGTCTTTTACGTCTGGCACTCCGTGCTATTGTCAAACTGATCTTACCCGAATCGTGTTTGGGTTTGGTCTGGCTCTCCGCCCACTGTAGTATTTCTTTTCTGGAAAAGACCAGTTTATTCCCGTACGTTTTACAGGGAATATCTCTGGCAGAAGTCAGCTTGTAAATCTTGGCTTTGGAGGTCGGATAACCGTGTTCTTTCAACAACTCCAGGGCATCGGTCAGCGTGATGGTGTCGATCTGTAAAGGATTGGATGGTGGTTTGGGAAAGGCGCAGGAAATTGCTTCGCTTACAATTGCCCGCAGTTCATCGGGCGTGGTCAGAATAATGTTTGACATGGCTTTCAATTTTAGTTTTACACTTAGAACTGATTAAATTCAGATGCAAAATAAAAATGAATGAAGTTGTAAATCAAGCAGATAAATAGCTTTACACGAACAGGACAGTTGATGACAATTTCGGCCAAACTAAACCAGATAATGCCCTTAACGACATTTTTTATTTGCCAATTTGTAACAATTTGCGTCAATATTGACGGCGTGTAAAGCGGAAAAATTTATTTTACTTTTTGTTCTTTTGATTTTGAAGTTGCTTCAAAATCTGGTCTGGAGGAAAGATTTTTGTATCCGGCAAGACATTGGATTGAACAGGGATTATAAATCCGTCTCTGATCCATTTGTCAAGGGTTGGCCGTGTGATTTTCAGCATCCGGGCTATATCTTTTTTGGCTACGATCATTTCCCCATTAATGATCTGTATCTGTTCCTTATTAATTGCAAGGTATCTTTTCAGGTTGTCTATTGCCAGATCAATATTTTGAATCCGGGGAGTGAATTTTTTCTTTATGGATATTTCGATAGTACCCATGTCGTAATCAGCCAACTCAGGATTTTGCTGGAGCTCGGCTACGATAACATCATATATTGCAGTCTGACTGGCTGATATTTTGTATTGCTTACGTCTGGGCATGGTCTATTTCAGTTTGTCTTTGGCTTTTTCAGTCAGATAATAACCTCCTGTTTTGGGTGCTCCCTTGAATTCAACGATTTCTTTTTTCCGTAACAAACGAAGGTATCGCTCAATAGTCGAGAGTCCTCTTTTTGTTCGGGATGCTATCTCCAATGCGTTTAATCCTGCTACATTTTGAGAATGTTTATGATATCATACACACCCTCATTTACACCCTCACGAATAAACATCAAAACATTAACACACTGTCCATCATAGAGATTAACTCCTTCATGTACCACTTCACTCATTTCTTCTTCCAGAAGGAAGCCAGAATGAATCGGAAGTGTTGTGATGAAACAACTGTGATTTTCATCCATTTCAAAGCGAGGTTCGGGAGAGCCGTTCTTTTCCGTTTCTTTTCGGATAATTGGAATGCCTGTTCCCCACCTTCAGTCATTTAAGTCTCTTACTAATAAAAAGTCGTTCTATCTGGTTGTGAGTAGATTGAAAGTGTTATTTATTCAAAATATTGTCACAAATATAGCACAAATGTATGCCAAGAAATCATCCAAAATTAGTCAGAAAGCTTGCGTTTTTTACTCGTTCTTCTTTTTCAAAAGAAGCCAAATAATTTTCTGTCGTTTTCAAATCGTTGTGACCTAAACTTTCAGAAATATAGGCAATACTAGCTCCACTTCGCTTTAAAACTGTGGCATAAGAGTGTCTCGCTGTGTATGTGCTGAGTCCTTCAATATTCAAAGTTTTGCCAATTTTTCTAAGATGCCGATTGCAATTACTGATTACATCTCTAACTCTCTTTTTTATTTGTATTGGAGTTTCTCCGCCTCTGAGAAAATCAAAAATATAAGAATCAGATTTTTTATCGGGATTCCCCCACCGGTCCATTATTGCCTGCATCTCTGGAGTGACAACAGCGCAAATTTCCTTTTTAACCTTTGATGTTTTGATGGTTTTAGCCCGAATGAAATATATTTCACCGTTTTGAATACTGGACTGTTTTAAAGTAACCAGATCAGCAAAATTAATCCCATTACAGAGATAAGAGAAAAACCATAAATCCCGGGCATGTTCGGTAGCTTCGCTCCCATCGGCATAGGTTACAAGAGTTTTTATCTGCTGTAAGGTCAAGGCTAACTTTCTTCCCTGTCCGGTTGGAATTTCGTATTTGCCGTGTCCAAATGGATATTGATTTTCTTTAATAAGGTTTGATTCTTTAGCAATATTCATAATAGTGCGGATTGCACGACATCGCATCCCAATAGTAGTATATGTTTTCCCTTCCTTCAATAAATACTTTTCATATTTCTGCAACCACTCTGGGGTTACAGAACTTATCGGTATATTCTTTCCCGCAAAATCTTCAATACTTTTCAATGTATAACTATAGTACTCATGTGTATTTATCTGATCATTTTCAAGCAGTGAATCCAATTTTAACTGAAATGCAAAATTCAGGGTATCTGCAGAATTTTTCCCTAAAAATTTATTTAAAGTTGTAAATGAGAATTTATCATCACGCTCTAAAAGTGTAACCGCATTCTTGACTTTATCGAACGATTGTTGAATGTCTGTTCGAGTAGAAATTTGTTTCTTACTTTTCGTTTCAGGTAGGTTTCTCCATTCATCGGTATTTAATTTTTTCCCGGTCGAGTAATATTTTCTTTCTCTTTTAAATGTTACCCGTATCTTTACTGGAAAGGTTTTTTCTTTCGTTCCTCTGCGTTGATCAAGTATTGACGATACAGTAATGCCATTATTCGAGTAACTATACATAGTGATCCAATTTCTGTGTGTGCAAATCAAAAAAGTGTACACACAATTTGCACACAAACTTAGCGATTCTATCCAAAATGACCAAATTTAAAATAATACACTAACACATTAACTGCCTATAATACAACACAATAACAATAAAATAAAAACCGAAGAAAATAAAAGAAAAGTATCAAAATTTGATTCATAATCATGAGGTCGGCGGATCATGCCCGCCTCTCGCTACTTAAAAATGAAGCAGTTACATTAGGTTGTAACTGCTTTTTCATTCTGGGTTACAGCAAAATACCCACATTTCGATATTCACAGAAGAACTGCAGAACGCTATATTTACAACGCTCAAACAGTTTAAGTTTCAAACCAGCTTTTCTTCAATTGCCAGCTTAACTAATGTTGCGGTATTTTTCACTCCTAGTTTGAAAAGTAAGTTTTTCCGATAGCCTTTGATGGTTTCCGGACTGAGAAAGATTTTTTCGGCAATTTCAGGATTGGTGTATCCTTCTACAATCAATTTTAAAAGTTCGCGTTCGCGCAGCGTGAGCCAGATGGCTGTATTCTCCTGCTTTTTCATTAGCAGATCCACCTCATGGCAAAGGAAAAGTTCACCGGAAGCAACGGCTTCAATACCGGCAATCACTTCTTCGCTCATTGCATTTTTCAGCACATAACCTAAAGCCCCGTTTTCAATCATACGACGCACTACCGTGTATTCGCCGTAACTGGTAAGCGCCAGTATTTTCAAATCCGGATATTTGGATTTCAGTTCGGCGCAGAGGTCAACCCCATTGGCATCGGGCAAATTAATGTCGAGCAACAGTACATCGGGAGTCTCACCGGCCAATATGCGGTAGCATTGCGCAGCATCATGAGATACAGCTGTAACTTTGGCTGTTCCGGATTCGTTGATAAGCATACGCAAGCCTTCAACCAGCATTTTATGGTCGTCAACAATATGAACCCGTATCATAATTTTCGCTTTAGTTGAAATTCGATATTTATTTCAGTACCATTTCCTGGTGATGAGTAGATGCTCATTTTTCCATCGAAGGAAGCAACCCGATTGTTCACACTATCAAGTCCCATTCCTTTTGGGGTAGTATCCGGATCAAACCCTATACCATCATCCTGAACGGTAAGGGAAACCCTGTCGTCTTCCTGAACCAGTTGTAAATTGATATGTGTGGCTTCGGCGTGGCGAAGAGCATTGTTTACCAGTTCGTGGGCAGAGCGGTAAATCAGTATTTCAAGTGGACAATCGAGTCGGTTGTCGTTGCCAAAATAGTGAAACTGAACAGAAGGGATATCGTTGCAGAAATCGGTCAGCGAAGCTTTTAACCCATATCTCAGCAACGATTCGGGCATCATGTGATGAGCAACGCGCCGTAACTCCTTAATCGAATCATCGAGCATGGAAAGTGCTTTGCCGTAACGGCTGACATCCTCATCTTCTATAAATGCACCGGTTCTTATACCCTTCAGGTTTAACCTTACCACCGAAAGCATACCACCAAGCCCGTCGTGCAGGTCGCGGGCCAGGCGGCTTCGTTCTGCAGTTTCTCCCTCAAGAATAGACTGACTGGCAATCAGTTGTTTCTCTTGTTTTAATTGAACGACCTGGTGTTCAGCTATTATTTTCTGATGTTTAATTATTCTGTTCCGGAAGAACAGGAGGGTCACTAACAGGATGAAAATAAGAATTCCCGATCCGCTTAACCAATAAACCAACTTTCGTTCCCGTTCAAGAGCTACTATTCTGGAGTCCTTTTTCTCGGCTTCGTACTTTGTTTCGAGTTCGAGCAATGCTTTCTGAATGGTTTCATTTAAAACAATATTGGATAGCGAATCCAGACTTCTTTCATACCGTTTGTAGGCTACATAATCGTTCCGGGCAAGCGATAGATCGACAAAAGCCATAACACAATCCTTTTCCTGCTTCAACATTTTGTGTTTTTGTGCAATGGCAAGAGCCTCGCTGAAATATGTTTCTGCCCGATCAAAACTATTTTTCTGCATTTCGTAATAGCCCAATCCCATGGATGAGATATAAATCGTCCGAACCGAATTCATGCGTTTTCCCAATTCCAGCCCTTTCTCATGATAGTTTCTGGCATCTTCCGGTTTTTTGAGGCTTAAATAACAATCTGCAATATTATTCAGCGATGAAGCCTGCATTTTTAAGTTACCATTGAGCTTTGCAATGCGCAAAACTTCCAGTTGCCCTTCCAGCGCTTTTTCAGGCAACGACGGTTTGCGGTGCAAATAACTAACAGACAGATTCATTAACGCATTTCCGTACTCCTGGCTATTGGGTTTATCTTTTAGGATCGCAACGGCTTTTTCTCCATAAGCGATGGCCCTGTCGTGTTGTTTCAGGTAATAATAAAGACATTGTAATATATCATTGAATTTGGCTTGCAATGCTTTATCATTAGCTTCTTCAACGTACGGAAGCGCTTTTTGATAATAATCCAATGCTGTTTCGTATTGCGATTTATAGGTGTAAGACTTTCCAAGACCCCCTAAAGCCACGGCAATCTGTTTCCTGTTTTTTTCGGTTTCAGCCAGTTCCAGTGCTTTTTGATTAACAATTATTGCAGAATCATGCTGTCCTTCTATATCCAACACATACGAGTAGTTGACAGCAAAAGTAAAATAGCCTCTGGAGTAGCCTATTTTATCGCAAAGCATCCGGGCTTTATTGTAGTATTCCTTTGCTTTTGTAAGATCCGACTTTTCATAAAGCTCGCCTATTTTAAAGTAAAGAAGTACTGCATTTGAGTCGGCTTTCGCATTCGGCAGGCACAACAGCAAACTATCAAGTTTTTCGTCTGATTGTGCTTTTACCTTAAAAGAGAAGAGGCAATTCACACTGATTGCAATAACCAGTGTCCAAAAGAAACACCGCATTTGCTCTGACATGATTTTTAGTTTTAACTACAAAATAACTTAAATGCCTGCAAAACACCTACCCCAAAAAGGGTTAAAAACAAGGAAAAGATACAACAAAATACAGCAATAAAAAGCTAAAAATAAATGAAATACCCCCCATAGGGGGTTTTCGGCGGAAATAACACGATCTAACTTTGACAGCAAAGAATATTTTCGACTAAAACCAAATTGATATTGACCTTTAAAACTGAACGTATCATGAAAAAGTACATTTTCTTACTTGCCGCGTTACTGGTTGCTTCCTGCACGTTTGCCCAGTTTAATGTTAAAGAAAAAATAAAGGAAAAATCGTTCGACCGTACCGACCAGCGCATTGACGAAGGGATCGACCGGGGCATCGACAAAATTGAAGAAGGTGTTGGCAAGCTCTTCAAAAAGAAAAAAACGAATTCGGAAGAAAACACGGAGGAACAGCAAAACAACGCTGAAGATGAATCAGAAGAAGAAAATAATGTATCTGATCCCATCGAAGATAAACCAGTCCAAATTTCGCAAAACCTCCAAAGTTTCACTAAATACGACTTCGTCCCTGGTGACAAAGTACTTTATTTCGAAGATTTTTCGCAGGATGCCATTGGCGATTTCCCTGCACTTTGGACTACCAATGGCGGTGGAGAAGTAAAAACTGTAAATATCGCTCCGGGAAACTGGTTTCACTTGAATAAAGAAGATGCTGTTTATTGCTACACCAAACAAATCGCCATGCCCGAAAATTTTATTACGGAATTTGATATCATTCCCGATGGAGATTTTGCAAATGGATATACACTCACTTTTTACGAAGATCCGGAAAACGCTGAATTAACTGACGATCTTTATCCAGGGCAAAGGGGATTGCATATTTCATTCGAAGAAGGTCGTTGGTACACAAAAGGATATAATAACAGCATTGATGCCGGAGGCTGGATTGAAGGAGAATCGACAACAAAGCCAGTAGTTATGGGGCAAGTCAATCACCTGATTATTTGGGTACAAAACCGCAGGTTGCGTATCTATCATCAGGGAGCTAAAGCATTCGACATGCCAACAAATATCCATGCAGGTACAAAGTTTAACAGATTTCGCTTTAGTGGTTGGAGCACACATAGTTTGCCTTATGTAACAAACATCAAAATTACCACCGCAGCGCCTGATACCCGCAGCAAACTCATTACCGAAGGAAAACTGGTCAGTTATGGCATCTATTTCGATGTAAACAAAGATGTTGTAAAACCCGAATCATTTGGAACCCTCAACGATATTGCCAAAACATTAAAAGAGAACCCAACTGTAAAAATCAAAATTATTGGATATACAGATAGCGATGGAGATGATGCCAAAAACCTGGATTTGTCAAAGCGCAGGGCCGTATCGGTGAAAAATGTACTTTCTGGTGAATTCGGGATTGATGGGAGTCTCATTCAAACCGATGGCAAAGGAGAATCGGACCCCATTTCACCAAATATAAACACTGAAGGAAAAGCTAAAAACCGTAGAGTTGAGTTTGTAAAGATGTAAAGTTTTGGCTATGAATAAAATAACCTTCAGTTTATTTTCTTATGCAGTATCCAACACCAGCTAAAACAAACCGCATGTACAAAATGCTATTTCTTTTATGCGGATTGATGCTTGCTTTTTCAGTATTTCCGCAACCGCCCAAGAGTTATATTACCGTGTCGCTTCCCGAAGGATGGGCAAAAATTCAAGGATCGGTACTCGAACACCAGTACCTGAAAAACGGAGCTTCGTTTATAATTAAGGAAGAAACAGTATTAAACGGTAAAACGCTCAATGCAGCAGTAGCCGCAGCCAAACAGCAGATCGGAAAATTTTTTACCGATGCCGTATTTGCTCCAGACGAATCGGTGAGAATTGATGGACACGATGCTTGCAGCATGACCTTCTGCTATTCGGCTAAAGGGGAAACCTGGTCATGAAGATGAAAATGCAAAGCGTTTACGTAATGGGTGGCACAAAGTGTCAAACCATATCTTTCGGGAGTTTTGCTGATCAATTCGAACAATTATCAGCCGACACACCGAAAATTCTTCAAAGCATAAAATTCAACAACTGACACACCATGAAATAGCCATAAGAGCAAAAGCTCATACAAACCGAAAATGGTTAAATGGCTATTCCATGCGTTGGATATTTTGAGAAACAGGCAGTGTTAATACGCAAATTTTAAGACGTTAAGTAAAAATTTATACACATGAAACATATTTTAATGATCGTTTGCATTTTGTATGGCACAATACCTGCAACGGCACAATCTTCCGTTGGTCAAAAACATTTGGCACAACTACCACCACTGTTGGCAAACACGTGTGGTTGTATGCAGGCCGAAGAAGACCAGTACAGCGACCAGATACACCGTGTTCTTGCAGCCATTGAGCAAGAACGAGACCGGATTGAATATGGAAACCCAACCCCTGATGAACTGATAAGCGGGATTTCAAGAAAAACAGGAATAGCTCAATCAGAACTAAAAAGGCTCGGCGACCAAGGCACCGAAGCCGATGGTGAAAAATTGGCAGAGCAGCAAATGCAGAAGCAGTATGGAATTTCGCAACACGAGATTGACCAAATGGAGAACATGAGCGAAGCCGAATTGCAACAATGGGGAAAACAGTACGCCGCAAATCGGAATTCTTCGGGAAATACAAAACAAGGCAAAGCAGTTAAAACTGCTGCTATTTCCACGCAAATTGCAGATTTGGAAAGCCAGTTCAACCAATATGTAGAGAAATGGAAAACAATGGCCAACGATTATGCTTTGCTCGAAAGAAATGCAAAAAAGAAACTACAGGAAACAGTGGAGCGCGTGGAGAAAAGCGCGCCAAAAGAAATTTACCAGGGAGAACATTGCATAAATCAAAAGGCAATCGACGAATATTTTGAGCACAACCTGCCTCCTGTGTACAAAGCCTATTGCGAAGAAACGACCCCCAAATATAAGCAATACCTGAATACACGAAAAACCGACTTGCCCAAAATATTTAACCTGCTCGACAACCTGGTCGTGCTAAAATGCAGGATGCTAAAGGAACAAACCGGTATTGAGCAAAACATTGCAGATCTTCAGGCAATCCAGTCAATGTCGTTAGTGGAAGATCACGCAAAAGCTATGCTGGATTTGGGAAACACTTCGTGGCGAAACGAAACCCGATCAGGTAAAAATTAAAGCACTCGGAACCGCACATGAATTAAAGGGAACGAACTGAAAAAAACATGAAACAAATCCACTTAAAAACTAAGTTACTGATTGTGGTTCCTGCCTTTCTGATATCGGTATCATCATTCAGCCAGCAACTATTTTCCGATGAAGTAGTTTTTGGAATGATGCCTTACACAAAAGGCGAGGTAAAACAGCAGGTATTTTTTAATAACCCGTTCAGACTAAACTATTCTGAACAAGCAGTGGTTGCCTGCAAACAATCGGCCCAAACTATCGTTACAATTCTGTCGCAATGGGAAAAGCTACAACCCCCGATAGGCTTCGAAGCCAGGTTCAATACATCGGTTCAGGTGTTTCCGGATGATTCGTTTCGTGATCAAAAAGACGATCAGGCATCGAAAACCTCAGCAATCATTGAGCTGCTTTTTGCCCCATACATTTCAGAAAATATGATCGGTAAGTTTGCGAACTACGAGGTTGCATCTAAGGTAACCATTTACATCAATTACCTTTCGGGTTACGTTCCGGGCAACGCCGTTGTCGAAAATATTTATGTCAGCCCGCGTAGAATTGCCTATTTTCATGGTGCTTCCATCTATCAAACTACCCGCGATGAAATAACCATTGTTGCGAAAAAAGGCGTTGAACCATTCCTTCCCGTGACCCGTGAAGAGTTTTTGCAAGCTGAAATAAGAACTCAGATAAAAGAACAACAAAAGAATCCGCTGCCCGAAAAGGCAGAGTACATAAAAAATATTGACGATGCTTACAAGGCATTGCTCAAAGTAGATAAGCTAGAAGCCGAAAAACTCAAGGAAGAAGCGCTGAAAAATATGGAAGTGATGTTCGCATCCGAAGGGGTAGATCTGGTTAAAGAGTTGAAAAAAGAATGGCTTAACATGCCAGAGAGTGAACGTAAACATCAGGCTTACTATTCCATTTATGCCATGGAAAAATTTCGCAACGCTTCCGGATTATGCCCGTTAAATGGGTTCGATGAAGGTGAGCCCCTGGTGAAAATAAATCCCGAACTCTTGGGCATGTCCGGGTCAGGAGAAATTAAGCTACTGGTAATCAGCAAACAGCACATTCAACCAACAGTATCCAACAAGGAATACGACAATGTACATCAATGGAATATGATGCAATTGTATGAACAGGAAAACCTTTGGCGTAAAACCTTCGATCTGGTGGCACATTAAATTTTACATCAAAGCAAGCCAACTGTTGAAACGAACCAGTATAATTATCTTTCACACAGGAGAATGATTATTGGCGAATTCTCCCGAGATACATCAGGACAAACAATCTGGCACAAAAAAAACAAATTATAAGCAAATGAAACGAACATGCCACGGTAACAATATTCAAGGTGGTGGCACAAAAGGCCATGTAAATCTTGTGGAGAAAGCTATTTTTTATGGCATGGAGTTCCACATGTACGCATTTAAATTTCAACAAATTAACAACAATATTTAC
>JAIBEY010000011.1 GCA_019459525.1 Prolixibacteraceae bacterium
AATTGAATAGGTATCCGGATTAACTGCGTCAATGGCAGTTCCGTTAAAGGTTAAGGCGCCTCCCAGGACAGTCTGGTCTTCCCCGTTTACAAATCCGGTATAGGTCACCGTATATCCCGAGTAAACCGCAGCATCATAACATTTGGTCTTGGCATCAGCAGTTACTGTTAAGGGTGCTTTGGTGACTTCAAGAGTTCTTTCTATTGGTGTCAAGGCGAAATCATAATAATCACCGATTTGAGTTGCAGTGATTTTCGTATTACCTGCTTTCAGTATAGTTGCCTGATTGCCTGTAATGCTTACAACTGTTGGATCTTCTGCCGTATAGGTGACAGTCAAACCTCTGTTTGTATTTGCATCGCCAAGAGTAAATGGAGCATTTCCATAGGTTTTTGACGCAATTACCGGATAAGTAATCGTTTGATCGAATTTATTCATGGTGGTGAACCTCCAGGTGTTGGAAGCTGATGTAAATCCAATAAAGTTATTGTCATATACATCTTTTACAAAGCCTGCGCTTATTCCAACGCTCAAGAGAGTATAGTGAGGCAGATTTTCTGTCGGTGTTAAACTTACCGTTTTTTGATCCGGAGAAACCACCAGCAATGCCCTTTCGGCAGGTACTGACAGATCAAAGGATTTTACAAGGGTAGCGCCATTGTAAATGTCAAAGGTACCAGTGGCTCCCAAACTCACTTCTTCATCAAAAGTGATGCTTAAGGTAGGATGAAGGTCAATTTCTGTACTATTCCTGACCGGACTGTAAGTGGTAATAACAGGTCCAACATTATCTTCTACTGTAATGGTAAAGTTCTGTTCTGTATAGCCCGCACTGTTGGCCGCTCTAAGTACTACCGGATGATCGCCCACATCCGACTTAGCCGGTGTTCCTTGAATGATGACGCCTCTCTGCAGGCGATAAACCTGATTTGAAGCATATATGCTATATGCAACTGAACCATTCGATGTAAGCGTTGAATTCCAAACAGACTCAGTCCCGGTAGGTGATACGACTTCATAACTGGAGAAATCAGCAGTGTACTTTCTTAGACCTCCAGAATAATAAGAGGACACGTAAAAATTACCCTGTGCGTCCACCCGAATTGAACTTACATAGGGCAGCCCTGAGAGTACCGGTGTTACACTTGACCCATTGTATTTTAAAATACTCGCACCACCATAGGTTGTAATAAATAAGTTACCGCTATAATCAAAAGTTAATCCCATACAGTTATTAACAGGAATGGTCAATAAAATCGATTGAGCTTTCGTCGTTTCATTGATCTTCCATATTTGTCCATAAGTGTAATTCGAAGCATAAATAAACCCGTCTTTATGTGTCAGCGAAATTGCACCACCAGGCAATGAGGCAAAGTTTTCCTCTGCCGCTGACGGATTGTTCAGTGGGATACGGGTTATGGAATAGGAAGCATCTCCGTGACGGGGAATATAGATATATCCGTTGGCAATATGCAAGTCATAAACATAGTAATTGCCAGAAATCAATCCTGATCTCCATAAGGTAGTTGTTCCGTCCTGGGCTATTTTATATATTGTACTTCCGTCTTGGCTGATCGTGAAAATATTTCCGTTATCATCTCCAGCAATTCCATTAATTGAAACTCCTGACGGAATATTGCCAAATAGGGCAGCATTACCCGCCCCATCCAGAGTGAGAGTCATCCAGGGAGGTAGTGTAGGAGCGGTTATCGTAGTTTCCAGTGCTCCCTCCCAGGTGGCTGTTGCACGGTAGGAGTAAAGATTTCCGTAATCCACCGTTGTAGCAGTTGGCGTAGTATTAAAAGTTGGAGCCACAGCCACTGTGCTATTTTTATAACCAATAGTAGCTACTTTACTAACTTGAGCAAAAGCAGAACACGCCATAGCCACAATTATCATCACGGTTAAAAGGCATCTTTTCTTTAAAAAATTTGAAATTTTGTTCATGTAGAGTTTTTTCATTTGCACGTGTTTATGTTTATGAATAGTAAATTATTGTCTGTTTGTTAAAGTGTTGACATTTAGTATTTAATTAAATAGAAACACTTTTTTACAAAGCTAATCTGCCTTTTATAAAATATGCGAAAAGTGAGTGGGACAAAAAGTGGACAATTAGAAAATATAATTCTATATTTCTTGTTTATAATGCAATAAAATTAGAAAATGAAAATCTGACATATCGATATCAGTAATTCAGCATTTCTGAAAGTCTCAATCTTTCAGAAAATATTCCCCACAAATTCTTTACGGATTCACGGGGATAATCATGAAAAAGGAAAATGGAGAAAGATTACTGAAGAAAACATTTGGCAAAAAAGTCACCTAACTTGCTTCCTGTTTTATTTGGAGTTGTGGTTTAATCGCAAAAAAACAAACAGCGTATCAATAAATCAAAAGGTAATTTTTTTGATGATTGCTCGTTTATTTACCGCTTGTTTCTGTGTCGATCAATTGATGCCGTGTTTAACCATTTTAACACAACTAAATGAAATGACAATTGATTGACTTACTGGTACTTATTTTTTTACTCGCAAGTACAGCGGTGCAGACAATCAACAATCTGGCTCAGGATATCGTGCTTCAGGTAGTAATACGTGTTTTTACCCTCGCGTCTGGAGCAGAGCACACCTTTGTCTTTCAAAATGCCCAAATGATGCGAGGTGGTTGATTGTTCGATTCCCAGTAATTCGTGAATTTCGGTCACAGTGAGTTTTTTACCACCTTCCAGATGCTTTAAAATAGCGATTCGTACCGGATGGGCAATGGCTTTAAGCATACTTGCAGCCATTTCTAAACGATCGGCATCTATTTCCTGAATATTAAACATGATTTGAGTTTTAACAGATGCAAATATATGAATATTTAGTTTTCATCATAGACTTCTTTTGTTTATTATCGTTTAGAATTTTTTCAAATAAATGAAAATTAGTTCTTTACAAATTCAGTTCTGAAAAATATTCAATCAGTTCTGATTTCGGGAAAAAGTCAATATATTTTCTAATTTTGAGACACCGAAAAAACAGTCAGAATGACCTCTCTGGATATTATACAATCGCCCATTAAGGAAGAAATTAAAAGTTTCGAAAGTTACTTTAATGAATCCATTAAAAGCGATATTCCTTTTCTCCAGATCATCATTAAATATATCCTGAAAAAAAAGGGAAAGCAGATGCGCCCCATGTTCGTTTTTCTGTCGGCAAAAATGTGCGGCGGGTTCAACGAAACTTCTTTCCTGGCAGCATCTTCCATTGAGTTACTGCATACCGCAACCTTATTGCACGACGATGTGGTTGACGAATCGTACGAACGTCGCGGAAGTTTCTCTATCAACGCTTTATGGAAAAACAAAATAGCCGTTTTGGTGGGCGATTTTATTTTGGCGCGTGGTTTTTTGAATACACTCGACCACAAGGAATATCGGTTTTTACACCTTATTTCGCGTGCGGTAAAAGACATGAGCGAAGGCGAAATTTTGCAGATGCGTAAAAGCCGCAAACTGGATATCGATAACGAAACCTACTACGAAATTATCCGAAAAAAGACCGCTTCGCTCATTGCCACCAGCATGGCTATTGGCGCGGCGTCGGTTACCAAAGATGACGAAGTGGTTGAAAAACTATTCCAAATTGGACTTGATGCCGGAATCGCTTTCCAGATTAAAGACGATATTTTTGACTACCAAAGCAAAGGAATCCTGGGAAAACCAACCGGAAACGATATCAAAGAAAAGAAAATCACTTTGCCACTGCTGTACGTTCTGAATAATTGCGAATCGGGCGAGCGTAGCCGGATTTTGCACCTGATCAAACGTAAAAATAAGAATCAGGCCAAAGTAAAAGAGTTGGTCGATTTGGTGGTGAGCCGTGGCGGGTTGGAATATGCTGCCCAAAAGATGAACGAATTCCGCGAGAAAGCCATTGCCGGAATCCTGGAATTTCCTGAAAGCGAATCGAGAACCGCTTTGATTGAATTGGTGAATTATACCACTACCAGGAAAAAATAAGATCTTATCTCACCTTCCGAAATACCTTTTGTGAAAAATAATTGGGCAATGTTTCGTCGGTATTGATTACAATTCCGCCCAGAATATAAATAGGAAAATCTCCTTGCAAATTCTTACTGTTGATTATCAGCTTTAAAATTTCATTCTCAATTTCATCATATACCAAATGGGTGGTTTTCAGTATGGGTACTTCAGACTTCCTGATTTCACTTGCCATTGGTGACAATCGAAGTGCAAGAAATTCGGCCTGAAAGCCGGAATGATCAACCGGATCAATTTTGTGAACTGAAGACGACAAAACATGCTCCTGAACCAACATTAATGCTCCGCAGGTATTGGTGTGCCGGTGCTGCCCCACTCGTTTTACCTTACCAACTTCGCCGCTGGCTGAAATTCCGATGTGCGATCCAAAAATAAACAAAGCAGCTCCATTGTCAGGAATATGGTCGGCAAAAGCTGTCAGTCCAATTTCTCCGACAAACGGAAATCCCGCGAGTCCTCCCATTATGAAAGTTCCCTGGGTAATGGGCAGTTTCATTTTTGCCTGATGATGATTTAGCTCGTCGAAACAAAACGAGGTGGCCAGGATAATTTTATCCATTTCAATTCCCTCACGTTCGGCAATTTCAACAACTGCCGTATGAGATGCTTCCGACATGGTCGAGAATTCGTTGAAATATTGGCTGATTATCTTTTGCATAAGTATTTAATTCTAAATGAAATATCTTTTTTTAAGTTGGTGCAATTTACTATCCGGTTGAGCCCAGCGCATTAGCTACAGCATTAATGGTTTTTAATAAGATAATATTCTGCTGATTGGCAACTTCAGGTTCTTCCGAATCTTTCTCATTTCGCCAGTGTTGCAGGGTATTTACCTGTACCTGATGCATTAAATCCAAGGCAACTGCTCTCAGCCGTGTCGAATAATAATGGTTCTTTCTTCTTTCCTCAAATGGCTTTTCGAGCAATTCGGCTAACAGGCTCTTCGTAAGTTGAAACTCCGATAAAATCATCGGCAAAATATCATTCCTGATTTGGTCTTCTTCAACCAATGAGGCATAAAGCTCAATAATTTCAGGATCGGTTGCTGCCAGGCCCGAATCTACATTGGTCAAAATATACCGTAGCAACGGATGCGAAATGAGTAATTGTTTTAGCAAAGCATATTTTTCTGGATACTTCTCTTTCAAAAGCAATATTGTACTTCCAACTCCATACCAACTGGTAATATTTACGCGGCTTTGTGTCCAACTAAAAACCCAGGGAATAGCCCTCAGATCGGTTAGTGTGCGTTGGTTCGTCCGGCGTGACGGGCGTGAGCCTATTTTGCTTGTTTCAATCACGTCAATCGGAGTCGCCTGTTCGAAGAACCGGATAAAACTGGGGTGACGGGTAAGCGCATTGTAGGTTGTAAAACTTTCGTGCGCCATAAATCCGACCAGCTCAAACAATTCAGGATCAAATGGATGTGTGTTCATCAAGGTATTTCGCAAAGTTCCTGAAGTGAGTAATTCCAGGTTAAAAGCTGCGTTGACTTTGTTCGCATATTTTCGTTCGATGGTTTCGCCCTGCTCGGTGAGCCTCAGTTTACCGCACAACGATTCCGGCGGAAGGCTTTTCAGGAACCAGTGAATGGGGCCGGCGCCGCGACTGATGCTTCCGCCTTTGCCGTGGAAAAAACGGATGTCAACGCCGTGTTTTCGCCCAATTTTGGCCAACTCGTGCTGGGCTTCGTACAGGTGCCAGAGGCTCGACAAAATGCCGCCGTCTTTATTGCTGTCGCTGTAGCCAATCATTACTTCGGCAACCGGCTTTGAATAGCCTTTTCGTTGAGCTTGCAAACGAAGCGTATTCTGGGTGACCGGATGTGCCAAAAACTCATCCAGAATGGCCGGTGCACAATGCAAATCGTCGATGGTCTCAAACAGCGGCACCACCGGCAATTGACAAGCAGGTCCCGATTCGGTTTTCACATACAAACCAGCTTCGCGCGCCAGCAGGTAAAAAGTGAATAAATCATCCACTTTTTTGGTCATGCTTACAATCATCGAACCCAACGCATTGGTGCCGTATTTCCGGATGTGTCCGGCCAAAACACCGAGGTAGCCAAGTGCATTTGCCGTTTCAGGAACACTTCCGGAGTAACTGTAAGTAAAAGGCCGGTAAAGGTTTAACTCCTGAAGCAGAAACTTTTTATCTACCGATCCTTCATCATTTATTGAATAATTGGGTTCGCCGATATCTTCCAGAAGCCCGAAGATGGCTTTCCGGTAAAATTCGCTGTTTTGCCTGATGTCCAGATGTGCCAGGTGAAAACCAAAATGCTGTACAAAACGCAGCGCCTTGTTTACTTCGTTGATGGCCAGCATGGGTGCGCCCCAGTTGGAAAGCGCCCGAAGCAACATTTCCAGATCAGCAATTAATTGACCGGAATTGGTGTAGCTCCATTCGTTGGGCGCCAGTTGGCTGTTTCCTCCTGAAAGGTTTTGTGTCGCCGGAAGTTTTTCGATCAACAGGAGTACAAATTGCCTGAATGGCTCACGCGATGCCGAACTGAATTGGATATTCTCCGAAATATCCGGAATTTGCTTTTCCAGTACTGATTTTCGCTTTTGAAGTTCTGTTGAAAGTGTGTTTTCAGCGGTGTAAATACTCAGGCTGTCGGCCAGTAAATTCAGTCGTTGACTGGCTAAATTCAGTGCTTCCATACGAAGACGTTGCAGGGTGTATTGTGTGATTTCCGGTGTTACGAGTGGATGCCCGTCGCGGTCGCCACCCACCCACGAACCCAGGCTAATTTTGGGCATCGACCGGTAGTTTTGTAACGATTCCGGTTGAAATCCGGCTTCATTCCAGGCTTGTATCAAGGTCCGGTCATGCAGTTCAAACACATCGGGAAAAACTTTGGTGAGGTAGTGCAAAACGTTTTCGAGCTCGGTTTCCACCTGCGGTTTTTCGAGGTAAATATCGTCGATAAACCAAAGCCGGGTAAGCAATTCCTTTATACCCGACCGAATCTGTTCGCGCTCGAGTAGGGTATAAACCGGATTTTCGAGCATAACCAGTTGCAGATAAAGTTCCCGGTAATATTTCAGCACTACCGTCCTTTTGGCCTCGGTCGGATGCGCCGTCATTACCGGCTCTATTTCCAATTGCGAAAGCGCTGCAACAATTTCTGCCTGCGGAATACCCGATTCTTTCAATTCCGAAAAGGTATGTGCCCAGCTTCCATTAACACTTTGGGGGCCTTGCCGTTGTTGTTTTCCTCGTCGGCTTTGAACCGCCCAATTCACTTCGCATAAATTAAGCAACTGAAAACAAATGGAATACAGGTGAATGGTCTTCTGCTCGTGTTCAGGTTTAGGAGTAGAAACCTGGGTATTGAGCCAGGGAATATAGGTTACAAGTTCTTTTTCGTTATTGGCTTCGAGAACTTCGGCAAAACATTGCAGTAAAAAATGAAGGTCGGAATAAGGTTTGCCTATTTCCTGAATATTTTCCTTTAGAACAGGGTGCATAACATCTATTTTCCGCTAAAACATTCAAGAAGTAGCTATTGTTGAGCGAGGCTGAATAAAGTTAAAAACAAATCGTCTTCAATCTTCATTTCCGTTTTCGGGTAGTTGCCTGATTTTCTTCGTATTTAGCGGTGAAACAATGCTTTTACCAATATTGGCTTCAATCTCTTTGCGGGTATTGCCAACAATTGAACCGCCACGCGCCGCTACTTTTCTGTTTTCTTCCGGAGTTTTAGGCTGATGTTGTTTCGAAATCTCGGTCGTAGTCGCTTCTGCAAGCGTATTTAGCGCCAATTCGAGGTTGGTCATATTGTCCCGAAGGCTCTCTTTTTTTAAGCTTTTAAGTTGTTTGTATTGTTTGGTGGTCAACCCCGACCAGCCATGTGTAATAATATCGGTTAAGGTGGCATATTCCTGACCTTGTTTAACTCCCCGCTGCTCCCATTCATCGGTCAATTCTTTGCGGACTTCAATACTTTTAAGCCGTTGATTGATCCAGTTAGTTGAATAGCCTTTCCGATGGTAATATTCCAGCATCCGGTCGATTCCAAGTTCTGGATCGTCCATTTCGTCCAACCGCTCGCGAGCCACTTCTGCAAGCCACAGTTTGAATGGTTCGGCTTTTGGCGATGGAATGGATTGAATCAGTCTGAAAAGTTGCTCAATATCAGCAACATCAGTTTTATAGAACTTCCCGTCTGCCGATTGCATTTTCAGTTGGTTACAATTTGTAACCGACTGGTTTCCCTCTTTCTTAAGTCTGTTCTTCAGTACTTTCCAATAGTTATTCGGATTGGGACTATCAGTTAAAATACCTACGACATCTACAATGGACAAAAACCATTTTTCTTGTTCTCCATCCCAAACGGTACGAACTTTTTTATCTTCAAATAACTTTAGCGCGTCTTTCCGGGTCATTTTGATTTGATTTTAATCAGACTGATTATTTCAAATATAACAATCTTTCCGAAATTTATAGACACAAAAAAAAGCTGTCTGCAAATGCAAACAGCTTTCTAAAATGTCGTATGTTTTTCGTTTTATTTCAACGAAGCCAAAGCCGCATCGTAATTGGGTTCGTCCACGATTTCAGGAACTTGCTGACTGTAAATAACCTTGTGGTTTTCGTCTAAAACAACTACTGAACGTGAGTGCAAATTGGCCAACGGACCGGTTGAAATTTCCAACTGATAATCTTTACCGAATTTGCCGGTTGCAAAATCTGAAACAGTAATTGCATTTGCGATGCCTTCAGTTCCGCAGAAACGGGCCTGCGCAAATGGTAAATCGCGCGAAATGCAAAGTACAGTTGTGTTTTCGAGGCCGGCAGCCAGTTTGTTGAACTGACGGACCGAAGCCGCGCAGGTACCGGTGTCCAGACTTGGAAAAATATTGAGAACCAGTCGCTGTCCGGTAAAATCTTTCAGTGAAACTTTAGATAAATCGTTTTTAATCAATTCGAAATCAGGAGCTTTTGTTCCTTTTGAAGGAAGTTCGCCTATGGTTTGAATAGCGTTTCCTTTTAATGTAATTTGTGCCATAATAAATATTTAAATTGAATTTTGAGTTTTGAAGTAAAACAGCTTCGTACTAAAAATGTTTTACAGGACTACCTGTAATTTTTTCGAGCAGGTTGTTGGCCAAACGGCTGGCTCCAATGCGGAAAAGTTCAGGAGTTAGCCAATCGTTACCTAGTATTTCCTGAACGATAGTGAGATACAAAATTGCATCTTCCGGAGTCACAATTCCACCGGCCGGTTTGAAGCCAATTTTTTGTTCGGTTTCCTCAAAATGTTGTTTGATGGCCAGACACATCACAAAAGCGGCTTCGGGCGAGGCGGCTTGTGGCAGTTTTCCGGTAGAGGTTTTGATGAAATCGGCACCTGCTTCAATGGCCAGAATGGAAGCCTGCCAGATTTGGTCAACATTCAGCACTCCGGTTTCCAGAATCACTTTCAGGTGGGCATCGCCAATGACTTTTTTAATGGCTGAAATTTCGTTGGTACAGGTTTCGAAATGGCCTTCAAGAAAAGCCCACAAAGGTAAAACGATGTCGATTTCGTTTGCACCGGCAACAACCGCCAGTTGAGCTTCTTCAATTTTGATTTTGGTAAATGTCATCGACGAAGGAAATCCACCGGCTACCGCGGCAATTTTCACGTTCGGAACGGTCAGCGTGCTCTTCACGGTGTGAGCCATATTCGGGTAAACACAAATGGCAGCCACATTTTTAAGTCCGGGAAATGCCGCTGGAAACTGGTTCACCTTTTCAGTAAATTCGGTTACAGAAGTAACAGTATCCGTTGAATTCAGGGTAGTCAGATCAATGAATGAAAGCGCTTTTTCGAGTATCTCTTTGCTCGTATTTTTTGCTGCAATTTCGCGAATTTCTTCCAGCTCTGATTGAATATCGGCAAGGGATAATGGGCAGGTTTCGATGGACATATTTTCTTTATTTTAATGTTAGTATTTTGATTCCTGTAGAGACGCGATTAATCGCGTCTCTGATTAATTACGTCTCTACCAACGTTTGATTATTTCAATTTTTCGTTATTCTGGTGCCGGTCTTTGTCGCGGCTGGTTTTTTTCTCGATGTTTTTCAGGAATGCCTCGTTCAAATCGACACCGGTTTGGTTGGCCAGACAAATCAGCACCCACAGCACATCAGCCATTTCGTCGGCCATATCTTTTCCTTCGTCCGATTTTTTGAACGACTGGTCGCCGTATGTTCGGGCCATTATGCGCGCCAGTTCGCCCACTTCTTCGGTCAGTATGGCCAGGTTGGTCAACTCGCTGAAATAGCGCACCCCAATGGTTTTGATCCACTGGTCAACCATTTGCTGGGCCTCGGGGAGGGTGACTTCGTTTGAGTTCATTTGTTGATAATTTGATTGTAAAAGTTTAAACAGTCATCCGGGGTTGTTTATTGTCAATATTCCTATTTTCAAATAGATCCAAAAATGAATTTTAGAAAGCTTATTTTTAAAATGTCATTTTCATTCCGTCCGAAAAATTACTAATTCTTTGTTCATCTTATTTCGCGGACGGATTAATTCTCCGTTTCCCCTTCCCGGGGCTGCGTTCGTTCCTCACTTACCCCGGGTTATTGATATTTTGCCCCTTCAGGGCATTTACTTCATTAAATAACGATGCCCAGACTTTCCCCCTTCGGGGGAATTAGAAGGGGGCTTTTACTCTTTGTTTTTCGAGTCCAGAATAATCGTTACCGGACCATCGTTTACCAGGTAAACCTGCATATCGGCACCAAAAATGCCGGTTTCAATTTTTTTGTTTCCCAGTACTTTTTTGAATTCGTCAATCAGTTGTTCGTAGAGCGGAATGGCGGTTTCGGGTCGTGCAGCACGAATGTACGATGGCCGGTTTCCTTTTCTGGTCGAGGCGTGCAAAGTAAACTGGCTCACCACGATAATTTTTCCACCAATTTCCTGAATATCAAGATTCATCACATCTTCCGGATCATTGAAAATACGCAGCTGACAGGTCTTTTTTACCAACCAGTCGATGTCTTCGGCAGTGTCGGATTCTTCTATTCCAGCCAGAACCAGCAAACCCGTTTCGATTTCGGCAACCAGAAATTCTTCTACTTCCACCGATGCCGAACTTACCCGTTGAATAACCAATCTCATAGAATCAAATTTTAAGCAATATTATAAAAAACAAACGGGACGTTTAAACTTTAAACAGTATATCTTGTTTAAGTTTGCATTTAGATTATTAAACAAGATCGATTAATTTTAAGTGAAATATGAGAAGGTGGATCATTTTAAGTATGCTAATTCTGGGATATCAGGCCAGTCTTTGGGCGCAACAAGCATCGATTAAAGGACGGGTTGTTGAGGCTTTAAACAACGAGCCAATGCCATTTGTCAACGTAATTGTTTCGGGAACCTCGGTTGGAACAATAACTGATGCCGAAGGTAACTTTGAATTAAAAGGATTGAAACCTGGCTTTGTTCGTGTTCAGGCTTCGTTTATCGGGTACCACTCAGCTCTTTCGTCGGAAATAGAAGTCAGCAATGCCAAAATTGTGTTTATCGAAATCCGGATGGAAAAACGGGATACTGAAATTGAGGAAGTGACTGTAAACGCATCGCCTTTCCGTAAGACTGAAGAAAGCCCGGTTTCGCTGAAAACCATTGGCATTGCCGAGATTGAAAAAAGTCCGGGTGCCAACCGCGATATTTCCAAAGTTATTCAGTCGTTTGCCGGAGTTTTGTCGTCGCCTTCGTTCCGGAACGACATCATTATTCGTGGCGGTGGACCGTCGGAAAGCCGCTTTTACCTTGATGGCGTTGAGGTTCCGAATATCAACCATTTTGCCACGCAGGGCGCGTCAGGCGGGGCAGTTGGAATCCTGAATGCCGACCTGATTCGCGAAGTGAATTATTATTCCGGAGCATTTCCTTCCAATCGTGGAAATGCCTTGAGCGGCGTTTTCGAGTTTGCGCAGGTGGACGGAAATGCCGACAAACTTCGGTTTAGAGGAAGTTTAGGTGCTGCAGAGGTTTCAGCAACATTTGATGGCCCGTTAAGTGAAAAAACTTCTTTCATTGTTTCGGCGCGTCGTTCATATCTGAAACTGCTTTTCACGGCACTGAAGTTGCCTTTTCTGCCCACATTTAACGACATGCAGTTCAAGGTAAAAACTCGTTTTGATGCTAAAAATGAACTTACTTTTATTGGCTTGGGGGCTCTCGACCAAAACGAACTGAATCTGGATATTAAAAACCCAGACGAACAGCAGACCTACATTTTGGGTCAGTTGCCTGAAAACAATCAGTGGAGTTACACGCTGGGTGGGGTTTACAAGCATTTCAGGGAAAACAGTTACCAAACACTGGTCGTTAGCCGCAGCCAGTTGAGCAATACAGCTACCAAATATCTGGAAAACGACGAAAGCTCTGAAAGCAATAAAATTCTGGATTATACTTCGCAGGAAGTGGAGAATAAGATCAGGTTCGAAAACAACATGCGGATGGATGGTTTCAAGGCCAATATTGGCGCCAATATTGATTTCGCGCAATACGGCAATACCACTTTGCAGAAACGTTTTTACGATGGAAATATCCTGAATGTGAATTACGATACCGAACTGAACCTGATTAAATACGGAATTTTTGGTCAGATCAGTCACGAGTTTCTGGCTGAACGGTTGACACTTTCTGCTGGTTTCCGGATGGATGCGAACAACTATTCTTCAGGAATGAATAACCCGCTGAAACAGTTTTCTCCACGAATTTCGGCTTCGTACCAACTGACTCCCGAATGGAGCCTGAACCTGAACACTGGTCGCTATTTTCAGTTACCAGCGTACACCACTTTAGGTTACCAGCAAAACAACGAGTTTGTGAATAAAGATAACCTGAAATACATTTCGGTCGATCATTTCATCGGTGGGTTGGAATTTAAACCGGCAACTGCGGTGCAATTTTCAGTAGAAGGTTTTTTCAAGAACTATCAGGATTATCCATTCTCGGTAAACGATCAGATATCGCTGGCTAACAAAGGTGCCGATTATGGTGTAATTGGCGACGAGGAAGTGACTTCCACTTCAAAAGGACGTGCTTATGGAGCCGAATTTCAGGCGCGAATCAGTTCGGCAAAAGGTTACAACCTGAACCTGTCATATACTTTGGTGCGCAGCGAATTTCAGGATGGAAATAACCAGTACATTGTTTCGGCCTGGGACAGCAAACACATTTTGAGCATGACTGGAAGTGCAGCCTTGAAAAAGGGTTGGCAGATTGGTTCACGGTTTCGGTTTGTTGGAGGATTGCCTTACACGCCATACGACATGAACCGTTCAACGTTGATTGAAGCATGGAATCTGCGGGGAGGACCCTATTTTGATGAAACACGATTAAATTCACAGCGTTATCCAGCTTTTCATCAGCTCGATGTTCGTGTTGACAAAGCCTGGTACATGAAAAAAATGACGATGAAGCTTTACCTTGACATACAGAACCTGTATAATTTTCAGGCTGAATCGCAGGATTTTCTGGTGCGTGAAGAAGATGCAAACGGTAACTTCCTGACCGCCGATAACGGAACACGATATGTGCTTCGAAGTGTAAATAATACTTCAGGAACAGTGCTGCCAACAATTGGAATACAGATAGAATTTTAAACACAAGGTACATCGGCCACACTTTTTTTTTACTACAAAACCTTCAAAGTCAGAGAACTTTGAAGGTTTTGTGTTTTGTACAATTGTGTTTTGCCTTTTTTATGTTCCTGTTGCGGTTCTTCATTTCCTGAAGAATTTTCGTTTTACTATCCGGATGTAAAGCGTTACTTTTAAAACGAATAATCTCAAAAGGAATTGAATGAAGAAGATTCTGCTAATCTCTCTGCTAATCTGGGTTCAAACGGGATCTTTTGTCGCCTGTGCCCAGGAAATCCGGAAAGGATATGAACACCTTTTTCTGCCTAAAAGGAATTATTTGGTTTATCAAACCGTGAATGACATACAAATTGACGGAAAAGGGGATGATATTTCGTGGATAAAGGCGGAATGGTCGGGTGATTTTGCCGATATTGAAGGTGATGTAAAACCAAAACCGCTGTACCCAACTCAGGTAAAAATGCTTTGGGATAAAAACTACCTGTATATTCTGGCCGAACTGACCGAGCCGCACATTTGGTCTTACTATAAAACCCGCGACCAGATTGTGTTTCATGAAAATGACTTCGAAATTTTTATTGACCCGGACGGAGACACACACAACTATTACGAGTTTGAGTTAAATGCAGCCAACACGCTGTTCGACCTTTTTTTGCCAAAACCCTATCGCAATGGAGGTCAGCCGCTGATTAGCCGGAATTCGGAGGGTTTTAAAAGTGCTGTTTCAATCGTTGGAACGCTCAATAATCCGTCGGATGTCGATCAGAATTGGACAATTGAAATGGCCATTCCTTTTATGTCGGTGAATGTCGTACAAACAACGCCAACTCCCGTCGATGGGCAAATCTGGAAAATCGATT
>JAIBEY010000040.1 GCA_019459525.1 Prolixibacteraceae bacterium
ACAGAAATTGAGATTACAGCTAAAATTCTAAATAACGGAAATCATCTTATGAATTTATCTTTACCTGATAATACAGTGGTTGTTATGGTAAAGCGCGAGGAAAAATATTTTGTACCAACAGGAAAAACGACTTTGAAAGAAAAAGATAAAATTTTAATTATTACAGACGACCATGAAGCTTTAATTAAAACTTATAAAAATTTAGGGGTTGAAAATGTTTAGTGAGACAGAACATCAGTGTCACACAAAAACTATATATCAATTTGGGTTTCGGTGTGGACAACAAAGTCCGCAACACTGCAACAACAAGGGTGAGGCTCGTTATTGATACATCAGGATAATCCACAACAGCATATAGTTCCGAACGATAAATGACAAATTCTTCAGGACGAAAGTCTCATTAGGTAAGGTTGCATAAATTTATATTTAATTTCAATGTCATTGAATGAGTCATATAGCTAATTCATTTTCACGCTCAGAAAAAAAACACCTTATTTTCTCTTGCAAGCCATCCAAGAGCCAGGTATATATTTTTAATTTCCATTTTTGTCAGCTTTTTTAAATCAGTAATTTTGATATCCTTGTTATCGTTAATTACCTGCCAGATAATTCCGGCATCCGAATCAATTCGTATTGTTTCCATGTCTTATAATAAGTTTGTCAAGCATATAATAATAAATCTTCTCCATTGGCTTCAGGCTGAAACAGAACTTTTTCTATCCGAACAATTTGAGTTCCTCCAATTGCTTCAAATGCAACAGAGTCTCCTGCTTTAAAACCTAATAAGGCACAGCCCAAAGGAGACAAAACTGAAATTAACCCTTCTTCGTAATTCGCGTACTGAGGGTAAACTAATTTTAACTCTCTTGTTTTACCTGTTTCAAGGAATTTAACCTCAATATGTGAATTCATTGTTACAAAGTCAGGCATAATTTTTTTTGGATAAATTTTTTTCGCCCTTTTAATCTCGATATTTAGAAAATTCAACGCCCGTATATCTTGATTATCTTTACCAAGTAACCTATAGATTAATGAATTCAATCTCACATAATCTACCTCTGTTAAAATAATTTCATTTCCCATGATGATTGATTTTAGTATTGACCTTTTAACTTTCTTAACTCATTAACTATAATTGAAATGACTTATTGGACATCCTTTTGTTATATATTTAAATCGGATACGATATGTTTAGTATCGTATCCGATTTAAAGTTAATAAATATTTTCATAATTTAATACAATAGGTGGAAAAAACGGTGAAATTGACCACCTGATTTCAGTTTAAATTGACCACCAGTTTCGGAGCAAACTATTTTTTTCTCGGATCAAGGAAAGCTCATGTTAGGTTATTCTGTTGAGGAAATTGAAACCAAATCGGGTGAATGGGAAAAACACGTTCACCCTGATGATATAAGGCCATGTCTTGATAATTTAAATAAGTATCTTAATGGTGATGCTGATTCTTATTTGAGCGAGTACCGGATGCGATGTAAGGATGGAAGCTATATTTGGGTGCATGATCGAGGAAAAATAATCGAATGGACGACAGAAGGAAAGCCCATGCGGATTATTGGAACACATAAAAATATTACAAATCGTAAACTCTATGAAGAACAATTAAGAAAGGGATTAGAAAAAGAGAAAGAACTAAATGAATTGAAATCACGTTTTGTAGCAACAACATCCCACGAATTCAGAACACCACTGGCTTCTATTCTTATGATTAGCGATACATTAATTTCGTATCATCAAAAAATGAACATGGCTCAGGTGTCTGCAAAATTGATTAAGATAAAAAAACATGTTCTTCATCTAAACGATATTGTAAACAATGTACTGCAGCTATCCAAAATGCAGGAAGGGAAAATTGGCTTCAATCCCAAAAATGTAGATATAATTGCAACGTGTCTCCATATTATTGATGGATTTAATATAGGCGAATTGTATAAAGATCAAATTAAGTTTAATTCTCCCTTCAAAACTTTAATTATTAATATCGATAAATTACTTATCGTGCAGTCTATTAATAATTTGATATCTAACGCGCTGAAGTATTCTCCCGAGAATTCTTTGGTCAATATTGAATTAAATCTTGGAAAAGATGAATTACTGCTCATGGTTCAGGATAAAGGGATTGGAATTCCGGAAAAAGATATTAAACATCTTTTCACACCTTTTTTCAGAGCCAGTAATAGTTCAACGATCCAAGGTAATGGACTTGGATTAAGTATTGTTCGTGAGTCGTTATTGTTGCATGGAGGAACGGTTTCATGCTCAAACAATACGGATAAAGGATCAACATTTGTTTTACATTTTCCGCTAGAATTGATCGCTACGTATAGTTTTAATCCAGAAGATTGATGGATTAAGCTTATCTTTGATCGGATGTAAAATATTCAGGACTGTAAAAATTTCGACAATAATGCTTAACTTAACATTGAACAGATAGAACCCCTATGACGAAAATCCTGATTATAGATGATACTGCCCAACTACGTGAAGATATCTCTGACGCCTTGGAATTAGAGGGCTTTGAAGTTATAACGGCTGAAGATGGTTATACCGGACTACAGATTGCCAATGAACATTTACCCGATCTTATTCTATGCGATATTATGATGCCAGGCATAGATGGTTATGAAGTATTACAATTGCTAAAATCGAATGAGGGAGGATTACGATTCCCTTTTATATTTATTACGGCTTTAGCTGAACGAGAAAATTTCCGGTCTGGTATGGAATTAGGTGCCGACGATTATCTGATTAAACCGTTTACGATATCAGAACTCTTTAAAGCGATTGATATCAGGTTATCCAAACACCGGTCGGTTGAGAACAGAATAAAATCGCAGATTGAAAAGATTGAAAATGAATTGGAAAATAGAATTTACGAGCTTAAAATGCAGATTGAAAATCAAAAAAATGTTATTGAAGATATATCTACATTGAATGTCGAGGTTGTTGGGCAACTAAATGAGAAGGAAGCTCAATTAATGCATGAAGCACTTCGTTCAATTGAGACGAATATCGCCTTACAAGACATTGCGAAACAATTGTCTGAAGAACTTCAAAAAAAGGGAACTTCTGAGGAACAAAGGCGATTGCTGAGCGATCTTAAGCATAAGATACAGAAAAAGTCAGCTTTGTTAAATAGTCTGACTGCTTTTCAATTAAAATTTAACCAAACCTATCCAAATTTCATTTCACGTTTATTTGTCCTGTTTCCTCAATTGACTCAACAGGACGTAATTATTATTTCAGCTATATTTATTAATCTAAATACGAATCAGATAGCTGTTATTCTAGGAATATCGCCAGAGAGTGTAAGAAAAAGTAAGTATAGATTGAAGAAAAAATTAGGGGTAGATAAAGATGAAGATCTTGCCAATTTTATTCATGAGTTAAACGGGATTAATTAGTTTATGTTTTCCAAAAGTATAGGGAACTAACTTCAAATAGTTAAAATCATAATTTGTGAAGAAACTAAAAATATTCATATCAAGTGTCCAAAATGAGTTTGCCAAAGAACGGGCTGAGTTGGCAAGTTATTTCAGACAAGATCATTTGCTTGGAACTTTTCACTTCAGAATTAAGCAAAATGAAAAAATCGGATGTCCGTCAGGGTATGACCGATAGATGTTTCTTTCTCAACCCTCAATTCTTGAAAAAATGAAGGAATTCAACTTATATGGTTTTCAATGAATTTTCTTCTATAAACAAATATAAACTGCATATTCATATTTAACTCCTTTTCGATTATCCTGCCTGACTGACATTCCGGAATATTGCCCCCTTAGAACTATCTGTTTTTGCTTTGCAAGAAAAGATACGAAGGCAAACGGATCAATGTTGGGATCAGCAGAGGTCTCGTTTTTTTAAGTTTGATTCAATCATGAGATTCATATACAAATCGAACTACTCAATGTGTTTATTATGAGAGTCTTATGTTCTGGATATTAAATTGGGTTTAGAAATTTTCGAACATAAAATAGCCTCTCAATGAGAGATTTACGCTGATTTGTAGTTTAAATCTACACCCAAGCGGAGAAATGTCGAACCATATAATTGAAGATTATAATACGGTATTTGCATCAAATGTGTCAAAATTAAGTAAGCATATCCAACGAGGTTGCAGCAAGCTTATTAAATGTATATTCGCGGATATCTTTAAATGTACCCCTAATAGAGCAATTTTCTTCGTCTTTACAATGTTCACAGGGTTCATAATATTTCTCGGAAGTACACTTCAGCATGGCAATGCTTCCTTCAAAAAGCCTGACAATCTCCAGAAGATTGATTGTTTTAGGGTCTTTCATCAGGAAATAACCACCGTTTTTCCCCAACCGGCTACCCAGATACCCATTATTTTTAAGTTCAAGCAAAATAGATTCAAGAAACCGTTTCGGTATTCGTTCACTCTCGGCGATTTCGTTAATCATTAATGTTCCTTTGCCAAATTCTTTTGCCAGTCTTACCATGGCCAGCATCGAATATCTTGTTTTTTGTGTTAACATCCTTATCCTACTTTGCTGATATATTTCAACTTATCGATTTCTTTAATTTCAATGATTTTCCCTTCTAAAGTAACAATTTTTTCATTCTGCCATTTCGAAAAAGTCATGATTACATTTTCGGTAGAGCAGCCAGCAAATTCTGCAACTTCTTTTCTTGTCAACGAAAGATGAAATGTTGTGTTGTGGTAAACTTCGGCAGCCAGATATAAAACAATATCAGCAATGCGCCCCTCCTTTTGCTTGTGGGCCAGACTGATAAAATTCATAACCGATTTTTTAAACATTTCCGATGCAACCTGAAACATCATCATTGCAAACTTGGAGTTATCCATCAAAACCGATTCAATCACTTTAGAGTCAATCATAATTACCTCGCAATCTTCAACAGCAATAAGCGAAAAGAGATTGTTATCTTTATAAAAAAGATTGGCTCCTCCCAGAATCTTTGGTGCCGCGACAATGGTTAGAATGAGATTTTTTCCGGATTCACTCTCATAATTGAATTTTACAATGCCTTTTTCCAGATAGGCAATATGATTAGGCATTCCCCCTTGCTTCAGAATGGTTTCTCCTCTTTTAAAATTGAGACGAACAGATGTTTTTTCAAGTTTATCAAAGTCTTTTTCTGAAATGAATTGCGATGATATTCTTCTGAACCAGGAATATTCCTGTTTGGTTTCGTTTAAAAACATAGCCTGAATTTTTAATAATTGGATTCCGGGTATCTTTAGTTTACTAAAACATAACCTGGAATCAAAAGTACATTAAGTCGATAGATATAAAAGTCGTATTAAAACGTATTTTCGACAGCTTAAATTCAGTATTTATGCCTATTCCAAAAGCTGAGGCGTATTAAATTTTTAATGATGTAATCTATAATTACTCACGTATAACTGCACTTTATCATGCATCATTATTGATAGTTTTGAACTTTTACTGTGCCCAGAATAATTTAATACGCTGTAAGTTTGATGCAATTCTTGAAATGAGAAGGTACTTAGTATCCAAAAGTTAATTCTAGTGTCTCGCAATTCGCTTAAAATCTACGATAGAACAATATTTTATTTCTTTCACAAAGTATAAAATGCCAGGTCAATTAGCCATATAGAACTATATCCATATGAGTAATCCTATAAATAAGATAGTAATAGCCGATTCACAGTTCCTTATCGTAGAATCTCTGAAAACTTTACTCGGAAATGAAAATAGGTTTATGCTTTGCGCTGTTGTCCATTCATGTTCAGAGCTGGTTAAAGTTCTGGAAAAGGAACTATATGGGCTTTTGATAACCGACATTTCGTTGTTTGATTACGAGGGAATTGAGGACCTTCAACGCATAAGACTTCGGTTCCCAAATTATTCAGTGCTAATATTGACCAATTCCATCAGCAAGGCAGAATTTAACGATCTTTCAAAAATTGGCATCAAGAATATTATCTACAAAACTGCCGAACGCGATGAAATCTTTGCTGCTATTGATGCGGCCTTAAGAGGGAGAAAGTATTATTCCGATGAGATACTTGATATGATTCTGGAGCAAGGGGATAATAAATTGGTACCGGCAGAACCAACTCATTTGACATATTCCGAAATAAAAATTGTCAGGCTGATAGCTGGAGGAATGACGACCAAAGAGATTGCCAGCCAGAAAAACATCAGTTTTCATACAGTGAACACCCATCGAAAGAATATTTTCAGGAAAATGGGTGTATCCAATGCTTCCGAATTAATTATGAATGCAATAAAAGCCGGATGGATCGATAATATTGAGTATTTCATTTAAATATCCGTTATTTCGGCATATAAAATACCATAAACAACAGATTAACAGACTATTAATTTCTCTGATCTCAGACTTGTAAAATAGATAAAGTGGAACGAGGTACATATCGGGGATGATAAAATATTTGAAGGTTCCCGGCAAGAAGATGCACAGCTTCTCGTCCATTTTTAACCTGAAGACCAATCATTAAGGAGAAATTTTTCATTTATCTTCTGGTCAGTTCGTATTATGCATAACACTCAAACGCTAGATAAATTACCTGTGTAACTTCAACGTGATTTTTGAAGGAATTAGTCACAGCCAACGCGTTTTCAGTATGGGCTTTCATACGCAAGGAGAATGTGGAAAATCCACGAATAATCGACCGACTATTATTTTTATTTATGATAAATTTTAGACTTTTACTTCCTATACAGACATACCACATTTACGGTATTTAAAATACCACATCAGGGTTATTTTGAATAACCCTGGGTATATTAACCTTTGACATGTTGAAATAAATGATGTTTGGCAATAACCTTCAATAAAAGGTTGGGTTAAATTTTAAAATAGCTGAGGTTAAATATTTAATAAAGTCACATGGAGAATTAGATTTTATATACACTAAATCAGTTGATATTATTGTCGAATTTTGAAGCCTAATCTTATTTATATCAAGTATTGAGAATAATTCCAATTTATGTCATTTTAAACAATAAGCCATGAAAAGAATCAGAATCCAAATATTTATTGCGTTATTCCTGTGTACAATTGCAGCAAATGGTCAGGAAGCTATAAAAATAAGTGGAACAAAATTTACTTATCCGATCGTCGAAAAATGGATCAGTGAATATAAAAAACAAAACCCCGAAACAGAATTCAAATTAGTCAGGAATAGCAGTGAAGCTAACCAAAGCGATATCTCAATCATTGCCCATCAGCCAACAGTATCGGAGGTAAAGGAAGATAAGCAGATTATTTTTGTTAATAAATATGCTTTATTACCGGTTACAAGTATTTCAAATAAATTTTTGGAAAACATCAAAAAGAGAGGTTTAAATAAAAAAGAAATTGAAAAGTTGTTTTTCCACGAAACCATGCTTGACGAATTTTATGAAGGGAGAGCCACAAAGTCTTTAGATGACAGAATAAACATTTACTCCCGCGAAAGCCAGGCGAGCTCGGCTATTGCATTCTCCAATCATTTTGGATTCCAATCAATGGATATTAAAGGTAAAAAGGTTTCGGTTGATGATATTTATTTAATTTCTTCAATCCAAAAAGATGTAACCGGAATCACATTTAATAACCTCGGCTACCTGTTCGATTTGGAAACAAGAAAAATAAAAGACGGCATTGCCCTACTTCCTTTAGACATCAATGAAAAGGCCAAAATCTCGATAAACTCTACGATTGATGAGGCGCTAACTACGATTGAAAATGACACATTTGAGACCATCCCTGTTGAAAAAGTGGGGTTTATTTTTAACAATAGTCCTCAAAATAAAGAAGTTGCAGCTTTCGTGAAATGGGTAGTTACTGATGGCCAAAAATACAACCATGAATTTGGATTTCTCAACCTCGACAAAAAGCTTCAGGTCTCCCAGAGCGAAGAATTATCAGAAAAATATTTGACAGCCAAATAAATAGCGAGATATACCTAAAAGTCAATACCCAAATCTACTTTCCATTTCGTCAGGTGGATTGAGAATAAGAATACCCTATGCTTTTCCTATTCAGCTACTGGTGTGCCCGTCATTGAGCACATTTGCTTGCTGCTGGTTTCTCAAAAAAGAAAAAAACAGTTAAAAATAAACTTAAAAACAATAAAAAATGAAAAGAATTTTACTGCTCGTTATTCCAGCCTTGTTGCTTGGGAAAACCCTAGTAGCACAGAACTTTGTAACTGGCGTGATAAAAGACCGTGAGGCTTTGCCTATACCAGGCGCCATTGTTAAAATAACCGACGGCAAAACTGTTACCGTTGCCGATGCCGAGGGCCGTTTTAAAATTGCAGCGCCCAAAGAGCTGCCATTCTCGCTGAATATTGGGTTTATTGGATTTAAGAATCAGGAAATTGATATTTATGAAATATCGAACGTACCCTTAGAGATTGTATTGGTTAGTGATAATTTTTTGGATGAGGTTGTAGTAACCTCGCGTCGCCGTAAAGAAGTGTTACAAGATGTCCCTATCCCGATTACGGTGGTCACTGGCGCGCTTGTTGCCGACGCCAATGCCTTTAACGTGAACCGCCTAAAAGAGATAGTCCCTTCGGTACAGCTTTATTCTTCAAACCCACGCAATACCGGCCTAAGTATCCGTGGTCTGGGTACAACATTTGGGCTTACCAACGATGGTATTGACCCAGGTGTCGGGTTTTATGTTGATGGCGTTTATTATGCACGTACGGCTGCAACAACATTCGATTTTATTGATGTTGAGCAAATTGAGGTGCTACGCGGGCCTCAGGGAACATTATTTGGCAAAAATACCACTGCCGGGGCATTTAATATTACTACACGTAAACCAAGCTTCACTTCAGGTGCAAAATTTGAGCTTAGCTATGGCAATTACGGATATATTCAGGCCAAAAGCTCCATCACAGGTGCCTTGTTGAAAAACATCGCTGGACGACTGTCATTCTCAGGCACTCAGCGTGATGGCCTGCTTTACAATGTAGCAACACAAAAGAAAGTTAACGACTTGAACAATCTGGGAATCAGGGGACAGTTGCTATATACACCAACAAAAAAAATCAATATCCTGTTAGCCGGGGATGTTACACGCCAGCGACCGGATGGTTATGCCCAGGTTGTTGCGGGGGTTGCCCCTACTAAACGTGCGGCTTACCGCCAGTTCAACCAGATTATTGCCGACCTGGGGTATCAGTTGCCAAGCTTAAATGCATTCGACCGTATTATCGACCACGATACCCCATGGCGCTCGAATCAGGATCTGGGCGGTGTTACACTTAATGCCGATATAGAAGTTGGATCAGGTACAATAACATCAACCAGCGCCTGGCGGTACTGGAACTGGGATCCTTCAAACGATCGCGACTTTACAGGAAAGCAAGCCCTTAAGTTATCGCAGGCTCCTTCGCGCCACCAGCAATGGTCTCAGGAAGTGCGTTGGGCCGGGAAAGTAACTTCCCGCGTAACCGGTGTCTTTGGCATTTTCGCTTTCAGGCAAAACCTTAAAACGGATCCTTACCATACCGAAGAATCCGGATCGGATCAGTGGCGATTCTCACAAAGTACCACCAGCGAGTTGTGGAAAACTCCAGGATTACTCGATGGATATGGAATCCGGACGACTTCAGAACTTAATACCTTTAGTGGGGCTTTATTTGGTCAGGTTGACTGGACAATTACCGAAAAAATACACCTATTGCCAGGACTAAGATACAATTATGATGAAAAGACAGTTGACTTCAACCGCAAAGCTTACGGTGGCCTGCAAACAACCGACCCCGCGTTAATTGCGATTAAAAATTTGGTCTATACCGATCAGGCGTTTAATGCAAGTATCGACAAAGCAAACTTGTCGGGACAAATTACATTATCCTATCAACCAACAAAGAAGATCAATGCCTTCGCTACGTTTTCGACAGGGTTTAAACCTGTTGGATTGAACCTGGGCGGATTACCTACCAAAGATGGCCAGCCATGGCTGGAACTTGCAGTAATTAAACCGGAAGAAGTGCGCCATTACGAATTCGGGTTAAAAACAACGCCTACAAAAAATTCCATTTTAAACCTTACTGTTTATAACACCGATATCAACGACTACCAGACTCAGGTCCAGGCAGCTGAACTGGGCGTAAACAGAGGCTATTTGGCCAACGCCGAAAAAGTACGGGTACGTGGCGCTGAAATCGACGGAAATATTAAGTTCCTAAAATATTTTTCGCTATACGGTGCTTTAGCTTATACTGACGGAATATACGTGACCTTTACCAACGCACCACTCCCACTCGAAGAAACCGGCCAGACCATCGACGGGAAGCAAGTAGCTTTTAAGGATATATCGGGTGGTGAACTTCCGGGCATTTCCAAATGGGCAGGTTCCTGGGGCGGGGAGTTTTCTTTCCCCGGACGGTTCCTTAGCCAGCCCGGTGATTTCTTCATCGCCCTTGATGCCTACTATCGCTCAAAATTCTCTTCGAATCCAAGCCCCTCAACCTATTTGGTGGTCGATTCGTATGCCCTGTTGAATAGCCGTTTAGGGTTCCGGGCGACTAAAGGGGTATCGGTTTTCGTCTGGAGCAGAAATCTCACCAACACCGATTATTTTGAACAACTATTGCCTGGCGCTGGCAATGCCGGTCATTATGCAGGGGTACTGGGTGACCCGCGCACTTTCGGCATAACTTTACGCCACTCTTTTTAGATTTTACGACTATCTATACTTTGCCGCCACTTTGGTTCAATAACCAGGGTGGCGGCTTATTCAATTCCAACCGACGATGACAACTTCAGTTACAATAAGCAAAATGATTTATCGAAAGACTTTTAATTCACGTACGTGTATTTGTTTTATTCCGATTTATAAATATCCTGAATCACCAGACCGGCCAATGTAAATCCATAAATAGCGGTAATGTGCGCCACCGTCCCGTTCACCACGGCTTTCAGGCTGCACCATTCGTGGTCTGACAAATCCGGATCCCCTGCCGCATTTTTCGATTTTGGGCACAGGCATTTCTCGGTACCACACGATGATCCTCCCCCTTTGTTTTCAAGCAGCTCTTCGCTGTATATACACATGAATTCCTTGGCGGGCAAATCGCCTTTCCTGATCTTTTTCCTGATCAATGCCCCCAAAGGGCATCCTGTCACTTTCCAGAATTCAGCTACCCGAATTTTTGTTGGATCGAGCTTAAGCGACGCGCCCATCGACGAAAAGAATACGGCCCGGGTGCGTGTTGCTTTGCGGATCAGGTCGATTTTATTCCCCAAACTGTCTATCGCATCAATGATATAATCGTAGGTATCTAATTCGAATGAGTCGGAATTCCCGGGTTCGTATATTTTCTGAAGGGCAGTAATTTGAGCAGCCGGATTAATTTCGAGCAGGCGTTTTTTTAGCGCATCGGTTTTAACTTCGCCAACGGTATGTGTGGTAGCATGGAGTTGCCGGTTTATGTTAGTGATGCAAACGCGATCAGAATCAACAATCGTCAGATGCCGGATGCCGGTCCGGATAAGGCTTTCGGCACACCAGCTTCCCACCCCTCCAAACCCGAAAATGATCACTCTCTTTTCGGCAATCTTATCCATCCTCTCAGTCCCAAACAACAACTCTGTGCGTTGGAATATTGCTTTTTCTGATGCCATTTAAAATGTGTTTCAGTACTTTAATTCAGGCCGCAAAAGTATAAAAAAAGTAAAACAAGCTGGTTCGCAGATTTACCAATTGCAAGCTTTTGTATTTCAGCTCGTTTAGGCATACCTCATTTGTGGTATATTAAATTACCCGAAACGAGGTATTTTAAGGAAGCTTTTTCGTTTTCATCTTTGCAGTGTTATCAGACAAACAAAAATGAAAACAACACAACAAATATCCAATGAAAATCTATTCCGGATAAACGGCACTGGCAACCTTACTGCCGGACCGAGTTGTTGTTGCCAGATGTACCTTTCAGCTTTCCGAATGCGAATGTGCAGCTAATTACTTCCCTCAGAACAAAATCCTATTGCATAAATTTTTAAGTCAGGAATTGAAGGTTAAGCCTCTCGTCTTGGCACAGATACATGTATTTATTCCGAAGAAATCATTTAAAATTTTATACTCATGACAACACAAAAATTAAAATTCGAAACACTGCAACTACATGCCGGACAAAGTGCCGATAAAACAACAAATTCAAGGGCAGTGCCAATTTACCAGACATCTTCGTATGTTTTTAACAATGCCGAACATGCTGCAAACCTCTTTGGATTAAAGGAGTTTGGTAATATTTATACGCGAATCGGGAATCCGACCACCGATGTTTTTGAGCAACGAATTGCTGCCCTCGAAGGCGGGGTTGGCGCATTGGCTGTTTCATCAGGCCAGGCAGCACAGTTTATTGCGCTAACCAATATTTTGCAGAATGGCGACAATTTTGTTTCCACATCTTATTTGTATGGTGGAACTTACAACCAGTTTAAAGTTCAGTTTAAACGTTTGGGAATTCAGGTCAAGTTTGTTGATGGCGACAATCCTGAAGATTTCGAGAAGGCAATTGACGACAAAACAAAAGCGATTTACCTGGAAACCATAGGTAATCCGGAATTTAATGTTCCGGATTTTGATGCCATTGCTGCCATTGCAAAAAAATACGACATCCCGCTAGTAGTTGATAATACATTTGGTGCAGGGGGTTATTTGTTCCGCCCAATTGAACACGGGGCTAACATTGTGGTAGAATCAGCAACCAAATGGATTGGTGGGCATGGTACCAGTATCGGCGGTGTTATTACAGATGCCGGAAACTTTAATTGGGCCAACGGAAAATTTCCACAGTTTACCGAACCTTCGGAAGGTTATCACGGATTGGTTTTCTGGGACGTATTTGGAGCCAACGGGCTATTTGGAAATATCGCATTTATTATCCGCGCGCGGGTTGAAGGCTTGCGCGATTACGGAACAGCCCTGAGTCCGTTTAACGCATTCCTCCTGTTACAAGGTCTCGAAACTTTATCGTTACGCGTTGAACGCCATGTACAGAATGCCCAGATTATAGCCGATTGGTTGGCAGGGCATGCACAGGTCAAAAAAGTAAATTATCCGGGTTTGGCTAGCAGCCCGTACCACGAACTGGCAAAAAAATATCTGAAGGTGGGATATGGCGGTGTCCTCTCGTTCCTGATTGACGGAGGAAAAGCGGCAGCCGACGAGTTCATTAATAACCTGAAACTTATTAGCCACCTGGCCAATGTAGGCGATGCCAAATCATTGATTATCCATCCGGCATCAACTACCCATCAACAGTTATCTGAAGAGGAACAAATTACAGCCGGTGTTATTCCCGGCCTGGTTCGCCTGTCGGTGGGTATTGAGCATGTTGAAGACATTATCCAGGATTTGGCACAGGCCTTTATCAGTGTCAAACACTTGTCTGAAATAAATAAAAAGCCTGAGATTGAAACAAAAGAACGAAAAGGTTTGATTGGAAATGTGCTTAAGTTCTTTTAAACTATTCTGTAAGCGAATAGACGTTAGTTGGGGGAGATGCCCGTTTGAGCTCCAAATATGAAATATTTCATGTTTGGAGCTATTAAATTACTGACTGTGTCCTAAATTATTCAATCCGGAATCAGACAGTCAAAACCTTAAGCCGGGTGTATTTTTGACTACGCTCATTCTTTTCGATTGGAACAGCGACTGAAAAAAACAGGGCAGTAACTAAATAATTGTCTATACAGCGATATGGGGCTCTTTGCTTGTCCTGGCAGGCAGACAAACAGTCGTTAAAACATTTTTTTACATGAAACAAATTACAACGTATTTCATTGCAATACTACTAATTAGTTCACTTTATTCAGTTCGGGCAGTTGGCCAGCCCAAAACTGCATTGAAAGGAAATATTAGTATTTCAGGGGCATTTGCATTGTATCCTCTCACCGTAAAATGGACCGAGGAGTTTAAAAAACTTCATCCGGGTGTGAATTTTGACATTTCGGCTGGCGGTGCCGGGAAAGGGATGACCGATGCTTTGACAAAAATGGTCGACATCGGTTTGGTCTCGAGAGATGTAAGCCCTGAAGAAGTAAAAAAAGGTGCATTTGCCATTGCAGTTACCAAAGATGCAGTTGTTCCAACAATAAGTGCCGCAAACCCCAATATGAAAGACATCTTGGCAAATGGATTAGACCGTGATGCTGCCATAAATATTTACATCACCGGCAAGACCAAAACATGGGGACAGGCTATTGGGACCAAAAGCGCAGTGCCTATCCGTATTTATACCCGTTCTGATGCCTGTGGTGCAGGCGAAACCTGGGCAAAATACCTTGGAAAAAAGCAGGAAGACCTTTTGGGAGTGGGTGTTTTTGGCGATCCTGGCTTGGCACAGGCAGTAACCAAAGACCCATCAGGTATTGCTTTCAACAACATTGGCTATGTTTATGATGCCAAAACAAAAAAAACAAACCCGGGTATAAGGGTGCTTCCGATTGACATTAACAACAACGGGAAAATTGACCAGGATGAGAATTTTTACAATACGATGGACGAGATCGTCAATGCCATCGCATTGGGCAAATATCCATCACCACCGGCCCGTGACCTCTATTTTGTGATTTCAGGAAAACCAGCAAAAAAGGAATTGGTTGAGTTTATCAAATGGTCACTCACCGAGGGACAGAAATATGTTTTAGAAAACGGATACATCAACCTTTCGAAAGAAAAGCTGGCAGCAAATCTGGAAAAAATAAAATAGCATAGATACGTTTCGGCTTGCTGGAATTTAATTGTCAATAAAATTATGAATACCATTCGCTATAACAAATACAGGCAGGCAAAAGAGTTTTTGATCAGGCATATCATGCTACTGCTAACGCTAGTATCCCTGACATTTGCCATCCTGATTGGCATCAGCTTGTATTACAAATCAGTTCCGATTTTAGATCACCAATCCATTTGGGGACTATTATCCGGAAGCAGTTGGAGGCCTTTAAAAGGCGAATTTGGTTTTTTCCCTTTTATCATGGGTACTTTGTGGGTAACCATACTTGCAGTGATTATTTCGCTTCCGTTGTGTTTACTTGCTGCCATTTATCTTTCAGAATACGCACATCCCTATATCAAAAAGATTGTTTTTCCAATGATTGATGTGCTGGCAGGGATCCCGCCTGTGGTTTATGGGGTTTGGGGTATCCTGGCCGTAGTCCCTTTTATTTCTGAAAAGCTGGCCCCACATTTTGTCGAATTCTCTACCGGCTACAGCATTCTTGCCGGTGGAATCGTGCTAGCAATCATGATTATCCCACTCATGATCTCCGTTTTTATCGAAATCTTCGATGCTTTGCCCGGAGGTTTGCGTGAAGCATCGCTTTCATTGGGGGCCACCAACTGGCAAACCATCAAAAAAGTAGTATTACGCAAATCGTTTCCGGGGTTGGCTGCTGCTGTTGTTTTGGCCATTTCGAGGGCATTTGGCGAAACAATTGCCGTCCTTATGGTTTGCGGAAACGTTTCGGAAGTACCGAAATCATTGTTCGACCCTGCTTATCCTTTGCCTGCACTTATTGCAAATAATTATGGAGAAATGATGTCGATACCGCTGTATGATGCGGCCCTTATGCTTTCTGCCTTGCTTTTGTTTGTTATTATACTCGCGTTTAATGCCATTTCGCGGTTGGTTTTAATCCGTATAGAAAGGAACTTTGCCTTATGAGACACATCCGAATTAAAAGAATAGAAGAAAAAATATTCAAAGGCCTGATGATTGTGGCGACACTGGCCATTGTAGTCTCGTTGTTCCTGATTATTGTTGCCATTGTCAGGCGTGGCCTTCCGGTGATGAGCTGGGATATGATTTCGAAGATACCCACCGGTGGGTTTTATCTGGGAAAGGAAGGCGGTTTGCTCAATGCGATAGTTGGTTCGCTGTACATTGTAGTCGGGTCTATTTCCCTGGGCCTGTTTTTCAGCCTGCCAATTGTTTTATACATTAACCTTTATTTGCCTGAAAAGTCAAGGTTGGCGCAGTTTACCCGTTTATCCTTCGATGTTCTGTTTGGGATACCATCTATTGTTTACGGAGCCTTCGGATTTACTATCATGGTTTACCTCGGTATCCGAACCTCATTGCTGGCCGGGATACTGACGGTTACGATGTTGATTATTCCTATCCTGATCCGATCCATCGATGAAGTAATCCGCCGAGTGCCTAAAGAAATGAAAGATGCTGCACTTTCGTTGGGGGCCACCCGTTCAGAAATAATCAAACCCATTTTACGACAGGTAGCGCCGGGAATTGTTACGGCCATCCTGCTTTCGGTAGGTCGTGGCATTGGCGACGCCGCTTCTGTGCTTTTTACTGCCGGATATACGGACAGTATCCCAACATCCCTTTCGCAACCGGTGGCCACTTTACCGCTGGCCATCTTTTTCCAGCTCAGCAGCCCGATTGCCGAAGTTCAGGACCGGGCTTATGCTGCAGCCCTAATCCTGACCGTCATCGTTTTAATCCTGAGTATTGCTGCACGTTTTTACAGCCGTAAATTTTCAAAAAACAAGATATGATACAGAATTTGCTCCGGGTTGAGAAGTACTTCGATTCACCCACCGAAAAATTGCAGGTAATGAGAGAAACTTTAAATCAGGCAAGTGGCGATTTAATCTTGAAAGCCCACAAACCTCACATCAGCGTGCGAAACCTGAATGTTTACCTGGCAAAAAAACACATCCTGAAAAATGTGAGTCTGGATATTCCAGACAAAGCAATTACCTGTATCATTGGTCCTTCAGGCTGTGGAAAAACCACCTTGTTGAAAACCTTTAACCGGCTACTCCAGAATTCGGTTGATGTAAAGATTGAAGGCGATGTGCTGGTGGATGGGGAGAACATTCACGGGAAGGAAGTAGAAGTTGAAAGCATCCGGAAAAAAATGGGGTTATTATCCCAACGGCCTTGTCCGCTACCCATGTCGATCTACGATAACATTGCTTACGGTCCACGCATTCATGGGATCAGGAGAAAGAAAACACTGAACCTAATGGTGGAGAAATACCTGAGAGAAGCTGGTTTGTGGGACGAAGTAAAAGACCGCTTGAAATCTCCGGCAACCAGTTTATCCATAGGGCAGCAACAGCGGCTTTGCCTGGCGCGTGGCCTTGCCGTTAAGCCCGAAATCATTCTGGGCGACGAAGCAACTTCAGCCCTCGATCCAATTTCGAGCAAGAAAATTGAAGAATTGTTTGTAAAGCTACGCGATCAATATTCAATTGTTCTCGTTACCCACACCCTGCGCCAAGCCCGGAGGATTGCAGATTATGTGATATTTATGTACCTCGGCGAAGTGATAGAAGCTGCCCCTGCTTCGGAAATTTTCAGTAACCCCAAAGAAAAATTGACGAAAGAATATCTGGACGGATATTTTAGCTAAAATGTGCCGCTCTGTAATACAAGAGTAAAATCGAGTAAATTGAATTTATTAACTCAAACAAAATCCCTGCTTTCTGGGCTATGCATGAAGGAATTTAAAAGCTACGAACTAATCTTCAACTATAAGCTGGAGATATTGAACTTATAAGGCTAACGTTTCTCGACCTCAAATAATTGTTGAAGTTTTTAGAGCTAAAATCGGATCGATTTTAGCTCTAAAAAACAATAAAAACGAACTATGTAAAGGCGTCCACAGTCAGCAACACGGTTCCATAAGAAAAACGACCGCTCTCCGGTACCAAGAGCAATATTTTGTCATTTCCTTTCAGACGCCCGGATTGGCATAAATCATCAAGAGCGGCAAAAATGGAAGCAGAAGCGATGTTGCCAATTTCCGTAAGGTTGGTAAACCACTTTTCAGTTCCAAGCCCGATCTTCCGGGCTTCTATTTCTTCTGCCAGTTTACCATAGAAGAACATCGAAGAGACATGAGGGATAACGTAATTGATTTCAGCAGGGTCAACACGGTATTTTTCCAGGCAATGCTCAATATGGTCAACCCAGTATCGAATGATATTGGGCTTTAATAACCGAATATCCTGCTTGACGGTTAATACAGATCGGTTAATCAGCTCCTGGCTTTCAAATTCTTTCCAGCTGACCAGTTCCCCGTCTCCCCGGAGCTCGGCACCCATAAACATACAGGTTGGCAGTATATGGGCATAAGAGGTCATCTCAATCCATTCAATTTTGAGAGACAATCCATTCTCACTTTTTTTGTCAGACAATAACACGGCGCTCGCCCCGTCACTGAGCATGAACCGCAGGAAATCCTTTTCAAAGGCCATATAGGGATCTTTTCCGACCTTTGAACAATGCTCATACTCCTGATCATAGTTTTTTGATAGCAGTGTAGGGGAAGCCAGTTCTGACGTTGAACAGATCGCTTTTGACGATATTCCGGCCAGAACAGACAGGTAACTTATTTTCAAAGCCTGGAGGCAGGTGAGGCATACCCCTGAGGCGGAATACAATTCCATCGGCCTGTTTTTCATCAGGCCATGAACCATCGAAGCATGAGACGGTAACAACTGATCCGGATTACCGGTAGCGCACGCCATCACATCAATATCCCCGGGGATGATTTCATCGGGGAAGAGTTTTTTGATCGAAAGAAATGCAAGTTCTGCATTGGTGTGGGTGATTTTTTGATCTTCAGTCAGGGCATAATACCTGCATTTTATCCCATTTTGCTGCAATACAATGCGTTTTACCCGTGACGGTTTCGAATTGATTAACCCCAGATATCGTTCCATATCTTCGTTGTAAACCGGCAAGTTGGGTAAGAATTTACTTACGGAGGTGATGTAAACATTTGCTTTCATAACAACAAATTATACTGGTTAGTATGTAAAAATAAGTAATTTTTACATTTGTTGTTATGAAAATATTAAAATTTTAGCTTGATCGGATTGTAAATATTTTGGTACAGGACGAGTAGTTCCTCCGTGTTAAGCCCATAGGACAGGCATCTGTCAAAGGCAAGACCCAAAAAGCAGCTCCGGAAAAGGGTAGCATAATGTCTGGTATTTACCTCTTTTATTTCTTTGGATTGTACTGCCTGGTGGATCACTTTTTCCCAAAGGTTTAATTCTTCGATCGAATTTTGGGTCATTATTTCATTAAAGTTCGGATAGATACGCGAAGCCTGCATGTATAAAGAGAAATATCCCTTGTAGATGTTGACTACAGATAACGACAGCATTTTCGACATGGTTGTGTTTATCCCATTAATATACAGGTAAATAAACTGCTCTAAAGAGACGTTAGAGTCAACATTAAATTTTTCGGAAGGATTCTGTGTTTTAATCATGTAGGTGTCAATTACCTCGTTAAACAGTTCCTCTTTGTTCTTAAAAAAATAGAAGATAGCTCCTCTTGTTTTTCCAACAGCCTGCTCCAGATCGGAGATACTTACTTTTTCAAAATTGTGATTCAAAAAAAGTTTAAAAGCTTCTTCAACGATTCGTTCTTTTGTAGTCATAACGGCAAAGGTCTAATGACTGCAAACTTACGCAAAAACTATGATTTATAGGTCAAAACGGGAAGGTATTCTAAAAATATGATGTAGGGTTGGTCCTTGAAAATATTTTTTCATTTTTTCATTTGAATATTTTTTCATAAATTTACATACCGTATGTGTGGTATGTTTTTGGGGATCCTATCAAGTACTTGCTTTTTGCTAAGTGACCTGCCTTTGGCATGCTCTTTTGTATCAGGATTAATCAAGTCTGATGGTAGAAAATAGCTATAAACACGATAGTCTATCCAGGATTTTTCAGAACATTTTTTGCGATTTTTATACAGTCAACAACTGATTCAGGTTGGCTGAATATTTCGGTTAAGCGATTCAGAAAAGGGTTTTTAGGAGTTTATTGTAACAGGCATATCTTTTCCTAATCGAAAGCGGTTGTTTATTCATCCTTTATTAAACCGCCCTGTTGGAGAAAGGTCCCTGTGTATATTTGTTTTAAAAACCGTTGCATTGTCTTACACCAGGAAATATAAAGTCGGCAAAATCAGTTTACCATGACTAGCAATCGAGCTTCAAGTGAAAAGAAATGGCATGTTTTTTACCTGCGTCCGCGAGCAGAAAACCGGGTTTACCGGATTCTCACGAATCTGAGTTACGAGGTATTCTGGCCGGTGATCCAATCCATCAGGATATGGAAAAACCGGCAGACGAAAAAGATCAGGCTACCTCTTTTCCCGAACTACCTGTTCGTTTATAGCCATGCCCACGAACTCTACTCGATCAGGAGTCTTCCGCAGGTAGTCAGTTACGTTGCGTGTGGAGGAAAACCGTCAACACTATCTGATAACGAAGTTGAAGGGATCCGGCGGATGTTAAGCCTGGAGCGCGAAATCACCGTTGAAACAAAATTTCACAAAGGGGAACGTGTTTGC
>JAIBEY010000043.1 GCA_019459525.1 Prolixibacteraceae bacterium
AATATGTTTCATTAGAATAAATTCGTAATATTTAAATAGAAAATTAATCTGAACTCTTTACTGGAGTCTATTTTAAGTTAATTAATTCATTCCGACTTGTAATCCATGCGTATTATTGTCTGGTTAAAGGTAATAAAAGGCAAAGAAGATACTGAAATTGAATTATTTTCTGATCCGGTACGCCTAACTCACATCTTCCAGAAATTACTTAATAATGCTTTTTTCTTTACCCAGGAGGGATTTATCCATTTTGGCTATCAGAGAACTGCTGATGGCATTGAGTTTTTTGTAGAAGACTCGGGATGCGGAATTGATGAATCGAACCGGGAATTGTTTTTTAAACCATTTTTCAGAGGGAAGAACCAACTAATTGGTAGCAAGGGATTTGGACTAGGTTTAGCTATCAGCAAGGGGCTCATCAATTTGCTTGGCGGTAATTTGCAGTTTACCTCAACTCCCAATGTGGGAAGCCGATTCTTTTTCAGCATCGGCAAAAGCAACATTGTCTCAGAAAAACCGATTCTTCCCGATCAGCAAAAAAAAAAATTAGTAATGAAGGCGATCAATTTCGCTCCAATTGAAAATAAGCTGAGCCAAAACTGATCACCTTCATCCTCTGGCAGACTATATTCCTGCTACCGAACCTGTAAAGTTTAAAGCGCTCAGAACGGCATTCTTGAAACTTCGGCCAATAGGCAATTCTTTCCCTTGAATTTCGATGGTATTTGCTGTAAATGCTTCTATTTTGCCAATAGAAACGATGAAGGATTTATGAATTCGAAGAAAGCTTTCAGGAGGTAATTTTTCTTCCATTTGCGCCATACTTGTTTTGGTGATAATCTTACGCTTATCAGTAAAAATCTGCACATATTCACTCAAACCTTCAATATACTTAATTTCAGAAAGATACACCTTTACTACTTTTTTATTCTCTTTCACATAAATAAAAAGTTCTTCCTGCATCTTTTCAGATCCACCATTGGCAACAACCTGAATATCATCCTGATTCATCTGGTAATATTTATTTACTGATTTCAGGAAACGTTCAAAAGTGACAGGTTTTAGTAAATAATCAATCACATCCAGTTCAAAACCTTCCAAAGCGTACTCGCGGTAAGCCGTTGTAATTATAACTTTGGGCGGATGCTTCAATGTTTTCAGAAATTCGATACCGGTAATCTGCGGCATCTGGATGTCCATAAACATCAAATCAACCTGTTTCTCGCGCAGTACATTTAAAGCTTTCATAGCATCACTGCATTCTGCCACGACTTCAAAATTCTCTAACTTTTCTACGTGACTACGAATCAAATCTCTGGCTAAAGGTTCATCATCGACAATCAAACATTTTGTTTTCATGAAAATAAATTTTAGTGTTTCTGTTCTGTTTTCTGTTTCTATCGGTTCTAGCAAGAACCATTTTATTAAGACCCGATTTCTCTATTTTTGTTACTGTTTTTCTTCTTTTTTATTTACCTTTTTTACAAACCTATCAATTCAACAAATAATATACTATAAATCAGCAATTTAATTTCCCACATTTGTTCCATCTTCAATCAACTGATCTACAAAATATTTTGTAGTGAGTGGCTCTCCGGTGGCTTTTTCAATTAATTGTTCCCAGGGCATCAGATTACCATATCGATACAAATTAGTAACCAGATACATGCCAATAGCCTTATTTCCGGTATATACGCCATTTGTTTTTGCTAAGACTTTGTCTTCAATGGCATGTTGAAGTTGGGCGGCAAAAACATCGGCCAACACGATACTATGTATTGTGCATGAAAGACTGGTAGCATATTTGTTTGCAGCCCAGAAACCAGCATCTTTTTCTACAGGGTAATTCACCCCCAAATATTTTGCATTCAATCTCCGCCACAAATCATCCAGATCCTGATCCGGATTTTGGTAAATCTCACGTTCGAAATTGGCAAATGCCAGTTGCTTGCGACAGCGAAATAACCGATCGACCTGATGCAAATGTTGGCAGACCAGAATAAGTTGTTTTTGCATAACAGTATTAACCACAACCATGTTTTTTAACCATCCGTAGTCTGACGCAAGAGTTTCAAAATATTTGGCAATTCCTTCACCAAGCGCATAATTAGGCGTCTTCAACAAATATGGAATCCGGTCGGAAATTGAGTTGTAATGCGACGCATGACCACCCAAGTGCATCATTCGAACCATTCCGTCATGAGTATTCTGGATCGATGAAATTAGCCGGATATCATTTTTAAAATCGACATTTATCATAGCTGTAACCGACGATTTTCCTGTGCGATATTCCAAATCACTGTTTTCGACCACATCGCGAATGGGCAAGCCGATACTCTCGAAAAAGACCTCAGCCTTTTGTACCGGGCTGCTGTCCGAAAACAGGGAATCCATCTTCCAGGTAAATCTTTCCGGTAAATACGAATTACGCTCATCGTTGTAAAGCCATGGTTCCAAATCGCCAGCCGGCAAATGAAACCGCTTAGCTAACATTTTATCAATAACCCTTTTGGCTTCCAGAAAATACGCATTTGTTTTTTCTTCAACCTCATCCAATACCATTTTAATTTGCTCAGGGGTCTGATCTTTAGCTTCCAACGAAAGTTGGTAAAAATCTGTATAACCAAAACTAGCCGCAAACTCATTCCGTTCTTTTACCATCCTGACAATTTGTGGCGCCAATAACCGACCTTGTTTTTGATATTCAAGAAAAATATCTTTTAATACCGTAGCATCTTTCGTATTTTTCCTGATGGAATCGATTTGGTTGAGTCCATATTTTTTCCCCTGTAGCGTTATTTTAATAACAGAAAAAGCCTGCCAGAGTTTAACCTCAGCATTCATCAACTTCTGATACCTTTCGGTTTCGATTTGCGGCCCCATAAATGCCTGATAAAGTACATTTAATTGCCTGGAAAGCAATGTATCCGTAATTAATCCCGAAAACTTCAACTTCTTCAACAACTCGAAATCTTGCTGATTGGTGAAAATATTCTGGTTAATCGATGAAAATTTGTCGGGAGCAAACAGATTAGAAGCATTCTGATTCGATTTATTGAAAGCAAGCTCAATATCCACCAATTTCTGGTAATCATTTTCATCTCCCGAAACAGTTGCATTCCATAACGCCACAGAACTTTCCATCGAATAATTTCTTATCAACCCTTCTTTTTGACTGATGTAATGGCGCAAAATCTTTTCGGCTTGTTGTTTTTCGTTTAAACAAGCCATAAGAGAAACTGATAATACTATGAATAAAAACAACTTACGCATTAAGAACAATTTTTCTGAATAATCAGATTGACAAAAAATTTACCATGCTCTTTCCGGATTATCAATTGATGCTTATCCGGATAAATCAGTTCAAGCCTTCTTTGGATATTCGCCAGGCCAACTCCACCTTGGATCGTATTATCGGGGCAATTGGATTGCGGAATGCTATTGACAGCCTGAAATTCGAAACTATTTTTCCGAACCCGAATCAATAAATTAACCCATGGCCTGCCCGGATCTGGGCTGCACCCGTGTTTAAAGCAATTTTCGACAAATGTATAAAGAAGCATGGGTGGAACAAGGCAATCGGGATTATCAATTTCTTTTTCAAATGTTATAGTCAAACGATCGGAATAACGCAACACTTCGAGTTCAATATAGTCTTCAATCAGCTTAATCTCCTTAACAACAGGCACCTCAATCGCATTGCATTCGTAAAGGATATAATGAAACAAATCGGACATCTTTGAGATAGCCACAGGGGTTTTGTCGCTTTTCTGCAAGGCCAGAACATACAGATTATTAAACGTATTGAATAAAAAATGCGGATTCAGTTGTGCTTTCAGAACCTGTAACTCGGCTGCCAACTGTTTCCGTTCCGCTTCACTGGCAAGTTTTTGCGTATTCATCCAGTTTTGATAATACTTAAACATGCCGAACAGAATAACCGGTCCCGAAATCCAGATTAGATTTAATAAAAAAATGTCAGCATTAACCCATTCTTTAGGATGCAAAATCTCTGGTATGAACAACGCATAATAAACGTACTTGCCAACAAAAATCCGCAGAAATGCAGCTATAGTGGCTGCAATAGCAAGTGATAAGGAAAACTGCCAGTACTTCCGGTTTAATAAAAAAACAGGGACAAGTATGTAAACTACAACGTACGTAAACAGCATAAAAACAGGCAAATGAACCAAAAAATTTAACAGGTAAAATAAATAAGGGAAATTTTGCTGGTAACTGAAAACAAACGATCCGGTAAGAACGAAAAATGACCAATAAACCAAATGCAACACCGGTCGCTTATTCAAAAACTCGTATATTATTTTTAATGGCATATTCACAAATAGATTTCGATTGTAATTTCGGCAAAGTTAATCTCAAAATTCGACATAACCTTATGATTGTCAGGATAAAAATAATCCAGATATTTATGACAGTTTCCCAAAACCTGAGGATTAAACTTCAATTCAACAGCGCTATCATTCCATAAAGTCATTGAAAATAAAAGATAATGTGGCTCGGTTTTTATCAAAATGGTATAATCCGGTTTTTCAAGATATTCCTCCAACTGATTAAAACCTTCCTCAATCAACTGAAAAAATAAAAACGGAGGGATTTGTACTCCGTTAAGTTCGCCCGTTACTAAAAAATTAACCTGATAATCTTTAGGAAAGCTCATGCGTTGAATCTCGATATAACTTCTGATCATTTCAACTTCCTTCGGCAAAAGTATTTTATCCGGTTTTCGCCCAATAGTCATGTTGGTCATCAGGTTCGATAACCGAATGATCATTTCTGAAGTTTGAGGCGAGTGATTTTCAGCCAGATTTTCCAGGCGATCCATCACATTCAGTACAAAACGGGGATACGACTGGTATTGAAGCAATTCAACTTCTGCCGATAGTTTTCGGTTCATCAGCTCGGTCTTTTCCCCAATCTTTAAATTCCAGAATTTCACCACTTTTACGGCAAGAAAAGCAATAACAACATATTCGTTACCAAGTCCGTTAATTAAAACATTCCGGACATTTAAATAATCAGGCTGAATGTTTTCCGGGTTAATCCATCTCCAAATCAATTCGTTACTGATGAGCAACTCGGCAAGCGATGCCAGAATCAGCAAATGGACTATCCAAACCGCGAAAAGCAGATAGCGGTGATTAAAGAAATACCTGGGAATTAACCAGTAAGCCACCACATAGGTATGTGCAACAAACAGAGGAAGCGTAATTAAATAATAAACAAGCCAGGTTTCATACGCCTGAAAACAAGACCCGAAGCCTTGAAGGAATGTAAACCCGCAAACCCAGATGAGCCAGAAAATGGCATGGCTCGCCGCCCGTTCTTTGGTAATATGTGCAAAAAATTTCGTCAATCCTGATTAATTTAAATTCAATTCGAGTCTCACTGTAAATTCTTTTAATTCCTCATTCAGCCGAAGGATGTGCTTGCCCGGGTAGATCAAATCCAAACGTTTCCGGAGTTTTGCCAAACCTTTCTCCTGAAAAGCATCAGTTATTCTATATTTATCCGGAACGCTGTTTTTTGCAACAAACCAGATAAATCCATCGTCGCACGAAAGGGTTAAGCTAATCCAGGGATTTCCGGCATCAATACTGCTGCCATGTTTAAAACAATTTTCAACCAG
>JAIBEY010000009.1 GCA_019459525.1 Prolixibacteraceae bacterium
GAACGATGAGAAAGATGATTCAGGGAAGGCTTTCTGTATTTAAATTCGAGAGCTTCAAAAAATATAAAGGAATTGCCCATTTCATTACTACAAAAGAAGGTTGGGTTTCGGGCAGCAAATCGCGTTTTACCGGCGACCAGAAGGAGGAATATGCTGAATTCCGCAAGGAGTTGGCCATTTCGTGCGAGGCAAACGCCAATCAGTTCGTATTTCCGCGGCAAACCCATTCTGACCATATTGCGGTTGTTACTTCAGCAGATGAAAATACCATTGCCGATACCGATGCGTTGATTACCAACCAACCGGGATTATTTGTATGTGTGCAAACGGCCGATTGTGTTCCGGTTTTGTTGTACGATCCGCAAAAAAAAGTGGTGGCAGCCATTCATGCCGGATGGAAAGGAACGGTTTCCAAAATTGTACTGAAAACGGTTCAGAAAATGACTGATCAATTCGGTTGCCAGCCATCGGATATTATGGCCGGAATCGGGCCGTCTATTCACATGCATGCCTACGAAGTGGGGCCTGAAGTTGTGGAAGCCATTGTAGCCAATTTCAGCAATTCACCTGCGTTGCTCAAGCCGTCGATGAATGCAGGCAGAGCTTACCTCGATTTGTGGGAAGCCAATCAGACTGCGCTGATGGAAGCTGGCATTCCGGAAGAAAATATTGAAGTGATGGGCTTGTGCTCGTTCGAACATGCCGATTTGTTTTATTCGGCCCGTCGCGACGGAGCCGATACTGGCCGAATGGTTAGCGGAATAAGGCTGGCTGATTAAAGGAACGAAAGCAGATGATATAAAAGTAAAACTCCCGAACCAAACCAATTGATCCGGGAGTTTTGCTTTTACCCTATTTTTACCGAAGTCATGGTTAGCGAACCCATCACGGGTTTATCGTTGAAGAAAGAAACAGCTTCGTTCTCTTCTTTCAAGGCCAACGCGTATAGCAGCGGCAAATAATGATCAGGAGTTGGAATTGCTAGTTGCACCTCGCGACCTAAGGCGGTATAGTTGATCAATTCCTTATGATTTCCGGATTGAATCAGTTGCTTAAACTTATCGTTTGCGTGAATCGCCCAATCGAAACCATATTTCGGTTCGTTCATTTTGTCCCAGGCAACCATGCGCAGGTTGTGAACCATGTTTCCGCTTCCGATGATTAGTACACCTTTATTCCGGAGTGCAGCCAATTGCTTGCCCAGCTCGTAATGATACTGCGGCCCCTGACTGTAATCCATGCTCATTTCAATAACCGGAACATCAGCTTCCGGATAAATTCGCCGGATAACGCTCCATGCACCATGATCCAGTCCCCATTTTTCATCGAGGCCAACCGTAGTTTTGGTAATGATTCGCTTGGTTTCGTGCGCCAGTTCGGGACTTCCGGGTGCAGGATATTGTACATCGAAGAGCGCTTTTGGGAAACCGCCAAAATCGTGAATGATCTGTGGTTTCTGAACGGCAGTGACATAGGTGCCCTTTGTTTCCCAATGCGCCGAAACGCACAGAATGGCCTTTGGGCGGGGAATCGATTTCCCCAGGTTTCGCCAACCCTCCACAAACTCATTTTCTTCGATGGCGTTCATCGGACTTCCGTGCCCTACAAACAAAACCGGCATTCGGGGCGTATTTTCGCCGAAGGTCATTAACTGATTAATTTCGCTGTAATTCATGGCTTTCAGTGCAACGGGTAATAAAAAGGCTGATCCTAAAAAAGACCGACGTTTCATGATAGAATTTTAGATTAACGATCAACGATTAACAATTGAAGATTTGAATTTGTTAATCCGTCATCTGATTAAGTCTATCAGGATGACCTGATTTCTTCTGTACCGTTGGCATGGCGGGCAAACCTACCTTTGTCACGAGGATGTACCTGATCGCGGCGCGACCACGGCCAACCACCAAATTCTGTTCGCTGGTAATCGTGCATGGCTTGCTGAATTTCGGCTTGTGTGTTCATCACAAACGGACCGTATTGCACAACGGGTTCGTTAATTGGTCTGCCCTGAAGCAACAGGAAATACCCGTCGGTACTGCCATTTTCAATAACCGATTCCTGATTTGGTTTAAGCTGAATAGCTTTTTCAACCGGAATTTCTTCGCCGTCAATCCGGATGGACGAACCGCGATAGAAATACAAAGTTCGGTTGGCCTGTTCGCTGGCTGCTGCAATTTTCCACTGCGCTCCGGCTTCCATTTTTATTGTCCAGATGGCCACTTCATTTTCTGGTTCGGCCGCCCACGAATCGGGAGCAGGATCGAGTGCAGTCACGTTTCCGACACTTCCGGCAATCACGTTGATTTCAACCAATTTTCCACTTTCATCCAGAATCCGGATGAGCGGAATATCATCAGACCAAAGCATTTTAAAATGTGGTTTGACAAACTTTTTGGACTTGGGCAGGTTGAGCCAAACCTGAAATAATTCAACAGGGTTCCGGCTTTCCTGATTCAGCAACGGAAACATTTCGCTGTGCTGAAGTCCTGCTCCGGCAGTCATCCACTGCACATCGCCTCCGCCATATCGGCCTGCTTGCCCATGCGAATCGGCATGATCTACCAACCCCTTCGTGACCACAGTTACTGTTTCGAAACCGCGGTGCGGATGCGCCGGAAATCCCGGAATGGTTTCGCCATGATACATTCGCCAGCCATCTTTAATGGTAAAATCTGAACCTATTTGTCGACCTTTAAGCAACGATTTCTCAGGACCCATTTGATCGTTTCCAGCCGGAAAATCATCGAGATGATGCGCGCAAAACAAAAATGGATTTGTCACCGGCCACATAAAGCTGAGTGGTTTGATGCTGATGATGGAATTGGTTTTCATGAGTGAATAATTTTTACTTCATACAACAACTTTGGCTAGTTTTTCCTATTGATCAGGTTGACGACCACCTTCGTCATAATTTCTTTTTCTTCCGGACGACTCACCGCAATCATTAGTGTAAGCGCAACCAGGGCATTGTCGGCGATTCGCTTCTGGCTATATTGATCAAATAGGATTCCGTTCTTCTCCATAAAATACAGGAAAAGAAAAGCGGCAATTCGCTTATTCCCATCTGTAAATGAATGATTCTTGGTCACAAAATACAATAGATTGGCGGCTTTTTCTTCGATACTCGGGTACAAATCAATTCCATTAAATGTTTGATAAATGGTCGAGACAGAGCTTTTGAAGGATTCGTCCTTTTCATGACCGAATAAATCACTATTTCCATAAATCTCCTTTACTTTTCTGATTTGTTCGATGGCTTCCTCGTAAGTTAGCTGATAGGTCTCCTTACCTGAAGTTTCGGTAATTTCCAGATTCTGATAATCGTATTGATCCAAAATATCAAGGGCATAGGCGTAGTCTGATATTATCTTTAATAAGCCTACACTCTCTTCTTCCGAAAGTGTTTTGTAATTCAGAACGCTTCCCAACAATTTAACTGATTCCTGCAATTGCCTCAATTGCTCATTTTGCTGGAGAAGCCGTTTTTCATTCAACGAAAAACCTTTGACCAGGTATTCCTTCAGAATTTTATTTGCCCAGATGCGGAATTGGGTACCTCTTTTTGAATTAACGCGATATCCCACTGAAATAATGGCATCAAGATTATAGACTTTAATTTTTCGGCTAACTATTCTTTTCCCTTCTTGCTGAACTACCGAGGAAAACTCGGTAGTTGAAAATTCGTCTAACTCTTCAGATTTGAAAATACTTTTGAGATGTAACCCAATTGTGTCAGAGTCTTTACCAAACAGTTCTGCCATTTGTTTTTGTGACAGCCAAACAGTCTCATTATCGAGCTGTACCTGAATCTCTGTACTGCCATCTTCCGATTTATATATTTTGATTTCTGAGTTAGTCATTTTGATGCTTTTCCCAAAGTTAAGAATAGTAAACGTCTATTCCACGGCAATCAAATAATGCTGTGTCCGAAAATAAAGTGTATTGCCCGATATCGCCGGTGTAGCCATACACACATCCTTCAGCGGATTTTTAGCAAGCTGTTTAAACTCCGGACCAGCCTGAATGACATAAATATTCCCATCTTCGGAGCTAAAGTAGAGTTTCCCATCGGCTGCAATTCCTGATGCAGTGAAAGCCTCTTTCAGGCTGTCTTTGTATTTCATTTCTCCGGTAAAGGCATCGAAACACATCAGTTGTCCGTTTACCTGAAGGTTGTACAAATAACCGTTGTAAATGAGCGGCGTTTGCATGTAAGCCCCGCCACGCTTGACACTCCAGGCAATGTGCTGATTTTTGGTACTGTCGGGTGCCAAAGTGATATCGCCAGTGGCATTTGGTCGAACTGCTACAATCGGAGAGAACTTTCCATGTGCGCTGTTCAGGTAAATCAGGTCGTTGGCCACAATTGGTGTCGGAGTTGGAATATCGCCACCGCCACCAAGTTCCCAAATTTCTTTTCCGGTCTCAAAATCGTATCCGCCCGCATGTTTATAGCCGTTGACTACAATTTGTGTCTTTCCGTTTTTGGTGTAAATCGCAGGAGTCCCAAAGGTTTCCACTTCACCCTCGCGCGAAGTTTTCCAGATTTCGTTGCCAGTTGCCAGATCGAGTGCCGTGAGGTAAGGTGTTTTGGGAATATCACATTGCACAATGATCCGGTTTTTGTAAATAATCGGCGAGCTGGAATAACCCCACTCAATGCCGGGCATCGAATAGAATCCAGGGTTTAGCAGGCCCATGTCTTTCTTCCAGACCAAGTTCCCTTTAAAATCGTAGCAATACAATCCTTCCGATCCAAAATGTACCACCACATATTTTCCGTCAGTAGTAGCCGTACAGTTGGCCTGCGAGGCTTTGGTGTGTCGTTTTGATTTCGGGATTCCCTTATGTGCCAGCCTTTCCCAGATAATCTTTCCGGAGTTTTTATCCAGACAATATACTTTGAATTCGTGAACTGCGCTATCGTTGGCTTCGCCAATGTCGCCATACAAACCTACCTTGAGCGATTCGCTACTCGTAGTATTGACGGCCGTGGTCACAAACAGGTGATTGTCCCAAATTACCGGAGAAGAGTGGCCGAGCCCCGGAATGGCAGTTTTCCATTTAATGTGTTCGCCAGTTTCGGCATTCCATGTGGTTGGAGGTTTTGAATTTTCAATGAATCCGAGTGCCCAAGGACCTCTAAACGATGGCCATTGCTGATTGTAAGGTGTTTGCGAATATCCGTTCAGAAATAGGAAACAGAAAAGCAGGAACAGAAAGTTGGCTGATGTTTTCATGGCTAATGGTTTTATTTTCAGGAATAGTATAGAAACCGGACATAAAATTACGCCTTTTGACAGTCATTCTTATGATTGCCTGAAAATAAAACAAAAGATCAATTGTGCTCTTCCATATTCCGCAGAATAATTTCTATTCGCTTGTCCGGAATCAGCCAAATTAAAGCTACCAGAACATAAAAGCTTCCCGAAATCCACTCGCTGATAAAACTGGACCCGATGCCCAACAAATAAAGAATGGGAGACATTTTTCCCTTGATGTCGCTCCCGATGGCACGAGCCAACAGCGAACGTTCGCCTTGTGCCCTGATGATTTGATTTTGCAGGACGAAATAGGCGATAGCGGCCATCAGCAGTACGATACCATAAACGGCCATTGGGATGGGCGCAAAATGATTTTCTCCGATCCAGCCAGTGGTAAACGGAACCAACGACAGCCAAAACAGCAAATGCAGGTTAGCCCACAAAATGCTCCCGGAAACGTGTTTCACGGTGTGCATCATGTGGTGGTGATTGTTCCAATAAATGCCGATGTAAATGAAACTCAGGATATAGCTGATTACCACCGGAATTAACGGCTGCAAGGCTGCAAAGTCTTTGCCGTGCGGTACTTTAATTTCCAAAACCATGATGGTAATGATAATGGCCAATACACCATCACTAAATGCTTCAAGTCGTGTGCGGTTCATAACGTTCTGTTTATGTGACGAAAATGAAACGTTTGGTAGTTGAAAAAGTTGGGAACGAATACATTCTGATCAAGCCGACAGGGCACTATAACTCGTTTCTCCGCATATCCTTTTTGTAGTTCTTCATTATTTTTCCAAACCCTTTTTCCCGTTTCCGCTTCTCGGCAATTGTCGCTTCAAAATGAGCCTTCTCCCGTTCCATTTTCCGGTAATTTTCGTACGAAGCCGGATCGATTTCTCCATTTTCAACTGCCTCCAAAACGGCGCACCCAACTTCGTTGGTATGTGTACAATCCTTGAATCTACAATCTCTGGAAAGTTGAAAGATCAGGTCAAAAGTGATTTCCAAACCGCTTCCCGAATCGGCAATACCAACTTCCCGCATGCCCGGATTGTCGATTAAAATTTCACCATTATTTAAAACAACCAGCTCACGGTTGGTGGTTACGTGCCGTCCTTTGTGCGTGCTCTGGCTTATCGCATCGGTTCGCATCAGTGTTTTTCCTGAAAGATTATTCACCAGCGACGACTTTCCGACACCCGAAGAACCGAGCATACAATAGGTTTTTCCTTTTTCAATTAGTGCATTTACAGATTCATATCCGTCTCGGGTTTCGTTGCTGATAGCCATAACCGGAACGTGACTGATTCGCACTTTTATACTTTCAATAATGGTGCTCAGTGCGGGTTCATCGATTAAATCAGTCTTGCTCAATACAATCACTGGCTTTACTCCGGAAGTATTGCAAATCGTCAGGTAGCGTTCCAGCCGGTTGATGTTAAAATCGCGATCGGCAGCCTGTACCAGGAACGCAAAATCGATGTTTGTTGCAATAATCTGCACTTCGCCAAACTGGCCAATGGCCTGCCTTTTAAGGACGGAGTAGCGCGGAAAAACCTGATGAATAATGGCCAGATCACCATCATAAACGATCAGGGAAACCCAGTCACCCACAGCTGGAAAATCCTCGCGGCTTTTTGCCGAAAAGCGCATATTACCGGTTATCTCCGCTTCCAGTTCGCCTTTTTCAGTCCACACCATGTACCGTTCCTTGTGCTCGGTAATCACACGGCCAACATCAAAACTCAGGAGATTATTTTCAATCCTGAATTTTTCGAAGTCTTTGTTATATCCAAAATCTGCTAATTTCATTGCTAACCCAATCAAAAGTAAGTTTTCACAGCAAATTCGAACTGGCTGATAAAGATCTTTTTAAAGGCCGCCAGATTATTTTGCTCATAAAACAACAGCATCGCTTTTTTGTACTCAACCGAATCAATCGTCCGGAATGAAATTGGGCAATAGCCGTTATGCATAAGAATAGCATTACTTACGATTCTTGCAGTTCGCTTGTTCCCATCGCCAAACGGTTGAATGTAAGAGATAAGCAACAATACAAGCAATGCTTTCTCAAACACATTATCCCTGTTGTTTACCAGTTCACACAAATCGGTTAACGCTTCCCTGATCTGATACTCATTATCCAAGGGTTTGTAATTTGTTCCTGAAATCCCAACTCTCCGTCTTCTGATATTCCGGTCAACGCCCAAATCTTTAATTAAAAGACTGTGAATATCTTCAATCGTTGAAATGGTTAATGGAGTCAAGTATTCAGGATTGGCGATGATAAAATCCAATGCGTCTTTGTGGTTGAGAAGCATAATCGCGTCATCCTTTGGCTTGCCCTGAGCCGTTTCCTTATCCTTCAATAACCGCTCAGTTTCCAGCAACGAATAGGTGTTTCCTTCAATTTGCGACGACTTCCAACTCAAATCAATGGCCAGGCGCTCCAGTTCTTTCTTATACTCTACTTCAGAGAGTTCTGCAATGTTTTCCTGGTATTTTTTCTGAAGGGTTGCCAGTTGCAGATGTTCTTCTGCCGTAAACAGTTCAATTTTGCTCAAAACATCCTTTATGAGCAATAAATTGAAGCTGTCTTTAATCTCACGTTCATCAATCTCCTTCCCGAAATATACCTCAACATCAATAGGGTAAAGCAATTCAAAAGTCGGATCGATCATGTATTTTGTTCCACGTCCTTTCCCAATTGGCAAAACCAGGTTTTCCGAGATTAATTTTGCCAGAATCCGTTTTACCGTGGCATATCCAACCTCAGATTTTAGCCCGGCGTGGATTTCTTTTGAGGAAAGTGAAGGATTTGTCTTGATGAAATCGAGTATATTTTTGCTTATATCGCTGCCCATTTTATGCTTATTTTTAGTTTTGTGGCTCACAAATATATCATTTGTGGCTCAAAATGAAGAATTAATGAGCTATAAAAGGGAGAGTGGTGAGCTTTATTTTTTTGACAGGAGAATGAAAGTTTATTTCGTTTCAAAAGACTAGCTATGCAAGTTAATAATTGTTATTCTGTCAAAATCAACCTTCGTATACAGATTTTATTATTTTCATCGCTGCTTCATGTGCATCTTTAGTATTCACAAATGTTTTAGAATAAAAATAGAACAGTGCAATTTTAAATTCAGGTAATTCAAGGAAAATGAAATCATTTAAATGGTGAAAAAAATGGAAGCTTTCATTCTTTGTTTTAAATATGACCAATGAGTTTTCCTTTTCTTTTTTAGATTTGACTGTAATCCTTTTTTGAGCAATTCTAATTTGTGCGATAGCTTTACTCGGCGAATAATTAATATTTTCTCTCATTATTGAAATAGGGACGTCTGCCAGATATGGTATATAATCTGCATATTTTGATTTTGTAAATTTCCTGCGGATCTCCAAAATCTGGAACTTATATTCAATTATTTCCAACCATCTTATTATATTATGAAGGTCTTTATTCGAGAAAAACGTTTTTAGAAGATCAACACCTTTAAAAATGGAAATAATATAACTTTCAATACTTGCTAAAACATTATTATTGCAATCTGCACAGGCAGGAATTGTTGTCTTATTATAAGTTTGTTCGCTACCGTTAATGTCTGTAATAAAAAACATCTCTGTACTTTTTTCGAATGTCCATTTTGGCAAAACATGTTCTTTTGTTATGTCCTCATCTGAAGCACAAAAGATGCATATTTCCTTTTTGGATTTGTCTTTCGCACTAATTTTTGGAATATGCCTTGATAAAACATCTTCCACTACCATTTTAGAATTTTGCCTCAACTTAACTCTCAGGCATTTAAAATTATAGCTTACATCCATGTTTTCACATCACTGCTTTATAAACCGACTCATTTGTTTCTCCGAATAAATATACACCATTTATGTAAACAAACCTGACTCCAAAAACCAAATTTTTCTTCCCACCTTTTTGTATCTTCGTCAGCAAATCTACATTCTCTCTATGAGCAACGAAAACAACCGGAAAACATGGGCACAGCCTTGGTCGTACCGTGAAGGAACGATCGTTACTGCGGCAATTCTTTTGCTTGGATTTGCCCTTCAGGCTGCGGGTGGTGGTATCGTGCTTCGTGTTGCTGCTTTTCCCTGGAATTTGGTTGCCGGGCTGGTTTTTCTGGCTTTGCTCATTTCAGCATTTGTGTTGTGGCAAAAGCATCAGGTAATGAAATGGCTGGGCGGCGTGAAAGCTGCTTTGCCTGCCATTCTGGGTTTCACTTTTCTGGTTTTGCTCATGGGTTTTGTGAAACAGGATGTGGAACCGAAATCAGCATTGGTCAGGCTTTTGGGCTTAACTCATCTGGTCAAAACCTGGCCGTTTATCCTGATCAACCTGTATTTGATGATTTTGTTGGGAATTGTCACCCTGAGAAGGTTGACTCCTTTCAGCCTGAAAAATGCCGGTTTTTTCCTCAACCATTTTGGTTTGTTTCTGGTGCTGTTTTCAACGGCTTTGGGAAGCAGCGATATGCAGCGGTTACGAATGAATTGCTACGAAGACCAAACCGAATGGCGTGCGATGGATAATTCAGGAAAAACAGTTGAATTGCCTGTTGCCATCAAATTACTGAATTTCAACATCGACGAATTTCGCCCGAAAGTAACTATCATCGATAACCAATCCGGACAAATCGTACTCAATAAAGGCAAAAATCAGTTCGAATTATTGGATCGGAATGCACTGGATTTGTTCGGATATCATGTTGACGTGGAGCAGTTTTTGGAATCTTCGGGAAAAGTGGGCGATGCGTATTTTCCGGTGAACGAACCCGGTTCAGCACCTTCAGCAAAAGTGAAAGTCACCAAAGACGGCACCGAAATTTCAGGTTGGGTTTGCAGCGGAAGTTACGTCAATCAGCCCGAAGCGCTGAAGTTAAACGAAACGCATTCGCTGGTGATGCTGCCTGCCGAACCTCGCAAATTCAGTTCGGAACTACATATTCAGACTAAAAGTGGAAAAAATATAAAGACGACTATTGAGGTTAACCGCCCGTTTAAAGTTGATGGCTGGACCATTTACCAGTTGAGTTACGACACCGAAATGGGTCGCTGGTCGAACCTGAGCGTGTTGGAACTGGTGCGCGATCCGTGGCTGCCTGTTGTTTATTTCGGCATCTTTTTGATGATGGCTGGCGCCGGATTTTTATTCATTTACGGAAAACCAAAAAATGGAGGAACTGAACATGTGGCTTGATTTTCCGATATATGCATCCGTTGCCATTCTTTGCTGGCTGGCAGCTTCGGGCTTGTTTTTATCTTCCGGTAAAAAGGTGATGAATCAGTTGGCAGCCGGACTTTCGTTTACCGGAACTGCCTTTTTGTTGATTTTTATTACGATCCTTTGGCTGCATATTCAACGCCCACCTATGCGAACTTTGGGCGAAACACGGCTTTGGTATGCTATTTTTCTTTCCGGAATTGGTTTGGCAACCTACCTGCGCTGGAAATACAAATGGCTGGTTTCATATAGTTTAGGGCTGTCTGTTGTATTTTTAATCATCAACCTGCAACATCCTGAAACGTACGATAAAACGTTGATGCCTGCACTTCAAAGTCCGTGGTTTATTCCGCACGTTATCGTTTATATTTTTGCTTATGCGCTGTTGGGTGCTTCGTCGTTGGTAGCTTTGCGCAACCTGTTTTTTAAACCTACCGAAAAAACCATTACCGGCCCGATACAAATGGCCGATAACCTGGTTTATCTCGGTTTTTCGTTCCTGACATTCGGGTTACTTTTTGGAGCGCTTTGGGCCAAAGAAGCGTGGGGACATTACTGGACCTGGGATCCCAAAGAAACCTGGGCATTCATCACCTGGATGTTTTACCTCGTTTACATTCACTACCGTTTCCGCCATCCGTCGGAACATAAAAGGGCGATGACTATTCTGGCCGTTTCGTTTGCCATTTTATTGATTTGCTGGTTTGGCGTGAATTACCTGCCAAGCGCACAAAATAGCGTACACGTTTATTCCGAATAAATTTTAATAGTATCCCGCATCGCACCAAATTCTCAATAAGGAGTCATAAAATGGTCATTCGCAGTCATTAGGTGGAACTCAAATGACTACGAATGACCATGTTTTTCAAAGTGAAAAGCTTAGTAGTTACGGATAAGGATATTCAGAAAATTGCCTTATTTTTTCAGGGTTAAAAACCACAAAATAGTTTGAAATCCAACTGGGATAACTCCAAGCGAATGATCGACACCTGGTATTACAATCGACTCAATTTTGGTGTCGGAAACGCCTTTCGCTTTAAAATCGAGCAACATTTTTTGGCTAAGGGCTGGCGGAATAAATTCGTCGTTGGCTCCATGATACAATCGGGTAGGGGTGCTGATTAACCACGGCTCGATGCTATTGGCTACAAATGCACTCCGGACTCCCGCAAATTTGGTATCTGTAGCAAATCCGGTCCGGTATTCAGTAGTTAACAGTGTTGACATTTGAGTGGTTAATTCGGCATTGATTTCGCCGCCACTGTGTTTTCCGTCAAACAATCCCGGAATTTTTGCCGCGTAAGGCGCCTGAATAAAATCGCTAAGCGGATTGGTAACCAACCCTATCGCAGTGTACGAATTCAATAAATAGGTCAGAAAATATGGCATTGGATAGTCTTCTTTTTCTGTGATAAATTTATTCATGTATTCGATTGAGTATGGTCCGGCGGCGCATGAACTGGCGATCAGGTTAAACTCGGTGGAATAGTCTTTTTCAATTGATTTCTGGAGCTGCATGGTCGCCCAACCTCCCTGCGAGTATCCGAAAATAAAGAGGTCTTTGGTTGGTTTAGCCAGCACATCGTCTTCGGTACCAAACTGATTGACGGCCCGAAGCATATCAAGGATACTTTTGGTAGTCGATTCGGCGTGCAGGTATGGATGAGTAAGTTTCGACGAAGCACCAAAGCCAATGTAGTCGGGAATTACCACGATAAAACCCATTGAGGCAACACTCTCCAAAATGGATAAAAGATCGCTTTTCGGATTTTCAGTCGGGGCCTCACTATGCAGGGTATTTGTTCCGTTCTGAAAACACAGAACCGGATAATCGCCGGCAGTTTTAGGCAAGCAGACCAATCCCGATGCCTGAATATTTGCTTCCTTAAAGGTAGTTTTGTAAGTGATCTTGTGAACTTCAATGTCACTTTTTACCACAGCGCCCAACAACGAAGTTTCGGGCATAATGGCAGCAAAGGTGGTTAATTTGGCAATGGCCTCCTGGGTAGTTATTTCAAACTTTAGTTCATTCGAAATAAAGTTATCGTAAACCTTATCTTCCGGTTCGTCGGTCTGATCGCAGGAATGCAGGAACAGACCGGCAAAAAGAATCATCAGAAAATAATAACTGTAAAATTTAATGCGTTTCATGTCTCTCTATTTAGTTTATAATTGTTATTTGCCACAGGTAATATCGCACGGATGTGTGGGTTCACCTCATTGGGCTTGTTCATGGTATCAAATTTTGCAAATATTCAGATGCTGATTTCGAAACCCAGTTCTGCTGCCGAATTCCGAAGAAAATCACGGGTATAATAGTCCGGATCAATCACGGTGTTATTCCAAATCAGGATGTCGAGATCGATATTTCGGGGTCCAAATTTCTTTTGACTTCGGTCTCTCCCCATACGATCTTCAAGCTGTTTCAAATACGATGCCAGAGCGGCCATTTCCATTTTTGTCCGGATACGGACAGCGCCGTTGGTATAATCAGGCTGTTCTTTAATGCCGATTGGTTTGGTCTGAACCATTTGTGAAACCGCTACAATTTCAATGTCTTTGGCCAGAAGTCGTAACATCTCCGGAATGTGGATTTCTGCTTCGATATTCGAGCCAATTCCTATAATACAATCGTTCATCGTTTGGTCTCCATTTCGAACGAAACTGATTCGGCAAACCGAAGGGCATGTGGTTTGTCAACCTCCACTTTTGCCCGAATTACCCGTTCGTCGCGCATAATCAGGTCGAGAATATTTTTTGTAAGCACCTCAAGCAATTTAAACCGGTTATCCTGAACCAGTTCTATAATTTGCTTGGTAATGGTTTTATAATTATAAATACCTGCTGGTTCATCGGCCAGCAAAGCTTCTTCCGAAATATCGGCTTCAATCTGAATGTTGATGATCACATCCTGCATGTTGGCAATTTCTTCGGGGTTAAAGCCGATATAAGTTCGCAACAGTAAGTTTTTAACGCGTATTAATGCCATGTTGACTATTTTATTCGTTCGTTTGACCCAGGTTTTCGCCTCCGTCGCAAAATAAAAGTTGGCCGGTCAGGTAATCGTTATTCAGGATATAGTCCAGACTTTTCAGGATTGGATCAACTCCTCCGGGGCGTTTCATGGCGATTTTTCCGGCCAGTTTCCAGAGGTAATCTTCTGTTTTTTCTTCCGGAGGAAGCGTGAGACCGGGAGCAATTCCATTAATCCTGATGTTCGGTCCAAATTCGAGAGCAGCCATTTTGCTCATTTCCCACAGAACTTTTTTCGACAGCGAATACGCTGCAAAGTTCGATTGGTTAGTAACAATCCGCGTGTCGATAAAGTTGACGATCACCCCGGAAGTAAAAGCCCTGGCAAAGTTACGGGTAAGTATGAATGGCGCCCTGAAATTGACGTTCATCTGCCGTTCGAGAAAATCAGAAGTTGTTTTTGCCAGTGTGGCTGGTTCAAAAACCGATGCGTTATTGATGAGCAAATCAACAGGCCCCATAGCAGGAATAACCTGCGGGAAAAGATTCTCAACCTCACTCATTACACTCAGGTTGGCCCTGAAAATTCCGAACTGCTGATTGGGGTAACTGGTTGTCAGCTCCTCACAAAACCTTTTGGCGTCGAGCTCTGAGGTGTTGAAATGAATGGCAATGTTCCATCCCTGTTTGGCCAGGTGAATGGCCATTGCTTTTCCCAAACGTTTGGCTGCTCCGGTTATCAGTGCTGTTTTTCTCATATGTTTCTATTCTCTGCTGTCGAATCTTTTCGCCAGATTTTTAATAAAATCGCTTCTCGACGGAATATTACCGGAACTGCGTTCATTTCTCGTAACGACTTTTTCAACCGACTCCCGATGATGTTCCTGCGATTTATTTTCCGAAAGAATAAGTTCTATTTGGTTTAGTTCGCTGGTTGTAAAAGTGAGGTTATTCAATGCCGCAACATTATCTTCCAGTTGTTTAACTGAACTTGCGCCAATCAGAACCGATGTTACCCTGGAGTCCTTTAGTAGCCAGACCAATGCCATTTGAGCCAGAGTTTGTCCTCTTTTCAGGGCAATTTTATTTAGCATTTTTACCTTTTCAAGGGCGGGTTCAACTTGTTCGGGTTTCAGGAAACCCCAGGACTTTGCGGCTCTCGAACCTTCAGGGATACCATTCAGGTATTTGTCGGTAAGCAACCCTTGTGCCAGCGGTGAAAATGGGATACACCCGATTCCTTCTTTTTCCAGAACGTCCAGTAATCCGCCTTCAACCCAACGTTCGAACATCGAATATTTGGGCTGGTGGATCAGGCATGGTGTTCCGAGTTCTTTCAGTATTTTTGATGCTTCGGCTGCCATTGGAGCAGGATAATTGGAGATTCCGGCATACAGTGCTTTGCCTTGGCGAACGGCCTGGTCGAGAGCCATCATGGTTTCTTCCAGCGGTGTGTTGGGGTCGGGGCGGTGCGAATAGAAAATATCTACATAGTCGAGTTTCATCCGTTTCAGGCTCTGGTTTAAGCTCGATAACAAATTTTTACGGCTGCCCCATTCTCCGTAAGGGCCCGGCCACATCAGGTATCCGGCCTTTGTCGAGATAATCAGTTCGTCGCGGTAAGGAGCCAGATCGAGTTGCATTATTTTTCCGAAATTTTCTTCGGCAGATCCGGGAGGCGGGCCATAATTATTTGCCAGATCAAAATGTGTAATACCCAAATCGAAAGCACGGCGGCACATCGCACGACCGTTTTCAAAAACATCGACCCCACCGAAGTTATGCCACAATCCCAGGGAAATGGCGGGTAGTTTTAATCCCCATTTTCCACATTTGTAGTAAGGCATTTGAGCATAACGATTTTCGTCAGCAATGTACATATTGTTTTATTTAGTAGTTAAGTAATATAGACTAAGCCAAATTAAGAAATAAACTTAGTTGAAAGAACATAAATCCTGTTTTTTTTCGCATAAACCCTGATTATTGATAAGGAATTCAGGTAGGTTGTGGTAGATGGCTACGCCATTTGTCCGTCGAAAATAGATATCCTATATAATGTTGCCCGGCAGATTAAGAATTCAAATTTTATTGTAGCTTCAGAACCAGTGCAAATACAGAATTGTTTATATCTATATCGTTGAAATACACTATGAAACGAGCCATTCGGGATGACTGCATACAAGTGAATGACTGTAATGGCGAGTTCCATCTGGCAATTAAAAACAAATTACAGACACATGAAAGAACATAAGAAGGAAAGGCAGGCAGAACCAATTTATATTGTTTCAGGAGGGAAAGGACTTGCCGGAAACAATATGGTACAATCTCTGCTGATTCAGTATCCCAACAATAATGTCCCGGTAATTATTGTTCCTCAGGTACACGAAAAGCAGCAGCTCATTGATTTAGCCGAAAAGGCCAAACTCGATGGCGGATTGATAACTCACACCTTGGTTGATAGGGAATTACGTGATTTTTTGAAGCAACTCTGTTTGGAGAGCGGGATCAGAAATATTGATTATATGGGCGAACTGGCCGACTATCTGGATGAAAAGCTGCACATTCCCTCACTTCAATCGCCTGGGTTATACCGTGAAATTAATCAGCAATATTATGATCGCATTGAGGCCATTGAATTTACGCTGAATCACGATGACGGCCTTCGCCCGAATAAGCTGCATAAAGCTGAAATTATCCTGACGGGTGTTTCACGTTCAGGAAAAACACCGTTGAGTGTTTACCTGGCCATGTATGGCTGGAAAGTGGCCAATATTCCGTTGGTGAATGGAATTAATCCGCCTAGAGAGCTGTTTGAAGTTGACCCTAATCGTGTTTTCGGGCTCAGCATCAGTTCCGGTCAGTTGATTTCGCACCGGATGAAACGATTGAAAAGTTTGGAAAATACCAGCAATACCAATTATGTGGATGAGCGACTGGTTATGCAGGAATTGCGCAATGCAAGTTTCATTTTCGAAAAGGGCGGTTTTACGGTGATTAACGTCTCGAATAAGCCTGTTGAAACCAGTGCCAACGAAATTCTGAATATCATGGCCAACCGTTTTGAATACCGTGGGCGGAAACTTTCGTCTCCGTATATAAAGGAAGAAGAAGATTAGGGCTCATTCACACAAATGGAAGATGCTGTAAAGAAAAGAACCCCGATTTTCGGGGTTCCGTTGTATTGTAAAATCAGAATGAACCCTTTCGTGACTACTCCACAGTAACCGATTTTGCCAGGTTTCGGGGTTGATCCACATCGCAACCACGCAATACGGCAATGTAATACGAAAATAACTGTAGCGGAATGATTGCCAGCAAAGCTGAAACTGCCGGATGTGATTTTGGAATCTCGAACAGGTCGTTCACCATGTTCTTCAATCCGTCATCACCTTCGGTAACTACCGCAATAATATTTCCTTTCCGGGCTTTTACTTCCTGAATGTTACTCACGATTTTTTCGTAATAATGATCCTTGGCTGCTACCACGATTACCGGTAAGTTGTCGTCAACAAGGGCAATAGGCCCGTGTTTCATTTCGCCGGCAGCATAACCTTCGGCATGAATGTACGAAATTTCTTTTAGTTTAAGTGCGCCTTCCAAAGCAACCGGGAAAAGATATCCCCGTCCGAGGTACAGGGCATTTATGGAATCTTTGTATTTGGCCGCAACTTCTTTAATGTGCGGATGCTTCACTAAAATAGACTTAACCTTTTCAGGGATTTCAGCCAGCTCTTTAATTAAATCGAGGTAAAGTGCTGCGGAAATTTGTCCTTTTTCTTTAGCCAGCTTCAGCGCTAAGAGTGTGATTACAGTAACTTGGGCAGTAAATGCTTTGGTAGAGGCTACGCCAATTTCAACACCGGCATGGGTATAAACACCGGCATCGGTTTCGCGGGCAATGCTCGAACCAACCACATTGCAGATACCGAGAATAGTTGCACCTTTTTCTTTGGCCATGCGTAAGGCAGCCAGTGTATCGGCGGTTTCTCCACTTTGGCTAATGGCAATCACCACATCGTCGCTGTTTAATATGGGGTTTCGGTAGCGAAATTCCGAGGCATATTCCACTTCAACCGGAATGCGGGCATATTCTTCAATCAGGTATTCGCCAACAAGGGCAGCATGCCACGAGGTTCCGCAACCGATAATAATAATTCGTCTGGCATTCAGTATTTTGGGGAATACATCGAGCAGGCCACCCAATACAATTTCTGAATGATCGGGTGCAATTCGTCCCCTGAACGTATCTTCAATGGTTTTGGGTTGCTCAAAAATTTCTTTCAGCATAAAGTGCTCGAAATCTCCTTTTTCCAGATCGCCAATCGTCATGTCAACTTTCGTGATTTTGAAAGCAACCGGATTGTTCTCGACGGTTTTCAGGGTAAGGCTGTCTTTGTTGATGATGGCCACATCGTGGTCATTCAGATAAATAACACTGTCGGTATAATTTACAATCGGGGTAGCATCAGAAGCAATAAAATATTCGCCACGGCCAATGCCAATCACCAGCGGACTTCCTTTTCGTGCTGCTATCAGTTGTGTTTTTTCATTTTTGCAGATAACCACAATGCCATAGGCTCCAACTACTTTCGAGAGTGCCAGCCTCACTGCAATTTCGGCATCAACATCCTCAGCATTGCGGTAAAAGTATTCGATTAGGTTTACTAAAACTTCGGTATCGGTATCTGATTGAAAAGTGTATCCTTTTTTCTGTAAATCCGATTTCAGTTCGGCGTAATTTTCAATGATTCCATTGTGAACCAATACAAAGTCGCCATTCATGGAGGTGTGAGGGTGTGCATTCCGGTCATTTGGTTCGCCGTGAGTGGCCCACCGGGTATGTCCAATCCCGACATGCCCGCTAACATCTTCGGTCGCCACATGCTTTTCAAGATCAGAAACGCGACCCTTGCATTTGTAAACATGTAAGGATTCATTATAGATTGCAAGACCTGCCGAGTCGTAGCCACGGTATTCGAGCCGTTGAAGTCCTTGTATCAGAATAGGATAAACATTTTTATCTCCAATATAACCTACAATTCCACACATACGATCTTTTTTAGAGGTTTGACTTTCAAATTTAGCTATTCACAAACAGAGAAATTACTCAAGATTTGCAGCACCAACCTTACTAAGTTCTATAAAATATTTACTGTCGTATTTTTTACCCCAAACCCCTGAAGGGGCTTATGCTGTGAATATCACAACCGATTATCAATGCGCTAAGTCCCCTTTAGGGGATTTAGGGGTTGACAAAAAATGGAATACGGCATTATTTCATTCTCATTACTTAAATACTTTTGCTTGTCGGCATTTTTTACGTTTCCCTGTCTGAGATTATCGCAAATGGGGGATTATTTTAGTTTGGAATACGTTATTTCAAGCCGGACTCCAGTCTTGCTGGTGGCTCCTTTTAAAACCGTTCTCCGGAATGTTGCACTCCTGAATGCAGTTGCCAGGTAGAACCCATGATTTTCCTTTTTCCCTTCAATTACTTCCTGCATGTGTTTGGCTATGTTAAACCGGTAGGTTTTGTCGGTTTTGTTGTAAAAACCTCCGTAATAGACCGAAGAGAAAGCAACATCTGAAGGAAGGTATTCTTTTCCGTCCTTATCAATGGCGGTTAAAACCAATTGTTCAGGAGAAATATATTTCGCGGTGTCGGAAACAATCGTATCAATCTGGAAAATAAGTTCGGCCTGGTTAATAGCAAAATTGGTTGAATCGCTCCATGTTCCCAGATTTGGAATCATTATTTTGGTTCTTAATCCACCGGTGGTTTGCAAATAAATTAAGCTATCCATATTTTCCTCTTTGTCGAGGTTAGCAGCAAAATCTGTTGTTGAGTAGTCGTGAACAAAACGGCTGACCCGTGCTGCATTTTCGTTAATGTTGTAGTTGTAAAACAATGAATCTTTTTCGCTGTTGTGGTAATGCATTACCATGCGCGACCCGGTGGCGAGGGTATAAATTTTCATAATGGATCCACCTTGATTCAAATCGCCTGCTTCAATGTATAAGCCTTTAAAATATTGTAAAAACTTGTCGTTATCCGACCAGGTAAGCGAATCGGCAGCCATCAGTTTTTCAATCAGTTTTTGATCCAGTTTTATAGCTATTTCCTGAATAACAGTGTCTTTAGGATCTTTTTTTGTCGATCCGTAGTTGTTTGTTAATGAGTCGAGTTTGAATTTGGGAACGTAATCAAAATCGGCAAGTACTTCACCTTTTGCCAAGCTCTTCAGGTTAATATCCTGATAATATTTTTGGTCGATATCCAGATCCGAAGCCAATTCATAAATCTTCAGCTTTTGCGGGGTTAAGGTATCTCCATAAACTTCGTTATACAGCAGATAAAGAACCAGTGAGTCGATTTGTGCATTTTTTGAGAAATCAGGATATCCGGTTAAACGAAACTGGCAGGCAAAATCGGCAGTTGTCTTGCCAAAAACCGGATCGTTAAATGTTCCGAGTAAATTGTATCCGGGTTCGTCTGTTCTTTGTTTTTCGTCGGTCTTGTTATACGCTTTTATCGTTGCTTTTTCAACAACCTTTCCAACGCGAACCAAATCTCCGGTAGGTAACAATCCAAGACCAACACTGCTTAGTTCGTCTGTACAACTCCAAAAGGTAATTACTATAAATGCAAATCCGAATACGAATTTGTAAATTGTTGCATGTTGTTTTTTCACCAATAAATGTTTTAAATTGTTTAACCTAACTGTCTTACAAAATTTTGTCATACAGGTCATTGTAAGCATCAATATAGGTGTTTTCAGGTTGGTAATCTAAAAATAATTTTCCTGACGTTTGGATATATTCTGTTATTTCACTGTTAATTTTCGGGCTTCCCTGAATGACTGCATCGGAGTATTGAACCGCAAGTTTACTTACGTTTACATAGCTTGGATCATCAACAACATCAACATCTTCGTTCTCGATTTTACCCATCTTCAATTTATTGATGAAGGTGGAATCCAATGGTTTCTTAAAATCATCGTGATAAACCGAATAAACTACTTTTGAGTTTACAAACAAGGGATCGTCGTTGTAGGCTTTCTTAATGTATAAAGGTACAAGAGAAGTTAACCAGCCGTGACAATGAATTAGATCTGGCGCCCAGCGTAACTTGATTACCGTTTCCAGAACTCCCCGGGCGAAAAAGATGGCTCGTTCATCGTTGTCGGCGAATTCGTTTCCTTTCGGATCTTTTAATACATGCTTTCGCTGAAAATAATCTTCATTATCGATAAAATAAACCTGCATTCGTGCCGATTGGATTGAGGCTACCTTAATGATTAACGGATGGTCTGTATCATCAATAATTAAGTTCATCCCCGATAAGCGTATCACCTCATGTAATTGATTTCTACGTTCATTCACACAACCATACCTTGGCATAAAAGTCCGGATTTCCTTTCCTCTCTCCTGAATTCCCTGTGGCAGGAACCTGGATTTTTTCGACATTTCTGTCTCCGGAAGATAAGGGGTAATTTCTGAAGAAATAAATAAGACTTTTTTCTTTTCCATTTATATCGCCTGAGTTTAATTGTGCAAAATTAGTAAAATATCGGCAATATTCAATTCCAGTCGGTTACAGTGGTCTTAAAAAACCTTAAGAAGCGTGTATATAGTGTTAAATATATTAAATGTCTTCAGCTAACTTTAATCAGATTAAAATACTGAAATACTGCATTTTCTGTACAGAACAGGCCAGCTAAACATTAAACTTTATATTTTCAGGGCGAAACGGCATACTATCGTGTTGAATTATTTATTTACTTTGCACCCTCATTTTTAATCCAAAATGCAGGTAGTAAAGCACATAAACGATCTTCAGACAATACTTGACGGCAAAAGAGAGGAAGGATTGAGTATCGGTTTTGTTCCAACCATGGGGGCATTGCATAATGGACATCTTTCTTTGGTGGAACAGGCCGGACAGCAAACCGGATTTGTTGTTGTCAGTATTTTTGTAAACCCCACCCAGTTTAACGACAAAGGTGATTTAGAACGGTACCCGCGCGATTTGCAGAAAGATGTTGACTTATTGACTTCTACCTGCTGCCAGTTGGTTTTTGCCCCCGAATCGGATGAAATTTATCCGGAACCCGATACCCGGCAATTTAATTTTGGCACACTCGAACAGGTGATGGAAGGCAAATTCAGGCCCGGACATTTTAACGGAGTAGCCCAGGTGGTAAGCCGTTTATTCGACCTTGTACAACCCGATAAAGCCTTTTTCGGGCAGAAGGATTTTCAGCAACTGGCTATAATTAACGAGATGGTTAGGAAATTAAAACTTCCGGTAGAGATCATCGCTTGCCCGATAATCCGGGAATCAGATGGTTTGGCCATGAGCTCCCGTAATATGTTGCTCTCACCCGAACAACGAAAAAATGCGGTACATATTTCGGCTACTTTATTTGAGGCCGCAAACAAAATTTCCGGATCGTCCGTAGAAGAACTTTGTAAATGGGTTACGAACCGTATTAACGAAAACGAGTATCTGGATACTGAATACTTTGAAATTGTTGATTCGGTCACGCTTTTGCCAGTTAATAGCTGGGACGAGCCTTGCGTAAAAGTGGGTTGCATTGCCGTCCATTGTGGAAAAATCAGGTTAATTGATAATATTGAATTCAAGTAAAATCGATATCATGATCATAGAAGTTTGCAAATCGAAAATACATAAAGTTACTGTTACCGAAGCCAACTTACAGTATGTAGGTAGCATTACCATTGATCAGGATTTGATGGATGCTGCTAACCTGCTCGAAAATGAAAAGGTTCAGGTTGTAAACATCAACAATGGCGAGCGCCTTGAAACCTATGTGATAAAGGGCGAACGGGGCTCAGGAATTATCTGCCTGAATGGCCCTGCCGCACGTAAAGTTGCCGTAGGCGATGTGGTTATTATTATTTCGTATGCTCAAATAGATTTTGAAGAAGCTAAAACATTTAAGCCTTGGTTAGTCTTTCCGGATACCGAAACCAACAAGCTGATTTGATTTTATTCAGAAAAAGATAAGATTAAACCTCATTGCTTCGGTTCGCAATGAGGTTTTGTTATTTTTGCAGAAATTTTTTCAAGAATGGACACTTCAGAGATTATTCAATCTAAAATATTCGAAAATGCGCAGAACTTTAAACCTGTTCTGGATCAATGGCGAGCGGCCGGGTTTACTGTAGTATTTACCAACGGTTGCTTTGATCTGGTCCATCGCGGACACATCGATTCGCTTGCCAAAGCAGCCGAACTGGGCGACCGCCTTATTGTTGGATTAAACTCTGATACCTCCGTTACCTTGTTGAAAGGAATTAGCCGCCCTTTAATTGACCAGCAATCGCGCACCATATTATTGGCATCGCTGTTGATGGTAGATGCTGTGATTATTTTTGATGAAGAAACTCCCTACGAACTAATTAAGGCGATTAAGCCGGATATTTTGGCCAAAGGAAGTGAATATGAGCTTGAAGAAATTGCAGGATACGACATTGTTTTAGCTAATGGCGGGCGTGTTGAACGAATTGAGCTTACTGAAGGATTTTCTACTACCGACATTATTCATAAGATCAAGACTAACCTGATGTACTATACCGATTAAGGTTAATCGACCATTCGCCCGGATTGAGGGAAACAGCATTCTGAAACCTAATACACCATCAGATGGCCAAAGTTAAAACCAGTTTTTTCTGTCAGAATTGCGGCGCACAATCACCCAAATGGGTTGGTAAGTGTAGTTCGTGTGGTGAGTGGAATTCGTTTGTGGAAGAAATTGTAGAGCGTGAAAGCAGCGCTGTTACTTCTTTTTTGACCGGTACGGGCAATCAACCCAAACTGTTGCACGAGGTTTCGTCGGAAAATACCGAACGCATTGATACCTGCAACCAGGAGTTAAACCGGGTTTTGGGTGGTGGACTTGTTCCAGGATCAATGGTGCTGATTGGGGGTGAACCCGGCATTGGCAAATCAACGCTGGTCTTACAGCTTGCTTTGGATCTGAAAAGCAAAAAAATCTTGTACGTTTCAGGTGAAGAGAGTATTCAGCAAATTAAAATACGGGCGCAACGTCTCCAGAAAGAAAACCAGAATTGTTACTTCCTGAGCGAAACCTCACTCGAACATATTCTCGGACAAAGCAAACAAGTCGCTCCTGAATTACTGATTATCGACTCTATCCAAACCGTTTCAACCGAGTCAATCGAATCATCACCAGGTTCGGTAGGGCAAATTCGCGAGTGTACCAATGGTATTCTGAAGTATGCCAAAGAAAACAATGTGCCGGTAATTTTAATTGGACACATTACCAAAGAAGGTAGCCTTGCTGGCCCTAAGGTGCTGGAACACATTGTTGATACGGTACTTCAGTTCGAAGGTGAAAACCAGTATATGTATCGAATTTTACGCGCCATCAAAAACCGTTTTGGCTCCACTTCCGAACTGGGTATTTTCGAGATGGGAAATTCGGGTTTACGCGAGGTTTCCAATCCGTCGGAACTATTAATTAACAGGGCGCACGAGGGCCTGAGTGGTACCGCAATTTCTGCCGCTATCGAAGGTATCCGTCCGCTACTGATTGAAATACAGGCATTGGTAAGTACCGCCGCTTATGGTACACCTCAGCGGTCGTCAACCGGATTCGATTTGCGCCGGCTCAACATGTTGCTGGCAGTGCTCGAAAAACGGGCCGGTTTTAAACTGGCAACCAAAGATGTATTTTTGAATATTGCCGGTGGTATCAAAGTTGACGACCCTGCTATTGATTTAACTGTGATTACAGCGATCCTGTCTTCCAATTTCGATTTACCGATCAGGAAGAATGTTTGTTTTGCTGGTGAAATCGGGCTTTCCGGAGAAATTCGGTCGGTTAACCGGCTTGAACAGCGTATTGCTGAAGCTGAGAAATTAGGCTTCGACAGCATTTTTGTTCCCAAAGCCGGAAAAGGAATCAACCTGCAAAAATTTACAATTGAAATACTTCAGTTCGATCGGGTTGACGAGTTTTTCAGGCATGTTTTCCGCAAAGAATCGCGATAAGGCCGCAGAATATTAGCTTTACGGCGACTTTATGGCAAAAAAAAATGGCCCTGTTACAGGCCATTTCCAGGATCTTACTCCAACAATTTATTTCTTAACACGTTCGTAATACGAACGGTCGCGGGTATCAATTTTAAGCAAATCGCCTTCGTTGATAAACATCGGAACCATAATTTCAGCTCCGGTTTCAAGTGTTGAAGGTTTAAGTGCATTTGAACTGGCGGTATTTCCTTTTTCGCCTGCCATGGTTGAGGTAACCATCAATTCAACAAATGGAGGTAAATCAACTGTAAGCGGGGTTTCCGTTTCGGCATGTACGTTTATTTCAACAATCTGTCCTTCTTTCATCAGGTCAGCATTATCAATCAAATCAGCATTAATCGAAATCTGTTCAAAAGTTTCGGCATGCATAAAATTAAAACCGGTTTCGTCCTGGTACAAATACTGGTATGGACGACGCTCAACTCTAACTACATCAATTCGTACTCCCGAACTAAAAGTGTTTTCAATGGTTCTGCCTGTTTTAAGGTTCTTGAGTTTCGTTCTTACGAAAGCCGGTCCCTTGCCTGGTTTAACGTGCTGGAACGATACAATTTGGAACAACTGTTCGTTAAATTCAATTGTCAATCCGTTTTTAATATCTGCAGTAGTAATTGCCATATAAAATGTTTAGAATATTTTCAAATCGGGTGCAAAAATAAAGAAATATTGCTGAATCAAAATTTTTCGCCTATTTTTTTCAAACATTTCACTATCAACTTATTATTGTTTGGTCATTTGGCTTACCCCGTTAATTTTATACGAGTTCAGTTCGCATTTCAGCGCCCCTACCACCAAATCGAATTCGGCATATATGGGGAGTCTGTTGTCATCTTTGGTTATGTAGATCTTTAATCCGTCAGATCCCTTGAGTAATTTTCCCTTCGGAACTTTGGGCGAAACCACATAACACTGCTTGTTTCCTATTTTTGTTTCAATCGATTCAACGCCAAGATATTCCAACTCCATCATAAATAATTCGTTGCCGTGATGAACTGGTATCTGGAATTTCTTACCGGCAAGCAAAGCCTCAAAATAGTGGTTTTGCCTGATGTAAAAAAACACACTGATTAAATCATTCAGATTGCTGGGCACCTTTTTCTTCCCCGATTTTAAACTGGAAATCGAATCGTTTACATGATCGAAAAGGACCTCGTCATAGAACCGGTACTTTTGCTCCTTCACATTACGAACCGACTTATACGGAAGAAATGATTCCGGATCGACCCAACTTTCATATACATCATTTACCTCGTATATTTTATCTACCAGTCCGGTTGTACGCCCACGCATGTGGTAATGTATGGTTTGTTTCTTATTTAGTTTTTCTTTTTGGGCGGTTAGAGTAGCCTTTCCTCCCTTAATAAAACCAAAGCGAAGTATATATTCCATTTCTTCAAGTGGCTGTGCCTGAACCTGAAGTGCGATAAAGAATAACCAAATTATGAATAAACCTTTCATGTGTTTATTTTTTCAATATTGATCGTGTAATTTTCGTACTAACTATTGTTTTTCAATTAAGTCTTCAACGCATGGAATTGAGCTTGCGAAATCCGCGAAGCGAATAGCCATAAATAACCATTTTCGGTTGGCATGAGCTTTAGCCCTTATGGCTATTTCATCCCAGCATGTTTTTTTTTGATACTGTTGCCACAAAATCTTTCAAATAAAATGGCTCAAAGTAAGCAACGTCTTCAAATTGATTTTTGATATAAGCCAGCCAAACCAATTCGCACATGTGTTTGGCCGAAGCAGAAATGTTGTTTAGAAAGACTGCATTTTCTGAAAGTAATACTTTTCGGCATTTTTCCGAACCATTCCCAAAAAAAACAATCTGATAATCATTCAGTTCATTTGCCAGAAAAGTATGGTCAATAATGTCTGCGGAAATGGGTTTGATAATCTTTCCGGTTTCATCTAAAAGCATTGAAAAGACCTCCATCCGGCGGGCATCAATCATTGGGCAATAAAGGGTAGGCTTATGGTTCGGAATGCCATATTGAGTTTGGTTTAGCGAAACATGTTTAGTCATGGCTTCGAGCGTGCCAATAGCTATAAGCGGCACTTGTGCAGCAAAACAAAACCCCTTGGCTGTTGATACTCCAATTCTTAACCCGGTGTACGATCCCGGTCCTTTACTTACAGCCACAGCACTAATCTCTTTTGAATCGATGTTATTTCTGCCTAGTAATTGTTCCGTAAAAACCGTTGTTAAGCGGGCGTGGTTTTGTCCTTCGCTGGATTCAATTAAGTCGATAAACTGTCCGTCGCGCATGAGGGCAACGCTGCATATTTCGGTAGATGTTTCGATAATTATAATTACTGCCATTTCAGATGTTTTCAGGTATAATTTGATGACAAAATTATGGATATTAACAATCTAATTGTCTTTTCGATGAAAAGAAATGCAATAAATCAAAAATCAAGCCGGTTATTTTTAACACGAGAGTAGGTATTAATCCGATCATTTGTACTATTTTTAAACAAAATAATAGAACCATTTTTTAGATGTATCATACGATAATAATAGACGACGATCAACTGGCAAGAAAGGTACTGAAACGCATTTTAGAACAGAATTTTAATGAAATCGAAGTTATGGGAGAAGCTGATTCCGTTGCTTCTGGCTTGTCGCTTATTAATGATGTTGATCCGGATTTGGTTTTTCTGGATATAGAAATGCCCGATGGAACCGGATTTAGTCTTTTGGAACAGCTAACCAAAATAAATTTTAAAGTCGTTTTTACTACTTCCTACAGCGATTATGCAATTACTGCGTTTAAGTATTCGGCATTTGATTATATCGTAAAACCTGTTTTAATAGAAAACGTTCGGTCAACAATGGGGCGGATTAAAGATATTCCGGTGCTCCATGAAAAGCAACGGGTTGAAGCGCTTAAGCGGAACCTTGAACGCAACAGTGAAGATGACCACACCATCGCTTTGCCCGAGATAAATGGGTTCACAATCGTTAAGGTTAAAGATATTGTAAGGTGTGAAGGCGAACGAAATTATTCGCGGATTTTTTTCAAAGACGGAACTTCTGTTTTAGTGAGCCGAACCTTGCTCGATTTCGACAACCTGTTGGTTCCTCACGGTTTTTTCCGGATTCACCGATCGCACTTAATCTGTTTGAAATACGTGAACAGGTACCTGAAAACCGATGGTGGCCTAGTTGAAATGATGGATAAAACGCAACTTTCGGTTTCCCCCAAATTTAAAGACGAGCTGCTTAACCGGTTGTTGTACAATCGCATATAAAAAATCAGGATGACCGAGCTAAAGCCTGAACGTTTAAAGTCAAGCGTTCAGGCTTTTTAACTTTTAAAATAATCAGATAATATCTATTTTCGTTCAACCAATTCTGCCATTATTCTTTCAAATCTTCACATTTCTATTTCTGGTTTGAAAACACTTGTTGGAATAATTGATGCAGAAAAGTTGAAAATTCCTTTGCAAGATTAACAACACCTATGTACACAATAGAAGAATTACAAGTACTCTTTTCTGAAAGGATAGATCTGGAGATGAATCAGATTAACCTGACTGAACCCCGGAATCTGTATAACCCGGTGGCTTATGCTTTGGGTATGGGTGGGAAAAGATTGCGGCCTGTTATGGTGCTCCTGGCCTGTAACCTGTTCCGGAAAACGGTTGATAATGCCTTTCCTGCCGCTTTGGCTATTGAGGTGTTTCACAACTTCACGTTGTTGCACGACGACATCATGGATAAAGCCGAAATGAGGCGAAATTCCCTGTCGGTTTACAAAAAATACAACGAAAATATTGCCATTCTATCGGGCGACGCCATGTCGATTATGGCTTACAATTATTTATTACAAAGCAACTCTGCCAACTTGGTTGAGATGATACGGTTATTTTCGAAAACTGCCCTTGAAGTGTGTGAAGGCCAGCAATTTGATATGGATTTTGAAACCAGAACAGATGTTTCGATTCCGGAATACCTAAACATGATTCGATTAAAAACTGCGGTTCTGTTAGCGTGTAGCCTCAAAATTGGAGCGTTAACTGCTGATGCTCCGCAGAAAACTGCTGATTTGCTGTACAAGTATGGTTTAAATCTTGGAATTGCTTTTCAGCTACAGGATGATTTGCTTGATGTTTTTGCCAATCAGGATAAATTTGGTAAAAAAATCGGGGGCGATATCGTGTCGAACAAAAAGACTTTTCTTCTGTTAAAGGCACTGGAATTAGCAGACGGACAATCGAAGTCGGTACTTCAGGATTGGATTTTCAGGAAAGAATTTGATGATGTGGAAAAGATAACAGCTATTACAGAAATATATAATAAATTGAATATTAAAAGCATAACTGAAGAATGTATTGATGAGTATTACCGGTCAGCACTGACGGTTTTGCAAGAGATTGATTTACCCGAAGTCAATAAAAAAGAATTACTTCATTTAGGAGAAATGATCATGAACCGTGATCATTAAATACTAGCAGAAACATATATATTTGTAGATAATACGTTTATCGTGACAGCATTTCCTGAAACATGGAAGGAGAAAAAATTCGGAACAAAGATTAAAATATATGATATGGCTCAGAATATTGGAAAAATAACACAGGTAATCGGTCCGGTTATCGATATCACGTTCGATCAGGAAGGTAGCGAACTTCCCAGAATTTACGATGCCCTTGAAATTAGAAGGGAAGGGAAAGAGGATTTGGTACTGGAATGTCAACAGCACGTTGGTGAAAATACGGTTCGTGCCATTGCTATGGATTCGACCGACGGTTTCCGCCGGGGAATGGATGTTGTAGCTACCGGCCGTTCGATTACCATGCCGAAAGGCGAAATTGCGTTGGGGCGTTTGTTAAATGTAACCGGGAACCCGGTTGATGGGTTGGAGGCGCTTCCCAAAAACGGGTTGAGTATCCACAATGAGCCGCCTTTGTACGAAGAACTAACCACCGAAACAGAAGTGCTTTTCACTGGTATTAAAGTTATCGACCTGATTGAGCCTTATGCCAAAGGAGGTAAAATTGGTTTGTTTGGTGGGGCCGGAGTAGGAAAAACCGTGCTTATTCAGGAATTAATAAATAATATTGCATTGGCCCATAGCGGTTTATCTGTGTTTGCCGGTGTTGGTGAACGTACTCGCGAAGGGAACGATTTACTTCGTGAAATGATTGAAGCCGATATTGTTGATTATGGCGAAGCTTTCAAAAAATCGATGGAAGAAGGAAACTGGGATGTCTCGTTGGTCGATCAGGAAGCCCTGAAAAAATCAAAACTCGCTCTGGTTTTCGGACAGATGAATGAACCCCCGGGGGCGCGTGCCCGTGTTGCTTTATCCGGATTGACGATTGCCGAAAGTTTACGCGATGGCGATGGCTCAACAGGTAAAGGACGCGACATTTTGTTCTTTGTCGATAATGTGTTCCGTTTTACTCAGGCTGGTTCCGAAGTATCGGCTTTGCTTGGCCGTATGCCTTCGGCGGTAGGTTATCAGCCAACATTGGCTACCGAAATGGGTATTATGCAGGAACGAATCACTTCCACCAAAAACGGTTCAATTACTTCTGTTCAGGCGGTGTATGTTCCGGCCGATGACTTGACTGACCCTGCTCCGGCAACGACATTTGCCCACCTCGATGCAACGACTGTTTTGAGCCGTAAAATTTCAGAATTGGGTATCTATCCTGCCGTTGATCCACTGGATTCAACCTCACGGATTTTGACCCGCGAAGTGGTGGGTGACGAACATTACGATTGTGCCCAGCGTGTAATTATGATTCTGCAACGCTATAAAGAACTACAGGACATCATTGCCATTTTGGGGATGGATGAGTTGTCGGAGGAAGATAAATTAATCGTACACCGCGCCCGCCGCGTTCAGCGTTTCCTTTCGCAGCCGTTCTTCGTGGCCGAGCAATTTACTGGTCTGAAAGGTCAGCTCGTTTCCATTACTGATACCATAAAAGGGTTCAATATGATTATGAATGGCGAAGTTGATCAGTATCCGGAAGCTGCGTTCAATCTGGTGGGAACCATTGAACAGGCTATTGAAAAAGGTGAAAAATTGCTTGCAGGCGCCTAATTTAAACAGAAATAACTCATAACTACTCATTTCCATGCTACTCGAAATTATTACACCCGATAAAAGTATCTATTCCGGACTCGTAAAACTGGTACAATTGCCTGGAGCAAAAGGTACATTCGAAATCCTGAACAACCACGCTCCGATTATTTCTATTTTGCAGAAAGGAAAGATTAAGGTGGTAGAAGAGAACGGGAATGAAATTTTTTTTGAAGTTGATGGCGGTGTTGCCGAGAATAAAGACAACAAAATTATTGTATTGGCCGAGTCGGTTTAACCAACAGATGCAATAATCTGATTATATTTAAACCCTGAAGTTTCATCAGCTTCAGGGTTTAATTTTGAAGAAAAAATTCCTTGTTATCCGTTTTAGCTCCATTGGCGATATTGTCCTTACTTCGCCGGTTGTCCGCTGCCTGAAAAATCAATTTCCGGAGGTTGAAATTCATTACCTGACCAAAAGGCGAAATTTAGATCTTCTTGAAGCAAATCCATACATCGATAAAATTCATTTATTTGGTGACTCGCTTTCTGATACCATCCAGGAGCTGAAAACTGAAAAATTTGATTACGTGATAGACCTGCACAACAATCTGCGCAGTCTGCGGGTCAAGTGTGGGTTGAAAGTTAAATCATACAGCTTCAATAAGCTCAATATTCCGAAACTATTACTTACCAAGTTCAGAATCAATATAATGCCTGAAGGTCATATTGTTGACCGGAATTTGCAGACCTTGTCGCATTTTGGTATTGTAAACGATGGGAATGGGTTAGATCATTTTATTCCGGATGAAGATGAATTTCCACTCAGCCAATTGCCTCACGGGTTTCAGGATGGTTATCTGGTGTTGGTTTTGGCTGGCACCTATTCGACCAAGCGAATGCCCGTGGAGAAATACCGAAGTTTGATTGCCGAAATGCAATTCCCAATCATTCTGTTAGGCGGAAAAAGTGAAAGGCCAATGGCGGCCCGGATTATGGATTGGAGAATCGGGAATGTGATCGATTTTACAGGAAAGCTGCGGATTAACCAGTCGGCGTCGCTGGTAAAGAATGCCAGGTTGGTAATCTCCAATGATACCGGATTGATGCATATTGCCGCCGCCTACCGCAAAAAAATACTGTCGGTGTGGGGAAACACTTCGCCGGAATTAGGCATGTATCCTTATATGCCCGAAAAAGCTTCAGAAATTCTGGAAGTAAAAGGATTAACCTGTCGTCCGTGCTCCAAACTGGGGTATCACAAATGCCCGAAAAAGCATTTTCGCTGCATGAACGACATTCCCGAAGAGCGCATTGTTGAGTGGGTTAAACGCGGGTTTTAGTTCCGGATAATGCCTCCATTTTCAAACCGATTATTCCCGAAACGTATTTTCTATGCGGATTAAAGCCTCTTCCAGAATCGAACGCGGACAGCCAATGTTGATGCGCATATATCCGCTGCCTTGTTTGCCAAATTGTACTCCGCGGTTTAACCCGATTCCGTTGTCGATCAATTTCTGATTGAGGACTTCATCGGTAAGCCCAAAAGCCGAAAAATCGAGCCAGATTAAATAAGTAGCCTCCGGGCGCATTACTTTTACTTCAGGAAGGTGGTCGTTAAAAAACTGCTCCAGAAACGTATAATTACCCTGAAGATATTGTATGAGCTGCGAAAGCCATTTTTCTCCGTGCGTATAAGCCGCTTCGAGGGCCACGGTTCCGAAGATATTTCCCATGTGCAAATGTGGAAGGCGCATAACACGTTCGTAAGCAACGAAATGCCTTTTATTGGGGATAACCAGAAACGAAGTGGTTAGTCCGGCAGTATTAAAGGTTTTACTGGGAGCCATGCAAATCACACAATTCTGTGCAATTTCTTCTGATATCCCGGCTAGCGGAGTGTGTTTGAATCCATCAAAGATCAGGTCTGAATGAATTTCATCTGAAATAATAAGAATTTTATTCTCGAGGCAGATTTCTGCCAGCTCCTTGAGTTCTGTCTCATTCCAGGCCATTCCTCCCGGATTGTGCGGATTACTCAGTAATAATAACCGTGTGGTTGGCGTAATTTTGCTTTTTAGATCTTCCAGGTCAAAATAGTAGCGCCCGTTTTCAAGCCGGAGGGGATTTTCAATCATTTCGCGTCCGGTGCCTTTTACCGAGTCAAAAAATGGAAAATAGACAGGAGGCTGCACAATAACGCCATCTCCCGGTTTCGAGAAAGCTTCGATGGCAAGAGTTAATCCGGCAACAACTCCGGGGCTAAACGAAATCCATTCGGGTTTTATTTCCCAATTGTGGCGGCGTTTTAACCAGTTCACAATCGATTGATTGTACGACTCTGCCCTAAAAGTATATCCGAATATCTCGTGTTCTGCTCTCTTTTTTACAGCATCTACAATAAAATCAGGGGTTCTGAAATCCATGTCGGCCACCCAAAGTGGCAGTAAATCGGCATTCCCGAAAAACATTTTACGTCCGTCGTATTTTATACTGTTGGTTTGGGTACGGTCAATCCGTTCATCAAAATTGTATGTTTTCATTTTCTTGTACAATCAAATTAATAGGGTAAAAGTCTTGTTTCTTCTGCAATTTATATCCGTGTCAAACAGCTATCCGGGTAAGATAGTTTACTCCGTTTTCCTGCTCCACTTTCAGTACAAAGTTGAATCGGTTGAGCGAAAGGCACAAATCGAAATCGGCAGCCGGTGCCCATTCCTGTTTTTCAGGGGCAAAGAACCGGGCGCCATCTCCATTTCTGATTTGCTCTACCATGGCTGTAAAATCATTGGGCTTTCCTTCCAGTTCATTCTTAACGTAAACGGCCAGTAGCGTATCTTCATCGGTTGGATACCGACAACTATAGCCCATACAGACCAGCGAAACCTCAGCCGGATTTTGTTTCCGGATGTAATTAATAATAGCCTGGGCATTTACAAAACTTCCGGTAATAATTTCATTGGCCTTGGTGGCATTGGCTATTCCCTGAGTTCCTGAACTGGTGGTATGCACCATGGTTTTCCCATGCAGGTTGGCAGTTAAAAGCTGCGACGGCGAATTTCCGAAGTCAAAGCCTTCAGGTTTTTGTTCATTTCGTTCGCCAACCAGCAGGTAATCGGGGTTTTGCGCCTTTAGCTGATAAGCAATTTCAAGGTCACCAACCGGATATATCCGTTCAATTCCGTTCCCAAAAGCGTAGCAGGCTGTAGAAAATGCCCGAAAAACATCAATAATTACGGTCAACCCCTGTGATTTTTGGGCTCCTTCGAGTAATTGCAGTATTTTTATTTCCATTAATTAGCGCTAAAATTCCTATTTTTATATTTGTTAATTCACGTTATATCAGCAGGTTAATTGTTTTTATTTACATTGTTTTAATGTTGCCCGGGTTCGTTAACAAAAGGATAATACATCATTAACGTATGTTTTTCAGCATGTATGTTGCAAAACATGTATGTTTGTAGTGTAATTAAAACAGAGAAAAAACATGAAAACAATTAATTCAATTTCAAAAGTAACAATGTTGATTGCATTTGTAGCATTTGCAAACACATTAATGGCAACAGGAAACTTAAAAGTTAACATCCTACCTTTAACAGCCGAAAAAGCTGTAGTTGCAATTTCGAATACCGCGGTAGCCAATTTCCAGATCAGCATAGCAAACGAAAAAGGCGAAGTCGTTTATTACAAGGAAACCGATGCTGACAGCAAAGACTTCCGTAAAGTTTTCGATTTTTCGAACCTCGACAAAGGCGACTACAAACTTTCAGTAACTGTTAACGAATCAACTACCGAGCGTCCGTTCAAAATTGAAAACAAGAACATCGCAGTAGGAAAAGAAAAAAGCATCATGGAACCCTACTTTGCTTACAAAGATGGTGTGTTGAAACTTTCTTACCTGAATTTTTCTGAAGAAAACCTTAGCCTGAATTTCTACGATAAAAACGACTTGGTTTATTCAAAAGAAATTGGCGATAAATTCAGTGTAAATGAGGGATTTAATCTTTCAAAACTGGATAAGGGAGTTTATTCTGTGGTACTTTCAACTGACGAAAAAAGTTATACATACAACGTAAATGTGGAATAATTTAATTGTAATTTCCTTCAAAAAGTAATGCGGCTTCAAAAAGAGGTCGCATTTTTTTTGCTTCCTACAAAATCAAAAACAATGGAATTTGCAAAACCGATGCAAGCCAAAATAAAGATTAAATTTGCAGTTCAATAATTATTAGTTTATGAGAAGGGATGAGGTTGAAATAATGGCTCCGGTGGGTTCGTACGAATCGCTTATGGCTGCCATTCAGGCAGGGGCCGGTTCGGTTTATTTTGGAGTGGAGCAATTAAACATGCGGGCTCGCTCGTCGAATAATTTTACGATTGAAGATTTAAAGAAAATAACTGAAATAGCGCATTCAAAGGGTGTTAAGACTTATTTGACTGTAAACGTGGTTGTTTTCGACAACGAGCTTGACCAGCTTCGCCTGATTATTGATGCCGCCAAAGAAGCCGGAGTTTCGGCGATCATTGCTTCCGATATTTCGGCTATTATGTATGCCCGCCAAAAAGGTGTTGAGGTACATATTTCAACCCAGGTAAACATTACGAATATCGAAGCCGTTCGTTTTTATGCGCAGTTTGCTGATGTGGTGGTGCTTGCCCGCGAAATGAATATTGGACGGGTTTGGGAAATTTCACGTCAAATCAGGGAGGAGAAAATTACCGGCCCTTCAGGCGAATTGGTAAAACTCGAAATGTTTGTGCACGGCGCGCTGTGTATGGCCGTTTCGGGCAAATGCTACCTGAGTCTCAACGAAATGAACTCGTCAGCCAACCGCGGAAGTTGCATGCAATCGTGCCGTCGTGCCTATCTGGTGACCGATAAGGAAACCGGAGCCGAACTGGAAGTTGACAACGAATACATCATGTCGCCCAAAGATCTGAAAACCATCCATTTCCTGAATAAATTACTTGATGCAGGCGTTTCGGTACTGAAAATTGAAGGAAGGGCACGCTCTCCTGAATACGTTTATACCGTTGTTGAATGCTATCGTGAAGCGGTTCAGGCTTATTTTGATGACCAGTTTACCGATGAAAAAATAACCGATTGGGATAACCGGCTGGCAAGTGTATTTAACCGCGGGTTTTGGGATGGCTATTACCTGGGGCAACGCCTCGGCGAATGGAGCAAAAACTACGGTTCGCTGGCTACTCACCGGAAAGTTTATGTGGGCAAAGGGCTCAACTACTTCTCGAACCTGAAAGTTGCTGAATTTAAACTTGAAACCGGACCATTGAAAGTGGGTGACGAAATATACATTACCGGCCCCACAACCGGGCTGGTGAAAACGGTTGTGACCGAAATTCAGTTGGACAAACAATCGGTTTCTGAAGCTCCGAAGGGATCATACATTTCTATTCCGGTTGAAACCAAGATCAGGAAATCGGACAAATTGTATAAAATTGTGGAAGCTTCTGAGGTTAAACAGCAATAGTCTGGAGTCTTGAATCTTGAATAATTTCTACTCAAGACTCATCATTCAAGATTCTAATATTCAAGATTCCAATACTCCAACAAGCTTTGTATTTTTGAGATAAATTTTACCCTTTATGCGAAAAATAATCGTCATTTCAGGAATTGTTTTGCTAGTGGCAGGTGCCGCTTTTTTGGGCATCAGGTATTTTCCTGTAAAATCGGAGCAGCCTGTAATTCAAACTTTTTCTACCAAGCAGAATCCTGCTTTTAAAGCTGTTCCCCGGAAAAGTCCGTTGGTTATCGAGGTGAAAAATCAAAATGGATTTTTTGAAGCACTAAAGGGTGAAAATGCGTCGTTTGCCGAGCTCCGGGGCGTTACAGCATTTGAAAACATTTTTCAGGGGATTAGTAAATTCCGGGATTTTGTTGGCTCGCGCCCGGGTATTGGCAACCTGTTAAAAAGTAAGTCGGTAATTATTTCGGTTAACCTAACCGGCAAAAATCAGCTTACCAATCTGTTCCTGGTACAACTAAACGATCAAAACGAATCGAATTTGGCCACTCAGCTTGTTTCTTCAGAATTGGGTTCGGCTTACACCATCAATCGGCGGAATTATGACAATACGCCCATTTTTACAGCAAACTCGGCCAACGGGAGTTTTAGTTTTGCTTGTGTAAACGATATTTTTATGGCCAGCGAAGATTTTATCCTGGTTGAAGAAGCGATCCGGCATTCCAACTCGCAAAATTTGCTTAACAGCGAAGAATTTACCGAAACCTATAAAACCATTGAAGAAACCGCATTAGCCAATATCTTTATAAATCATGCAACTATTCATCAGCTTTTGGCTAAAATAGTTGCGCCTGAAATCAGGAAAACAATCAGCCAGCTTGCATCTTATTCGAGCTGGACCGGACTCGATCTGGAGGCTGGCAAAACTGACCTGGAATTGAACGGCTACAGCTATTCGAAAGATTCGAGTGACAATTTCCTGAATATTTTTCAGGGCCAGGAGGCTCAGAAGTTGACGATTGATCAGGCAATTCCTTCACATGCGTCGTATTTTGTATCAATCAACCTGAACAATACCTCTGCTTTCCTTAATAAATACGAAGCTTACATTAAAGCAAACGGTGTTTTTTATCCCAGGGAAATGGATTTGATCGCGTTTCAGAAAAAGACAAAGACTGACCCGGTTAAACTATTTAAAGAGGTTGCCGGAACTCAGTTTGCCGGTGTTTATACCAATATCAATAAATCGAACCCAACTCAAAACCGTTTTTTTGTTGCCGAAATTCTAAACCCGTCGGATGCCAAAGAGAAATTAGGAAAAGCCGTTGCAGAATACAGCCGGACAAGTAAAATTGAGCAAAGTAAACTTCATACGGCATACCCAATCAACAGCAAAGTGTCTGCTGATATCTTTCAGCTTCCTATTGGAAATATGGCCGAGTCGCTTTTTGGCCGGGTTTTTTCCGGAATTGTTGGTGAGTATTTTGCGCTGTACGATACTTACCTGATTTGGGGCGATAACCTGCCCGGAATGAAGATGTACCTGCAAAAACTTGCATCGGATCAAACTTTGGCAAACGACTCTATTTATAAAGTTTACACGCAAAAAGGGCAGGCGAAACCCAATTTGTACCTGTATGCCAAAATTCCAAAAGTTTTCAGGTTAAAAGATGCGCTTTTAAAACCTGAAGTCAGTGCCACCATTTCTGATCAGGAAGATATTATCCGCAAATTCAGTATTTTCTCCTGGCAGTTCTCCGTTTCTGATCATATGATTAAAAATCAGCTCAGGCTAAAATATGATCCAAACTTTAAAGAAGAACCGCAGGCTGTATGGCAACTTCGGCTCGATGGCGAACTGGCTCAAAAACCGAAACTGGGATATAACCATAAAGACCTTGCCAATCGTGAGGTTATTGTTTGCGACAAACAGAATAATTTATCGCTCATAACAAAAGAAGGAGTGGTTCTGTGGACGATTAAGCTTCCCGGAGAAATTATTTCTGAAATTCACCAGGTTGATATTTACCAGACCAAGCGGTATCAGTACCTTTTCAATACGAAAACCCAGTTGTATCTGATCGACCGGATGGGAAACAATGTGCGCAAATTTCCGGTAACCCTGAAATCGATGGCTACGAATGGAGTTTCGGTTGCCGAATACGGAAAAAACAGGGAATATCGCTTTTTTATTGCCGGGGAAGATAACCAGGTTTATGTATTCGACCGCGATGGCAAGCTAATTCCGAAATGGAATTTTAAAGGAGCTGAAAGCACAATTACCAAACCAATCAGACATTATGAAATCGGAGACAAGGATTATTTGGTGTTTTCTGATATACAAAACACCTATTTTCTTGATCGCCAGGGGAAAAGTCGTGGAATAGAATCGGCTCCGTTTGATCGCTCCGGAAATCAGATGTATTTTATAAACGATGGAAATCCGCGGTTGATTTCTACTGACCTTTCAGGAAAAATCCACATTCAGGATTTTACCGGACAAGCTGAAATTAAAGAATTGGGTAAATATGGCGCCGGACACCATTTTGCTGTTGATGATATTGACGGAAACGGATCGGTTGAATATCTTTTTGCTGAAGGCCGGAAACTTACCGTTTTTGCTGCTGATGGTAAAAAACTGTTCGATCGCACATTCCCTGATAATATATCCGAAACACCGTTGGTTTATTCCTTTGGTTCCGAAAACCGAAAGATTGGCGTGGTTGTGGGAGGTGAGAATAAGATTTATTTACTGGAAAAGAGTGGTTCGGTTACCAAAGGATTTCCTCTTGACGGAAATACCTCTTTTGTTCTGGATAAATTTAACGATACCTCTACCTGGTACAACCTGGTTGTTGGCGGTGAAGGCAATTCGTTGATGAATTACCGGATTGAATAGACCTACCTTTATATCTTATTTTCGATATTTTTCATAGTCAGTATTGAAATCATTGAAACGCTTAGTAATCACCATTCCTATCAGTGCCAGGCAAATCGGGAAATATGAAGTTTAATGCCTGAAAGATGCCAGTGGTTTGCTAAAACAGTGTTGATGAATACGCTGACCGGTTGAAAATTGCGGACACAGGGAGCCGCATATTTTACATCGACAAGGTTTTTTCAATGCTTATCCCAACTTCCTACTGAAGATTTGGCACCGGCAGGACAGAAATCTAGTTTTGCAATGTATTTTATGCAAATTTAAAGTTAAACTTTAAATTTGCATAAAGTAGATTGCTTTTTATTTTTATTTATATATTTTTAAATTTCGATTTTAAAATTGCATAATTGTGTTTATCTCACGCGAAATTTATAATGAACTGATCGAATCGTGTAACACCTTTCCGGTAGTTACCATCACCGGACCAAGGCAATCGGGAAAAACAACCTTACTCAAAAATGTTTTTCCTGATAAGAAATATGTTTCGCTCGAAGATCCGGATGTACGTCAGCTTGCTTTGGCAGACCCACGAACATTCCTAAATCAATCGGATACAGGATTGATTATTGATGAAATCCAGCGGGTTCCTGAATTGGTTTCGTATATACAGGGAATTGTAGATCGGCTTCAACTTCCTGGTTATTATATCCTCTCCGGAAGTCAGCAGTTCGAACTCTCGCAAACGATTTCACAATCACTGGCCGGACGAACGGCAATCCTACGATTATTGCCTTTTTCGTTGCATGAAATTCAAGTCGTTTCAACCAATTCAACAGTTGATGAAATCATTTATAAAGGTTTTTATCCAAGAGTGTACAACCAGCCAGAGATAAATCCAACGCGATATTACAGCAGTTACCTGGAAACCTATATCGAACGCGATCTGCGACAATTGATTAACGTGAAAGATTTGCGGCAGTTTGAACTGTTTTTGCGTTTGTGTGCCGGAAGGGTCGGGCAGATTTTTGTTGCAAGCAATCTGGCTAACGAGGTTGGGGTAACAGTGCCAACTATCCAATCGTGGCTTTCTATTCTCGAAGCATCTTATGTTGTGTATCTGCTTCAGCCTTTTCATGCTAATATCAGTAAACGCCTGATTAAATCACCCAAGATTTTCTTTTACGATGTGGGTTTGGCTGCATTCCTTTCAGGAATAAATGAACAGTACCAGCTTTTCAACAGTCCGTTAAAAGGGTCCCTGTTCGAAAATCTGGTTGTGATGGAAATGCTCAAAAATAAATACAATCGCTTTAAACCCTATCAACTTTATCATTACCGCGATAGTAACAGCAATGAGGTTGATTTGATCATGGATTATTCTACCCATCTTGATGCTATGGAGATCAAATCGTCACAAACTTTTGACAGCAGCTTCTTAAAAGGACTCAAGTATATTCGCGAACTTCTGCCCCAAAAGATAAGAAACACAACAGTTTGCTATTCCGGCGAAATTGAGCAAACAGTTGGAGATAGCAAGCTGGTGAATTATAAAAATATTGCGAGAGGTTAATCTACCAATAACAGAAAACCCGGACTCTTCTGAATCCGGGTTTGTATGTATTCCAATTGATTTTTTACTGGAAACGGAGCACTGTCCACTTTTTTATCAGGCTTCCTTCCACTGTTCGCGCATCAGTTTTACTGCGGCAGGTAAGGTGATTTTTGAATCGCCCACCGATCCGCATTCAAAACTCACATAGTCCTGATAGTTAATTTCTTTCAGGCCACGGAACCCATTGACGTAGATATCTGCATCTCCATCTTCTCCGGGCATTTTACGGCGTTTGCGGCTGGCGATATGTACATGGTGCAAATAATCGCCTGCTGCCAGAAATGCCGCGCGGTCGTTGGTTTCTTCCCAGGTCATGTGCCAGAAGTCGCCCATTACCGCAGCGCCAGCGCTGTTTACGTCACGAATAATGGCAGCGCCATCGGCAACCTGACGGCAGAAATAGCATTCCTGACGGTTGAGTGGTTCGAGCAAAAGCCGGGTTTTATGCTGAAGTGCGTAATCGCCGAGTTCTTTCATTTGTCCAACCAGCAATTCGCGGGCTTCTTTGTCGGGCAACGATTTTTGGTTGTTAAAGGCAGGTACAAAAATTACCCCGGTTGAACCCAGTTCGCCAGCCGCACCAATAATCACTTTCAACGAATCCATGCACTTTTTCTGAATGGCAGGATCGTCGGCAATCAGCCAGCCTTCAAATCCGGCGCAAATCGCACTCACTTTCACGTTGCGGTTCTGCAAAGCTAGTTGTATTTCATTCACTCTTTTTTCAAGACCACCACCCCAAATTTCAAGGCCAACAATATCCAAAGATTCCATGAAATCGAGTTTTTCGGTCAGTGTGTTGCCTGGGGCAACGCCTTCCTGACACGAAATTTTCAATTTGGCGGATTTCTTTTTGCCTGAGGCCGGCTCACCCTTAAAAGAAGAGAAAAGGCCGCCTGATGCAGCTAATGCTGCACCAGAAACGGCTGTTCCTAAAAAAGATCTTCTGTTAAGCGGCATACCTTATCGTGTTTGGTTTCCCTGCGGCGTTCCTGCAATGTGAATAAATTCGGGCAGTATAAATTCTTTCCCTGCACCGTACCCTTCTTTGGCAGCAGCCATCGTTTTGGTCATGTCAATATCTTTTGGCATAAGGTCAAGCGGCGAAGCAGTCATTTCATCCCAGGTGATTTTCTTTCCGGTGTAAGCCGATTCTCGCCCCATGATGGCAGCCATGTTGGCAACAGCCGTTTCTGATGCCTGTTCAATCGGCTTTCCGGCGCGGATATGGTTAATCCAGTTCACATGTTCCAAGGTATATGGATCGGTTTGTTTGAAATTGGCTTTTTCGGCTTCGTAGTCGTATTTCCATATTTCGTTGCCAGTCAGGTCTTTGATGATGTGTCCGTCGGAAGTCCATGATCCTTTGGTGCCCTGAATAAATTCCCATACGCCACCTTCAGTTCCGTTGAGCTGGCGACAGGTGCTGTGAATGTGAATACCGTTTTCCATTTCAAAATCGACGCTGAAATTGTCGAACTGGTTACCGGTAACGCGACGCTGGCGCGAGCCGAATCCAAGTGATGATTTTGGTTTTAATCCTGAAAACCAAGTGAATACATCCAGATTGTGAACATGCTGTTCAACAATATGGTCGCCCGAAAGCCATCCCCAGTTTACCCAGTCGCGAATCATCCATTCCAGATCCGACCATTGCGGGTTGCGGTCCTTGTACCAGAGCATACCTCCACACCAGTAAACAGTTCCACCGGTTATTTCGCCGATAGCGCCGTTCATGATTTGTTCGTATGAAGCTACATAATCGCGTTTATGGTGACGTTGCGTACCTGTTACCACGCAAAGGCCTTTAGCCTGTGCCTGCTTGGCTGTAGCCACAATGGTGCGGTAACCTACCGGATCAACGCAAATCGGTTTTTCGAGGAAGCAATGTTTGCCTTTTTCCACCGCGTACTTGAAAATTTCGGGGCGGAAATTGGGCGGAGTAGCGGTAATAATCACGTCCACATCGCTGTCAATAACTTTTTGATAAGCGTCGAGCCCCACAAATTTTTTGTCTGCCGCAATGTCGATATTTTTCTCTTTTTTCAGGTTTGCAGCTAACTCTTCCAGACGGTCGGCGAAAGTATCGCCTAAAGCCACAATAGTAACATTATCGGCCGCGTTAAGGAAATTAAACGCAGCACCGGAGCCACGCCCGCCACAGCCGATTATTCCGGCTCTCAGCGGTTTGCCGTCTGTAGCCTTATCAACCAGGTTGGGTAAGTAATAAGAGCCTGGCTCTTTCAAAGGTTGTATTTTTGGAGTACTGCTGCACGATGACAACGCTGCAACACTTCCTGTACCAATTGCGCCCAATGCCCCGGCCAAAGCCGAGCTTTTCAAGAATGAACGTCTGTCAACACCTTTTTTCATAACGGATAAATTTTAAATGTGGATAGTCAGTTATCTATTGAATTTTTATTGAATGGTCTGGTTCACAAACAACCCTGAACCCGATGCTTTTAATATCGGAATACCACCAGATGCTTTTAGGTTGCTGCGGATCGGTTTTCAGCCATACATCGTGTTGGCTGTGGTCGCGGGCTGCTGCGCGCACGTCGGCTGCATCCGAAATATAATTGCCCCCGCGCACAACCCATTCCTCGCCTTCAGTTACGAGTGGGTTAGTCACTTTCCCGCTGTTTTTGGCATAAGCGTCAGGTGCATAGCGGTCAGCGCAATATTCCATTACGTTGCCCAGCATATTTTTCAGGCCGAACGGATTAGGCTTGACCTCGTCGGGCAAGTGCGTTTTGCCTTTGCCATTGTTTGCATAAATGATGTACTGCGAAATCGGTTCGGTTTCGGCAGCCGATATTTTACGCCATAATCCTTTGTTGGAAAACTTATCCGGTTTACCGTCAAAGAAATACGGTGTTTCCGTGCCACCTCGGGCCGCATATTCCCATTCGGCTTCTGTGGGCAGTCGGTATTTTTTTCCGGTTTTCTTCGAAAGCCACTGGCAGAAGGTTTCCGCTGCATAATGGGTCATGGTGATTGCCGGGCGTTTGCCAAACCCCCAGTTCTGGTCGGGGCGCCCATAAGGCGGAGTGGGGCCTGAAATGGCATCCACGTTCGGGTTACTGTTGTTGGCATAAATCTGTTCGGGCGGGGTGCGTCCTTCGCTCATGGTGTTACCGTAAAATGCCCAGTACTCTTCCCAGGTTGTCTCCACTTCGGCCATGAAAAATGGGCTGACAGTAACTTGGCGCACCGGCGATTCGTCGGGCTGGTGGAAAGGTTCCTTTTCGGGGCTACCCATGTTGAAGGTGCCTCCTTTGATAGCTATCATCTTGAACGACACGGATGTACCTGGAATCTGCTCGGTGTAATCTGCAAAAGTTGATACTGTTGTCGGTTGTTCAAAAACGGGTTTCGAACTGTCGGTGTTGCCGTCGGTTTGCCCCGGAATGCCGGTCATCTTGCCGTGCTTGTAGTTTGGGTTATGATGCCCGACGTCGAGGTGGCAACTGATGCACTGCAAATCCAGTTTCTTCTCGTTATTTTCGTAGTAAAGGTGGGCAGCAATGCCCGCGTCAGCTAAATTTTTCGGGAATAGGTTCTGGTGACAATGCTTACACGATGCGTTCGGGATATATTTCACGGCATGTTCCAGTTCAGACTTCATCTCCCAGTTAAATTCAGCCGAATCTTTGAAGAGAAAACCGTAAACGTCTTTGAGCCCAAGTCTGGTTTTTTCTACCAGGTAGCCTTGTCCTTTGGGCGGAAGGTGGCAATCGACACAATGCACCTGAATACCACCTTTATTGTCGTAGTGTGTCGATAATTTCCACGATTCAAACACATGCGGGTGAACATGGCACGAGGCACAAAATTCATCGGTTGAAGTATATTCGATAGCATGATTGGTAAAAACGGTGGCTAAAATTCCAACGACAAAGGAGAAAAACAGAACAAGTAAAATACGTTTTCGGATAAAGCTTCCTATCTTTTTTAACATCTATGGTTTAGTTTTTTGTTAATACATTAAGGTTTCAGGTGCCCAAAAATAATAAAAATGCACTGATAGCAAGTACCGATTCCCCTCAAAAGTAAAAATCGAATATAACTCCATAATAAAACAGAATTTGTCCATATTTGAAACGCAATGGTATGAACAATTCTTCCGGAAATAAATCAAGAACAATTGCAGGAATGGGAAGACAATACCAAATGAAGTTTAGACAATCTACGGAGCGGATATATTTTCCGGTGAAAAGTGATACAAAACAGGAATAGAATCGTGTTTAAACACCAAAATGGAGTATATCTTTGGATTTTTTACAAAAAGACTAAAACCAATGGAATTAAAACAAATAGCCGGCAATTTTCAACTGGAAGGAAATGTTGAAAACGTACAACAATTGGGTGAAGGATTTATAAATGATACCTACATAATCCGAACTACCGGAGATGTTACTCCTGATTATTTGTTGCAACGGAAAAATAAGAAGATTTTTACTGATGTTCCGGCTATGATGGAGAACATCCGGAAAGTAACCACGCACATGAAAAAGAAGGTGATGGCCCGCAATGGAGATCCGCTGCGCGAAGTGCTGACTGTAGTTCCGGCCAACGATGGCAAACTTTATTTTCAGGATGAAGAAAACGAGTTCTGGGCTGTTTGTATTTTCATTGCCGACACCATTACTCACCAGGCCGCAAAAACTCCGGAACTGGCATTTTTTGGCGGGGAAGGGGTCGGGAAATTTCAATCGATGGTGGCCGACCTGAAAGAGCCACTTACGGATATTTTGCCCGGATTCCACAACATGAGGTTCCGTTTTAATCAATGGGATGCTGTTTTGCAGAAAGATCCCGTTGGTCGTAAAGCAAAACTGTCAACCGAAATCAGTTGGATTGAAAGTCGTCGCGAAGAGATGCTCCATTTCTGGTCGTTGGTTGAAAACGGCGAAATACCTACCCGCATTACCCACAACGATACTAAAATAAACAATATCCTGTTCGATCTGGAAGGCAAAGTGCTGTGTATGATTGATCTGGATACGGTTTTAAACAGCACCTGCCTCAACGATTTTGGCGATGCCATGCGCACGTTTACCAATACAGGGCTTGAAGATGATGAAAACTTGGATGCTGTTTCGAGTGATATCGCCATTTTCGAAGGATTTACCAAAGGTTATTTGTCGCAGGCCATCAGCTTCCTGAACGAAAAAGAACTGGAATACCTGGCGTTTTCAGCGAAGTACATCACCTTCGAACAAGTCTTACGGTTTTTGATGGATTACATCGATGGCGACAACTATTACCGGATTAAAAGTCCGGAACACAATTATCAACGAACAGTGGCTCAGTACAAATTGCTGACCAGCATGGAGGAAAAATATGATGAAATGTGCCGGATTGTGCGCACTTCTGTTAATGACCTGGCTCAATCAGCTTCCTGAATCTTACGGGAACAAAAAAACAATTCAAAATCTTGATTTTAAAAACGAAACGATGAAAATCCAACAAATACTGGAAGGTTTTACCCAACCGCCATTGGAGCTGGTTGCCGAAACATTTGATCTGGAAGTTGCCCCGCTTAAACTTGAAGTGGTGAATTGGGACGAGTTTCCTTACCATCCGGAAGTTTTCGTGCAAATTGCATATAACGACGATGAATTGTTTCTGCAATATCGGGTGAACGAACAATCGGTAAAAGCCGAAATCGCGAAAAGTAATGGCCGTGTCTGGACAGACAGTTGTGTCGAGTTTTTTCTTTCTCCTGAGGGCAATGACGTTTATTACAATCTCGAAATGAGTTGCATTGGAACAGCTTTGCTTGGATATCGAAAAAAGGGAGAACCAACAGTCCATGCCACCGATGAGCAAATTGCTACCATTCGGAGAACTTCAAGCCTGGGGGAATCTCCGTTTGCTGAGCGAAAAGAACAAACCGATTGGGAAATCACGATGGCCATTCCGTGGAAGGTATTTTTCAAGCACGAGCTTACATCGGGTTCAGGCATGAAAATGCGTGGTAATTTTTACAAATGCGGCGACGAACTGACGGTTCCCCATTTTGTTTCGTGGACCAAAATTAAAACACCTCAGCCTTCATTTCATATGCCTGAATTTTTTGGCGGGTTGGAGTTTGAGTAGCGGAGGGCATACGCGCGGAGGGCAAAGCGTATAGCGGAATTATTTACCTGGTAGTGTATTCCGGAAATTGATCGAGAAAAATGGAATTGACCGACGAGATATTAATAACGGGTATAAAACGGAATGATTATTCGTGTTATAATCAGCTTTTCGTGCGCTATTACAGTAGGCTGTGTGCTTTTGTTTTTAACCAGACTCAGAACTATACCGCTTCTGAAGATGTGGTTCAAGAGCTTTTCATCAGGCTTTGGATTCAGCGGGGGCGACTCGAAATAAAAGAAAGCATCTCCGGATATTTATATAAAGCCTCTAAGAATGCAGCCCTCAATTACCTTCGCGCTGAAAAAAGCCGCAGGAAATCGATTCAAAACATACCGGTTCAGGAATGGCAAACCGATGAGAACCTGATTGAACAGATCGAATTCAGTGCGGCACTAAATCAATGTATTGGCCAATTACCGGAACGAAGCCGCGATGTATTTATGAAAAGCCGTTTCGATGGACTCAAACAACAGGAAATTGCAGACCAACTGGGTATTTCGGTAAAAACAATCAAAAACCAAATCTGGAAATCACTTCAATTTCTGAAAGCTTGCCTTGAGCTGCACGATGCGTTTGAGCCTTGAGGAGAACGAAGACCGGGGACCGGAAAATGGGGGGGTGAGCATTCAATTGTTGCGTGTTTCGGGTTTAGGGATTTACCGCGCATCGTATAACCCGAAACATTTTTGCCACAGCTATTTTCTTGCTTCTGCCTGAAAACTTCCACCTTTCTAAAAAAAAAAACTATTTCCCGATAGGACCTTTTCTGTTTTGATGTGTCAGCAGTATAAATAAACAGAAAAATGGAACAGCAATTTCCAATCGGAGAACATATCGTCGATCATTTGCTGGACGGAAAACAGTCCGCTTCAGGAGATGCAAAACTGGAGGAATGGCAAAAGGCCAATCCTGAAAATATAAATGATTTAAGGAAATATCAGAAAATATGGACTGCAACAGCCGATGTTTCAACCCTGCAAAAATTCGATTCTGAAAAAGCATGGAATCAGGTTAATTCGAAACTCGAAACCCGAAAGAACCGTACCCGACAACTTAAAAATATAGCACTGGTGGTTTCCGGAATGGCTGCATCGTTGCTGATTTTCCTGAGCCTTACTTTTTATACCAGCCTGTTTTCAAGTTCAGAAGCTACTTTGGCAATGAGCACCACTTATGGAAGCCGCTCCGAAGTGATCCTTCCCGATGGATCAGTGGTTAAACTCAATGCCGGATCGACTCTGGAATACCACTACGATCAGATCAGCCAAACCCGAAAGGTTGATTTTAGTGGCGAAGCATTTTTTGAAGTCGCCAAAAGCAAAAAACCGTTTGTGATTGAAACTGCTGACGGCTTGAAAGTGAAAGTTCTGGGAACCAAATTTAACCTGAGTGCATATCCGGAAGACCGAATGGCCCAGACTTCGCTCGTTGAAGGGAAAGTTGAACTAAGTCAGAATGGTTCGCCCAATCTGATCCTGATGCCTGGCCAGATTGCCTCTCTGGATAAAAAATCGAACGAAATCAGATACACCGAAGGAGAAATATCGCACATCACAAGCTGGATGGAGAACAAACTGTACATGGAAAACATGTCGCTTCAGGAAGTTTGTACCAAAATGGAACGGTGGTACGACGTAAAGATTACACTCAGCGATAAAAGTCTGGGAGAAAAGATCCATTATACCGGAGTGTTAAAAGAACAAACTGTGTTGGATGTATTGAATGCCCTGTGCCAGTTAAGTTCAATCCGATATGAATTAAAAGGGAAAGATATTCTGATTTCAGGAAGATAAAATTCTGATTTGATTAAATGAAAAACGGAAGATGTTTCAGCATCCCCCGTCTGTTTTTTAGATAATAAAATTGAATGCTACGAACATTCAATTTGGAGTAATTAACTAATTGCATTACAAATTTATGAAAAAAATTTATGAATCAGGGAAAGGCGTATGCCATATTCCCAAAAAGCTCTTGTTGGTTATGAAACTAACTGCCTTTTTAATTGTGGTTCTAACGATGCAGGTTACAGCAACTGTTTATTCGCAGAACAAAAAGTTGTCGTTGAACATGCAGGGGAATTCCATCAAAGAAGTGCTTCAGCAAATTGAAGCACAGTCGGAGTATCGGTTTATTTACGAGAACGAGAAAGTGAACCTGGATGCCATAGTGAGTATCCGGGTAAACGATGAAGTGGTTGAGAAAATCCTAAAACTTTTGTTCGAAAAAGATGGAATTAATTATTCGATAACGGATAATAATTTGATTTTGATTAATCCTTCGGAAAAACAGTTGAAGAATTTAGGCCAGGAATTTCTCAATTCTCAGCAACAAAAATCGGTATCGGGTAAAGTCACAGATTCTTTCGGTAGTTCATTGCCTGGGGTATCGGTAGTGGTAAAAGGCTCTACTAACGGAACCATTACAGACAGTGAAGGACATTATTTACTGCCCAATGTTCCGGCAAATGCAACCTTGCAATTTACTTTTGTAGGGATGAAAACGCAGGAAATTGCGGTTGGAAGCAATCCAACAATAAACGTAACTCTTGCTGAAGAAACGATCGGAATTGAAGAAGTTGTGGCGATTGGTTATGGAACACAGAGGAAAGCTGACGTTACGAGTTCAGTGGCAACAGTAAAATCATCTGATTTTTTGAAAGGTAATGTGAAAGATGCCGGACAGTTAATTCAGGGAAAAGTAGCCGGGTTAACTATTGTCACTCCCAACGGTGATCCAAGCGGTACTTCTCAAATCATATTACGGGGAAATACAACACTGATAGGAGCAAGCATCAGCCCATTGGTACTTGTTGATGGAATTCCCGGAGACTTGAAAACGGTTGCGCCACAAGACATTGAATCGATGGACGTTTTAAAAGACGGTTCTGCTGCCGCCATCTACGGAACACGTGGTACGAATGGTGTAATCCTGATCACCACCCGCAGGGCAAGCGGCATATATAAAAGCTCAGTTGAATACAGCAGTTATGCAAGTGTCCAATCCATAGCCCGTAAGCTAAACCTATCAACATCCGAAGATTTCCGTCAGCAAATTAAAGATGGGTTCCGGGCTGCAAATACCGATCTGGGTACAACAACCGATTGGTTAGACGAAATATCACGTCAACCGGTCAACCATGTGCACAATCTGACATTCAGGGGCGGAAATGCAACTACAAACTACCTGGTAAATGTGAACTACAATTCAGCCGAAGGTGTTTTCCTGAAATCGTACAATGAAGCGTTTATCGGACGTGCGGACATCAATCATACGATGCTTGATGGAAAACTAAAGATCAACCTGGGGATATTGAATTCTACGAAAAAACTGAATGGCTTCAATGGATACATATACAGACAGGCCATGTTACAGAATCCTACAGCTCCTATAAAAAATGCAGACGGAACATGGTTCCAGGAACTTTCTAAATTCGAATACGAAAACCCGGTTTCCGATTTAATGGAAAGTGATGGTCGTACCAACGAACATCTTTCAAGGTTCAACAATACCATATCTTTAACTCCAATAGAAGGACTAAAACTAACCAGCGTGCTTTCTGTTTCGAAGTGGAACCAGAATAATGGTTATTCCGAAACAAAACAACACGTTTCAACCTTGCGGGATAGCAGAAACGGATATGCGTCAATTGGTGCAGCTGAATCATCTGATAAATTGGCTGAGCTAACTGCCGAATATTCTAAATCAATTGGCAACCACCAATTCAAAGCTCTGGCCGGTTACAGTTATCAGGAAAATGTTTACACCAATATGTCCATGCAAAACTGGGATTTTCCAACCGACCAGTTTGGCTATTACAACATCGGGCTTGGCGAAGCTAATAAAAATGGAAAAGTTACCGATCCACAATCGAGTTACCATGCTGAAACCAATTTAATTGGATTCTTCGGAAGGTTGACTTACAACTACAACGACAAATACCTGTTGATGGCCAGTCTTCGTCGTGAAGAAGCCAGCCAATTGGTCGGAACAAAAGATCCATGGGGATTATTTCCAGCAGTTTCGGCTGGTTGGAGATTGACCAACGAACCATTTATGAAGAACCAGCATATTTTCAACGACATCAAATTGAGGGCAGGTTATGGTGTAACTGGTACACAGCCATCTGATTTGTTTCGGGGGGTTGGTATGATCGGATATTCGGAGTACGTCCTTTCTGATGGGAAATGGGTACGAACCTTAATCCCCACTCAAAACTCAAATCCTGATTTGAGATGGGAAGAAAAACACGAAACAGACTTTGGTGTTGATTTCAGTATGCTCAATAGCAGGATTAGCGGAAGCATCGATTATTACGTCCGCAAAATAGATGGATTACTTTTTGACTATGCCGTTCCAAGTCCTCCTAACTTATATTCAACTACCAGAGCTAATGTTGGTAAGATGGAAAATAAAGGGTTGGAAGTTTTAGTTAATGTAGTACCAGTAAAAGCTGAAAATTTTGAATGGACAAGTAGTGTTTCTTTTTCGACCAATACTAATAAGTTGGTTAGTTTAACAAACGATGTATATACAACATCAAGCGACTACTTTACCACCGGATATACAGGTCCTCCGGTACAATCATTTACACACATTGTAAAAGTTGGTGAGCCAATTGGTAATTTTTATGGCTTCAAGGTGATTGGAATTGGCGACGACAAAACAGATGTTGCCAATTATGGCCAATGGATTTACGAAGGCGCTGATGGATCAGCGGTCAAGTATAAAGATTTCAAGCATTCTTTTGGCGATAAAAAAGTGATTGGGAACGGACTTCCTAAATACTATGCTGGCTGGGTCAATAATTTCAGGTATAAAAATTGGGATTTGAGCATTTCGCAACGTGGCGCTTTCAAATTTCAGGTAGCTAATTTCCAGCGCATGATGTACGAAAACCCAACTTATACCCAGTATAACCTGCTGAAAACAGCGTTTGATCCGGTATTCGGGAAAACTCAATTAAAATCTCCACAGGAATTTAACAGTTATTACATCGAGGACGGCGACTACTGGAAAATTGACAACATCACGTTGGGATATAACATTCCGAAAACCGGAATCAAGTATATCCAATCTGCCAGATTTTATGTCTCTTCTTTAAATACGTTCATTATTACCGGCTATAAAGGAATTGATCCTGAAGTCAGCCTGGTTACCAGTGGCGGAGGTTCTCAGGGCGGTATCAACATCAACAGCGGGGCCGGTTTGGCTCCAGGTGTTGACCAGCGGGATAAATATCCGACAATGAGAACATTTACCCTAGGACTTAATGTTACATTCTAATGATTAAAGAAATGGATATGAAGAATTTTAAAAATATAAGAAAGATCGGAATCTCAGTTGTTGTTTTTCTGACCATCATGGTTTCATCGTGTACAGAATTAAAGGATGAAAGCTACAATACCATTATTGGCAGCCAATTTACAGCTACCGATTCGGACCTGGCAGCGCTGGCCGGTTCGGCCTATGTCAACTGGCGTATCGTTTTGAATGATTGGAACGGGCTTTACCGCGCCAACGAGGTTTCGGGCGACGAAATGTTGACTCCTGCCCGTCCAAACGGATGGGTTGATGGTGGCGTTTACCGACGCATTCATGAACACAAATGGACCACGGATGATGATATCGTAGTAAATACATGGAGTAGGACTTATGCTGGGATTACCAATTGCAACCGTGTTATTTTTCAGGTCGAATCCAATGCTATTCCGGTACCCGAAGCTGATAAAGCGGCTTTAATTGCTGAAATGAAAATACTCCGCGCTTCTTACTACTGGGTTTTGTGCGATTTCTTCGGAAACGTTCCGATCGTTGATAAATTCGATGTTCCTGAAGGTTTCTTACCTAAACAGAATACCCGGAAGGAAGTGTATGATTTTATCGTTAAGGAGGTTACCGAGAATATCTCGAAAGTTAGTGCTGAAAAAAATCAGAAGACTTACGGAAAGTTCAATCAGTGGGCAGCTCATGCGCTTTTGGCCAAAGTTTACCTCAATGCAGGCGTTTACACTGGAACACCAGCTTGGGATAAATGTATCACAGAATGCGACGCCATTATCAATTCAGGAGTTGGGTATGGCTTGGAATCGAACCAGAAAGATGTTTTTGTGACCAACAACGAAAACTCGAAGGAAATCATTTTCGCTTTGCCTTTCGATTCGAAATACGTAACCAACTGGAATGCTTTCGATATTCACATGCAAACCTTGCAGCCTGAAAATCAGGCTACTTACAATCTGGAGTCTAGCCCTTGGGGAGGCGTTTGTGCCGTTCCTCAGTATATCAATACTTTTGATACTGACGATTCACGCTATAAGGACAACTACATTAAAGGCCTGCAGTACAAAGCCAATGGTGACGTTATTTTAGCAACACTTGGCGAATACAAAGGGAAACCGCTTGCCTACATTAACGAATTGCCCGGAGTTGATTTTTCGGAAGAAGTACACGGTTTCCGTTTAGGAAAATTCGAAATTGCCATGGGTGCAACGAACCGTTTGAGCAACGACTTTCCAATATTCCGTTATGCCGATGTTCTCCTGATGAAAGCTGAATGTTTGTTGCGTCAGGGTAAAGCCGACGAAGCTGCTGTTATTGTGACTCAGGTTAGGGCACGGAATTTCAAATCAGCTCCTGAAAAGGCAACTGTTACCGGAGCACAATTGATGGGTGGAAGCACATACGACTATGGGCTTCGCAACCACATCACTTCTACGACTGAAGGTGGAGCTGATATTCAATATGGCCGTTTCCTGGATGAGTTAGGTTATGAATTCTGCCAGGAAGGTCGTCGCAGAACCGACATGATCCGTTTTGGAATGTTTACTAAAAAATCATGGTTATCGCATTCTCCAAATGGCGACTACAGGGTTTTGTTCCCCATTCCACTCGGCGAAATCCAGAAAAATGCTAACCTGAAACAAAACACCGGTTATTAATTAATTCTCTGTTGTTTCAGTCTGTAAGGTTCATCTGTTGTCGAAAATAGGTGAACCTTACTTTTAAAACAAAGTTGAGAATGACCTAAATTCAAGAAAATGTATAAAAACAAAACAATACTCCTTCTAATTTTAACTTTGTTTGCGTCGAATGTTTGGTCGCAGAAATACCAGGAAACAGAGCTTGGGGCCAGTACCACAATAAACTCGGTTACCACTGAAATCCAGTTTTATTCTCCGGAAATCGTTCGCGTTATCAAATTTCCTGAAGGAGAAATAGTGAATAAACAAAGCCTTTCGGTAATTAAGGCTCCCGAAAAAACGGATGTAAAGATCGGCCAAAACGGACAAGTTGTGACTTTAAGCAGCTCAGCTTTAGCTGTTGACTTAAACCTCGAAACCGGGAAAATAACTTATCGTGATGCAAAGGGAAACCTGCTGTTTACAGAAAAGGATTATGGAATTCAATTTACAGCTGTTAAGGATGTTGACGACGATACATATATCGTCAGGCAGGCGTTTTTGCTCGACAAGGATGAAGCCATCTACGGCTTAGGTCAACACCAAAAAGGAACGATGAACCAACGGATGCAGAAACTGTTTCTGCGCCAGGAAAATATGCAGATTTGCATCCCGTTTTTCCAGTCGGTGAAAGGGTATGGCCTTTTCTGGGACAACTATTCGCCTACCACTTTTGTCGATAATTTGCAGGAAACTTCTTTCGAATCGCAGGTTGGCGATTGCGCCGATTACTATTTCATGTATGGCGCAAATGCCGATGGGGTAATTGTCGGTATGCGCAGCCTGACCGGGCAAGCGCCCATGTTCCCATACTGGACTTTCGGGTATTGGCAGAGCAAAGAGCGGTATAAAAGTCAGGATGAAATCGTTGGCGTTGTGAAAAAGTACCGCGAAATAGGTGTGCCGCTCGATGGTATTATTCAGGATTGGCAATACTGGGGCGACAACTACCACTGGAATGCCATGGAATTTTTGAACCCTGCTTTCCCCGAACCCAGAAAGATGATTAACGATATACACAACATGAATGCACACATCATCATTTCGTGCTGGGAATCGTTTGGGCCTAAAACCAAAGCGTTCGAAATCATGGATAAGAAAGGCATGTTGCTGAACTTTAAAACATGGCCTCCTAGTTCGGAAGACAAGTGGCCGCCAGATCCGGCAAAACCTTCAGGAGTAAAACCTTATGATGTTTATAACCCCGAGGCTCGCGACATATACTGGGATTTCATGAACCGTGGCATCTTCTCGCTGGGTATGGACGGCTGGTGGCTCGATTCTACCGAACCCGATCATCTGGAAGTGAAAGAAGAAGATTTTGATAACAAAACCTACCTGGGGTCATTTCGTAAAGTGCGCAATGCTTACCCTTTGATGGCAGTGGGCGGGGTATCCGATCACCAACGCCAAACCTCTGCCAATAAACGGGTTTTCATCCTTACCCGTTCGGCGTTTGCCGGGCAACAGCGTTATGGTGCTAACTCGTGGAGTGGCGATGTGGTTTCGGACTGGAATGTGCTTCGCAACCAGATTTCAGGAGGACTCAATTTTTCTCTGTGCGGAATCCCCTACTGGAATTGCGATATTGGCGGCTTCTTTCCCTGGAATTATCGCGGTGGAGTAGGAAACGTAGCTTACAGAGAATTGTATGTCCGTTGGTTACAGTTTGGCGCCTTTACGCCAATGATGCGCTCGCATGGAACCGATACGCCGCGCGAAATCTGGAACTTTGGAGAAAAAGAAAGCTGGGAATATAATACCATTGAAAAGTACATTAATCTGCGTTACTGTTTATTGCCTTACATCTACTCAACTTCATGGCAGGTTACTGCCAACGCTTCGAGCATGATGCGCGCCCTGATGATGGACTTCGCCAGCGACAAGAAAGTCCTCGACATCAACAACGAATATATGTTCGGAAAATCAATTCTGGTCAGCCCTGTTACCGAACCGCTTTATACTGAAAACAAAAAGGAAGGTTCAACCAGCGATTTCAGTAAAGTAAAAAGTAGCAAAACATACTTGCCGGAAGGTGCCGAATGGTACGACTTCTGGTCGGGCGTAAAACTACAGGGCGGACAAGAAGTGGAACGGCCAACGCCAATAGACATTATGCCTTTGTACGTAAAAGCGGGATCAATTATTCCGATGGGCCCAACGGTTCAATATGCTGCCGAAAAGCAAGATCCAATCGAAATCCGTATTTATCCGGGAGCCAATGGGACATTTGTACTGTATGATGACGAAAAGGACAACTATAACTACGAAAAAGGAATGTATGCTACCATTGACCTGAAGTGGGACGATGCCACAAAAACCCTAACCATTGGTGATCGGAAAGGCAAATTCCCCGGGATGCTGAAAAACCGCAAATTCGAAGTTGTTGTGGTAAACGAAAAATCAGGAACAGGAACAGAAGTTTCAAAAACTGTAAAAACAATTAATTATTCGGGGGAAGGGATAGTTGTTGAGCTTAGATAAAGCATCTAAAACATAAACCTAAAGCTATCTGACAATTAAAAAACAAATTATCGACAGATGAAAAATAACTATGTTGCAACAATTCTACTGTTAGTGGGGCTGGTGGCCTGTAAAAATCAACCTGAAAAGGCCGATTATAAAATCCAGGGCGTTCCGTTTAACGAAGTAAAAATCAACGACCAGTTCTGGTTGCCTAAAATTGAGACCAACCGAACCGTTACAATTCCGGCATCGTTTGCCAAATGTGAAGAAACGGGCAGGGTTGAGAGTTTTGTAAAAGCCGCCCAAAAGGAAGGTAAATTCAATACTGAGTTCCCGTTCGACGATACCGATATTTACAAAACCATTGAAGGGGCAGCCTATTCGATGACAGTTCATCCCGATCCAAAGCTCGACCGATATGTCGATAGTTTGATCACTATTCTTGGGAAAGCTCAGGAACCGGATGGCTATTTGTACACTGCACGAACCATCGATCCTTTGCATCCGCACAAATGGTCGGGTAACGAACGCTGGGTGCAGGAATCGGTACTTAGCCACGAATTGTACAACTCCGGGCATTTGTTCGAAGCTGCCGCTGCTCATTTTCAGGCAACCGGGAAACGTAATTTTCTGGACATTGCCCTGAAAAATGCTGATCTGCTCGATCATGTTTTTGGTCCCGGAAAACGTAATGATGCTCCCGGTCACGAAATTGTGGAAATGGGGCTGGTAAAACTATACCGCATAACCGGAGAGAAAAAATACCTCGATCTGGCAAAGTTCTTTATCGACAGTCGCGGAAAAGAAAACGATCAGAAAAAAGCCTATTCACAAGATCACAAACCACTCATTCAGCAGGACGAAGCGGTTGGCCATGCTGTTCGCGCGGGATACCTGTATGCTGGAGTTGCAGACGTTGCCGCTCTTACCGGAAATACCGAATATTTATTGGCAATAGATAAAATTTGGGAAAACATGGTTTCCAAAAAACTTTACATCACCGGCGGAATTGGTGCCCGTCATCAGGGCGAAGCTTTTGGCGATAATTATGAGCTGCCCAATCTTACGGCCTACAACGAAACCTGCGCCGCCATTGCCAATGTGTACTGGAACTATCGCATGTTTTTGCTTCACGGCGATTCGAAATACATCGATGTGCTTGAAAGGAGTTTGTACAACGGAGTAATTTCAGGAATCGGACTCGACGGAAAATCTTTCTTTTACCCGAATCCTTTGGAATGCGACATGCATTTCAAATTTAACCGCGGCGAAACACTCGATCGCCAGCCCTGGTTCGATTGTTCATGTTGTCCAACCAATATGTGCCGGTTTTTGGCGTCAGTTCCCGGATATATTTATGCGCAAGGTGCAAGTTGTGTGTATGTTAACCTGTTTGCCCAAAGTTCGTCAACCATTCAGTTGAATAAAAAATTATTGGTTACCATTTTGCAGGAAACACAATATCCGTGGGATGGAGGGGTGAAGATTTCGGTTTCACCCGAAAAGGTCAGCCAGTTTGCTTTATGCCTGAGAATTCCGGGTTGGGCTGGCAATCAGGTTGTTCCAAGTGATTTATATTCTTTTATCACTCCTGAAACCGATTCTGTATTGGTTACGATCAACGGCGAAAAATTTCAGTATAAAACCGAAAAAGGTTATGCTGTTATCGACCGAGAATGGAAACAGGGCGATGTGGTGAATTACAACTTACCGATGAGCATCCGCCGGGTGGAAGCAAATAAAAATGTGACCGACAATGCTGGTAAAGTTGCTCTTGAACGCGGTCCGATTGTGTATTGTCTTGAAGGAAAAGACAATGGACCGGAACTGCTGAAGCTTTCTTTGGCTGATTCTTCAAAACTGACAAAATCATTTAATTCAGGAGAATTAAGCGGAGTCGTTTCAATTTCCGGAGAAGCACAAATGGAGGACGGCAAAAAAGTAACCTCCCAAAAATTTACCGCCATTCCTTATTTTGCATGGAATAACCGAGGAGCCAACGAAATGATGGTTTGGATAAACCGAAAGTAATTTGGAGTGATCGAACATTAAGTTTGCCCCTTTGCCGTTGCTGGCAAGGGGGCAAACTTTGTTATCGAAGATTCGTAATCACAAATTAACGTCATTTGTACACTTCTAATTATTTTCCCATATTTGTTGGCAGTAACCCATTCCCTAAACTAAACCTCTGATGAAACGAACTTTCCTGCTCCTGTGTTTGACCATAATGTTCATTGGACAGACGACTTTTGGCGCTGTTCTCCCAATAAGCGATCAACCCGATTCGGTTTACCTTTTCTCGTACGCAACAACCAAAAATTCGAATACGAACGGTTTGCATTTTGCATGGAGTACCGACCAGGAAGACTGGACTTCCATTGGCCCGGAGATGCGTTTCCTGTTTTGTGACTACGGACGATGGGGCGTCGAAAAGCGCATGATCACTCCTTTTTTATTTCTGGCACCGGACGGAATGTGGCACTGTGTGTGGAGTTTGAACGAACATACCGGAACGTTTGCTCACGCCGAATCGGAAGATCTGATTTACTGGTTTCCGCAGACTTACCCCATCGTGATGAAAGACAACAATTGTCTGGAACCCGAAGTGTTGTGCAAGACTAATGGGAAATATGAAATAACCTGGCTGAGCACGGCCAACGGTGCAAAAAAAGCTTTTAGCGTAACAACTACTGATTTTAAAAACTACAGTCAGGCGAATGAATTATCGTTGAGCGACCGCTTGAACCAGCGTAAGAAAGTAAACATTTCAGGAAATACCGAAACCGGAACCGTGCATAAAGTGGCCTGGGAACTTGTTGAGAGTTTACTGAATAAGCAGAGATTGAATGCGTACCGCGATCTGCAATGGTCGGAGACGACCAAAACTGATTCGATACGTTTTGCATCGCTTAAAGCCTTGGACGCAACAATTACGATTGACAATTCGAAAAGCAAAAAAATCAGCGACATGTTGATTGGCGTGTTCTTCGAAGACATTAATTATGCCGCCGATGGCGGACTTTATGCCGAATTGCTTCAAAACCGCGACTTTGAATACGCTTTAAGCGATAAAGAAGGGCGCGATAAAACCTGGAATAGTACCAAAGCCTGGCGTTTGAACGGCAACGGAACGGCCTTTTCAATCGATTCAGTTTCTCCGATTCATGCAAACAATGCGCATTATGCTGTCCTGAAAACTACGGAAACGGGTTCCGGATTGGTTAATGAAGGATTTGATGGAATCGCAATAAAGTCCGGAGAAAAATATAATTTTTCTGTTTTCGTGAGCAATCCGGATAAAAAGAGCAAAAAATTGCTTGTCCGCCTGATCGGTAAAAACGGTGAGAGTTATGGAGCAACGACTATTTCGGTCAACTCTTCCGGATGGAAAAAGGTTGAAGCAGTCCTGACTGCCAGCCAAACGGCAACAGATGCTCAACTGGAGATTGTTCCGCAAACCGCCGGAACTGTCCATCTGGATATGATTTCGCTGTTTCCGCAAAAGACATTTATGGGGCGTAAAAATGGTTTACGAGCCGATCTGGCGCAAGCCATTGCCGACATCCATCCCCGGTTCATTCGTTTCCCCGGAGGTTGTGTGGCTCACGGCGACGGGATAGACAACATTTATCGCTGGAAAAACACGGTTGGTCCGCTGGAATCGCGCAGACCATTGAAAAATTTGTGGGGCTATCACCAAACTGTCGGACTGGGTTATTTCGAGTATTTTCAGTTCTGCGAGGATATCGGCGCCGCGCCACTACCCGTTATCGCGGCCGGCGTTCCCTGCCAGAATTCAGCAACCGGTGGCGCAGGTCAGCAGGGTGGTATCCCGATGTGCGACATGGACGACTATGTTCAGGAAGTGCTAGACTTGATTGAATGGGCCAATGGCGATGCAACAACCAAATGGGGAAAAATTCGTGCGGAAGCCGGTCACCCCAAACCATTCAACCTGAAATATGTCGGAATTGGAAACGAAGACCTGATCAATGCTATTTTCGAGGAACGTTTTACGATGATCTTCAACGCGGTGAAAGTAAAGCACCCTGAAATTACAGTGATTGGAACCGTTGGGCCATCGTTCGAAGGAACCGACTATGTGGAAGGCTGGAAAATCGCGACTAAGTTGCAGGTTCCGATGGTTGACGAACATTACTATCAGTCGCCGGGCTGGTTTATTCACAATCAGGATTACTACGATAAATACGACCGCTCCAAACCAAAAGTATATTTGGGTGAATACGCCTCGCACTTGCCCGGACGAGTTACCAACATCGAAACGGCACTTTCGGAAGCGCTTTACCTGACCGCTTGCGAGCGCAACGGCGACGTGGTGAGCATGACTTCGTATGCGCCCTTGCTGGCCAAAGAGGGACACACCCAATGGAATCCCGACCTGATTTATTTCAACAATTCCGAAGTAAAACCGACGGTTGATTACTTTATACAGCAACTTTACGGGCAAAATTCAGGCGATACTTACCTGACCAGCGACATAAAACTTTCCGATAAAAATGAGTCCGTCAGGAAACGGGTGGCTGTTTCGGTGGTTCGCGACAGCAAGAGTAACGATCTGATCGTGAAAATGGTGAACATGCTTCCGGTAGCGGTTAACTCGAATGTCCGTCTGGATGGAATGGGCGATTTTAGCACTTCGGCAATCCGGACTGTGCTCTCCGGAACCCCGACCGATAAAAAGGCAAGGCCGGTAACCGATCAGATAGCTGTAAGCGGCGAATTCCCATGTACTTTACCTGCCTATTCGTTTTCAGTAATCCGGATAAAACGAAAAATGGAATAGAAACGGTTTTATAAGCAGCTGAAATTCCGCATAGAAAGAGTCGCTTTTTGTTTTTATTGCTAATTTTATCCGCCTGAAAATTGCATTTTAACTGTTGGAAGGTATCAGACCTTGCATTTTATGTAACTGTTCTGTATAGATTTTCAAACCTAAACAAAAAGAACCATGACCAAAAACCTATTTGCCTGCCTCCTGATGGCTGGAACATTGCTTTTGTTCGCCTGTAATCCTGCTGCCAAACAAGAACCCGAAGCCCAATCCACTTTCATGAAGATTGATGGCCCGAACCTGATTGCGCCCAATGGAGAAAAATTCTTTATTCAGGGAACAAATCTGGGTAACTGGCTTAATCCGGAAGGATACATGTTCGGTTTCAAAAAAGCCAGCTCGGCCCGCTTGATTGATCAGGCTTTTCGTGAAATGGTCGGTCCCGATTTTACCAATCAGTTCTGGAAACAGTTTAAAGACAATTACATTACCCGCGAGGATATCCGCTACATCCGCGAAACAGGGATGAATACCATCCGGATACCGTTTCATTACAAATTATTTACCGATGAAGATTACATGGGTTTGTCGGCCAACCAGGATGGATTCCAACGGTTGGACAGTCTGGTTAGCTGGTGTCGCGAATCGGAGATTTACCTGATTCTGGACATGCACGATGCGCCAGGCGGACAAACCGGTGACAATATTGATGATAGTTACGGCTATCCGTGGCTGATGACCAGCGAAGAAAGTCAAAACCTGTTTGTTTCGATCTGGAAAAAGATTGCCGAACACTACCAAAATGAACCTGTTATTTTAGGTTACGACCTTCTGAATGAGCCTATTGCTACCTATTTTGTGGATGAGGACCGGGCAAAACTAAATGCCGCTTTGGAACCTGTTTATAAAAAAGCCGTTGCTGCCATTCGTGAAGTGGATAAAAACCACATCGTTATGCTGGGTGGGGCGCAATGGAACAGCAACTTTAAGGTTTTTACCGATTCGAAATTCGACGATAAACTGATGTACACCTGTCACCGCTATTGGTGCGATACCCTTCAGGCTAACATTGAGGATTTTGTGCATTTCCGCGACTCGGTTAACTTACCCATGTTTATGGGCGAAACCGGCGAGAATACTGACGAATGGATTGGTGCATGGACCCGCCTGATGAACCGAAACAATATTGGCTGGACCTACTGGCCATATAAAAGGATGGGTAATCCGAGTTCGATGAGGAACATTGCAAAACCAGAAAACTGGGATAAAATTATTGAATTTACTGAAGCTTCGCGAAACGGGTTCGATGAGATCCGCAAAGCACGTCCCGATCAGGAATTGGCAAAAAAGGCAATGTTTGAGCTTATTGAAAACTGCAAATACACCAATAGTAACGTGAATGAAAACTATGTGAAGGCAATGGGAATGAAACCGTAACCGTTTTATCCGCCCCAGTTTTCCCGATCCAGACTTCGGTACTGAATGGCTTCCGATGATGTGTCTTGCATTCACCCAATAAATTTATCAGCTATTATTCCTTTTAAACCCGATCAGTTTATGCGGCTTGGGGTTCTCCTGTTTTTCAATGAGTTCGTCCAGATAATTAAATACCAATTCAATGTTTTTGTCTTGGTTTGCCAGTTTCTTTTTGATTTCTTCAATTTCAAGTTTTGCACTTAAATTATCGGTAAGCAGTTGACGGACTTTTGTGAAAATCCGCATGATCTGTATATTTACTTTTATTGCTCTTTCACTGTTTAAAACGCTAGACAGCATCAAAACTCCGTGTTCGGTAAACACAAAAGGTGGTTTCCGACGACCTCCCCAACTTGATGTCGCAATTTGCGATTTCAAGTTATTAACCTTAGTTCGATATTTAATTGAATATTTAATGACTGAAATACAGTACATTAATAAGGTTAGATATGTTTGTGCATACCATTTCTACTTAGGTTGCCCGAGAAAAATAAGGTTTTAAAACCTTATCCTGCATTTTTAACCTCAGTAGTCAGGGCAAACACCAATGATTGTA